>JBKBLP010000021.1:0-53015 GCA_046296275.1 Roseinatronobacter sp. | reverse complement strand
ATCAGGCCGCGCAATCGCCCCTGAAGACCATCGCGCGCCAGCGGACGGCGAACGACTTCCGGGCGCTTTCCGTCCTGAAGCTGGGCACCTTCAGCGGGCTTCAGAAGGTCAGCGAACACGGCGAGGTCAAGGCCATGACCACGGGCGAGGCCAAGGAAGGCTATGCGCTCGAAACCTTCGCTGGCACCTTCGCCCTGTCGCGCAAGGCGCTGGTCAATGATGACCTTGGGGCCTTCGGCCGGTGGGGCGAGATGATGGGCCCGCGGCGGCCGAAACGGAAGCCGCGCAGCTTCTGGCGCTGCTGGCGCAGGGCAGCGGGGGCGGGCCGGTAATGGGCGAAGATGGCAAGCGCCTGTTCCATGCCGATCATGGCAACCTGTCCAGCCTTGCCGCCCCGCCGGACGTGGACACGCTTTCCGTTGCCCGGCAGGCGCTGCGCACGATGAAGGGGCTGGACGGCAAGACCCCGATCAACGTGGTTCCCCGCTTCCTGCTGGTCGGCCCGGCGCTGGAAACGGAAGCCGAAAAGTTGCTGGCCAGCATCTACGCGGCCACCACCGACGATGTGCAGCCGATCCGGCTCACGCTGCTGGTGGAACCGCGCCTGACCGGCAACGGCTGGTATGTGTTCGCAGACCCGGCCACCGCGCCGGTGCTGGAATACGCCTATCTGTCCAGCGCCCCCGGCCCGCAACTGTCGTCGCGCGACGGCTGGGACGTGCTGGGCCGCGAGTTCCGAGTCGTTCTCGACTTCGGTTGCGGGGCAACCGACTGGCGCGGCGCGTATCGCAATCCGGGGGCGTAACCCATGGCAACGCTGGCCGACCTGATCCGCTTCCGCGATGACCTGCGCGCCGCCCGCTATTCCGGGGCGCGGGTCTTTCAGGACCAGAACGGGGAACGGATCGAATACCGATCAGACCGCGAACTGGCGGCGGCCATGGCGGCGCTGGAATCGGAAATCGCGGCCATGGCGGCCAAGCCTGCCAGCCGCTTGATCTTCAAGACATCCAAAGGAGTCTGAACATGAAGAACTATGTGCAGCGGGGCGACACAATCACGGTTGCAGCCCCGGCAACCACGGTGGGCGGCGCTGTCGTCACCATCTGCGAACTGGTCGGCATCGCGGCCGGTGACGCGGCCACGGGCGAGGCGCTGGACGTGGTGACGGTGGGCGTGTTCGATCTGCCCAAGGTCGGAACCGACGTTATCGCCGTGGGCGATCTGGTCTTTGCCGACGGCGACGGGCTGGTGACGGTGGAGGAAGACGACGGGGGCACCCCGACGCCGGTTGCCTTCACGCCGCTGGGCCTTGCCGTCACGGCCGCCGGATCGGGCGTTGCCAGCGTCCATGTGAAGATCGGCTGACATGCAGACCGCGACCCGCCAGCATAGGGTCTTGCCGCCCCCGACCGCGCGACTCCTGTCGCGGGTTGAGGGCGCGGCCTATGCTGGCGTGTCGCCTTCCACCTTTGACCGCATGGTGGCCGATGGCATGATGCCCGGCCCCAAGCGGGTCTATGGCCGCGTCCTTTGGGACGTTCGGGCGCTGGACGCCGCAATTGATGCCTTGCCCGGTGGCGATGATTCCCCCGCAAGCTGCGAACCCATGGGACTGATCCCATGGAGTGCAGCAAGAAAGTGAGAATCAAATATGTGGTAGAGGATACCGACGGGCATGGAAACGTCCGCGTTTACCTGCGCAAAAACGGCCGGAAAGTCCGCCTGCGCGGGCCTTTGGGCTCGCCCGAGTTCTGGCGCGAGTATCACGCCGCGCTGAAACCGCCGCCCAAGGTCAGGGGCGAAAAGAAGACCATTCCCGGCACGATCCAGAAGGGCACCATGCGTTGGCTGGTGGCCCAATACACCGCGTCGGGCATGTTCAAGCAACTTGGGGCCAAGACCCAGAAGGACCGGCGGGCCACGCTGGAACGCTTCTGTAACAACGTCCCCAAGGGCAGCACCGCGCCGGACGGCGAAAAGCCGTTCGACCAGCTTCAGGCCAAGCATATCCGGTTGCGGCGTGACGCGCTGGTGGCAACACCCGAGGCCGCGAACACCATTCTTAAGGCCATCAAGCAGATGTTCAAGTTCGCCGTCCAGTATGAGCATCTGGACCGCAACCCGGCCGCCGATGTGGAGCCGCTGAAGTCCAAGGGCGACGGCTATCATAGCTGGACGCTGGAAGAGATAGAGAAGTTCGAGTCGGTCCATCCCGTCGGCACCACCGCGCGGCTGGCCTTGGCTCTGGCGCTCTATACCAGCCAGCGGCGTTCCGATCTGGTGAAGTTCGGAAAGCAACACGTCCAGGACGGGTGGCTGGTCTTCACGCAATTCAAGGGGCGCGCGGACAAGCCTGTCCGGCTTGAACTTCCGATCATCCCGGAACTGCAACGCATCATTGACGCATCCCCGACGGGCGATCTGGCCTTCCTTGCGACGGCCTACGGCAAGCCCTTCACGGCGGCCGGATTCGGCAACCGGATGCGCGAGTGGTGCGACAAGGCCAAACTGTCGGATTGCTCGACCCATGGTCTTCGGAAGGCCGCCGCCGCGCGTCTGGCGGAACTTGGCTGCACCGAATTTGAGATCATGGCTATCACCGGCCACCAGACCAGTAAGGAGGTCACACGCTACACCAAGGCCGCATCGCAAAGGCTTCGCGCGGAGTCCGCGCTGGCAAAGCTGACCGGGACCAGAAGCTGAACAAAAGTGTCCCACTCTTGACCCCGTGTGACGCGGTGGGACAAAACCGAACGCTAGGCTGCTGATTTTGTTGGGGAAAAAATAGAAGTGGCAGCCCGTAGGGGAGTCGAACCCCTCTTTTCAGGTTGAAAACCTGACGTCCTAACCGATAGACGAACGGGCCACGCTTGTGAGGGGCTATCTAGGCAAAGCGCGGGAGTAGCGCAAGGGTTTTTGGCGTCATCTGACATAGATTTTTTGAGAAAACCTACCGATCCTACGTCGCCTATGTCGAGCGGGCTGCATCGTCAAGTCGCAACTGGACACTGTTTCGTCCATTCCAAGTGTTCAGGTCAAGCTGTCCCGCCAGATGCAGCCGGCGGCCTTCGGATTGCGTGATGACGTCGCCCAATGCGCTATCGAAGGCCCGGAACGCTACGACCTCGATACTCGCGCCACTGTCGCTGCGTGCGCGAAAGCGCAGATGGCTTTCTCCCATACGACGGCAAGATTGCACCAGCATATCGGGAAAAGCGAAGCGCGGACCGGGGATGCCCGCACCGAAGGGGCCCGCGCGCTCGATCTGCTCCAGAAGTGCTGTGTTCACGACCTCTGGCGTCAGAAGCGCGTCCAGCCGCAACGCGCGCCCCGCCATCGGGTCGAGCCCCTGCCGCGTGATCAACTCGGACAATCGCGCCATCGCGGGTTCGATCTGGTCGCGATGCAGTGTCAGCCCGGCGGCCATGCGATGCCCGCCGCCTTTCTGGATCAGACCCTCAATGGCAAGGCGCTGGATGGCGGCGCCCAGATCAATCCCGCTGACCGACCGACCAGAACCCTTGCCAATCTCACCCTCGATCCCGATCACGATAGCGGGGCGATGCGTGGCCTCCTTCAGCCGCGCGGCGGCAATGCCCACGACGCCCGGATGCCAGCCCTCGCCTGCCGCCCAAGCGAGCGGGCCGTCGCTGCTGCGCAGTTCCACTTGCGCAAGCGCGCTTGCGCGCACTGCTGCCTCGATTTCGCGACGCTCGGTGTTCAGCACGTCCAGTCGCTGCGCAAGCGCCTGTGCCTCGGCCGGATCATCCGTCGCCAGAAGCCGCGCACCCAGATCAGCCGCGCCGATCCGTCCGCCCGCATTCACGCGCGGCCCCAGCACAAACCCCAGATGATAAGCGCGCGGGGCGGTGTCGAGCCGCGCGACATCGGCCAGCGCGCGCAGCCCCACGCGCTTGCGCTCGGCCATCACGCGCAGGCCCTGCCGAACAAAGGCGCGGTTGACACCGCGCAGGGGGGCGACATCGGCCACTGTGGCCAAGGCCACCAGATCAAGCAAGCCCATCAGGTCCGGGGGGCTTGCCGTCCCGGCCTGCCGCACTTGGCGATTGACCTCGACCAACAGCAGAAACACCACCGCCGCCGCGCAGAGATAGGCCAGCGTGCCATCCTCGTCTTGCCGGTTGGGGTTCACGATGGCCACCGCGTCAGGCAGGGTTTCCAAACCCAGATGGTGATCGAGCACGATCACATCCGCGCCTTTGGCACTCGCAATCGGCCCGTGGCTGAGGGTGCCGCAGTCCACACAGATGATCAGATCGTGATCCTTGGCCAAAGCGGCCATGGCGGGCTCATTCGGCCCATAGCCTTCGTCGATCCGATCAGGGATATACAGCGTCGCACCCCGCCCCATCGCGCGCAGCCAGCAGATCAGCAGCGCAGCCGATGCCCCACCATCTACATCGTAATCAGCGAAAATCGCGATCCTCTGGTGGCTCTGCACAGCTTGCAGGACGCGCAACGCGGCCTTTTCCATGTCGCGCAGGCTGCGCGGGTCGGGCAGCAGCGCGCGCAAAGTGGGGTCAAGGTAGGTTTGCACCTCGTCAAGGCCCACGCCAATGCGCGCAAGCAACGCGCTTACGGCGTACGGCAGTCCAACACGCTGCGCGATGGTCTGCGCCAACCTGTCCTGTGCCGCATCTGGACCATGCCAGACCTTCCCCAGCGCCGAACAGGTCACACCCAGAAACGCTTGCGGATCGCTCATGCCCCCCTGCGCGATCACGCCGGGGTGCGATAGCTCATGCGGCGGACCGAGCCGGTTTTCGACCGCATCAGCAGCGTGTCCGTCGTCAGCCAGCCCGGTTCCGAGCGAATGCCGCGCACGATGGAGCCATCGGTGACGCCGGTCGCCGCAAAGATCACATCGCCCGTGATCATCTCGTCGCGGGTATAGATCTTGTTCAGGTCCGTGATCCCGGCCCGCTTGGCGCGCGCGATTTCATCGTCACTGCTGAACAGAAGCCGGCCGTAAATCTGCCCGCCCATGCATTTCAGCGCCGCAGCGGCCAGCACCCCTTCGGGCGCGCCGCCAGAGCCCATATACATGTCGATGCCCGTCACTTGCGGCTCGGCGCAGTGGATCACACCGGCCACATCGCCATCCATGATCAGACGGATCGCAGCGCCGGTGGATCGGATGCCGGCGATCATCTCTTCATGCCGGGGGCGTTCAAGCACACACACAGTAATGTCGGACGGTTTGCACCCCTTGGCCGCAGCCAGCGCGCGCACACGTTCCGCAGGCGTCATGTCCAGTGTGACCGTATCGGGCGCGAAACCCGGTCCAATGGCGAGCTTGTCCATATACACATCCGGCGCGTGCAGCATCGTGCCGCGCGGGGCCATGGCGATGACGGTTAGCGCATTGGGGAAATCCTTGGCCGTCAGTGTGGTGCCTTCAAGTGGGTCGAGCGCGATATCCACTTCGGGGCCGCTCCCGGTGCCGACTTCCTCGCCAATATAAAGCATCGGCGCTTCATCCCGCTCGCCTTCGCCGATGACAACACGGCCAGCAATGTCGAGCATGTTCAGTTGCGTGCGCATCGCATCGACCGCAGCCTGATCGGCGGCCTTTTCATCACCACGCCCAACCAGCTTGGCAGACGCCAAAGCTGCCGCTTCAGATACGCGGGCCAAGCCCAGCGACAAAAGCCGGTCGTGAAATTCGGGGATCGAGGTCATGGGCGCATCCTTTGCAATAGGCCTTGCCCCGTTCTAGACGCGCGCCATAGGGCAAAACAAGGGCGCTTGCGCGTGACAGCGCTAACGCGCGCCGAGATAGCAGCGAAAAGGACTCAGTCAGCCTCGATCGCCATGGCAACAGGCTCGCCTACCAGCACATGAGTCGTGGATGCCAGCGCAAGCGCGTGGTCTATCGCGTCGCGCGTGGTCTTGTGCGTGATGATCAGCACCGGCGCTTCGGTGTCCTGATGGCCATACTGGCGCATCCGGTTGATCGACACGCCTGCATTGGCAAGCGCCTCGGCCACTTTGGCCAGAGCACCGGGTTTGTCCAGAAGCGTCATGCGTAGATAATAGGGTTTGGGCGCAGTCGCTTTCGCGGACACGGCATCTTGCAGCGTGGTGGCAGGTTGACCAAAAACCGGCAGCCGGATGCCGCGCGCGATGTCGATCACATCGGCCATGACTGCACTGGCTGTCGGCCCCTCGCCGGCACCGGGGCCACGCAGGACAATCTGATCAACGGCGTCGCCCTCGATGACGACCATATTCGTGCCGCCCTTCAACTGCCCCAGCGGGCTGTCGGCAGGCACAAGGCAGGGCTGCATCGACTGCTCCAGCCCCCGGCCCGTGATCCGCGCCACGCCCAGAAGCTTGATCCGCAGCCCAAGGTCAGCAGCCGCGCGGATATCTTCGATCGAAATACGCTCGATCCCTGTTACGTCAATCGCGTCGAAACAGGGCTTCACCCCAAAGGCCAGCGCCGAAAGCAGCGTCAACTTGTGCGCGGCATCGATGCCGCCCACATCGAGGGTCGGATCGGCCTCCAGATAGCCGAGCTGGGCGGCTTCGTCGAACACAGTTTCATAAGGCAGGCTTGCATCTTCCATCCGGGTCAGGATGTAATTGCACGTGCCGTTCATTACGCCTTTGACACTGGTGATCAGGTTGCCCGCAAGCCCTTCGCCCAATACCTTGATGACCGGGATACCACCCGCAACGGCGGCTTCATATCGCAACGCGACGCCCTTGGCTTCAGCCGCTTCTGCCAAAGCCTGCCCATGCATGGCGAGCATCGCCTTGTTGGCGGTCACAACATCCTTACCCGCGGCAATCGCGGCTTCCGTCAGCGCCTTTGCCGGGCCATTTTCACCGCCCATCAATTCGACCACCACATCGACATCCGCGCGGCGG
Source organism: Roseinatronobacter sp. (assembly GCA_046296275.1). Lineage (GTDB taxonomy): Bacteria > Pseudomonadota > Alphaproteobacteria > Rhodobacterales > Rhodobacteraceae > Roseinatronobacter. Next base: position 46,115 of record JBKBLP010000021.1, on the reverse strand, counting down.
GCCAAAGCCACGGAATCATCTTCCCAAGCATAGCCCGAGATATCAACACCACGATTGCGCGTGCGCGACTGCGCGCAGACCGCCGAGATGGTGATAGGCCGCCCTGCGCGCAACGCCAACAGCTCAGGATTTCGCTGCACGATCTTCACAAGGCCCACGCCTACGGTGCCAAGCCCTGCAATCCCAAGGCGCAAGGGGGATGTCATGTTGGCTCTCCGTTATCGTGTGCTGTCGCCGCCCTGTTAGCGACTTGGAGCGGGTCTTGCAATGCGCCGAAAAGCTGCGTCAAGCGCCACCTTTTGCCAATGCCGTCGCAAGAGATTTCACCAGATCAGCCTTTTTGTAGGGTTTCCCAAGGACGCTCGCAAACCCCTTCGCATGATAGTCAGCAACCTGATCGGCCATGACATTCGCTGTCGCAGCAATTGCGATAGGGGCGGGAAGATGACTACTTTCAGAGCGTTCTTGCAGATGTTTCAGCACGCCGAAACCATCAAGTTCCGGCATGGAAATGTCCAATAGCGCGATTCTATGCAGCTTCGGGTCCCACAATTGGCAAGCGCGAACACCGTTTTCTGCAAAGTCCGCCTCGACCCCAAGACTGCGCAGCATTGATTGCAGAATCAGTGTGTTGGTTTTGTTATCCTCCGCGACCAGAACGCGAAGACCTGCAGGCAGGGGAATATCATCAGGGATGGGGGACACGGCGACTTCTTCTGCGTTCTGGTCCAGATTTGGTAATGCGAGGCAGATATCGACCACCGTACCTCTGCCCGGCGCACTGGAAATACTTACCTGCCCATCCATCGATTCGACCAGCTTGCGGACAATCGCCAGTCCAAGACCAGACCCCCCGAAGCGCCGGGTGACAGAATTGTCCGCCTGTTCAAATTCATCGAAAACCCGCGTGATTTGCTCGGGCGACATACCGATCCCGGTGTCAGTAACTTTGAACCTTACGGTTTTTGGGTCAGTCGCATCCACAAACAGGCTGACATGGCCCGCTTCTGTAAACTTGATGGCATTGCCCAGCACATTGCCCAAAACCTGCGCCACCCTCGTTTCATCCCCAAGCCGCAAGCGTTCCAGCCCCGCACTGGTGCGCAGGTTGAACGCGACGCCTTTCGCCTGGGCATTGACGCTGTGCAGCGACTGCATCCGCTGCGTAAGCGCGTCCAGCCGAAAGGGATGCGGGTCAAACTGCATCTTGCCCGCTTCGATGCGGGCAAGGTCCAGAATATCGTTCAGTATCGCCAAAAGGGTATCCCCTGATTCGCGAATGGTGGAAAGCATCCAAGCCTGTTCTTCGCTCAGCGGCGTTTCCGACAGCAATCCCGCCATTCCCAGAATACCATTCATCGGTGTTCGGATTTCGTGGCTCATATTGGCCAGAAATGCCGATTTGGCCTTGTTGGCAGCTTCGGCTTTTTCCCGAGCCTGATACAGTTCTGTCACTTCACTATGAAGCCCCACCCGCCCACCGTCAGGTGTACCGATTTCATTGACGCGAAAAACCCGGCCATCGAACATGCGCTGCTCAAAACTTTCCCCGTCGGAACGGTGGTGTTTAAGGCGCTCGGCAATCCAATCTTCAGGGGTGCGTCCGCGCAAAGGAACAAGCCCTTTGGCGAGCGAGTCGGACAGAATGTCCTCGAAGGCCGCCCCTTCAAAGACGACTTCAGGCGTTTTCTGGTAGATTTCAAGATAGCGTTTATTGGCGACCACAACGCGGTCATTGGCATCGAACAACACAAACCCATCGTGCAAGGCTTCAACTGCCGCGAGCAAACGCGCGCGGGCCGCTGTCGCACGTAATTCGGCATCATGGGCAGCTTCCTGCGCTTCGATCAGATTTGTGATGTCAGAACCGACCCCGCGATAGCCCCTGAAAACACCCTTGGCATCAAAGAAGGGGACGCCGGAAACCCGCAGCCAAACCTTTTCCCCATTTGCTTTAGGCCGACTGAAAATAATGTTGTTGAAAGCTTCACGCGCCTCTATGACCCTGTGAAGGTCGCTAAAATCGGTACCCTCGAAAGCTGCAGGGTCGCGCTTGGCCAATTCTTCGCGCGTCATTCCGATGTAATCGGGCATTTTTCCAAAGGTTTTCGCATAGCCATTGGACACGAACGTAAACCGCTGGTGTTCATCCTGCTCCCAGAACCAGTCCGGGCTACTGTCTGCGATATCGACCAATCGGCTTTCGGCAGTATCGCGTTCGCGCAGCGCCGCTGCCAAATCATCTCGGGCGGCCATGAGTACCTGCTCCCGAGCCACCTGCTCTGAAATATCGAGCGCGATCCCTGACATTGTCAGGGGCTTGCCATCTGCGCTCTTGCGGACCGACTTGCCGCGGAACAGAACCCAAACCCAGTGGCCGTCTGTGTGCAGCATCCGAAGCGTCAGCTCGAGGTTATCGGTCTTTCCGGCAAAAATGCGCTCGAAATAGACTGTCACAACCTCGCGGTCATCCGGGTGGATCAGGTCGCTGAATTCTGTTGCTCCAAGTGGCAGAGTGCTGGGGCTTTGGCCCAACATCGCACGCCAGACACGGTTAACCAAGGTTTCGCGGGCTTCCAAGTTCCATTCCCATGTCCCCACTTGCGCGCCATCAATCACCATTTCAAGGCGCGCCTGCGCGCGTCGGAGCTCTGTTATGTCGGTGCGCAGGCACACTTTTCCGCCGTCAGCCGTTGATTTTTCGTAGGTACGATACCAACGCCCCTCTGTTGTCTGCTGTTCGGTTTCATGTGCATCGTTCCTCCGATCTATCATGCGGCGGGTGATCCATTCTTGCTCTCGACCTATGGCGTCGCGATATTCCTTGTGCTCCAGCCGCAAACGCATGATCTGTTCATAGGTCATGCCCGGCTGGATCAGCTTGCCGGAAACCGGAAAATGGTCGCGGTAGGGTTGGTTGCACAAGACCAAGCGCCCTTCGGCATCGTAGATCGAAAAGCCATCGACCAGTGCCTCTAGCGCTGCAACCAGGCGGGCCTGTGCGGCTTCCGCTTCCTGTTTGCGCTGCTCGATTTCTGCCTCGTGCGCACGGCGGTCAGTTTGGTCATCGACGAAATGCCAGATTGCCAAACGTTCTTGCCCGGCATGGGTAATCACACCGCTCAGGATGACAGGCGCAATACTGCCATCGGCGCGAAAATATATCTGAGCAATTGGGCCATATCGCCCCGTTTCACGCAAGATTTCACGCTGCGCATACGCAGCTGCCAGACTTTCCGGCGTTGTGATCGCGCCCATGTTCAGCGTCTTGAAATGCGCGCGGTCATAGCCAGAATCGCGCAAGAATGTCTGGTTCGCGTCCAGAAAATCGCCGGTTTGCAAGTCGCTCAGCACGATCCCAATCGGTGCCGAGTCAAAGATTTGCTGCAATTGGCGTACGCGCTGTTCTTCGCGTATGGCCGCAAGATGCTCGGGCGTCACATCGCGGCAGATAAACAGATAGCCGCCGGGCGATCCGCTACGGCGCGCAATACGCGCTTCAAAATATTGCGTGTGCTCGCCCACAAACAAATGAAATCGCTCAGGCGGCGCAGTGCCGCCATCTTCAAGCGCAGCAATCATCCGAAGCGCAATCTCGCCGATATGGCGCGGGACGGCTGCCTGCAACACCTTTCCCACCAGATCTTGCGGATTAAGTGGCGCGTGGTCCGCGCTGTGATGCACCATCCGCACGATGCCGTCAGAGCCGACATCCACAATAAGGTCAGGAAGGGCACTCAAGGTGGCGGCCAAGCGATCCCGGTTTTCACGCAAGCCTGCTTCTGCCGTCAGGCGCAGCAGCAAGCCGCCGATCCCATTGGCCACAGACCGCAACAGGATTATGTCGTCGTCCGCCAGCGCGCGCGCTTTGCACACCATGTCATAGCCGATAAACCCCATCGGCACGCCGTTTTCCACAACAGGCACGACCAGAATTGATACGACACCTTGCGCGAGCAGGAACTCCCGTTCGATTTCGCGCTCTTGGGGCAAGTCGATCACAGAGGCGGTGTAAACCACCTCGTCTTGCAAGAACTTGTCATACCACAGGTGGAACATATCATGTGGCAGGCCTTGCAACTGCGCGATCATCGGCTCGATACCGGGCGCAGTCCATTCATGTGTGTTGTCCCAGAACTGACCGTCGCGCAGCCAAAACAGGTATGTTCGGTCAAATCCGGCCACCTGTCCCATTTCTGCCAGCGCCGTCTGGATCAATTCATCCCCGCTATCGGACGAGCAGCGCGCAAGCTTGTTGAGCAGCAAGAGCGATATCCGTTCGAGCGAAGGGGCCGATCGCTTTGTGCCAATATTGAGAAAGGATTGATGGCTTTGTTCGATCAACTCTCAGCCTGTCCTAGGGTAAAGAATGCCCACGCTCTTGCTACACTTCCATCTTGAGCAGTCGCGACACTACCACGAAAACAATAACGTACAGTGAAAATCTTAGTTTCCTTTGACAGATTTCAAACGCACGACAGCAAGCCGATGCGCTTGCGCGTCTATTCGTGCGAGCGCTGAAAAGAGCGGTTCTTCGATCACCGCCATCCCGAAGGCCGTTGCGTGAAGCAGCGTGTCGGGGCCGCTGACAAAGGCCACATGCCCTTGCCAGAAAATGATATCTCCGCGCGCGAAGGGCGCGTCGTCGGACAAAGCTGGCCCAAGGGCTTCACGTTGCAGATCGCTATCGGCCGGGCAAGCGATCCCGCAAGTATGCAGCGCCACTTGCACCAATCCCGAACAGTCAATCCCCTGCCATGAATTCCCGCCCCACAGATACGGCACGCCCAGAAATTGCCGCGCCACGTTCACCGGGTCGGGCGCGGTTTCGTCCAACGGGCGGACATGGGCCAGCGGCACCCACGCGCCTGACTGAGTTTGGGCAAAGCCATTTTCCAAAGAGCCCAGCGCAAGCAGGCTGTTCATGGGCAGCGCCGCGCGCTCGGGGCTTTTCAGGTCCGGGCGGGAATAGAGGTGAGAGGCAAGTGACACGACGCGATGTGTGGGCGTCACATGCGGCCCCAGCGCGGCACTTTGGACCCAGCCGCAATAGCTATCCACCTCGGCGCGCACGAAACTCCAGCCTGTGCGGGCGTCGATGCCGCAGACTTGGGCGCCGTGCAAAAGCTGGCGGTCGCGCGGCCCGTCGGGATGGGCGCACAGATCGGCGAGCGGGGTTGCAATCTGCGCCGCCACCCCATCGGTCAAGCGACTTGTCGTCTGGCCACGCAGCACCGACAGCGCGCGTTGCCCGCTATCCGGCCATAGGCGACGGTCCATCACAGGCCAAGCACTTTGGGCAGCGCATCGACCAGCGCGCGCGCGCCTTGGGACAGCGCGCCTTTGGCGCGGCCCGGTTCGGTCTTGGGCTGGTGGGCGTAGATATCGAAATGCGCAAACCGTGGCGTCTGTTCGACAAAGCGGTGCAGGAACAGGGCCGCCGTGATCGCCCCGGCCATCCCGCCCGAGGGCGCGTTGTCCAGATCGGCAATCCCCGGCTCTATCGCGGCTTCATAGGCCGGATGAAGCGGCAAGGGCCAAAGCGGATCGCGCTGGACGGCGGCGCTGTCGAGAAGCACCCGCGACAGCGCCGCATCGCGGGTAAAAAACGGGGCCACATCCGCCCCCAGTGCCACCCGCGCAGCCCCTGTCAGCGTGGCCATGCAGATCATGGCATCAGGGCGCTCTTCGTCGGCCAGGGCCAGAGAATCGGCAAGGATCAAACGGCCCTCGGCATCAGTATTGTTGATCTCGACGCTCAAACCCTTGCGCGAGGTCAGAATATCACCGGGCCGGATCGCATTGCCCGCCACAGCATTCTCCACCGCCGGCACCAGCACACGCAATTGCACAGGCCAATTCAGAGCCATGATGACCTGCGCAAGCCCCATCACCGTCGCGGCCCCGCCCATATCCTTTTTCATCAAGCCCATGGACGCGCCCGGCTTCAGGTTCAGCCCGCCCGTGTCAAAGCACACCCCTTTCCCCACCAGCGTCAGGCGCGGCCCGGCCTTGCCCCAGCGCATATCCAGCAAGCGTGGCGCGCGCTCGGAGGCGCGGCCAACCGCATGGATCAGGGGCAGGTTGTGATAAAGCAGATCGTCGCCATAAATCACAGAGACATCCGCGCCCTGCGCTTCGGCCAGCCCGACGAAGGCTGCTTCCAGCTCCTCTGGCCCCATATGCGACGCAGGCGTGTCGATCAGGGTTCTGGTCAAAAAATCGCCCGCTGCCAGCGCATTCAGCCGCGCCATGTCAATTCCGTCAGGTGCGATCAAGTCGGCCAATACAGGCGCAGGCGTGGTGCGGAAGCGGCGATAGCTGTAGCCTGCGAGCAACCAACCCAGAACCTGCTCTTGCAAGAGGTCAGGGTCATGCGCGCCCTCAATCCGGTAGCACCCGCGCGGCAGGCGGGACCGAGCGCCCCCCAGAACAAAAGGTTGGCGGGCCCGGTCGCGGTTGGTGCCAAGGCCCACGGCCACTGCCGCAAGGCCCCCGTCCGCATCCGGCACCAGCAGCACTTGCCCAGCGCTGCCCAGAAAGCCCGTCGCCTCCGCCCATGCCCGGACCCGACGCAGCTGCATATCCGCCCAAGCGGTCAAAGCATCCAGGGCTACCAGATGCAACGGCACTGCGGTCGGGCCGGGTTGCAACAATTGCATTGCGGGCGGGGCGGAAAGGTCGGGCATGGTGCGTCCTGTCTGGCAACGTGTTGTCAGACCATGCAACAGCCTTTGCGCAGAGAACAGGGGCTTTGCGCGGACGTCGCGCGCCTTTGTTACATCCGCAGCAGCGGCAATTCCCATAGATCGACAAACGACGTGTCGCCGATGCGTTTTGCACGGTCCCAGATTGCCGTAACGGCGATCGGATCGGCAGAGGCGCAAGCATCACTGACCGCACCAAGCACGCTTGTCAGGGTGACAAGACCCAAGTCCTGGGCAAGGCGCTGCGCAGATTGCGCCTGAACGGCGATGCGGGTGAATGCCATGACGCTCACATCATGGTCCATCCTGCGCATCAGGTCCGTTAATTCAGTCATGCTTGCCACAACACTGGCTTCAGCTTCGCGTGCCCCAAGCCGCAGGAACAGCGCGCGAATTACCAGCGGTTCAACGATTGCAGTGTCACGGGCGCGTAGCTGACGAATATTGCTCATGTTATATCCTTCCAGCACCACTTGACCACGCGTTTTACCAGAACAAAGGTTAACAGACTATCTATACACCCCACCGACGCTTTGGCGTGCCCTATGAATGCGGCAAGAGTCAGGCGAAAATACGCCGTGTTTGTGGGTCGTCGCGCGTATTGCTCTTGATGGCGCGGGCGCGCTGGGAAAATATCTCGCTTGACTTTCCTGAATATGTGGCGCTTTACAAACATTCTAAGGATTGAATGTGATGAATGCCACCAACAGCAAACGCGAAGACTTTACCCCAAAACTGCTGACTGTCCTGCGCGAAGGCTATGGGTTGCGCGATTTGCGGGCAGATGCCCTCGCGGGGCTGACCGTGGCCATTGTCGCGCTGCCCTTGTCGATGGCGATTGCCATCGCGTCGGGCGTCGGGCCAGAGCGCGGGCTCTACACAGCTATTGTCGGTGGCTTTCTGGTGTCATTGCTCGGCGGATCGCGCTTCCAGATCGGCGGACCCGCGGGGGCGTTCATCGTGCTGGTCTCTGCCTGCGTGATGGCCATCGGACTGGAGGGGCTGATCCTTGCCACCTTCCTATCGGGCTTTTTGTTGCTCGCAGTCGGGCTGCTGCGGCTGGGGGATTATATCAAATTCATCCCGTTTCCCGTTACCGTCGGATTCACGGCCGGGATTGCTGTCATCATTTTGGCCAGCCAGTTGCGCGACTTCTTTGGCCTGACCCTAGATGGTCCAGAACCGGCCGAGGTTTTCCACAAACTCGGCGCACTTTGGGACGCGCGCGAGACAGTGTCGCTGACAACCTTGGGCATGTCAGCCGGAACTGTGGCCATCATCGCCGGGCTGAAGCGCTTGCGCCCCTCTTGGCCCGGTATGCTGCTTGCGGTCATGGCGGGGGCGTTGGCTGCCTTCGCAGGGTTGCCTGTCGAAACCATCGGCGACCGATTCGGTGCGTTGCCCACCAGCTTGCCCAGCCCGGCCCTGCCTGTTCTGGACCCGGCGCTTACTCTGGCGGCCCTGCCCTTTGCAGTCTCTTTCGCGCTATTGGGCGCGATTGAATCGCTCCTGTCTGCGGTGGTTGCAGATGGCATGACTGGGCGGCGGCACCGTTCAGATGCGGAACTGGTGGGCCAAGGCATCGCCAATATCGGGTCATCCATCTTCGGGGGTTTTTGTGTCACCGGCACGATTGCCCGGACAGCAACAAATGTGCGCGCAGGCAGTCGGGGGCCGATTTCGGGAATGCTGCACGCGCTGTTCCTGTTGGCCTTCCTGTTGATTGCGGCCCCGCTCGCGGCCTATATTCCGCTGGCCAGCCTTGCAGGGGTGCTGGTGATCGTCGCTTGGAACATGTTCGAGAAGGAAGAATTCTGGTCGCTCTTGCGCATCAGCCGCACAGATGCGGCGGTGCTGCTGGTAACTTTCCTGCTCGTTGTGTTCCGCGACCTGACCGAAGGAATCATCGCCGGAACCGCCTTGGGTGGGGCCGTGTTCATCCGGCGCATGTCCGAAGCCGCTCGTCTGGAACCTGCGACCGAGGATATGTCGATCAACGACCCCAGCCGCCCGCGTGACATTGTGGTCTATCGCCTGCGGGGGGCGTATTTCTTCGGCTCTGCCGCAACACTTGCGCGGGTTCTGGACCGTATCGCCGAAACCCCGCGCGTGCTGATCGTCGATTTTACGCAAGTGCCGTTCATTGACACGTCCGGTGCCTATTCGATCACGGTTCTCGCGCGCAAACTGGCGCGCAAGGGCGGAACACTTGTCGTCGCGGGCGCACAACCCGAGGTCCGGCGCATTCTGACAGTGCAGGCAGGGAAACACGCGGAACTGGTGTTCCACGACACAGTAACGCAGGCAGGGGCCGCTTTTGATCAGCCAATATCGCTCAAGGCATAATCGGTTCTGGCATCCTTGAGGAATGGTGCTCGATGATTTTCCAGCCTTCCGCATCCTTGCGATAGACAAAGGTGAAGCGGCAAATCAACTCGTCATTGCTTTCAGCGCCGTCGGTTACAAAACCATACACGCCCGAATTGATCGCAACGCGTTCATAGACCGAGATATTCTGCGCATGTTTGCGCCCCTTGGGGCGCAACTGCAAGAAACGCTCGAAATAGGCGTGGATGTCCTCAGGTGTCGCCCGCGTCTTGTTCGAGATCGTCGGCAACAAGGTCGCATCCGGGGCATAGAGGGCTGCGACCGTAGCCGGATTGCAGGTTTCGAGCGCTGCAAACCATGTGTCGAGCAAGCTTGCGATCTCGGAGCGGGCAGCGGGGGTCGGTGTCATCTGTCCCTTTTCTTTTTGCTGGCGCGTTTCACGGCCGACACTACCATTCCACGATGCTCTACAAAGTCCTTTTTTTTGTGACCAGTCCGGGAATGATAGTTTGCGCAACCACATGCATGACGAAGTTGACCCAATTTGCCCGCTTTGTGACCGGCCGATCCCGTCGCATGTGGCCCAGAGCCTGCATCACCTGATCCCGAAACTGCGCGGTGGCAAAGGGGGGCCGGTGGTGCTGCTGCATCATATCTGTCATCGCGAAATTCATGCCGCACTCAGCGAAACTGCCCTCGCCCGAGAGTTCAACACGATTGCGGCCTTGCGCGCGCATCCGCGTCTGGCGCGCTTTATCGACTGGGTATCCAAGCGCCCGCCGGAATTCCAGTCGAAAGTAACCGGCGGTCGGCGCGCGCGCAGTAACCCTTGATTAGGAATTCTCGGCTAGTGTCGACAAAGCGGGGAATAGCCTGTGGTGGATAAGATGCGACGCAAATTGGATTTGGCCGAACGCCAAGCGCGAATGGGGATTTTGGCAAACCCCGCCAAAGTCGCTCTACCCCCGGTCATCCCACGCGAAGTCTTGAACAGATGGCCAGACCTTCGGTCAAAACGGCGGCTGCGCAAACGGGGACAGCTTGACGCTCGGAACCCGGATTCGTCGGTGCAGGACGATACTGTTGATCGGTTGCGTGACGCTTTGCGCACATCAAGCCAATCGCCAAAGTCGTGGCTTCCGAGACTTTCAAGCCTGTTTGGGGCGCGGTAGCCATCACTTTCAGCGCGCAGGGGCGTCCTCTTTCAGGGCAAGCCTGCTGCACGAAAGTGGGGACGGCTTTTGCGCATGAAAACACGCGACAACACTAAGCTAAAACCTGACGCGTGAATGCGAAGGAACGTGACGGGCTCTAGCCCCAAGTTGGATGAAACCGCCCCGCAGGCGAAGCCGTGAAAATCTCGCAGCCCTGTGCTGTCACACCCACAGAATGCTCGAATTGCGCCGAAAGCGACTTGTCGCGCGTGACGGCGGTCCAGTCATCGGCCAGAACCTTCGTCTCGGGTCGGCCCAGATTGACCATAGGCTCGACCGTGAAGAACATGCCTTCTTCCAGCCGTGGCCCCATGCCGGGGCGGCCATAGTGCAGCACGTTGGGCGGTGCATGGAAAACACGCCCCAGCCCGTGCCCACAAAAGTCTCGGACGACCGACATCCGCTGGCTTTCCACATGCGACTGGATCGCAAAGCCGATATCGCCAAAAGTCGCGCCGGGTCGGATCGCATCCAAACCCATCATCAGTGCATCATATGTGACCTGAATCAGCTTCTCGGCACGTTTCGACAGGTTCCCTGCCACATACATCCGCGATGTGTCGCCAAACCAACCATCCACGATCACAGTCACGTCGATATTCAGGATATCCCCATCGCGCAGACGGTCACCGGCACGCCGCTTTTCCAAGTCGCGCGAGATGGTCTCGTCTTTGCCCATGGGGATGGGCGCACCGGGAATACCATGACAGACGACATGGTTGACCGATATGCAGCTCGCGTGCTGATAGCCGCGATAGCCAATCGTGGCCGATGTCACGCCGGCTTGCGCCACCATTTCCGTGATGATCTGGTCGAGCTTTGCGGTGGTTTGGCCCGGAAACACATGCTGGCCGATCTGGTCCAAAATATGGGCAGCAACCTGACCCGCCTTGCGCATCGCGGCGTAATCCTCTGGCAGATGCAATCGGATGCCTTCGCGTGTCACAGGCCCGTTATGTTTTTCGTCCAAATTCTCCTCCAACAGGGCCCGCGGAAATGACCCGCGCAACGCTCCCTCTTGCCTTTGATCCGAATTCAGGTTTGGGTCAAGGCTGTGGGTCAATGCGCGCGCAGGATCACGCCGCTTATGAAGCATATATCCCGACATAGCCCGCCTGTCGAGCATGGGCCAAACCCACCGCATGGCCCAGATGCGCGGGAGACGCTTGCACGGCATGTTGCCACCGCCCAGACCTTGTTGCAACGCAGCGCGCCCGAAGATCTTGACAAGAGCTTGATCATGGCTCTGTCGGTTATAGGCAAAGCGACGGAAGCCTGTCGGGCCTATGTGTTCCGCGTCGATAACCTTGCCGCGCTCGACAATACGCACGAGTGGTGTGCCGATGGGGTTCCGTCAATGCAGGCGCAGTTGCAAAGGCTGCCTTTCAGCGACGGTGATCCGTTCTGGCGCGCGTTCGAGCAAATAGGCATCGTCGCTGTGTGTGACCTGGAGCGCACGAAGCCCGGAAGTCGGCTTCGGCAAGTTCTGGAAGGGCAGGATATCCGCGCCCTGCTGGCTTGCGCGCTTTGGGAGAACGACCAGATTGCCGGGCTGGTGGGCCTCGATTTCACCAAAGGTCCGCGCGACTTTTGTGATGAACAGAAATACGCCCTGCGCACCTTTGCCGCGACTGTGTCCTTGGCTTTGCAAAACCGTGACCGCGCGCTGGTCAATGCGCGAACCGAGGCGCAGTTGCGCGCAACTCAGGCGCGGCTTTCCGCAGTCGTGTCTCAGGCCCCGCGTCTGCTGGTCGAAACCGACGCGGAAGGCATCATCACCGGGTTTATTCAGGACGAGCCATTGATCTTCGCCATGACACCGAATGAAGTGATTGGCGCTCTGCCTGAACAAGTGCTGCCTGCGCATGTTGCCGCGATTGTGCGGCGGGCAATGTCCGAAGTGGACGCGCATGGTCAGTCAGCGCCGTATGCTTATGCACTTACCATGGCGGGGGAAGAAAAATGGTTTTCTCTGCGCGCATCGCCCCGCGAGTTGCAGTCGCCGAATTGCCGCGCCGGGTATTTGTTCAGCGTCACTGATATCAACGAAACGCGCAAGCAACAGATGTTGATCCGGCAACTTGGTCGGGTGACCGAACTGTCGAATAACTTGATTTTCCTGACTGACCGCGATCGCAAGATCACTTGGGCCAATCCGGCCGGTTTGCGGCGCACTGGCTTTGACGCGCAACAGATCCTGGGTCTTTGCCCAAGCGATGTGCTGGCGCTCAACTTGTCGGAGCCCGGCAAATCAGATGCCATTCGCACAATCTTGCTGTCTGGTCAGCCAGTGAATACCGAAGCCGCGTGCCAATCGATGCGCGGTGTCAGCTATTGGCTCGACTTGAACATTCAACCGCTGCACGACCCGGAAGGCGGCGTGCAGGGATACATGGTGGTGGGTGTCGATATAACCGCCCACAAGCTGGCCGAAGCCCGCGCCCTGCGCGAAAAGTTGCGAACGCTCGATGCCTCGCGCGAGGGGTATGCAATCCTCTGGCCCGATGGCCGTGTCGCCTTTATCAACTCAGAACTGCGCAGGCTTTTGGGACTTCGCGCGGATATTGACACCGGGGCGCTCTTGTGGACGGACATCACGTCCAGCGCTTTCGCAGAGCGGCTGGTTGCGATTTTGCCCGAATTGATCCAGCACGGGTTTTGGAATGGCGAGATATCGACGGCAGCGCCGGATCAGCGCAATCTCGCGTTTGATCTGTCGCTGACGGTGCAGGACGACGGCAGCTTTTTTGCTGTTGTCCGCGACATCACCGCCCGGCGACAAGCCGAAGCCGAGCAAGCCAGACTGCGTGCTCAACTTCAAGTCAGCGAAAGCCGTCTGGTCATGTCCTACATGGCCGCAGGGCTTGCGCATGATCTGGCCAATCTCCTCTCGGTGATCTCTGGATCTGTTGCGGTGGCCGAGGCGCAAAGCGTGGCGGTCAACAAGCGCCCCCTGACACGCATCCGTCAGGCGAGCACACAGGCACAAAACCTTGTGACGACGCTCATGCAATTCGGTCGCGCCGAGGCGCGGCGAGAGCTCATCAACATGGCCGAGCGCGTGAGCATGGCCTGTCAGATCTTGGGGACGACGCTTCGTGTGCCGTTCACGGTCAAAATCAGTGACGCGGATTTGTACGCAGTCGCCGACCCCACACAAGTCATGCAGGTTATCGTCAATCTGATGTTGAATGCAGATCAGGCTGTATCGGGGTCACTGGACGATGTCTCTGGCCTAAACACGACCCTTACAGTCACGCGCAAACATATTGATGCCCCTTGCGGGAAGCTGCAACTCGGATATCTGGACATCGGAAAAACCTATATTGTGACCACAATCGAGGATAGGGGCCCTGGTATCCCGCCAAACATTCTCGAAACCTTGTTCACGCCCTTCGTATCTGGCGGGGCGCAACGCGGAACAGGTCTGGGCATGGCGATTGTCGCGCATATCGTGACTGCGCATAATGGCGCGTTGCGCATCGAAACCCCTGATGAAGGGGGGACGCGGATTTCTGTCTATTGGCCCACCGAAACCTTGGTTTCCCTAGACCCTGCTTTGTCAAATAGGAACGGTCCGCGAGCGCCTCTTGCTGGAATGAATGTATTGCTGGTCGATGATGACGATCAGGTCTTGCAGCATTTCTCTGCCCTTTTGACACAGGCAGGGGCAGAAACCGTAAGTTGCGACAACCCCGCCGATGCCATCGCCGCAATCCTTGATGACCCGACAGGTTGGGACGTGCTGGTGAGCGATTACGAGATGGGTGCAGTGGATGGGCTGGAACTGGCGCAAGATGTCCGACGGATCGCACCAAGCATACGAATCGTTCTTGTCACCGGGGCCGCGTCGTTGCAAAATGCGAAAGTTGAGGCCCTGAATTTGCACGGTTCGATACTACGTAAACCAATCGCGGGGCCAGAGCTGATTGCCGCCTTACTGCATGCAAAACTACGCCAATCAGGCACCCTGACCTTGGAGTGAACCCCTATGCGCTTGTTGCTCGCTGATGACCACGAGCTTGTCCGCGATACGCTGGCAAGTTTTCTGTCGCGCGACAATGTGGCCGAGATTGTCGCTGTCGGCGATCTGGCAGGGGCTTTGACCGCGCTGGACGCCCAAACGCCGTTCGATCTGGTGATGTTAGACTATGCTATGCCCGGCATGGACGGGCTTGCTGGACTTACAAAGGTGCTCCAGCACCCAAATGTCCCGCCTGTCGCCTTGCTGTCGGGATTTGCGACGGCCACCATCGCGCTGGATGCGCTTGCCCAAGGTGCCCGTGGCTTTCTGACAAAATCCATGCCCGCCCGCGCGCTGCTTCACGCTATCCGACTGATGTTGGAAGGCGAGCGCTTTGTGCCTGTGGACGTGATGCTCAGCTTTCCAGTCGCCCCGGCAACGCCCGCGCCGGAGGCCAGCACTCCTGCCCGGCAAATGTCGCTCACTGCCCGCGAATTGGAAGTGCTGGTGGCCCTGTGCAATGGCAAGACGAACAAGGAAATTGCCCGCGATCTTGGCCTGCGCGAACCAACCATCAAGCTGCATGTCAAAACGCTCTACCGTCGCCTCGGGGCGTCAAACCGGACGCAAGCCGCCATGATCGCGCGCAGCGCAGGCTTGCTGTAACGCCACGTCCAATACCGCACTGGTTTTTCGTGAAAATTCTTGCTATCTTCTGCGGAAAAGCTGCGAAACAGCAGCAGAGCAGAGGCAGGCATGACACAGGCAACACCGCTTTGCGGCGTGTTTGCGCTTGATTGGGCGCAAGTAAGTATCGACAATGTTGAAGGATTGGCACCGGATTGGCTGCGTATCGGCAGCGCATGGCGCTGGGGTGGCAGGGCCACGCGGTTAGACGGCAATCCGGGTGTCCTGCCTCTGGGGCGAAGCCTGATGCAGCCGGATGTTCGACCACGGGCGCGCGCGATTGCAGCACGCTTGGCTGGGACCGATATTCGTTCCGACAAGCTCGATCCCGAACATACAGCCCCTGCAAATGGATTTGTCCTGACCGACGGAGAGCGGCAATATGTAGGCCGACTGACACAGGTTTGGGGAAATTGGCTTGTGGTGTTCAGTGACATTCTGCCCCCGCATGAAACGGATTTGTATGTCATCGCCTGCGATCCCGGACTTACATCACAGCCGCGCGTGCAAGTGTCGCAAGATGTCCTGTGTTTTTCCGCCGAAACGCTGATCGACACTCCGACTGGCCCCCGCCCCGTGGATGCAATCCGCGCGGGCGATCTGGTCCTGACCTACGACAATGGCCCGCAGATTGTGCGCTGGGTCGGGGAATCGCGGCTCTCGGGCCTCGCGCTGCGGCGCTTTCCGCATCTGCGCCCGGTCCGTGTCAGCGCGGCTGCCTTGGGGACGGGTGTTCCGACAGAGGATTTGCTGGTTTCACCCGCCCACCGCTTGCTGGTGCAAGGCGCGCGCGCGCAGGCTTTGTTCAACCAACCCGAAGTTCTGGTCTGCGCGCGCGACCTGATCGACGGGCGCGCGGTGCGGCAGGATCTGGCACTGCATGGCGTGGGGTATGTGCACCTGCTGCTGGACCGGCACGAAGTGCTGTTCGCCAATGGCGTTCCCTGCGAAAGTTTCCACCCGGACCTTGCCGCGCCCGACCTGCTGAACCCGCATGATAGGGCGCTGCAAGACGCGCTGCGCACAGGTTCCTTCGGCACTCTCGCCCGACGCTGCCTGTCAGGCCCGGAAGCCGCCTTCCTGCTGCACTGACCTGCACGCTGTTGACACCGCCTCGCAAGCCCGTATATGTACGCGCTGTTGGGGGCACCTGCCCGCCGACGTCTTTGGTGTTGGCGGCCCCTGCAAGGGGATGCCTGTCGCCCGGGAAACCGGGAAAGGACAACGCCCTTCATTTTAACAGAAGGAGATCAGCCGTGACCAAACGCACGTCTGCCAAGTATAAAATCGACCGCCGCATGGGCGAAAACATCTGGGGCCGCCCGAAAAGCCCCGTGAACAAACGTGATTACGGCCCCGGCCAGCACGGCCAGCGCCGCAAGAACAAGCTGTCCGACTTCGGCACCCAGCTGCGTGCCAAGCAAAAGCTGAAGGGTTATTACGGCGATCTGACCGAAAAGCAGTTCCGCCGCATCTATGCTGAAGCCGAGCGTCTGAAGGGCGACACCAGCGAAAACCTGATCGGCCTGCTCGAATCGCGTTTGGATGCTGTCGTCTACCGCGCGAAATTTGTGCCCACCGTGTTTGCGGCACGCCAATTCGTGAACCACGCGCATGTGACCGTGAACGGCCAGTCCGTGAACATCCCCAGCTACCGGGTGAAAGAAGGCGACATAATCGCCATCCGCGAGAAGTCGCGCCAACTGACGCTGGTTCTGGACGCTGTTGCGCTGACCGAGCGCGATGTGCCGGATTATCTGGAAGTCGATCACTCCAAGATGACGGCGACCTTCGTGCGCAAGCCAGCACTGGGCGATGTGCCCTATCCGGTCCAGATGGAACCGAACCTGGTCGTGGAATTCTACGCGAAGAACTGATCTTCGCTACCCCAACATGTCAAAGGCCCTGCCCCTGCGGCGGGGCCTTTTGCGTTACCGAAGCTCGATCTGCGCGCTCGATGCGCGCCCTTCTGCATCAATCACGGACAAAGCCACAAATCCGGGACCGGAAAGCGGCAGCCGCGCCTCGCGTTCTCGGGTTGCGGCCAGGATAGGCGCGCCATTGGCAAACCATGTGAACGGCGCGCGCCCGCGTTCGACCCGTGCCAGCACCCCGCCCGCCAAGGGCGCGAGCAGCGCGCCATCCGGTGGGAAGGCAAGCTGCGGGCTGTCATCGGGCGCAGTCAGGCGTTGGCCATAGAAGCGTAGGTTCGGGGGCAACTCGGCCGCGCTCAAGATCAGCGTACCGGGGGGCGGGGGGGGAAGCGGCACTGGACGCGGGGCCAGATGGCCAAAGACCTGAAACAGGATTGGCGCCGCCACATCCACCCCGAACGTGCCCGGCACGGGTGCGCCATCCGCGCGCCCCACCCAGACCCCCACCACATGCGCGCCGTCGTAGCCGATGGCTAGCGCATCGCGGTGTCCATAAGATGTGCCTGTCTTGAACGCGATCTCGCGCGTGGCGGGTAGATGGCCGGGGCGTGGGGCATCCGACAGGATCGCACCCAGATGCCATGCCGCTTCGGGGCGCATCAGTGCCATGCGCGCAGACAGGTCCGGCGCAGTCGCGGACAGCCGCACAGCCTGTCCCCCCCGCGCGATGGCCCCGTAAAGTTGGGTCAACCCCTCCAGACTGACCCCCAATCCACCGAGAGCAATCGCCAGTCCCGGCGTATCGCCGGGCAGGGCAACAGACAGCCCCGCCGCGCGCAAGGCCCCCAGCACCCGCGCTGGCCCAAGCACTTGCGTCAGTTCCACCACAGGCAGATTGAGCGACACCTGCAACGCCTCTCGCAAGGTGACTTGGCCGCGAAACATGCGATCGAAATTCTGCGGCGCATAGCCGCCGAAGGTCGTGGGGCGATCATTCAGCAGCGTTTCAGGCAGCGCCATCCCATCGCTCATCGCCATCCCATAGATCAGCGGCTTCAGCGTCGATCCCGGGGAGCGCAGGGCCTGTGTCATATCCACAAAGCCAAGCCGTGCTTCGCTTGTATAGTCGCTGGAGCCCACACTCGCGCGAATGGCCCCCGTTTGCAGTTCTGCCACAACAATTGCCACACTCGCTTGCGCAGGCAGAGGGCGCACTGCTTGGATCGCGCGCGTTTGCAAAGCGCGTTGCAGATCAGCCCGGATCGTGGTGCGGTGGATTGGGTTTTCCGGGTCAGCAGCGCGCAAGCGGTCCGCGAGATGGGGTGCATCTTGTGGGAAGGGGCGACGCCGTGTCGGGACAGGCTCCGTGCGCGCCGAATGTGCAGTATCAGCGTCGATCACCCCTGCAAGGCTAGCCCGCGCGAGCACGCGGTCGCGAGCCGCGCGCGCGCGGTCGGGGTGGCGGTCAGGGCTGCGCAACCCGGGGGCTTGCGGCAGTGCGATCAGCAGCGCGGCTTGCGCTACCGTCAAGCGTTCCGGTTCGCGCCCAAACCACGCCAGCGCCCCCGCGCGCAGCCCTTCAAGGTTCCCGCCCATCGGGGCGTGATGCAAATAGAGCGACAGGATTTGCGCTTTGCTCAGCCGCCGTTCCAAGGCAAGCGCCACGCGGATTTGCCGCAGCTTGCCCGCCCATGTGCCAGTGGGGCCATCCTCGACCAGGCGCGCGACCTGCATCGTCAGCGTCGAACCACCCGAGACGATTCGCCCCGTCCCAAATGCTTGCAAAGCAGCGCGGCCCAGCGCGAGAGGATCAACACCCGCGTGATGATAAAAGCGCCGATCCTCGAACGCGAACAGCATGGCCAGATAGGTGGCATCGACCCGAGACGGATCCACGGCCAGTCGCCAGCGCCCGTCAGTCACCATATAGGCACGCAGAAGCTGACCATCTTCGGCCAGAACCTCTGTCCCCGTCTTGGGAGACAAGGATGGCAGGTCGGTTCGCGCGATCCAGTCGTTGACCACGATCCATACGACCATTGCCAAGGCCGCGAGCGTCGCGCCCCATTTCATGGCATGATCGACACGCGCCCCGTGCCTGTGATCGCGCGGAAAGATGGGCGGTACATGTCTTCGACTTTGGCCGCAGGGTGGTGGAAGTCGCCCTCTGATACGGCCCGCGCGATATAAGCAAGGCGCAGCGTATCCCGGCTGGTCCAATCCACAGCGGCAAGGAAACGGTCGGCACGCGCCTCTGTCGCTTCGGCATATTCTGTGACGGACAGCCAGTCGAGCGCGCGAATGTCGCCTGCACGCAGCAAGTTGGCAATGTCGATTTCCAAGCCCGCTGGCAACGCATCGTCAATCATCAGCCGCCCACCCGGCACGGCAATATCCGGCCGCACTTCCAGCACGGTTACAACCCGGTCGCCCACACGCAGGCGGGATAAATCCGCAGGCTGGCCGTCGGTCGTGAAATAGCTGCGGGTGATCATGTAGCCTTGGCCTTGCGCAGGGGGCGCGACATCGGGGACGCCAAAGGCTGTGACAGTGATGACGACATCGCTCGCGCCATCATTGCGGATCAGGCGCGGCGTGCCGTCCAGAGCTTGGACTACATTGCCCTGCACGGGCTGGCCGTCGAGTGATAGACCAGAGCTTTCCGCGCCCAAAGCCTGCGCTGCGGCCAACGACCAATAGGCTTCCTGCGTGGAAAGGCGCGATAAATCAGGGCGCAAGGCGAGTTGGCTTGCCAGTTGCACCCGGTCAATCGCGGCGCTGCCCGATTGGACAGCGAGCGCGAGCAATCCCGCCTTATCGCGCAAGGCGGTGCCGTAATCGCCGCGCCAGACCAGATCGCCTTCGCCCTGCGCGGCCAAGGAAGCGGCCTGACGGAACATCGCATCTGCGCGCGCCTGTTCGCCATAAGCCGCAAGCGCGGCGCCCATCTGGGCCGCGGACAAAGGCGTGTCGAACCGCTCCGCAAGGGTGTCGGCATAGTAGCGCAGATCGCCAATCGCCGCCTCGCCCGCGCGGGCAAGCACAGCGAAAGCATAAGCATAGCCCGCCACGCTGTCATAAAGCCCGCCCGCTTGCGCGACCTGATTGCGCAGGTTGTTGAGCGCCGAACGCAAAGCCGCGTCGGGGATCATGACGCCCAGTTCCTCGGCCCGCAGCAGCGCTTCGGTCACATAGGCGTCGAGCCAAAGTTCAAAGCCCCCCGCACGCCACAGCCCGAAACTGCCATTCGCGCCCTGACGCGTCAGCAGGCGCGCTATGCCGTCTTGAAGCGTCGCGCGTTGGGTTGCGGCGTCCATCAGGCCCAAAGCGGCAAGCCTGTCGCCCGCCACCAGCAGGGGTTGCAGCCCCGATGTGATCTGTTCCGTGCAGCCATAGGGATAAGCGCGCAAATGCTGGATCAGCCCCGGCATATCGAGCGCCGCGCCTGCCCCCGCAACCAAAGTCGCGCGCCCTGTGCCGGAACGCAGCCCATCAAGCGCATTCTGGTCGAAGGTGAAACTTTGGCCCGGCGCGAGGGTGAATTGCGACGTGCGCGCAATTTCGGGGTCTGTGTGCTGCACGCTTAGCCGCACGCTGCGGCTTAGGCGTTGGCCGTCCGGAGTGGTCAGCACGATGTCATAGGTGTGTTCGCCGACGTCTGTTGGCGCGAGGGCAAGATCAAGGGTCAGCCCTTGCCCCTCGGCCAAAGTCACACTGGCAGGCACCGCGCCCAGACCATGGCCTGTTACGACAAGCCCCATCTCGCCCGCGGGCCCCTTGGCATGGGACAATTCCAGCCGCAAGCGGCTGGTATCGCCCGGTGTCAGGAAACGCGGCGGGCTTGCTTGCACGACAACAGGATCGCGCACCAGAACATCCGCACTGGCTTGGCCAATCCCCTTGTCAGACCAGACCACCGCCATCACCCGCACAGTGCCGTTAAAGGCAGGCAGGTCGAACGTCACCTCGGCACGGCCGTTTTCCAGCAGGATCGGACCTGCGAATTGGGCCAGCAAATCCTCGGTGGGCGCCGGACCAGAGCGGGCAGAGGCCCCGCCATCCCCCCCCGAGCGCACTTGGCCCATGACCCCGGCACGCGCGTCAATCAGACGACCATAAATATCGCGCAAAGCGACACCTAGACGGCGTTGGCCGAAATAATGGCCCATCGGATCCGGGGCCTGAAACCCTGTCAGGGTTAGGATGCCCAGATCGACAGCCGCCAAAGTGGCATAGGCAGGGCCATCCGTGAAATCGGGCAGGTCAAGCGTGACCGTCAGTGGGCCGCGCGGGTCGGCTTCCAGTGGGGCGGTCAACACGGCATTCAGCGCGCGCGCGCCGGGATCAATCGCGGCATGGGCCAAGCCCAAGGCGCGGGCGGGCAGGAGCTCTGCGGTTCCGGCGGGGCGGATCAGGCTGGCTGTGACATAGACGCCCGGCCCCCAATCCTCGGTCACAGGCAAGTCGAGGGTTGTTTCACCCTCGACCGCGACCAGCCGCATATCCACCAAACGGTCGGCCAAAACGGTCACCAGCGCCATACCCGCGCCCGCAGGCGTCAGACGCAGGCGCGCTGTGTCGCCCGGAGCATAGCGGTCGCGGTCAAGCGTCACAGGCAGCATATCAGGCGTTTCGCGCGCGCTTGCGGCGGCATACCACCCCGCCGCGAATGGCATCGAGGCAGAGGCCCCGGACGAGTGCGAAACCCGGATTTCATGCCCGCCCGCACCAACAGCAGCCGTAATCGTGACAGGGCCAGTCCCCTCGGCCACCCCTTCGGCCACTCGGATGCGTTCGGTCACTGGCTCCCAATTCCAGCGTCCATCGACGCTGAACCACTGGAAACGGGTTTCCACGCGGTCAATCTGCCATGTCACTGGCTCGGCTTGTACGCTCAGATCGGGGGATAGGGCCACCAGATCGAAGCGGGCTTCGGCGTTTTCCGGCAGTACGCCGTCAAAACCGGGGCGGATGCCCAAGATAGGGCCGCTCGGGCGCAACTCGCGGGTCAGGTCACGTTCGACAGGGCGCGCTGCGCCGTCGCGCAGGCTGACAATGACTTGCGCATTGTAGGGCCGGGCGTCCAAGCTCAGGCCCGAAAGCGGCAAGTCGAGTGTGGCGGTCCCGTCCCCGCCCGTCTGCACCTGCGCGCCAAAGCTGCGGCGCAACGGGTCCACGCGCTGGTCATGCCGCCCGAAGCGGAAGCCGGGCCAAGCCGCCAGAGTATCGGTCGCGCGCAAGATCAGCGTGCCATCCAGCGGCATCGCGCTGGCGGGGGCACCGAACAGATGACGCGCGCTGACACTGACTTGTGCGCCAATCGCCGGGTCCAGCGCGCCCTCGGGCAGGGTGAGCGCCATGTCCACCCGTTCGGGCAGGAAATCTTCGACCAGCACAGTTTGCGCGGCCAAGGCCGGCGCGGTCGGATCGGCCAGCACTTCCAGCCGCCAGATGCCGCGCGGCACATCCGCGCCTAGGCCCATCTGGAACACATGGCCCCCAGTGCGTTCGGAATGAGCCTGCGCGCGGGCATATTCCACACCATCCGGGCGCAAAAGCCGCGCGGTCAGGGGCAGGCCGTGAAGCGCCGACACCCGCGCATCGCGGGCAAGCGCGGTGGCAAAGATCACCTCGGATGGGCGATAGGCCCCGCGATCCGTGGTCAGGAACACATCCACAGCACCGGGGGCAACGCGACCTTCGACACCACGATCTGACAAATCAAATTCGGGATCAGCAAGCGAAAGCACTGCCATATCCCCCTGCCCTTCGACTTGCACCAGCGCAGGGGCAGATTGGCCGCGTCCTTGCATCAGCCCAGGCCCGAAGCGCACATGGCCTTGGGCATCCGTGTCGAGCACCCCCAGTACCCGGTTCGAGCGGGCAAGCAGGCTGACCTTGAGCCCGGCCACAGGTTGCGCATCTGACATGCTTTGGACAACGACATGCAGCCCATCCGTGCCTGCGAAGGTGGACAGGCCAAGGTCCGAAATCATGAACCATTGCAGGGCGGGGGGCGCGTTATAGGAATCAGTCCCAGGAACCGCCGCACGCAGGATATAGACGCCCGGCTGCAACTCACCCGCTTCATCCAGTGGCAACCGCGCGGTTGCAGCCCGGTTTAGCGCACCTTCAAGCTGCGCCGTCCCGGTCCAGACTGCTTCGGTCAGTGCCTGTTCCAATTGCTCGGCCTGCCAACTATCTGTGGCAGCGGCGAAATCGCCTTGGCGGATGGCCGTGACCAGATTGCGGTCGGACACGCGCAGCAGCCGCAGGTCCAGCCGATTGGCGTTCACGGTTTCCACAGGCAAAGCCCGCGGGCCAGTGGCAGGCAGCACATAGCCGCGCCCCGGAAAGCGGACCAAGGGCGTGCGGTCGCGAATATATATATCGAGCGGGATATCACGCGCCAGTGCCTCGCCCGACGCGGCGGGCAAACCCGCGCGAAGGGTCACGCGCAGCGATTGGCCATATTCGGCACCGGTCAGGCAAAGCTGGCTGCCTTCAACCTCCAGCGCCAGACCGGACAAAGTAGATTGCACGAATGGCGTGTAATCGCGCGTGGGCGCAAGCGCTTCGGAAAAGGTCGCGCAGATGCGCGGCGCAGAAGTCTGGGACTGCACATCTTGCGACAGCATCCGAAAGCCATGCTGTTCGCGCAGACGCAGCAGGTCATCGCCCATGATACCCGGCTGCAAAGTATCGGCCAGACGCGCGGCCCCCAATGCGGCTTGGCTGCGATAGGTTTCGTCAAGCGCGCGTGCCATTAGCGCAAGCGCCTGTGCTTGACCCTGCGGGGCGCGGTGCCGCAGCGTCGCGTTGATCGCGGCATGGGTCGCGCGATTGAGGAGCCCAAAGCGTTCGTCACTTCCTGTCGCTTGATCAAGCAGCGCTCGGGCATGGGCAAGCCACGCGGCCCCGCTATCGGCCACTGTCACCGCGGCCCCCGTCCAGAGCACCCGCTCTGCGGCCCCCTGCCCGATGGCCCCGTCCAGAAGTGCCGCTTCTGTCATCCCATTGGCAAAAAAGCGCAGCGCCATACCTTGTGCCTGATCGCGGGCAGTGGAAAAATCATCCGCATCCAAAAACGTCAACCGGGCGCGCGACGCCGCCGCGCGCGACTGTGCGTCCGGGGCTTGGGATTGAACGATGGCGGAAAGCGCCCCTTCGTAGGGCACAGACTGGCCAATCACGGATTTCGGAAAACACGCGCCATTGCGCTGGTTGAAAGTGAAACCCGCGCAATCAGACAGCCGCAAACAGGCGGCAAGGCATTGGTCTTGTGTGGTATTGAAGATGGGGGTCAGATCGCCGCCGGGAAAATCGGTATTCGCGCGGGTCGTCGCGAAACGCTCGGGCAGGGTCTGTGCCATCGCCACAGGTGCAAGCAGAACCAAAAGCAGCGCGGCCCAAAGGCTGTGGCGGAAAGGCATGAGAGTCCCCTATCTGTTTTCCCGCAGGCTAGCACTGGTCCGGGGGCATTTCAGCGATTCTCTTTCAGTTTGGATCACGCGCCGTCATTCCAGATTTCCGGCCCCCAAATGTCCGGCCCGCCCACGATTGCCGCATCTAAGTCCCCTATCGCCTGATCATCGCGCCAGTCATATGGCAGAGCCTTTAAGATTGTCTGAAGCACCGAAAGCCGCGCGCGATATTTGTCTTCGGCCCGGATCACGGTCCATGGCGCGTGGTCTGTGTGCGACCGCGCAAACGTCTCTGCAATCGCGCGCGTGTAGCTGTCCCACTTCGCCAAGCCGTCAACATCAATCTTCGACAGCTTCCAATGCCGCATCGGGTCGCCCTCGCGCGCCAGCAGGCGGCGCAATTGCTCGGCGCGGCTGACATTCAGCCAGATTTTCAGCAAGATAACTCCGTCCTGAACAAGGATTTTCTCGAAATCCGGCAATTGGGTGAAGAACCGCTCGCGCGCGTCGGGTTTGCAGAAACCAAACACATGCTCGATCACCGCGCGGTTATACCAAGAGCGGTCGAACAGCACCATTTCACCGCCCGCAGGCAGACGGTCCACATAGCGCTGGAAATACCATTCGCGCAGGTTGCGTTCCGTCGGGCGGGGCAGCGCTTCGATGCGGATATGGCGGGGATTGGTGACTTCGGCAATCCGGTTGATCGCGCCGGATTTGCCTGCACCGTCGCGCCCTTCAAAGATTACCACGACGCGCGCATTGCTCTCGCCCAGCCAGTGCTGCATTTTCACAAGCTCGCGCTGGAGGGGTTTCAGCGCCGTTTCATAAGCGTCTTTTTTCATCCATTTCTGATACGGAAAATCAGACGCGAGAATATCGCGCTTATTGCCATCGCGGATGGCTGCGCGCACTGCCTCGGGCGCATGGTCGTTGAAATAGGCGCTGACCTGCCCGGCAAAGGGCAGCGGAATGTCGGTCATGGGGCCTCCGATGCTTTTGAGCAGAAAAGCGGGAGCCGGGGCAGATTGCAAGGATGGCGTGTTCAGCCGTGATCTGGCAGATCGCGCGGAACGATGAAATCCAGAATCCGCGTGGCGCGCTGGGTCAGGTCGGCCCAATTGGGGATGTCAAACTCCACGATCAGGGTTGCAGCGGTCGGGTAGCGCAGGAATGCCGGGTGATCGAGGGGGCGCGGCACCAGCGCTTGCGCCAATTCCCCGATGCCGGGATTATGCGCGATCAGCATGACGACGGGCGCTTGCGCCGTGCGCAACACGCGGCGCAGCATGTCGGGCCCGGCCAGATACAGATTGCGCTCGAAGCGCACGGGGATCTCCGCGCCAAAGGCGGGCGCAAGCAGGGCCCAAGTCTCGCGCGTGCGGGTGGCATCCGAGACAAGCGCTTCGCCCGGCACATGCCCGCGCGCGGCAAGCCATGCGCCCATAGCAGGGGCGGCGCGCTGGCCGCGCGCGCTGAGCGGGCGCTGGTGATCGGTGTCGAGCGGATTGTCCCAATCCGATTTCGCATGGCGGGTCAGGATCAGGCGCAGGGTCATGTCAGGCGCGCGGTTTTATCTGCGGTTCGCTGTCGCGGATGATGCTGCCTGCACCGTGATCGGTGAACAGCTCCAACAGGCAGGCATTCGGCGCGCGCCCGTCCAGGATGACCACAGCCCGCACGCCCCCATCAATGGCCGCAAGCGCCGTTTCGGTCTTGGGGATCATGCCACCTGCAATCACACCGTTCTCCGTCAGGTCGCGCACATGCGCCGGCGTCAATTGCGTTACCACATCGCCATTGGCGTCCTTCACACCAGAAACATCCGTGAGCAGAAGCAAACGGTCCGCTTTCAGCGCCGCGGCAATCGCGCCCGCGGCCGTGTCGCCGTTCATGTTATAGGTCTCGCCCGCAGCGCCCATGCCAAGGGGGGCGATGACGGGGATGAAGCCGCCCTTGAACAGGTGGTGCAGCAGGTCGGGATTGACCGCGACAGGCCGCCCCACCAGCCCCAGTTCGGGGTCATCGGGTTCACACGTCACAAGCCCCCCGTCCTTGCCCGACAGCCCAACGGCCTTGCCGCCCTCTAGCTGGATCGCCTGCACGATGCGCTTGTTGACAGAGCCTGCCAGCACCATTTCCACGACCTCCATCGTCGCGGCATCGGTCACGCGCTTGCCGCGCACGAAATCGGATTTGATATCCAGCCGCTTGAGAAGATCGTTGATCATGGGCCCGCCACCATGCACGATCACCGGGTTCACGCCCACTTGCCGCATCAGCACGATATCGCGGGCGAAGGACGCCATTTCGTCGGCATCGCCCATCGCGTGACCGCCGAATTTGATCACGACAATCGCGCCGGCATAGCGTTGCAGATAGGGAAGCGCCTCAGAGAGGGTCCGGGCGGTGGCAAACCAGTCTTGGGTCATGGGACGTTTCTTCATCAGGTCAGGCCCGCGATGATCGCGCGCAGGGTGGAAATGCCGTCGCCCTTTTCGGACGAGGTGACGACGAGTTCCGGATAGGCGGCCGGGTGCTTGGCCAGCGCGCCGCGCACTTGGGCAAGCGTCTGGTCCTGCTGCGCGCGGCTGATCTTGTCGGCTTTTGTCAGCACGACTTGGAACGTGACGGCGGATTTGTCGAGCATGGTCAGGATTTCGCGGTCCACATCCTTGATCCCGTGGCGCATGTCGATCAGCACGAAGGCCCGGCGCAGGGTCACGCGGCCTGCCAGATAGGCGCGCAGAAGCGCCTGCCATTTCTGCACCACGGCCAGCGGCGCTTCGGCGAAGCCATAGCCGGGCAAATCGACAAGATAATGACTGTCGCCTGCAGTGAAATAGTTGATTTCCTGCGTGCGTCCGGGTGTGTTCGACGTGCGCGCAAGCTGTCGCCGTCCTGTCAGCGCATTGATCAGGCTGGATTTCCCGACATTCGAGCGGCCTGCGAAGCAGACTTCCAGCCGGTCGGCAGGCGGCAAGCCGTCCATGGCCACGACACCCTTGAGGAACTCCACCTGCCCTGTCAGCAGCTTGCGGCCTGTTTCAGCCGCGAACTCGTCCGGTGCCTCGGCCAGCGGGAAAGTCAGGCTCACGGCGCCACCTGCACGGCGTCGCCTCTGGTGATCTGGCCGCCCGCCACGACCTCGGCATAGACGCCGAAATCCGTGTGGCCGTAGCCCGCTTCCAATAGATCAAGCGTGTTCACGTCAATCTTGCCTGTCGCGCAATCGACCATCGTCGCGCGGCAGCGGCCGATGCGTTCCACGACGCGCAACCGCGCATCCCCGATGACCAACTCGCGCCCGATCAGGTCGAATTCCTCCCACGGGGCCAGACCATCCAGCCACAGGTTGCCCCGCCAGCGGTCCATGCCCAATCCCACGCCCGCACGCTGCGACAAAGCCCGCAGCGAGGACAGGTTCAGCACGGACACCGACGGAAACGCACTATCCGTCATCCCGCGCCCGGCTTTGACCACACGCGCTGGGGCGGCGCGACCGGCTTCTTGCAGGGGCGAGAGCCATGCGAGCAGCGCCGCTTGCCCGTCTGGCATGTCGGGATTGACAGCAAGGGGGACAAGGGCAGGATGGGTCAGGGTCAAGACGCCTGTCCCTTCATCCAAAGCCGCCCCAATCGCCTGAAGTGCAATGCTCTTCGCGCCGCGATTGAAGTTCATGCAGGGGTTCCAGCCCGGCATCAGCTTTGCACCTTCATGCGCGATGGCCCAGTGCCGGTCATAGGGCAAGCACTGGCCCGCGGTCAGGGTGACTGCGCCCAGCGCCTCGCGCCCATGCGCCTTGATGGGGTGGCGAAAGATATGGGCGAGGGTCGCGCCCATGCCTGTCAGGACTTCTTCTTTTTGACGCCGATATTGCCCAGCAAGTCGGGCCTGCTGCCATTCATCGCCATGATCGAATATTGCTGGGTGAAGGTGATGACGTTGTTCGCGATCCAGTACAGCACCAGACCCGATGCAAACCAGCCCAGCATGAACATGAACACCCACGGCATCCACGTCATGACCATCTGTTGCACAGGTTCGGTGGGTGTCGGGTTCAGCTTCATTTGCAGCCACATCGAAATGCCAAGCAGGATCGGCAAAATCCCGATGAAGATCATGGAAAGCAGACTATCGGGTGCGGGGGCTGCCCAAGGCAGTAGCCCGAACAGGTTCATGATCGAGGTCGGATCAGGTGCCGACAGATCGTTGAACACCCAAATCCATTCTGCGTGGCGCAAGTCGATGGTGACGAAAATCACCTTGTAGAGCGAAAAGAAGATCGGGATTTGCAGCAGGATCGGCAAGCAGCCCGCAGCCGGGTTGACCTTCTTCTCCTTGTACAGCTTCATCATCTCGACTTGCATCTTCTGCTTGTCCTCGCCCACCCGCTCTTTGAGAGCGAGCATTTCGGGCTGAAGTTCTTTCATCTTGGCCATACTGACATAGGATTTCCATGCCAAGGGCAGCAGAACGGCCTTGATAAGCAGGGTGAGCGCGATGATCGACCAGCCCATATTCCCCAACACGCCTTCGATAAAATAGAGCGTGGCGAAAATGGGTTTCGTCAGGAAGAAGAACCAACCCCAGTCGATGGCATCGATGAAGCGGTTGATACCCAACTCACGCTCATAGGCGCGCAGAACGGACCATTCCTTGGCACCCGCAAACAGCATGGTGGACACTTCATCGCGCTCGCCCGGTCCAACCACGACAATCGGCAGATCGGCGCGCGCCTGATAGACATCGCGCGACGGCACATAGCGCTGCACCGCCGAGAAGCCCTCGCCCGGCATCGGGATCAGACCGGCCATCCAGTATTTGTCGGCAATCGCCAGCCAGCCATGGCCCGCGACTTCGGTCACGCGGGCAGGCACCCCTTCGCGTTCATGTTGACGGAAATCGCGGACGCTTTTGTATTTGTCTTCGGACAATTTACCATCAGCAACCTGAATGAAGCCTTCATGGCTGATGAAGAAATTCTCCAGCGTCGAGGGCTCTCCATGACGCGACAGCAGCCCATAGGGAGCAACGCGGGCGGTGGCGGTGCCTGTATTTTCAACCGCTTGCGTGACCGTGATCATATAATTCGTGTCGATCGCGTAGGTTTGGGTGAAGCGCAGGCCCTTGCCATTGGTCCAGCCCAGCGTCACCGGGCTGCCCACCGACAGTGTCGTGCCCTCGACCAATTCCCACGGCGTATTCGCGCCGGGTACATCATCCCAGGTCAGATCGGTACCGGGACGCCAGCCATAGAGCGCATAAAACGCGTTGTTGCGGCCTTCGGGGTTCAGCAGGTGGACGATATCCGAACCCGGCTGCGTTGTTTCGCGGTAATCTTTCAGCGACAGATCGTCGATCCGCCCCCCCAGCAGATTCAGCGTACCGCGCAGGCGTGGCGTCTCAATCTCGACCCGCGGCAATTCCTGCACGATTGGCACCGCAGCGTCGCCGCCCAAGCCCAGATCGGTCCCGGCATCGGGCAGCGTAGATTCCGCAACAGGAGCTGTGCGCTGCACAGGTTCCGGGGGCGGGAACATATACATCCAGCCCACCAGCACGAGCAGGCTAAGCGCGAAAGCCAGAAGCAGATTGCGGTTCTGATCGTCCATTGGGGCCGTCTTTCGGAACAGGTTTCGTGCCCGCTTCAACAGAAGGGGCGCGCAAAGGTCAAGGGGAAAAGGCCCCCAGCGCCGTCACATCGGGGACAAGTCGGGGGGCAGATCGGCATTGACTTGCGCCATGCCGCGCATCAGCCCCGCGAAGTCGAAAAGCGCCGGATCTGCCAAATGCGAGGGGCGCACATTCATCAGCGCGCGGAACATTACGTTGCGCCGTCCCGGCGTGCGCTTTTCCCATTCATCCAGCAGCGCCTTGACCTGCATCCGCTGCAAGCCCTCCTGCGACCCACATAGATCGCAGGGGATGATCGGGTAATTCATCGCACGGGCGAAGCGGGCGCAGTCATCTTCGGGGACGAAGGCGAGCGGGCGATAGACGAACAGATCGCCGTCTTCATTCACCAGTTTGGGCGGCATCGTGGCCAGCCGCCCACCGTGGAACAGGTTCATGAAGAACGTTTCCAACATATCATCGCGGTGATGACCCAGCACCACGGCGCTGCACCCTTCCTCGCGCGCAATGCGATACAGGTTTCCGCGCCGCAGCCGCGAGCATAGGCTGCAATAGGTCCGCCCTGCCGGAACCTTGTCCACTACGACGGAATAGGTGTCCTGATATTCGATCCGGTGGGGAATTTGCATCCGCGTCAGGAAATCGGGCAGGACAGTGGCCGGAAAACCGGGCTGCCCCTGATCCAGATTGCAGGCGAGCAGGTCCACAGGCAGCAGCCCGCGCCATTTAAGCTCCGTCAGCGCCGCCAGAAGCGTGTAGCTGTCCTTGCCGCCTGACAGGCAGACCAGCCAGCGCGCGCCGGGTTCGACCATGCCGAATTGGTCAATCGCGGCGCGGGTTTCGCGCACGATGCGCTTGCGCAGCTTGCGAAACTCGGTGCTGTCGGGCGCGCCTTGCAGGATCGGGGGCAGGTCGGTCAGGTCATCGTCAAGCATGGTCGTGGTCCTTGCAGTCTTTCCCCCCCGGAACAGGGTCATAGCCAGACCCGCCCCAGGGATGGCAGCGGCCAATACGGCGCAGCATCAGCCATGTGCCCCTGACCGCGCCATGCCGTTCAAGCGCTTCCAGCGCATAGACCGAGCAGGTGGGCTGATAGCGGCAACCGTGGCCTACCCATGGGCTGAGCGTGACCCGATACAGGCGCACAGGCAGCGACACGATCCATGCCATGGGCGTCATGCTTGCCCCCCATGCAGCTTGCGCAGCGCGCGTTCCAGATCGGCGCACATGGCGGCGAAATTGTGATCCACTGTCACGCCCGGACGCCCCACCAGCACATAATCCCAGCCCGGACGCGCAAGAGTGGGCATCACCCGCCGCGCCACTTCGCGCAAACGCCGCTTGGCGCGGTTACGCGCGACAGCGTTGCCGACCTTCTTCGAGCAGGTATAGCCTACTTGCACCCCGGCCCCCTCGACCGCCGGCACTGCCTGCACCAGAAATGCCGGACAGGGCAGCCGCCGCCCTTTGGCCACGCGCAGAAAATCCGCCCGTCGCTTCAGGGTCGCGCATGACAAAACCGCCGGGACAGGTTCTGTCCCCGGCGGTGTCATCTGGTGCGGCGCTGGCCCGGTTTCGCGGGCCATCAGGTCAAGCCGACAGTTTCTTGCGACCGACGCGACGACGCGCGTTTAGAACCTTCTGGCCGCCTTTGGTGGCCATACGGGCGCGGAAACCGTGCCGACGCTTGCGGACCAGTTTGCTGGGCTGATAGGTGCGTTTCATCGCTCCATTCCTTCTGTGCTGGCAGCCGCAATCCGTCAGGATTCGGGAACCTGTTCAATTTCAGGCTCGCCGCATACTCGGGCTGCGGCCTTTAGTCAATTCGGTTTCGGTGGATTTCACGCGCGCCTTGAAACATTCGGGCCATTTCGCGCGCAAACATTCACGCTCGCGTGACAGCGCTTCCCGTCAGGAAACATCTGCGCCATGTCTGACGAACAGCGCAGGACCATGCACGAGGGAAACTCCATGACCACCCCCACTCAAAGCCGCCTGCGCGCGCGTTTGCCCCTGATCGCCATTGCCGCTGTGGCCGTAATCGGCGCGTTCACCCTGCGCGATTACCTGTCATTTGAAGCCCTGCGCGACAACCGCGAGGCGCTTTTGGACTTTCGCGACGCCAATTACGCGCTGACCGCACTGGCCTTTGTGGCCGCTTATGTGGCGATTGTGGCGTTCTCACTCCCCGGTGCTACGGCGGCCACCCTGACCGGGGGCTTCCTGTTTGGCCTGTTTCCGGGCGCGTTGTTCAATATCGCGGGCGCAACGATAGGCGCCGTGCTGATCTTTCTGGCTGTGCGCAGCGGGATCGGGGCAGCGCTATCGGCCAAGGTTGATGCGAGCGATGGGCAGGTGGCCAAGCTCATGCGCGCGATTCGGGAAAATGAAATCCCGGTGCTGTTTTCCATGCGGCTGGTCCCTGTCCTGCCCTTCTTCGTCGCCAATATCATTCCCGCTTTGATCGGTGTGCGGACCTGGGTCTTTGCCGCGACCACTTTCGCCGGGATCATTCCGGGGGGCATCATCTACACTTGGGTCGGCGTGGGTCTGGGCGAGGTGCTGGCCCGTGGCGAAACCCCGGATCTGGGCATCATTTTCGAGCCGCATATCCTCGGGCCGCTTCTGGGCCTGGCTGTTCTGGCCCTTGTGCCAACCCTTCTGAAAAACCTGCGCGCAAAGGCATGACCATGAGCATTCTTGAAACGGATATCTGCATCATCGGCGGTGGATCGGGCGGGTTGTCGGTCGCAGCGGGTGCCGTGCAGATGGGCGCGCGGGTTGTGCTGGTCGAAGGGCACAAGATGGGCGGGGATTGCCTGAATTATGGCTGTGTGCCGTCCAAGGCGCTGCTTTCGCAAGCCAAGGCAGCCAAAGCGCGCGGCGGCGCTGCGAAGGGGGATTTCGCAGCCGCGATGGGCCATGTCGCAAATACCATCGCCACCATCGCGCCCCACGATTCGGTCGAGCGCTTCGCGGGCCTTGGGGTGCAGGTGATCGAAGGGTGGGCAAGTTTCACCGACGCGCAGACAGTGCAGGTCGATGGCGGTCCCACGATCCGCGCGCGACGGTTTGTGATCGCCACCGGGTCAAGCGCCTTTGTGCCGCCCATTCCGGGACTGGAATCGGTCCCCCATCTGACCAACGATACGATCTTCGCCCAAACCCAATGCCCCGGCCACCTGCTGATCATCGGCGCGGGGCCAATCGGGTTGGAAATGGCGCAGGCCCATGCGCGCCTGGGCGCGCGGGTGACAGTGATCGAAGGCGCGCGGGCGATGGGCCGTGATGACCCAGAGGCAGCGGCGGTGGTCCTTGCCCAACTGCGCAGCGAAGGGGTCGAGATTATCGAGAACGCCAAAGTCGAGAAGGTCGCAGGCCATTTGGGCGCGATTGAAGTGCAGGTCGCTGGTGGCACGATCTTTACGGGCACCCATCTGCTGATCGCCGTGGGGCGAAAACCCAATCTGGAGCGGTTGAACCTGAAGGCCGCAGGCATCACCCACGACCGCGCCGCGATAAAGGTGGATGCGGGCCTGCGCACGACCAATCGCCGGGTCTATGCGATTGGCGATGTCGCAGGGCATGGGCAATTCACGCATCTGGCAGGCTATCACGCAGGCATTGTTATCCGCAGCGCCGTCCTTGGCCTGCCTGCCAAAGCGCGCCACGACCACATCCCCTATGTGACCTATACGGAGCCGGAACTCGCGCAAATCGGCCTGACCGAAGCGCAAGCACGGGCGAAATTCGGGGCACAACTCAGTGTTCACAAAGTGGGCTTTGATGGCAATGACCGCGCGCAAGCCGAAGGACGCGTTGCAGGCTTTGCCAAGCTGATGGCGGTTGCCGGGCGGCCCGTGGGCGTGACCATTGTGGGCGCGCAGGCGGGCGAGGTGATCGCGCCCTATGCGGTGGCGATGGCCAACAACCTGAAGCTGAGCGCCATCTCGGCAACGGTCCTGCCCTATCCGACACTAGCGGAAATCGGCAAGCGTGCCGCAGGGGCCTATTTTTCCCCCAAACTCTTTGATAATCCTACACTCAAGCGTGTGGTAAGACTGGTGCAGGCGTGGCTGCCCTAAGCCCGCGCGGGCGGGGAGCATGTTCGGGAACACATTATCAGGGCGATTTCTGTGGCTTGCCGTCATCTTCGTGATGCTGGCAGAAATCCTGGTCTTTGCTCCCTCGGTCGCACGCTTCCGCGAGGAATATTTGGTGGCGCGGCTGGAACGCGCCCAAATCGCAAGCTTGGCGCTTCTCGCCTCTGACGGGTCGATTGCGGGCGAACTTGCAGGCGAATTGCTGGAAAATGCCGGCGTGTTCAACGTCGTGCTGCGGCGCGACGAAGTGCGGGAACTGGTGCTGTCCTCGCCCATTCCGGGGCCTGTTGGCGCGACTTATGACCTGCGCGAGGCGTCTGGCCTGTCCCTGATCCGCGATGCGCTTGACGAGATGGCACAAGCAAACCCACGCATCATCCGCGTGATTGGCGAGCCTGTTCAGGAAGGCGGCTTGCTGATAGAAATCACGCTCGACACAGCGACCTTGCAGCGCGAAATCTGGGATTATGGTCAGCGCATTTTAGTCTTGTCGCTGGTCATTTCAGTATTCACGGCGATCCTGCTGTTCTTGTCCGTGCGATTCTTTGTCGTGGGGCCAATGCGGCGGGTCATCACGTCAATGGCGGCCTATGCGCAGGCCCCGCAAGATGCCACGCGGATTATCACGCCCACCTCCAGCATCCGCGAATTGCGCGAAGCAGAGGATGCGTTGAAAAAGATGCAAAGCGATCTGACCGGCCTGCTGCGCCAAAAGGACCGGCTCGCCCAGCTTGGCGGGTCAGTGGCGCGCATCAGCCATGATTTGCGCAACATTCTGGCCACGGCGTCGATGCTCGCAGACCGGATGGAGCAATCCGAGGATCCCGCCGTGAAGCGCGCCGCCCCCAAACTGGTCGCGTCCCTGTCCCGGGCGATCAATCTGTGCGAGGCGACACTCGCGTTCGGCAAGGCAGAAGAACCCCCGCCGCGCCTGTCCGTCGTCCCGCTCGCACCCTTGGTTGACGACGTTCTGGACAGCGAGGGGCTTGCCCTTGGGACTGACACGCAAATCAGCCTGCTCGCCGATATTCCCCCCAGCTTGCGGCTGCGAGCCGACAGCGAACAGCTTTACCGTGTCTTGCACAACCTTGTGCGCAATGCCCGCCAAGCGATCGAGACCAGCGGCCAACCCGGTGTGGTCGAGGTATCGGCCAAGGAAAAATGGCACGACGGCTGCTTCGGTGTGGCGATCCGCGTCGGCGATACTGGCCCCGGCCTGCCTGCGCGCGCGCGCGAGCATCTGTTCGAGGCGTTTCAGGGCGGCGTGCGCAAAGGCGGCACCGGGCTTGGGCTGGCGATCTCGGCCGAACTGGTGCGCGGACACGGCGGAAAACTGGAACTGACCCGCTCGGACAGCGAAGGGACAGAGTTTCGGATATGGCTTCCGCAAACAGAGTAAGATTTTCACCGCGCGCCCCTTGCAAAGCCCGAACGCGGGCGGTATGTCGCGCTCAACGCACCCGTAGCTCAGCTGGATAGAGCACCAGACTACGAATCTGGGGGTCAGAGGTTCGAATCCTTTCGGGTGCGCCATTTCTGAACAATAGAGAGAACTTACGGCGCAAATGGCGTGTTTGACGCCATAAGCTGGTCCGCAAGGTGCTTTTTGATCCGGTGACGCGGATTTCGGTGTCGGTGACCCGGTCCTTCGCGCGTGGGATATTTGCGTAGGATTGACGCAGCTTCAGGTGCTCTGACCGGTATTGCGCGCGCAACAGGTCCGAGGGTGCTTTGATCTTTTCCGCAGTGATGGGGGGGGCTTGGCCCCGGTCAGGCCCCCGATGACACGACCCACCCCTACCGCTTCAACAGCGCGACCACGCGGTAAAATCCATGCACCATCTTGCTGTAGGGCATCAGCACGAAGAAGCTGAGCACTGCGCCCAGATGGATGGCAAGCAGCGCCGACACGGCCCCGGTGCCAGTCCCCGCATAAAGCGCAAGGCCCGTGGCAGAGACTGTGAAAAGGAGGAGCACGAACGCCATCTCCCCTCCCCAGACACGCGCGGCCCCCAATGCGGGATCAGCGCGCAGTTTCAGCCATGCCAGAGCCCCCGTGCCCAAGCACAGCAAAATCCCCCCCGGCACGCCAAGCAGCTTGGGCGGGGTCCAGAGCCCATAGGGCGCCTGCCAGCCAAGACCGTAATGCATGAGCGTCGCGACCGAAGTCGCCGCAAAGCACATCACGAAGCCCCAGAGTGTGGCCTGATGCGCGTGACGGCGCGCGTTGGAATACCGCTCACCCTGTTCGAAATTGCACCCCTGACCCGCCCCGCCGGATAGGTTGCGCAACTTCGCCACAGAGCCTGCCATGTGGCGCAGGTCGGCCAGACCGACCCGCCCGCCACCGATTTCTCGCCAATAGCTGCGCAACGACAGCGCAATCGCAAGCGAGGGCAACAGGAAGGCGGGCGCAAAGATGGCCACCATCGCATTATGCCCCAAATACGCGTAGAACCCCGCGCCATTTTCCGGGCGCAGTGCCGCCATTGCCCAAAAGAGCAGCGCAAATCCCGCAATCAGCACCCCTGCGACTGCTACGCCATGCGTATGGAAAACGCGCGCCAAAGCCTGCGGGCGCGCGTGACGTTCCCACGCATCTTGCCGCACTTCCGCCAGCATCGCGGGCAAGTTCAGAGCGAATTCATGCGGCGGGGAATACTGGCAGGCATAATAGCAGCCCCGGCAATTATGGCACAGATTGGCCAGATGCACCGTCTGCTCTGCTGTCATGTCGGGCAGTGCGAAAAGCTGCGGAAAGACGTCGCAATACCCTTCGCAATAGCGGCAGGAATTGCAGATCTGGAACTGGCGCGCGGCCTCGTCTGCCAAGGAATTATCGAGCATGGGCGGCGGCCTCCTGTCCTGCGATACGTCCGAATACGGTGCCAATGGTCATGCCGAAGCCCGCCAGATAACCTTGGCCAAGGATCGAACCTGCCATGATTTCCCCCGCCGCCCACACATTCGGCAGCGGGCCATGTGCGCTTTGCACCTGCGCACGTTCGGACACTTTCAGCCCCAGATAGGTGAAGGTCACACCGGGGCGCAAAATATAGCCGTAATAGGGCGGCGTATCGAGCGGGCGCGCCCAGTTGGTTTTCGGCGGCTCCAGACCTTCGGTCGAAAGCCCGTCCAAAGCACCGGGCGTGAACGTGCCGGGGCGACAGGCGGCATTATAGGCAGCAACTGTTTGCTCCAGACCTTTCGCAGGCAGATCAAGGGCTTGCGCTAGACCTTGAAGCGTGTCGGCCTTGATCGGCGCAAAGACGGGTGGCATGAACAGGCCCTGCGCTTTTTGGTCGGTAATCGCATAGCCAATCTGGTCAGGCTGCCCCGCCACCAGCCGCCCCCAGATCGCATAGCGCTTGGGCCAGACGTCCTGGCCTTCGTCATAGAAGCGCTGGGCCGCGCGGTTCACGACAAGGGCATAGGGGACACAATCCAGCCGCGTGACGATGCCACCATCGAATTTGGGCGCGCGGCCATCAATGGCGACCGCGTGACATTGCGTTGGGTCGCCCACAGATTGTGCGCCTTGATCCAGCATATCGCGCAGCACCACGCCGCGATTATAGGGCGTGCCACGGATCAGAAAGTTCGCAGCCCCCGGCCCCCAAGCGCGCGTCAACCAGTCCAGATCGGCCTGAAATCCGCCCGAGGCCAGCACCACAGCGCGCCCACCGATCCGGGTGCCATCGGCAAGCACCACCCCGGAAAAATACCTGGCCCCAAGATCGACATGTGTGACTTCAGCATCGTAGCGGATCGTGACACCCAAATCTTCGGCACAGGCATAATAGGCATTGACCAAAGCCTTGCCGCCACCAAGGAAGAAGGCATTGGTCCGATCCAAGGACAGGGTGCCCGACAACGCGCCTTGAAAGATGACGCCGTGCCGCTCCATCCAAGGAAGTGCCGCTTCGCTGTCGCGAATGGCGATCCGCGCGAGCTCTGGGTCCGTCTGGCCCTTGGTCACGCGCATCAGATCGTCGAAATACTCGTCCTCGTCATAGCTGTCGATCAAGACGGACAGGGGGCCGTCATGCATACAGCGGAAATTGCGGGTGTGGCGGGAATTGCCGCCGCGCATATGCTTTGGCGCGGATTCGAGGATGATGACCCGCGCCCCGGCCTCTGCCGCTTCAATAGCAGCGCATAAGGCAGCATTGCCGCCGCCCACGACAACAACATCAAAGGACATTTTCGCGGCTTCCGTCCAAGTCAGTATCCCGCGCCTCGCGCAGTTGGCGCAGGCGGATGCGGTGGGCGGCTTCGATATGAGCGTGCATAAGCGCTTCAGCCTGCGCACCGTCGCGGGCATGAAGCGCCTCCAGCAGGCCCGCATGTTCCTGCGCCGCCGCTTGCGCCCGCGTGGGATCATAGAGCGTTGACGGACCCAGGATCAGCAGAGTCCGCTCCATCGAGGCAATCGCGCGTTGCAGGTAACGATTCTTGGCCGCGTTGATCAGGGCCGCATGAAACAGGCGGTTTAGCCTGGAAGTGTCGGCGGGGTTTTCAGCATTGATCATTTCTGCATTGATTTCGGCCAGTTCGCGCAGTTCCAGATCAGACGCAGAGCGGGAGGCCAGCCGCGCAGCAGTGCCTTCGAGCACCGCGCGCATTTCGTAAAGCTCCATCACCTCGGTATAAGCCAGCCGCCGCAGACTGGCCCCTTGGCGCGGCAGATGCTCGACCAGCCCATCGACTTCGAGCAGACGAATGGCCTCACGGACGGGTGTGCGGGAAATGCCAAGACGTTCGGCCAGCTCCACTTCGCGCAGCCGCGCGCCGGGGGCCAACTGGCCCGAGCGGATATCGTCGAGCAGCCGGTCATAGGCGCTTTGACCCTGCGGCAGCTTTGGGTCCGTTTCGGTGGGGAGTGCCATGTGTTTCCTGCCTGTGAGCCAAGTTTGATTATTGCATACACTTGGATACAGGAGTATTCAATATTCACCTTGCGGAAAGTTATCTCATGTTCACACGCGCCCGCCTGCTGACTTTCGCTATCTCGTTGATCGGGGTGGGGCTGTTTCACGCACTGGACTTGCCGCTGCCCTTTCTGTTTGGTCCGATGTTTGCCTGCCTTTTTGCCGCTCTTGCTGGGGTCAGGATGCAAGGCGCGGGGGAAGTTTCGGTTGCCGCGCGCACAGTGCTCGGCGTCGCAGTGGGCGCGACGATCACGCCTGCCATTCTGGGGCAAGTGCCACTCATGGCCGTGACGCTTGCGATGATCCCGGTCTATGTCGCGCTGATCGGCTTGATCGGGGTGCCTTTCTTCCAACGCATATGCGGCTTTGATCGCGTCACCAGCTACTATGCGGCCATGCCAGGCGGGTTTCAGGATATGGTTCTGTTCGGGCAGGAGGCGGGGGGCGATCCGCGCGCCCTGTCTTTGATCCATGCGACACGCGTGCTGGTGATCGTGACGATTGCGCCGGTTCTGCTTGTGGGGCCGTTCGGTGTTTCCCTTGACCAGCCTATCGGCGCGCCGGCACTTGAAATCCCTCTGCATGAACTTGCGCTGATGGTGGCCATCGCTTGGATCGGCTGGAAAGGGGGCGTGCGGATCGGGTTGTTCGGCGCGGCCATTCTGGGGCCGATGATCGTCGCGGCGATCCTGTCGCTGACCGACATCCTGCACCACCGCCCACCGGCCGAGGCCATCATGGCCGCGCAATTCTTTATCGGGATGGGGATCGGGATGCAGTTTCGCGGGGTTACATGGGGCGAATTGCGCCACGACGTTGCTGCGGGCGCGGCATTTGCCGTCATTTTGGCAGCACTGGCCGGAGGGTTTACGCTGCTTGCCCACAGACTTGGTGGCGCGCCAATGTTGGAAGCGTTCCTGTCCTTCGCCCCCGGCGGACAAGCGGAAATGACAGTCCTTGCGATTGTGGTAGGTGCTGATCTTGGCTTCGTGGTTATTCACCATCTGATGCGGCTGATCGTTGTCATCACAGGCGCGCCGGTCGCCGCGCGTCTCTTGATGCGTCGTGCGTAGAAGCGCCCGCAGCCACATGAAAGATGGGTTTATCTTTCATCTGGCCAAGCAGCAGCGTTAGCGCGTAAAACACCTGCATGACAGCAGAGATCACCGGCTCTTACATCACGCGGATCAGGGCGGCTTTGCCCTCGCTTCATCCGAGCGAGCGTAAACTTGCCGATACGATCCTGTCCTTCCCCGGAGAGATTGCCAGTTACTCCGCGACCGAGCTTGCACAACTCGCGAACGTGTCAAACGCGACGGTCACGCGTTTCGTGCGGCGTTTGGGCTATGACAGCTTCGATCAGGCCCGCCAAGCCGCGCGCCTGACGCAGCAATCGGGGGCGGCGGTGTTTCAGGCAGTCGCGCGGCGTGACAGTCCCGAAGCGGCGCTGATGACGCAAATCGCGCAGGACCGCCTGAATGTCGAAAACAGCTTCACCACGATCTCACAGGCCGAGATTGACGATCTGGCCGATGCGCTGTCGCAAGCTGGGCGCGTCTGGATCGTGGGGTTTCGAACCGCCCACGCCTTCAGCATTTATTTGGGCGCACAGATCGGGCAAATTTTGCCGAATGTGACAGTGCTGCCGCAAGCGGGGCAGACTTTGGCCGAAAGCATCGCAAGCATTCGTGCAGGCGATGTCGTGATCGTTTTTGCGCTGCGCCGCACTGTCCGCGACTTGCCCGCGATTTGCCGCGAATTCAGTGCAAGCCCTGCAAGGTCTGCCCTGATTACCGACATTCTGCCCAATGCGGGGGCGGAAGCATCGCCCATTGACGCCGCTCTGTCCCCCACTTGGCGAATGCGCGTTCAAACCCATGCGCCGGGGCCATTGTTCAATCATGCAGCGGTTTTGACCCTATGCCATGTCCTAGCAACACGCTGTCTGGAACGCGCCGGGGCAGAAGGACGCAGGCGCCTGCTCGCCGTTGAAGCCCTGCATGATTCGCTCCACGAATTCTAAACGCGCTTTTCAAACTGCGTAGAATCTGACCGATTTTCACTATGCCCGCACATGAAAATTACTTTTCTTGACTTCTGTTTGTATTTTTTTGTACGAAAATATTTTTTCCTCTTTGACGATCTCGAAAATCTCGCAACGTGAAGTCAGCCCGCTCCCGGCTGCTTCCTTCACAACCCCAGAGGTGTTCCGATGACTGTTTCCTTCAAACTCTCGGCGCTTGCCGCAACTGCCATGTTCTTGCTGCCCAACCTGTCACAGGCGCAGGTGCTACAGATCAACTCGTCCCTGCCCGATGGCAGCTTTGCGCATACATTCCTCAACGAATTCAAGTCCCGTGTTGAAGCCGAAATCCCCTCGATGGATGTGCAGATTTTCATGGGCAACACGCTCGGCTCGGAAGAAGACGTGTTGCAAGGGCTTGGCTTTGGCACGCATCACGCGTCGCTTTCGGCATCGGCTGTGGTGCAAATCAACCCGCGCGCAGCCGTGTTCGATCTGCCCTATCTGTTCGCCAACCGCGAACAGGTGCAGACCTTTGCCACGTCAGAAGCCTTCGATCTGCTGGCCGAGGGCTTTGCAGGAAAGGGGATCAAACTGGCCGCCCTTTGGGATAATGGCTTCCGTGTCATCACCAATTCGGTGCGCCCCATCGTGACGCCATCGGACATGCAAGGGCTGAAAATCCGCACACCCACATCACGCCAGCGCGTGGCCATGTTCAACACGCTCGGTGCAAATGCGACCCCGCTTGCCTTTGGCGAGGTGTATTCGGGGTTGGATCAAGGCGTGATCGACGGTCAGGAAAACCCCGCACAGATCGCGGAAAGCGCACGCTTATATGAAGTGCAAAAATACATGTCGCTGTCGAACCATGTCTATCTGCCCACCTTCATGCTGTTCGGCGACGCTTGGCTGAACACCCAAACCCCCGAAGTGCACGAAACGCTGCTGCGGATTTCAGCGGAAATGGCACCATGGTCCTTTTCTTGGGGCGATGAAACCGACGCCAAGGTTCTTGCCGATCTGGCTGACAAGATTGCCATCAACGATGTCGATTTCGAAGCGTTCCAGACCGCCGCCCTGCCGCTTTATAACGATCCGCTTTTCGTCGATGCGATTGGCGCTGACATGATCGCCGTCACCAAATCGGTGCTGGGGCTTGAGTAACCTCCCACTGACCCCCGGTTTGCGCTGGGGGTCATTTTTCCTTGCGACAAACGGGGACTATCATGAACATGATTGGGAATGCCGTGGTCTGGCTTGATCGCTGGATGTGCAGGCTGCTGGATGCCTTCACCATCGTCATGGCGGGGCTACTGTTGGTTTTGCTGAATTATGCAGTCTTCGCGCGGTTCGTGCTGAATTCCTCGGTCTCTTGGGGGGAAGAACTGCCTGCACATATGCTCGCACTTTTGACCTTTGTAGGTGCCGCCTACCTGACACGCACGAATGAGCATCTGGGGTTTGATTCCGCCGCCCGCAGCCTAGGCGCGGGCTTCCAGCGCCTTCTGGCTTGTATCAACCAAGTGCTCATGGCCGGCTTCGGCGCAGCACTTTTTTGGTTCGGCGGGCGCGCGGCCCTCAGCTTCATGGGGCGAACCCTGATCTCGCTCGATATCCCCATCATCCTGTTTCGCGGCGCAGTGCCTGTGGGTGGGGCGTTGATCGTCCTGATCTGCACTGTGCGGCTTGCAGGCCTGATCATGGGACGGATCAACCCGTCCGACCTGTTGCCCGAAGGAGATGGCTGATGTTCATCGCGCCCGGTTATCTAATCCTGATCCTGCTCGTTGTGCTGCTGATGATGGGCATTCCCATCGGCTATGTGCTGGGGATTACGGCGACGGTTCTGATCTTCCTTGATCCTGCTGTTGTGCCGATGATCATTGGCCTGATCCCTTTCGGGGGGGCCAATAACTACCTGCTGGTCGCGGCTTTGCTGTTCATGATCGCGGGCGAAGTGATGAACCAAGGCAAGATCGCTGAAAAGCTGATCGCCTTTGCCTCATCCCTGGTAGGTCACATTCGCGGCGGCCTTGCGCATGTCAACATCCTGACATCGCTGTTCTTTTCCGAGATTTCGGGCACTGCCACATCAGACGCCGCCGCCATCGGATCAGTGATGATCCCGCAGATGAAAAAGCGCGGCTATTCGGCGGCCTTCGCTGCGGCTGTCACATCAACATCCGCGACAATGGCAATCATCGTGCCGCCGTCCCTGAACCTGATCCTGTATGCCTATGTTGCCAACGCGAGCATCGCGCAGCTTTTTGCAGCGGGCATCGTGCCGGGCTTTCTGGTGTGTTTCCTGCTTCTGGCCACCGCTTACGGTATCGCGGTCATCAAAGGTTTCCCCACCGAGGGCGCGTTCAGCTTCGCGCGGGTGCTTGACACAGGCAAGGACGCAGCCCTTCCGCTGACCCTGCCGATTCTGATTCTTGTGGGTATCCTGGGTGGCATCTTCACCGCGACCGAAGCCGGCGCCGTCGCCGCCCTGTGGTCCATCGTAATGGCCGCTTTGATTTATCGGTCGATTTCGTGGGCAAGTTTCCTTGATACCCTACGCATCGCGGGCAAGCGGTCTGCCATGCTGATGTTCATTGTCGCAACATCGACGCTTCTGGGCTGGTATCTGACCAACCAGCGCATCCCACAAGAGATTGCCACGGCAATCCTCGGGATTTCGGACAATTACTGGGTCGTGCTGCTGGCGATCAATGTGTTCTTCCTGCTCGCCGGAACCATTGTGCACGGCACCCCTGCGATCCTGATGCTGGTGCCGATCTTTCTGCCGCTCGCGGATCAATTGGGAATCGACCGCGTGCATTTCGGGCTGATCATCACGATCAATCTGGGGATAGGGCAACAAACGCCGCCTGTAGCCTCTGTGGTGTTGATTACCTGCGCGATTGCCAAGATATCGATCGGACAGATCATCCCGGCGCTGATGTTGTTCATCGGCGCAATGCTGGTGGCGCTCGCGTTGGTCAACATCTTCCCGGCGATCTCGCTTTGGCTGCCATCTGTGATCCTGGGCTAAGCGGATGCGGTTGCTTATCATCAATCCCAATTCATCCCTCAGCGTCACCGCGCGGATCAATGCAAGCGCCCAAGCCGCTGCCCTGCCGGGGGAAGAGATCAAAACCATCGCCGCCACCGGCGCACCGGAATTGATCGTGACACAATCCGATGCCGCCGCCGCTGAACTCGCGGTGACGCGGACCCTGGCCGCGCGCACCTTGCCTGCGGACGGAATCATTCTGGCGTCTTTCGGGGATACCGGGTTGACTGCGGTGCGCACGCAAACGCGGGTGCCAGTGGTGGGAATTGCGCAATCGGCCTATGCGATGGCGTCCGTGCTGGGACCGCGTTTGTCAATTGTGTCGTTTTCGCCCGACATGGCAGCGGCCTTGCGCAAGAAGGCAAATGATT
Organism: Roseinatronobacter sp.; assembly: GCA_046296275.1. Lineage (GTDB taxonomy): Bacteria > Pseudomonadota > Alphaproteobacteria > Rhodobacterales > Rhodobacteraceae > Roseinatronobacter. The sequence continues at coordinate 1,791 of JBKBLP010000021.1, read as the reverse complement.
ATGGCCATGCCCGCAACGTGGTCGCGATGCATATGGTCGAGGGCGCGACCTGGGACGATCCCGGCATGATCCAAGAACACCTCGCGCCACAACTTCTGGCGCTGTGCCAGAAATCCGCGCGCGAGGATCACGTGAACAGCATCGTCTTGGGCGGTGGTCCGTTGGCAGGGCTTGCGGCACGGCTGCAAGCCCAGGTGAGCGTGCCGATCATCGACGGGACCACAGCCGCGATTGCCACTTTGCGCGTGGCTTTGGGCAGCGCGCAGCCCGGTCACGCGCAACGGGTGCCACACCTGTCCCATGGCTGAGAGGGGTAGCCAGATTGTCCTGCATTTCGCGCTGATTTTTGGGTCACACGCACTTGGGGCAATGTCGCTGCTGTCGGTCCTTGCCGCCGGGCCGCAGCTTGTGGCGCAACTTGGGCTGACCGCGGTGCAGATCGGGGCCTTGGCGAGCGTCTATTCTGGGGCCTTGGCGCTTGCCGCTTTGCCTGCGGGGGCCGTGGTAGACCGCGTCGGCACCCGCACAGCCTTGGTTCTGGCCAGTCTGGCAATCAGCGCAGGGCTAATGCTGTGCGCCACAGCTTCAGGTTTTGGGCGCTTGGGAACGGGGCTTGCACTTTGCGGAGCTGGATATGGACTGATCAACCCAGCCGCCAGCCGGGCGATCCTGCACTGGTTCGCCCCAAAGTGGCGCACGACTTTGCTGAGCCTGAAACAGACTGGCGTCCCCCTTGGTGCAGCTTTGGGCAGCACGAGTGTGCTGCTGTCCGGCATGGGAGCTTGGCAAACAGGGATTTGGGCTGTGGCCATGCTGACCCTTGGCTTCTCGATACTCTTTGCTGTGTTCTTACCCAAGGATACGGGGGCGGAGCAGGCACAAAGCGGCGGCTTGCGACAAATCTTCGGACTGTTGCGCGATCCCCTACTCGGTCGGGCCAATCTGGCCGCCGGGTTGACGAATGGCATGCAGTTCGCGCTTTGGGCGCATGTGCCGGAAATCGTACAGGAGGCAGAAAGCGGCACCTTGGGCAATGTCGCCATCTGTCTGGGAGCGCTGCATGTCGGCACATTTGCAGGCCGCGTGATATGGGGCCTTGTGACGGACCGCTTTCTTGGCGGCAATCCCGCACAATCCCTGCACTTGCTCTGCACATGCGCATTGGCAGGTGTGGCCCTGCTTGGCGCAGGGCTTTTCCGGGACACTCTGGTCCTGTCGGCCACTGGCTGCTTTGTCTTGGGCTCGACCGTCAGCAGCGCCGTGGGCTTGCATGTAGCGCTGACCACATGCCTTGCCCCGCGCGCAGCCCTGGGCGCGGCCGTCGGATATACGATGCTTGTCACCAATCTGGGTGGCGTTGTCGTGCCAATCTTGCTTGGCCTTGCCTTGACCACACAAGGAGCGGCGGGGTTTTTATCAGGTCTGTTGGTACTGATCCCTGCCACGCTTTTCAGCCTTTGGCGGATCTTGCCGCGACATTGAGATGGCAGGATAAAGCGGGGGCCAGATCAGGGTGACGTTTTCTATCAGAGATCATCCTGATCTAGCGGGCGCTCATGCCGAAAGCTTTGCCACAGGATGTTCCAAAGCCGTGATAATCCCGCGCAACTCGGCCAGACCACGCAGCCGCCCGATGGCAGGATAGCCGGGCTGCCCTTTGCGACCCAGATGGCTCTGTTGCACAAATCCTGTGAGGGATTCATCTCGTGAATCCAGTGTGGTCGCTGGACGGGATGAGCAAACCTACACCCCCCGCCTACAAGACCAGGAACTGGCCCGCCTACACTGAAG
>JBKBLP010000020.1:0-53190 GCA_046296275.1 Roseinatronobacter sp. | reverse complement strand
GGCCGGGCGGGCCCCCCCCCCCCCCCCCCCGCGCCCGCCCCTCGGGCGGCGGGCGCTTTGCGCCCACCGGGGCGGGCACCGGACTACCCGAAGCGCGCGCGGTGATGGTCCCAGAGGGAATCGGGTTCGTGCGCGCGGTGAAAGGCGGTGCTTTTCCTGTTTCCGCCCGAAGCTATGGCCTGCCAAAGGTCAAATATTCTCGACCTGCGGCATCCCCAATACATGATAGCCACCATCGACATGCACGATCTCGCCTGTCGTGCAGGCCCCGCGATCCGATGCCAGCCACACCGCCGTGCCGCCCACCGCTTCCAGCGTGGCGTTCGAGCGCAGGGGCGCATTCGCCTCTGTGTGCCGATACGTCTTGCGCGCCCCGCCAATGGCCGCCCCCGCGAGCGTTTTCATCGGGCCGGGGCTGATGGCATTGACCCGCACCCCTTCTGGCCCCAGATCATTGGCCAGATACCGCACAGCGCTTTCCAAAGCCGCCTTCGCCACGCCCATGACATTGTAGAAGGGCGTGACCGCATTCGACCCCTGAAAGGTCAGCGTCAGCAGCGTCCCGCCATCGGGCATCAGCGCCGCCGCCCTGCGGCCCACATCGATGAAGCTGAAGCAGGACACGTTCAGCGAATGCAGGAAATTGGCGCGGCTGGTGTCGCGAAAGCGTCCCTGCAATTCGGATTTGTCCGAAAACGCGATAGCGTGAACCAGAAAGTCCATTTTGCCCCACGTATCCGCCAGAGCTCCAAAAGCCGCGTCCAAGGACGCATCATCGGTCACATCCACGTCCAGAAGAAGCGACGATCCGACAGAAGCGGCCAAGGGTTCCACCCGCTTGCCAAATGCCTCGCCCTGATAGGAGAAGGCAAGCTCTGCCCCCTCATCCGCCATGGCCTTGGCGATGCCCCAAGCGATGGAACGCTCATTCGCCACCCCCATCACCAGCCCGCGCTTGCCTGCCATCCATCCGGCCATGTTCGCGCCCCTAGCCCTGATACTTGGACATGATCAGCGTGGCGTTCGTGCCGCCAAAGCCGAAACTGTTGGACAGGATAGAGTCGTGATCGACCCCTTCCACCAGCTTTGTGGCAATCTCGCCTTCGCGGATGGCGGGATCAAGCTGGGTCACGTTGGCCGATGCCGCGATGAAATCGCCCTGCATCATCAGAAGCGAATAAATCGCTTCCTGCACCCCCGTCGCGCCCAAGGAATGCCCCGTCAGCGACTTGGTGGAGGATATGAGCGGCACATGCCCCTCGCCCCAGATGCGGCGGATGGCTTCGACCTCGGTCACATCGCCTGCGGGGGTCGAGGTGCCATGGGCGTTGATGTAGCTGATCTTGCGCCCCTCGGGCAGGGTGGACAAAGCCAGCCGCATGGACCGCTCGCCCCCTTCGCCGCTTGGCGCGACCATGTCGTGACCATCCGACGTGGCCCCGTAGCCCGTCACCTCGGCGTAAATCTTCGCCCCGCGTGCAAGCGCGTGCGAGAGTTCTTCCAGCACCACAACTCCGCCCCCGCCTGCGATCACGAAGCCGTCGCGCGTCGCGTCAAAGGCGCGCGCGGCGGTCGCGGGCGCGTCGTTATACTTGGACGACATCGCGCCCATCGCGTCGAACAGGCAGGAGAGCGTCCAATCAAGCTCCTCGCCGCCGCCTGCGAAGATGATGTCCTGCTTGCCCATCTGGATCAACTCGACCCCATTGCCCACGCAATGCGCGGATGTGGAACAGGCCGAGGTGATCGAGTAATTCACACCCTTGATCTTGAAGGGCGTCGCCAAACAGGCCGAATTCGTGGACGACATGCCGCGCGTGACCATGAAAGGCCCCATCCGCTTGGGGCTGCCCTTTTCCACAACAATCTTATGCGCCTGAAACAGGTTCGAGGTCGACGGCCCGCCTGACCCCATGATCAGGCCCGTGCGCGGGTTGGAGATGTCGCCATCCTCCAGCCCGCTATCTGCAATCGCCTGTTCCATGGCGAGAAAGTTATAGGCCGCGCCTGCGCCCATGAAGCGCAAATGGCGCTTGTCGATGTGATCTTCCAGAACGATCTGGGGCGCGCCGTGGATCTGGCTGCGGAAGCCATGCTCGGCATAATCGGGGGCAAAGACGATGCCAGAGCGGCCTGTGCGCAGGCTTTCCGACACTTCGGCCGCAGAATTGCCGATAGACGAGATGATCCCGATCCCAGTGATTACAACGCGACGCATGGATGCCCCCCTATATTTTGTCGATCTTGTCTAGGGGAACAGGGGAACCGGGGCAAGGGGGCGGGTGAGTGCAGCCAGAACGCTGCAAGGCAAGTGAAGGCCGCTCTCGTTCTATTCACGAACTTCTGTCGTAAAACTGATTTGTCCCTGTCACGTGGTTGTCGCGAGGATGCTTCATCTGCAAACCACGCCACAGATGAGAGCGCCATGCCCTTTGACGCGACAAAATCCTACCGTCCCCTGCGTACATTGTTTCTATCGGATTTGCATCTGGGGGCGCTCGGCGCGCGGGCGGATCTTGCGCTGGCTTTCCTCAAGCACTGTCCGGCGGATCGCTATGTGCTTGTCGGCGATATCCTCGATCTTTGGCAGCCACTCCTGCCGCATTGGACACGCGCCGATCAGGCGGTGATTGATTTTCTGAATGCGCGTGCGCGCGCAGGGGCGCATCTGATTTATGTGCGCGGGAATCATGACCCGAACCCTTTGCTCATTCCCGACCATGCCCGGCTGACCGCGCGTCATGTGCAGGAATATATTCACGAAAGCGCGGATGGCGGCCGCTTTCTGGTCACGCATGGCGACCAGGTGGACAGTCGCCTGATCCGCACGCATACGATGACCCGTTTGGGCAGTCTGATTGACCATTCCTTACGTTGGCTTGACCGTCGCTTGCGCCGTGCGATGGACACCAAACCCGACACCCGCACCCGGATCGAAGGGTGGCTTCTGGCCTTCAACGCGCTTATGTATCGCGGGCGCGAGCATGAGCGGAGCATGGTCGAAATGGCGCGCGCCCGCGGTCTGGATGGGGTGATCTGCGGGCATTTCCACATTGCCGGGCTGCACCGCCATTTCGGGCTGACCTATGCCAATTGTGGCGACTGGATGGATTCGATGACTGCGATCGAAGACCCCGGCACAGGCCGTCTGCGTCTGCTGGGGGGGCGCGAGGCGATGCTTGCCCATGCGCCTCTGCGCGGCCCGACCCCCGAATTCCCAAGCGAAAGTCCTGTGACCCCATGACCCTAGCGCCTCAGATTGCTGCCCAACTGGACGAAGCCGTTGCCCAAAACCCGGTCCTGAACAGTACGGGCCTGCTGGAACGCATTTTCGCGCGGCTGTTTCACGGGCTGGTTTATGCCCAGATTTGGGAAGACCCGGTGGCGGATATGGGCGCGCTGGGGTTGAGCGAGGGCGAGGATATCTTCTGCATCGCCTCGGGCGGGTGCAATGCGATGTCCTATCTGGTCACGCGGCCTGCTTCCGTCACGGCGGTTGACCTGTCGCCCGCGCATGTGGCGCTGCTGCGGCTGCGGGCGGTCGCAGCGCAGTCGCTGATCCAGCCAGAGTTTTTCGCGCTGTTTGCCCGCGCCAATGATCCCCGCAATATGGCGCTGTTTGACACCAAGATCGCGCCGCATCTGGACGCGCAGACCCGCGACTGGTGGAACGCCAAGCACCTTGGCCGCCGCCGGGTCGAGATGCTGGCGCGCGGTTTCCATCGCTACGGGGTGCTCGGGCGCTTCATCGGGGCCACGCATCTGGCCGCGAAGATTGCGCGCGTGGATTTCCGTCCCCTGTTGGCCGCACGCACGCGCGATGAACAACAGGCGTTTTTCGACAGCGCGATTGACCCGCTTCTGAACAAACCCATGATCCGCTTCCTCGCCCGCCGCCGTGCGGCCCTGTTCGGTCTGGGCATTCCGCCCGCGCAACATGACAAGCTGGCCGCTGATGGCGGGGGGGACATCCTGCCTGTGCTGCGCGAGCGCACGCGCAGGCTCGTGTGCGATTTCCCGGTGGCCGAGAATTACTTCCTCTGGCAGGCCTTCCACCGGGGCTATGCGCCTGACCCGCAGCCTGCCGTTCCGCCGTATCTGGAACCCGCGCATTTCCTTACCATTCAGGCTATGGCCGACCGTATCCGCGTCCATAACCGCCCGATGACCGAGCAACTGGCCACGCGCGATGCAGCCTCGCTCGATGCCTATGTGCTGCTCGATGCCCAAGATTGGATGAATGACGCGCAACTGACAGCCCTTTGGGCACAGATCACGCGCACGGCCCGGCCGGGTGCGCGGGTGCTGTTCCGCACAGGCGGCACGCCGGACATCCTGCCCGGTCGCGTGGCGCCCGCGATCCTGTCACGCTGGGCGTATGATGCAGACGCCTCCGCCGCAGCCTTCGCGGCTGATCGTTCTGCCATTTATGGCGGCGTGCATCTCTATCGCTTTCGGGGATAGAGAATGGCGCTTGACCAACATGCAGACCTGATGGACCGCACTTATCGGCTACAACGGCACATCTATGACCTGACGCGGGCGTGGTATCTGCTGGGGCGCGATCAGATGATCGCCGAGATGGGGGTGCAGCCCGGCGCGCATGTGCTGGAAATTGCCTGCGGCACAGGCCGCAACCTGCGCCACATCGCGCGGGCCTATCCCGAGGCGCGGCTGTATGGTGTCGATATCTCGGCGCAGATGCTGGACACAGCGCAATCGAAACTTGGGGGCCGGGCGGCGCTTGCGCTGGGCGATGCCTGCGCGCTCGACCCTGTGGACCTGTTCGGGCGGCGCAGTTTCGATCATGTGATCCTGTCCTACAGCCTGTCGATGATCCCCGACTGGACCCGTGCGCTCGATCAAGCCGCGCAGATGGTCGCGCCGGGCGGGTCGTTGCACATTGCAGATTTTGGCCGCCAACATCTTTTGCCCGGCTGGTTTCGGCGCGGGCTGAACCTGTGGCTGGCGCAATTCCATGTCACGCCGCGCCATGCTCTGCGTGATGTGGCGTTCGAACTCGCAACCAACCATGGGTTGCAGCCAGAGGCACAGGACCGCTTCGGGAGTTACGCCCAGACACTGGTGCTGCGCCGGGCGTGAGGATCACAGAACTTCACTTGATCTGCTCTGATAATTCGATTATTCCCGAATCATGGAAATAAATCGTGCCGCTCATGCCTTCGCCACCCTTGGCCATCCCGACCGTCTGGCCGTGTTCCGCCTGCTGTTGCGCTTCGCTCCGCGCGGCGTGCGCCCGACCGAGATTGCGCAAGCGCTGGGCCTCAAGCTAAACACGCTCTCGCACCATCTGGCCGATCTGACGGCGTCGGGCCTTGCGCGGGTCAGCCGCGACGGGCGGTCGCTGTTCTATTCGGTCGATCTGGACAGCCTCGATGTGCTGATCGGCTACCTGGCTCTGGATGTGGGGCGCGCGCGCCCTGATCTGCTCGAAACCCTGCTGGCTACTCCCAAGGATGCCCCCGTGTCTGACCCCTTCAACGTGCTGTTCATCTGCTCGGGCAATTCCGCCCGCTCGATCTTTGCCGAAGCGCTGTTGCGCGATCTGGGGCAGGGGCGGTTCACTGCCTATTCCGCAGGCACGCGCCCCGGATCGGCGCTGAACCCCTTCGCCATCGAGATTCTGGACCGCAACGGCCACGACATTTCGCAGCTTTCATCCAAACATATCAGCGTGTTCCAGACTGCGCACGCCCCGCGCATGGATTTCGTGTTCACTGTCTGCGACACAGCCGCCGCCGAAGAATGCCCGCCCTGGCCCGGTCAACCCATCACAGGCCATTGGGGCCTGCCCGACCCGGTGAAGGCCACGGGGACCGATGCCGAAAAGGCGCTCGTGTTCAGCCAGACCTACGGGACCTTGCGCCGCCGGATACAGGCTTTTGCGGCGCTGCCCGTAGCCTCCCTCTCGCGCATCGCGTTGCAAGCGCAGGTGGACGCGATTTCGGCTGACCCGAAGATGGGGGCTTGATCCATGCCGCGTATCGCTCTGAATGGCCTTGGCCGGATTGGAAAACTTGTACTGCGCGACCTGATCGACACCGGCGTGGGCGGCGAGATTGTGCTTTTGAATGATCCTGTGGGCGATCCAGAGCAACACGCGCTGCTGATGGAGTTCGACAGCGTGCATGGTCGCTGGCTCACGCCGGTGACGGCGGAGGAGGGCGCGCTGGTGCTGAACGGCACCCGCATCCCGCTCACGCATCACAAACGGATCGAGGATCTGCCGCTTGTCGGCGTCGATATCGTCATCGACTGCACAGGCGTGTTCAAAACTGCCGCCAAGATCGCGCCCTATTTCACCGCCGGCGTGCAGAAGGTCATCGTCAGCGCGCCTGTGAAAGACGGCGGTGCGCTCAATCTGGTCTATGGGGTGAACCATCACCTGTATGACGGAACGCAAACGATCATCACGGCAGCAAGCTGCACAACCAATTGCTTGGCGCCCGTTGTTAAAGTAGTACATGAAGCCATAGGCATTCGGCACGGGTCCATCACCACGATCCATGATGTGACCAATACCCAAACCATCGTGGACCGTCCCGCCAAGGACATGCGCCGCGCGCGGTCAGCGCTGACAAACCTGATCCCTACGACGACGGGCAGCGCGACGGCGATCACGCTGATTTATCCGGAGCTCAAGGGTCGTCTGAATGGCCATGCCGTGCGGGTGCCGCTTTTGAATGGCTCGCTCACGGATTGCGTGTTTGAACTGGAACGCGCCACCACGGTCGAGGAGGTCAATGCCCTGTTCAAGGCCGCCGCCGACGGGCCGCTGCAAGGTATCCTCGGGTATGAATCCCGCCCGCTCGTGTCGAGCGACTTCACGAATGACCCGCGCTCGTCGATCATCGACGGGCCGTCCACAATGGTCATTAATGGCACGCAGTTGAAAGTTTATGCTTGGTATGACAACGAATGGGGCTATGCCTGCCGCTTGGCCGATATCGTGCGGATGGTGGCGGGGCGGCTCTAGAGCGCGTCGCGTTCATTCGCATTCACGCGATAAGCTCTGTTTCTCTGGTATCGCATGTCTTTTGCGCAAGACGGGATCCCACTTTTGCGCAACATGCTCTAGCCAACGTCACCCCCGTGCCAAAGCCTCCAGCCTGTCGCGGGTCAGGCTGCCGGGCACGATCGTCAGCGGCACCGGCAGCGCGCCCGAATTGCGGCTCATGGCGGTGACAAGGGGGCCGGGCGAGCTGCCTTCACTGCCCGCGCCCAGCACCAGCACGCCGATTTCCGGGTCATCGGCAATCTGGGACAGGATTTGCTCGACAGGCTCGCCTTCGCGGATCACGAGTTCCGGGGTCACGCCCTTGCGGTCGCGCATCCATTTGGCGAAAACATCGTAATGCGCCTCGATCCGCTCGCGGGCTTCCGCGCGCATCAGGTCGGCAACCCCGATCCAGCCTTGGAATTCCTCGGGGCGCAGGATGGCAAGGATCTGCACACCCCCGTTTGTGCGCGCCGCGCGTGCGGCGGCAAAGCGCATCGCATTCAGGCATTCGCGGCTGTCATCCAGCACGACCAGAAACTTGCGCATCGGCTCTCCGGTGTTTTTTCAGCTCCGCGCATTCTGACGTGTGGCGCGGGGCCTGTCAAACAGGGGCGTAGATCGGTGGTCGCGTGATTCTTGAGGAAAACCGGTTTCCCCTTTTCCTAAGCGCGCTTTACCCCCAAGAAACATCGCCCAAAAAGATATACCCCGCGCCGTAGATCGTCTTGATCAGCCGCGGGCTGCGCGGGTCCTCGCCCAGTTTGGTGCGCAGGCGGGAAATGCGCACATCCATCGCCCGATCAAAACTTTCGCCCGCAGCGCCCCCCAAGGCATCGAGCATCTGTGTGCGCGAGATCAGCCGCTTGGGGCTGTCCAGAAACAGCCGCAACACCTCGCCCTCGGCATGGCTGAAGGCGATTTCCTCGCCTGCCTCGGTGATCAGCACGTAGCGGTCAAAGACAGCCGTCCAGCCATTGAAGCGCGCGGTCTGCGGGCTTGTGGGCGCACTGGGCGTGGCTTTGCGCAGGCGCGCGCGGATGCGGGCCACCACCTCTGCCGGGTCGAAAGGCTTGGTGATGTAGTCATCCGCGCCCAATTCCAACCCTGTCACCCGGTCCTGCACTGCCGCGCGCCCCGAGATTATGATGATCGCCGCCCCCGATTCGAGCGCCAGGCGGTGCACCACGGCCAGGCCGTCGCGGTCGGGCAGGGACAGGTCCACAAGGCACACATCGGGCGTCACCCGACGCAGCGCGGCTTCAAATTCGGTCGCGCGCCCGTAAGCCGAGGTCTGAAACCCCGCCTCTTGCAACGCGTGCGACAGGATGCGCCGGATTTCGGGTTCATCGTCCAGAATGGCCACATGCGCGCTCATGCAGGCAGGCTTTCGGTCTGGGGCTGGCTGAGCGCTGCGCGCAGGTCTGTCCCGCTAAAGGGCTTGGGCAGGACAGGGAAAGCCGCCTCGGCGGCCACGCGCACAGGGTCGGCTGCAGGAAGCGCTGTCATCAGATGCACGCGCAGGCCAGCGCGCGCCGCTTGGTGTGCTAGGTCTAGCCCAGATGCGCCGGGCAAGTTGATGTCGGACAGAACCAGCGTCAGGTCGGGCAAGTCCAGAAGCGCCTGCGCTTCTTCCGCGCTGCCTGCCTCGATCACGGCAAAGCCCAGATCGCACAGCATCAGCCGCACGCTTTCGCGGATCGTATCGGTATCTTCCACCAGCAGCACCAGCCCCCCCGTCAGCTTTGCTGGTTCCGCCACAGGCCGTAGCGGCAGGCGCAGGGTCACCAGCGCCCCCCCTTGTGGCCTGTTGGCCAGCCGCACATGCCCGCCTGCCAGCGTGATCTGGTCATAGACCATCGACAGACCAAGGCCTGAGCCGCCCTCGGACGCTTTGGTGGTGAAAAACGGATCAAGCGCGCGGTCCAGCGCTTGCGCGGAAAAGCCCATCCCCGTATCGGCCACGCTCAGCTCCAACCATGTCTCGGCCAGTTTTTCGGCGCGCAGCACGATCCGCCCCGTGCGCGGCCCGATCGCGTCGCGCGCGTTCAGGATCAGGTTGAGCACACAATCCTGCACCAGACCCTGATCCAGCATCAGGTGCGGCAAGTCCGCCGCAATCTGCATGTCAAGCGTGACAGTGCCGGGCAGCGCCGTGCGCGCCATCACGCGCAGATCGGCCAGAAAACTGGTCATTTCCGTAGGCTGCGGCCTAAGTGTGCGCTGGCCGGAAATCTGCGCGATCCGCTCCAGCAGAACGCCCCCGCGCCGCGCCGCAGCCACTGTCGCGCCCACGAGTTCGGCCAGATCAGGGGGCAGGCTTGCGTGGCGCTGGATTTGGCCCTGAAGCCCCATGATGATCGTCAGAAGATTGCCGAAATCATGCGCCATCCCGCTGGAAAGCTGCGCGGCGAGTTCGCGCTTGCGCGTCTGCGCGAGCGAGGCGCGCGCCTGCGCTTCTTCGGTTACATCCATCGACAGCACATAGACCCCGTTGATCGGCCCGCGCCCCACGCGGTCCGGCGTCAGCGCAAGCCGGATGCGCCGCCCGCTTGCTTCGTGGGTGAATTCATGCACGGGGCTTTCGCCCAGCAGCGCATTGTCCAGATAGGGGGCAATCTGGTCATAGACCGCACCAAGCACCTGTTGCACAGGCTGGCCGACGATATCCTGTGGCAGGCCCGGAAAGATCGCAGGCAAGCGGCGGTTCGAGAAGGTGTAGCATAAATCCCGGTCCAGATGCGCGATATGGGCGGGTGTCATTTCGGTGGTCAGACGTGTGCGCGCCTCCATTTCCGTCAATTCGCGCTTGGTTTGTTCCAGCGCCGCATTGCTCGCCGCAAGCGCGCGGTTGGTGGCAGCGAGCCGCTCGGCATGGGTCATCAGGTCACTTGCCAGTTCTTCGGACCGGGCTTTCAAGAGCCCCTCTTGCAGCTTCACTTCGGTAATGTCGGTGTATACTGTCACCCAGCCGCCCTGCGGCAGCGGCGCGCCTTCGACACTGATCCAGCGCCCATTCGCGCGCTCGCGTTCCATGTAATGCGGCACAAAGGCGCGGGCGGCTTGCACGCGGACGGCGATGGCGTCCTCGACATCTGCCACGGGGCCATATTCGCCGCGCGTGACCAAAAAGCGGATCGTGTCCTCGAATGTCACGCCGGGTTGGACAAGCGCGTCCGGCAGTTCGAACATTTCCTGAAAGCGGCGGTTGCACACAGCCAGCCGCAAGTCGCGGTCGAAGATCGACAGCGCCTGCTGGATCATGTTCAGGCCAGCGGCCATCAGTTTCGTGCGGGTGTCGTCGGTTGTGACCATGGTGCTAGCCTAAACCGGGGCAGGGGGCCTGCAAAGAGCCGAAAACGCGCTGTTACAATTCGTAAGGATTGCGCAAAACTGCCGCAAGGATTGCCCGTGCCTATGGGCGCAACGGTCCTGCCAAAGGGGACCATCCGCAACACGAGAGAGGGAGCGCCCGTGTCAGCGAACCAGCAAAGCCTGCCGCAATCCATCCCCGCGCTGCTTGCGCGCAACGCGCGCGAGCGGGGGATGCAGGCGGCCTACCGCGAGAAGGAATTCGGCATCTGGCAAGCCTGGACCTGGGCGCAAACGGCAGACGAAGTGCGCGCGATGGCGCTGGGCTTTCTGGTCCTTGGCATGGAGCGAGGCGATCATGTCGCCATCATCGGCCGCAACCGCCCTGCGCTATATTGGGCGATGGTTGCGGTGCAATCGGTGGGTGCGATCCCCGTGCCGCTCTATCAAGACGCGGTCGCCGAGGAAATGGCCTATGTCCTTGACCATTGTGGCGCGCGTTTCGTCATCGCGGGCGATCAGGAGCAGGTAGATAAAGTTATCGAGGTGCAGGTGAAAGTCACCTGCATCGCGCATATCCTGTATCTGGACAAGCGCGGCATGCGCAAATACGACCATTCGCAGATGAATTGGCTCGAGGACGCCATGCGCGAGGGACGGGCTGCGGAAACCCGTCTGGGCGTGGAACTGAAGCGGCGCACAGAGGAACTGACGTTCGAGCATACTTGCGTGATGCTCTACACCTCTGGCACGACGGGCAAGCCCAAGGGCGTGGTGCTGAGCAACCGCAACATCATCCTGACGTCGAAGAATTCGTCGGAATTCGACAAGCTGCGGCCAAATGACGAGATTCTGGCGTATCTGCCTATGGCCTGGGTGGGCGATTTCATCTTTGCGATTGGCCAGGCCTATTGGACAGGGTTCTGTGTGAACTGCCCCGAATCGGCCACTACCATGCTGACCGACCTGCGCGAAATCGGGCCGACCTACTACTTCGCCCCGCCGCGCATTTTTGAAACCATGCTGACGCAGGTCATGATCCGGATGGAGGATGCAAGTCCGCTGAAGCGGCGGATGTTCCATCACTTCATGGACCATGCCAAGCGCGTGGGGCCAAAGTTGCTCGATGGGGAAGCTGTCGGCTTTGGCGACAAGCTGAAGTATGCTCTGGGCAACGCTTTGGTCTATGGCCCGCTCAAGGACACGCTCGGCCTGCGCCGCATCCGCGTGGCCTACACCGCGGGCGAAGCGATTGGGCCAGAGATTTTCGATTTCTACCGCGCTTTGGGCATCAATCTGAAGCAGCTTTACGGCCAGACCGAAGCGAGCGTGTTCATCACCCAGCAACCCGACGGGCAAGTGCGCTCGGATACCGTGGGCGTGCCCTCGCCGGGTGTGGAAGTGCGGATCGCCGATACGGGCGAGGTGTTCTACCGCTCGCCCGGCACGTTCGAGGCGTATTTCAAGAACCCCGAAAGCACAGCGTCCACCAAAGACCCCGAAGGGTGGGTCGCAACCGGTGATGCAGGCTTTTTCGAGGAATCCTCGGGCCATCTGCGCATTATCGACCGGGCGAAGGATGTGGGCAAAATGGCCGATGGCCGCCTGTTCGCGCCCAAATACGTGGAAAACAAGCTCAAGTTCTTCCCCAACATTCTGGAAGCCGTGGTGTTCGGGAATGGCCGGGATCGCTGCGTGGCCTTCATCAATATCGACCTGACGGCTGTGGGCTCATGGGCCGAGCGCAACAATATCGCCTATTCCAGCTATCAGGAACTCGCGGGGTTGAAACCTGTGCTTGACCAGATTCAAGCGCATGTCGAAGCGGTCAATGAGAGTGTAGCGCAAGACAAGATGCTGTCGGGCTGCCAGATCCACCGCTTCCTTGTCCTGCACAAAGAGCTTGACGCCGATGACGGTGAAATGACCCGCACCCGCAAGGTCCGCCGCCGCATTGTCGAGGACAAGTTCAAGGACCTGATCGACGCGCTCTATAGCGGGGCGGGCCAAGTCTATACCGAAACCGAAGTCACCTATGAAGACGGGCGCAAGGGCAAGCTGAAAGCGACACTGGAGCTGCGCAATGCGCGCGTGACCGGGCCAGCCCTGCGCATGGCCGCAGAATGAACGGGGGGACCATGCGCGACACTTTATACGACGAAGGCTACATCACCGCAGACGGGCGCAAGATCGGCGGCGTGGCGATGGAGTTGCGCAACATCACCCTGCGCTTCGGTGGTGTGGTGGCGATCAAGGATATCAGTTTCGACATCCGCTGGGGCGAAATCCGCGCGATCATCGGGCCGAATGGTGCGGGCAAGTCGTCGATGTTGAACGTCATTTCCGGCTTCTATCACCCGCAGGAAGGCCAGGTCATTTATAAAGGCTATCCGCGCCCGAAGATGAAACCCTATCAGGTGGCCCGCCTTGGCATTGCGCGCACGTTCCAGAATATCGCGCTGTTCGAAGGCATGAGCGTGCTCGACAACATCATGACGGGGCGGCTGCACCACATGAAAGCGGGCGTGTTTTCCCAAGCGCTCTGGTGGGGCCACGCGCAACGCGAGGAAAATGAAAATCGCGCGCAGGTCGAGAAAATCATAGACTTTCTGGAAATCCAGCATATCCGCAAGACCCCCGTGGCGCGTCTGCCTTACGGCTTGAAAAAACGTGTGGAACTGGCGCGCGCTTTAGCCGCCGAACCTGCGATCCTGCTTCTGGATGAACCGATGGCCGGCATGAATGTCGAGGAAAAAGAGGATATGTGCCGCTTCATTCTGGATGTGAACGATGAATTCGGCACGACCACTGTGCTGATCGAGCACGATATGGGCGTGGTCATGGACCTCTCGGACCGCGTCGTGGTCATGGATTACGGCAAAAAGATCGGCGACGGCACCCCCGACGAGGTGCGCAACAACCAAGACGTCATCAACGCCTATCTGGGGGTCGCGCATGAGTGACACGCTTCTTTTCGCGATGGAGGCCGCGCTAAACGGCCTGACAGCCGGGGTCATGTATGCTCTGGTCGCACTGGGCTTCGTGCTGATCTTCAAGGCATCGGGCATTTTCAATTTCGCCCAAGGGGTGATGGCGCTTTTCGCGGCGATGACGCTGGTGGGCTTTCAGACTGGCCAAGTGCCGTTTGCGCATCTGATCTCGGCCATCACAGGGATGCGGGTGCATCACTTTGGCTGGAACATGCCCACCTATCTGGCGATCCCGGCCACGATCATGGTCATGGTAGGGCTTGCTATCATCATCGAGCGGTATGTGCTGAAATATCTGGTCAATCAGGAACCCATCATCTTGTTCATGGCGACGATTGGTCTGGCCTATCTGCTCGAAGGCTTTGGCGACATCATGTGGGGGGCAGAGGTAAAGGCGCTTGATGTGGGCCTGCCCAAGGGCATGTCGATGGCAGTGGACACGGCGACCTATAACTGGTTCGGCTATGGTTTTTACATGGACCGACTTGAAATATGGGCCGCCTTTATCGCCGCAGCCCTGGTCGCCGCGCTGACGCTGTTTTCACAATACACAAAATATGGCCGTGCCCTGCGCGCTGTGGCGGACGATCACCAAGCCGCGCTCTCGGTGGGCATCTCGCTGCGCTTCATCTGGGTGCTGACATGGTCCATCGCAGGCATTGTGGCGCTGGTTGCAGGCATCATGTGGGGGTCAAAGTCGGGCGTGCAATTCTCGCTTTCGCTGATCGCGCTGAAGGCGCTGCCTGTCCTGATCCTGGGCGGCTTCACCTCGATCCCCGGTGCGATTGTGGGCGGGTTGATCATCGGGGTGGGCGAGAAGTTGTTTGACTTCTTTATGAACCCCATCGTGGGCGGCGCGACCGAGAACTGGTTTGCCTATATGCTCGCCCTCGCTTTCCTGCTGTTCCGTCCGCAAGGGCTGTTCGGCGAACGTATCATCGAAAGGGTCTGATCCATGCTTTACCGTGAAGCAGGCGATTTCAAGACAAGCTACGTCACTGATAACCAGACCTTTCCCATCCGCTTTGACCGCTACGGCTATTATGCTGTTCTGGCCTTCGCCTTTCTGGTCATGCCCTTCATTCTGAATGATTACTGGACGCAGTCCATCGTCCTGCCTTTTCTGATCTATGCGATTGCCGCTTTGGGGCTGAACATTCTGATCGGCTATTGCGGGCAGCTTAGCTTGGGGACAGGCGCGTTCATGGCTGTGGGGGCCTATTCCAGCTACAAGCTGATGACGGCCTATCCAGACCTGAATATCATCTTCGTGATCGCGCTGTCGGGTGTGGTGACAGCAGGGGTGGGGGTTCTGTTCGGCCTGCCATCACTGCGGATCAAGGGCTTCTATCTGGCCGTTGCCACGCTCGCCGCGCAATTCTTCCTGATCTGGCTGTTTACGCGCCAGCCGTGGTTTGTGAATTACTCGCCCACTGGAATGATCTCTGCGCCCACGCGCACAGTGCTGGGCTTCCCGGTCACAGGGCCGACGGCGACGGCTGTGTCCACCTATCTGATCTGTCTGGTGTTCACAGTGGCCTTGGCCTGGCTTGCCCGCAACCTGACGCGCGGCTCGCTGGGGCGGCAATGGATGGCCATTCGGGACATGGATATCGCCGCCGAAATCATCGGGGTGAACCCGCTGAAGGCCAAGTTGAGTGCGTTTGCGGTGTCGTCCTTCTTCATCGGGATTTCTGGCGCGCTTCTGTTTGCCGTCTATCTGGGCGCCGCCGAAGCAGGCGAGGCGTTCGGGATCAACAAATCCTTCCTTGTGCTGTTCATGGTCATCATTGGCGGGCTCGGGTCGATCTTCGGGGCCTTTGCCGGGGCTGCGTTCCTGATCATCGGGCCAACGCTGCTGAAGCTGCTTTTGGTAAACACCCTCGGCTGGCCCACCGATCTGGCCGCGCATGTCGAGATCATGATCGTGGGCGGTCTGATCGTTCTGACCCTGATCTTTGAACCCCACGGAATCGCTGCGCTTTGGCGCACGATCAAAGAGAAACTGCGCCTTTGGCCCTTCCCCTATTGAGGGGCCGTAACACTCGTCATTCATACTGGGAGGAGAACCAAATGAAATTGACCCGACTGGCCGCCCTGCTTTCGGCCACCATGCTTGTCGCAAGCCCTGTGCTGGCTGACACGCTGCACTTCCCGTCGCTCAGCTATCGCACCGGGCCTTTCGCCGCAGGCGGCATTCCCTTTGCCGATGGCTATTCCGACTACCTGACGCTGATGAACGAGCGCGATGGTGGCATCGGCGGCGTGCCGATCCGGCAGACGGAATGCGAAACCGCTTATAACACCGAGCGCGGGGTGGAATGCTACCAGTCGATCCGCGGGGACAATCCGCTGATCATCCAGCCGCTGTCCACGGGCATCACCTATCAGCTCATTCCGCGCGTGACCGAGGATGGGATCCCCCTGCACACGATGGGGTATGGCCGTACCTCGGCGGTCAATGGTGAAGTGTTCCCTTGGGTGTTCAACTATCCCGCCAATTACTGGGACGGGGCGAGTGTGATCATCAACTACCTGCTGGGGGAAAATGGTGGTAATCTGAACGGCAAGAAAATCGCGCTGCTTTATCACAACTCGGCCTATGGGCGCGAACCCATCCCGACGCTGGAAAGTCTGGCCGCCAAGCATGGCTTCCAGCTTTCGACCATCGGTGTGGACAGCCCCGGCCAGGAGCAGGGCAGCCAGTGGCTGCAAATCCGCCGCGAGCGTCCCGATTACGTCCTGATGTGGGGATGGGGCGTGATGAACCCGACCGCTATTCAGGAAGCCGCCAACATCCGCTTCCCGATGGAGAATTTCATCGGTGTGTGGTGGTCCGGCTCGCAGCAAGACGTCATGCCCGTGGGCCAAGGCGCGCATGGCTACAAATCGCTCGCCATGCATGGCACGGGCATGGATTACCCGATTTATGACGATATGAAGAAATACGTCATCGACGCGGGCAAGGCCGCTGGCACTGGCTCGGAAGTGGGCACAGTGCTTTACTCGCGGGGCATGTATGCTGCGATGCTCGCTGTGGAAGCCGCGCGCAAGGCGCAGGAAATCCACGGTGTCGCTGCGATCACGCCCGCGATGATGCGCGACGGGATGGCCAATCTGGAAATTACCGAAGCGCGGATGGCCGAACTGGGTCTGCCGAACTTTGGCCCGGCCTTCTCGGTCTCGTGCCAGAACCATGGTGGCACGGGGGCCGCGATGATCCAGCAATGGGACGCAAATACCCAGACCTGGAGCTTGATCACAGATTGGATCATGCCCGATCGTGACTTGATCATGGAAAAAGTCGCCGCCGACTCGGCCGCTTTTGCCGCGGAAAACAACATCACGCCGGGCTGTCTGTAATCCCTCGGGCGGTCCCGGTCATGCGCCGGGGCCGCCGCAAATCTGCAAAGGTGCGCCCATGCTCGACGCTGCCCCCAACCAGACCACGCTTCTCGAAGTCAACAATATCGAGGTGCTCTATAACCACGTCATCCTTGCGCTGAAGGGCGTCAGCCTGAGCGTGCCCAAAGGGGGCATCACGGCACTTCTGGGCGGCAATGGCGCGGGCAAATCCACCACGCTCAAGGCGATTTCCAATCTGATCCATTCGGAACGCGGCGAAGTCACCAAGGGCGCGATCCTGTATGAAGGGCGCAACATGGTGGGGCTGGACCCTGCCGATCTGGTGCGCGCAGGTGTCGTGCAAGTGATGGAGGGGCGGCATTGTTTCGAGCATCTGACTGTTGAAGAAAACCTGCTCACCGGTGCCTATACGCGCGGCGATGGGCGCGGGGCTGTGAGTGCCGATCTTGATCTGGTCTATGAATATTTCCCCCGCCTGAAAGAGCGGCGTAAGTCGCAGGCAGGCTACACGTCGGGCGGCGAGCAACAGATGACCGCGATTGGCCGCGCGCTGATGTCGCGGCCCCGCATGATCTTGCTCGATGAACCCTCGATGGGTCTGGCCCCGCAACTGGTCGAGCAGATTTTCGAGATTGTCGCGCGGCTCAACCGCGAGCAGGGTGTGACGTTTCTGCTGGCCGAGCAGAATACGAACGTCGCTCTGCGCTATGCCCATACGGGCTTCATCATGGAAAACGGGCGCATCGTGATGGAAGGGACCGCGGCCGATCTACGCGAGAACCCGGATGTGAAGGAATTCTACCTCGGCATGTCGGACAAGGGGCGCAAAAGCTTTCGCGAAGTCCGTTCCTATCGCCGCCGCAAGCGCTGGCTGGCGTGACCATGCCTGACACCCTGCACCCAAGGCCGGAGGCCAAGATGACCCCCTTCGATGCGCTGGAAACCCGCAGCCCCGATCAGCGCGAGGCCGAGCATTTGGCCGCGCTGAATGCCCAGATCGCGCAAGTGGCCGCCCATCCCGGCGCGTGTCGCATCGAGGGCACAGCGTTGAAGGCGCTTGCGGACCTTGTGCGGCTACCGCTTTTGCGCAAATCTGATCTTGTCGGCTGGCAAAAAGCCGCCCCTCCCTTTGGGGGGCTTTTGGTGCGCAACGCGGCCCATATCTTTCAATCCCCCGGCCCGATCTATGAACCCGGCGGCGTCAATCCGGATTGGTGGCGGCTGGGTCGTTTCCTGCATGCAAGCGGCGTGGCGGCAGGCGATGTGATACAGAACTGCTTTTCCTACCACCTTGTGCCCGCAGGCATGATGTTTGAAAACGCAGCCCGCGCGGTGGGGGCAAGGGTGCTGCCTGCTGGCACCGGCCAGACCGAGTTGCAAGTGACCGCCGCGCGCGATGTGGGGACCACGACCTATGCGGGCACGCCCGATTTTCTGAAAGTGATCCTGGAAAAAGCCGATGAAATGGGCGTGGCGCTACATCTGAACAAGGCCACCGTCAGCGGCGGCGCGCTGTTCCCCGCGCTTCGCGCCTATTACCAAGAGCGCGGCATCACCACGCGGCAATGCTATGCAACGGCCGATTTGGGCCATATCGCCTATGAAACCGACGCCTTGGAGGGGATGGTTGTCGATGAAGGTGTGATCGTCGAAATCGTGCGCCCCGGCACAGGCGACCCGGTGCCAGAGGGCGAGGTGGGGGAAGTGGTCGTGACATCCCTCAACCCCGATTACCCCCTGATCCGCTTCGCCACAGGCGACATGTCCGCTGTGCTGCCCGGCCAATCCCCCTGCGGGCGCACCAATATGCGGATCAAGGGCTGGATGGGGCGCGCCGATCAGACGACCAAGATCAAGGGTATGTTCGTGCGCCCCGAACAGGTGGCGGCGCTCGTGTCCGCCCATTCGGAAATCCACCGCGCCCGCGTCATTGCCAGCCGCGACGGTGACAAGGACGTGATGCGCGTGCAGATCGAAACCCGCGCGGCAAATCCTGCCTTGTATGAGGACAGCGTCCTCTCTACCCTCAAGTTGCGGGGTCAAGTCGAGCTGGTGCCGCCGGGATCGCTGCCCAATGACGGGCTGGTGATCGAGGATCAGCGCCGCTACGACTGACGCCCGCTTATCGCGCGCGGGGTTCAGTCATGCGTCTGGGTGTTGTTTTTGCTGTGCTTGTGCTCGCGCTGCCTGTGCGGGCTGCGGATGTGGCGCTGGTGCTGGTCAATGACGACTATGCAAGCGCGCCGGACTTGCGCGGGTTTGATGCCACCATGCAGGCCGCAGGCGCGCTGGAGCGGGCGGGCTTCAACCTTTATTCCGGGCGCAACCTGACGCTGGAAGAAATGCGCGCGCAGATGGCCGCCTTTGATGGCGATATCCGGGCAAATGGCGCAGACCGGGTGGTGATCGTTCTAGCCGGCCATTTCGCGCAGTCGCGCACAGGCACTTGGCTGATGGGGGCCGATATGGACAGCCCCGGCCTTGCGCGCGCGGATGCGCGGGGGCTCCGGCTGGATGTGTTGGCAGAGATTGCCGCGGCCGCGCGCGAAGGCGCGCTGATCTGGCTTGTGCCTGCGCTGCCGCGGGCCGAGGTCGGTCCGGGTCTGGAGCATGGCCTGCCTGCCCGTCTGACGCCGCCGCAAGGCGTGGGCATCGTGCGCGGCCCGGTGAGCGATGTGCTGGCGGGTTTGCGCGCAGTGCTGCGCCCCGGTGCGCTGGTGGCCGATGTCGTGGACCGCAATGCGCGGTTGGTGGGCGAAGGGACCATTTCGCCCCTCGTGCCTTTCTTGCCAGTGGGCTATGCGCCTGTTGCGCGCGCGGACCGCGTTGCTTGGGCCGAAGCGCAGGCGGCAGGGACCGAGGCTGCCCTCACCGGCTATCTGGAAGCGTTTCCCAATGGGCTTCATGCGCAAGACGCGCGCGCCCGGCTGACGGCTTTGCGCAACAGCCCCGAACGGGTGGAGGAAGCGCTGGCACTCACCCGCGACGAGCGCCGCGCGATCCAGCGCGATCTGACGACATTGGGATTCAACACGCGCGGGGTGGATGGGCTGTTTGGCCCGGCCTCGCGCGGGGCGATCCGGTCCTGGCAAGAGCGCGAGGCGCTGGAGGCCACAGGCTTCCTGACCCGCGATCAGGTTTTCACTTTGGCCGCGCAAGCCGCGCGCCGCGTGGCAGAGCGCGAGGCCGAAGAAGCCGCACGCCGCGAAGCGCAGCAGGCCGCTGACCGGGCGTTTTGGGAGGCGACCGGGGCAGGGGCGGATGAAGCGGGCCTGCGCGCCTATATCGCGCGCTATCCGCGAGGGATTTTCGCCGGGCTTGCCCGCGAACGGCTGGGCGCGCTGGAACGCGCCGCGCGCGAAGCCGCCTTGGCACGCGACCGGGCCGATTGGGACCAAGCGCGGCTGCGCGATTCGGTTCCTGCCTATGAGGGCTATCTCGCGCTCTGGCCGCAAGGGTTGTTTGCCCGGGATGCGCGCGCGCGCATCAATGCCTTGACCCCAAAGCCGCCTGCGTCGGACCCGGACGCGCTTGCCCTGGAACAGGCGATGGCTGAGGAGCAGGCGCTGGCCTTGCCGCTGACGACGCTTGTGTTGCTCGAGCGGCGATTGTCGCGGATGGGGTTTGATGTGGGGGCCGTGGACGGGGTTCTGGACGAGAAGTCCCGCATTGCAATAGCACAAGCCCAGCTTGGCTTTGAGCTGCCGGTGACGGGCTATGTCACGGCGGATTTGCTGAACCTGATGCTGACAGATGTTCTGCGCGGGTTGTTTGAGTGATCCAGAGCTTGTTGCGCAAAAGTGGGCACCGGTTTTGCGCCTGAAAACATGCGATGTTTTCTAAAGGAGCGGCTACGCCGCAAGTCTATATGTCACCTTCTGCCCGTGCCGGGCAGAAGGCTCCGAGTGTGAGTATTTGGAGCAAGATAAAGCCGCAGGCTATTTGCCTTGGGCGACCTTGCGTGCGCGCCAAAGCGTGAAGACGCCTGCGCTGACCACGATGGCCGCGCCGATGGCAACATTCGGGCGCAGGGTTTCATTGAACACGAGGATCCCCACAGCACTCGCAAAGGGCAGTTGTAGATAGGCAAAAGGCTGCACGGCGCTGGCTTCGGCCACTTCATAGGCGCGGATCAGCAGGTAATGGCTGAGGGCGGCTGTCATGCACAAAAGCGCCATCCAGCCCCAGTCGCGCGGGGCCATAGGCTCCCAGAACCACAGGCCAACTGGGGTCAGGATGACGGCACCTGTGACACCCGTCCAGAAGAAGCTGACCATGGCGCTGTCCTCGCGCCCGACATAGCGGGTGAGCAGGCCATAGAGTGCGAACATCAGCGCTGCCACGAAGGCGATGAGGGCCGAGGGCTGAAACACGCCGATTCCGGGTTGCAGGATGATCAGCACGCCGATGAAGCCGATCCCGATGGCGGTCCAGCGCCGCCAGCCTACTTTCTCGCCGAGGATCGGGCCAGAGAGGGCCGCGATCAGGAGCGGGTAGACGGCGAAAATTGCGTGGCTTTCCACCAGCCCCAGCACTACGAAGGCCAGCACCATGATGCAGACTTCGATGGCCAGAAGCGCACCGCGAAAGATTTGCAGGCCTTTTTGCCTGGTGGCAAAAGCTGCACACCGGCCGCCCAATTTCCGCGGCGCCATCCAGACCACGAACAGACCGAAAAACCAGAAGCGGATCATGATGATCATAGTGACGTTATAGGTTTCGGCAAGATGGCGCGAAATGCCGTCTTGCATTGCAAAGACAAGGGCTGTCGCCACCATCAGCCAGATGCCAAGGCGGGTATTCTGCGGGCTGCTCATAGGTGGCCTAGGCTCATGTGGCGCTTATGGCCGAAGCCTTTGGCGCGGGTGACAGTGAAACCGGCGACGGCAAGTGCGCGGCGGACATGCCCTGCGGCGGTGTAAGTGGCGAAGGTGCCGCCCTTGTGCGTATGGGCCGCGACTTGCGCCATCAGGTCGGGGGACCAGAGTTCAGGGTTCTTGGCCGGCGAGAAGCCATCAAGATACCACGCATCCGCGCGTCCTGCCCATCCCGGCAGGGTGTCGCGTGCGTCGCCTGCGATGATCTGGACCTGAAGCGGGCCAAGGGGGAAGGCACGCGCCCCACGCGCCCAAACGTCCAAAAGCGCGGTCGCGTCAAGGTCAGGGAAGGCCGCAAGTGCGCGCGCCATGTCGTTGGGTGTGATCGGGAAAGCTTCGAAACTGGTGAAAAAGATGGGGCCTTGCTGCCCCGCCAAAGCCTGCGCTGTGGCGAGCAGGTTCAGCCCCGTGCCAAAGCCCAGTTCGGCGATGTGAAAGCCCGCGCGCGCGCGCGTTTCGATCTGGTTGCCGTTCAGAAACACATGGCGGGTTTCGGCCAGGCCATTGGCGAGCGAGAAATACGGGTCATCGAAGGCGCGCGCAATCGGCACGCCGTCTGCTGTCCAGTCGATCTGTGCCCTCTGGTCGGTCATTGGACCCTGCGCTAGGAAGTCTTGAGGCTTTCATGCAAGGGCTATGCGCGGATGACAAGGCACGATCTGACAATCATGGGAGCAGGCGTGTTCGGCTTGTCGCTTGCCTATGAGGCCATCCGGCGCGGCGCGCGGGTGCAGGTCTGGGACAAGCGCGCGCCGGGGGCGGGGTCGAGCGGCGGGCTGGTGGGTGCTTTGGCGCCACATGTGCCGGAAAACTGGAACGCCAAGAAGGCGTTTCAGTTGGACGCCTTGGCCATGGCGCCCGATTTCTGGGCCTCTGTGGCGGCCTGCGGCGGGCAGGATGCAGGTTATGCGCGCACCGGGCGCATCCAGCCTGTGTCCGAGGGGAAACTCGCGCTTGCGCAGGCGCGGGCGACAGGGGCAGAGGCGCTTTGGCAGGGATTGGGTCAGTGGCAGGTTCTGCCTGTGGATCGCGCGCCCGGTTTGGTTGTGACAAGCCCCTCGGGCTATGTCGTCCATGACACGCTGAGCGCACGGGTGCATCCACGCCGGGCGGTGGCGGCACTGGTGGCGGCGGTGCAAGCGCTTGGTGGCGCAATCGGTCAGGGGGACAAGCCAGACGGGACGGCGCCTGTGGTTTGGGCCACAGGATTTGAGGGGTTGGCGAATTTGGGCGCGGACCTTGGGCGGCCTGCCGGGGCAGGGGTCAAGGGTCAGGCGCTGCTTTTGGACTTTGCCGCCCCTGATGTCCCGCAGCTTTTTGTCGATGGCCTGCATATCGTGCCTCATGCCGACGGGACTGTTGCCGTGGGCTCCACGAGTGAGCGGGATTTCACGGACCCCGCCGGCACAGATGCGCAATGCGACGCGCTGCACGCCCGTGCGCTTGCGGCGTGTCCGGCGCTTGCGGCTGCGCCCGTGCTGGAACGCTGGGCGGGGGTGCGCCCGCGCGCCGCAAGCCGGGCACCGTTGATGGGGGCTTGGCCCGGGCGGCAGGGGGCGTTTGTGTTCAATGGCGGCTTCAAGATTGGCTTTGCCATGGCCCCTGCGCTTGCCGGGGTTATGGCTGATCTTGTGCTCGAGGGGCGTGACCGCGTGCCAGAGGGGTTCGGGTTTCCCGGAATTGATTGAGTCTGTCGCAATTTGCATTCGCGCCATGCGAATCGCTCTGCAATTGTGGCAGGTGCTGCGCTTTCGCGGAGGATTCAGCGCCTCTGGGTTTCGATCTTTGCATTATGCATCAAAAAACCACGCAATTCGCAAAAATTAACGTATTTTGCCCAAGTCTCGCCACAACCTATGGTTAACACATGCTTATCCAGACGTTGCCAGACCATGACAATGAAAAAAGGACCGAGCATGACCGACTTGCTAAACACCATCACCAGTTCAGCCCCAGTCCGGGCTGTTCCACAGGCCATGCTGGTCGTGTTCGACGGGTTCACGCAAGACCCCGTCCGTGATCGCCTGATCACCGTGCAAAAGGATATGTCCCGCGCGCTTCCACGCACCCGGCTGTTCAGATTCTGACAGCGGAAGCTTTGGATCATAGCTTGGGCGCGCCGTCGGGCGTGCCCATTTTTGTCAGGCCGGAATGCCCCAGAGGTCGTAATCCTCGGCCTCATCGACGCGCACGCGGACAATGTTGCCCACGGACAGGCCGTCTGCGCCGTCGTCAATGAACAGATTGCCGTCGATCTCGGGCGCGTCGGCCTTGGTGCGGCAGGTGGCAATGCCGTCCTCGTCAATCTCATCGACGATCACATCCAGCACTTGGCCGACTTTGGCGGCCAGTTTGGCGGCGGAAATCGCCTGCGCCTTTTCCATAAAACGCTCCCAGCGCTCCTGCTTCACGTCGGGCGCGACGTGATCGGGCAGCGCGTTTGAGCGCGCGCCTTTGACATCTTCGTATTGGAAACAGCCCACACGGTCGAGTTGCGCCTCATTCAGCCAGTCGAGCAGGGTCTGGAACTCGGCCTCGGTCTCGCCTGGATAGCCCACGATGAAGGTCGAGCGCAACGTGATGTCCGGGCAGATGCTGCGCCATTCGGCAATGCGTTCGAGCGTGCGCTCGGCTGCCGCAGGTCGCGCCATGCGCCGCAATATGTCGGGGTGGGCATGTTGGAACGGGATGTCCAGATAGGGCAGCACCAGCCCTTCGGCCATCAGCGGGATCAACTCGCGCACATGCGGGTAGGGATAGACATAATGCAGCCGCACCCACGCACCCAAGGATCCCAGATCGCGCGCAAGGTCGGTGATATGCGCGCGGTGGCCGCGGTCAGTGGCGTGCTTGATATCCACCCCATAGGCGGACGTGTCCTGCGAGATGACCAGAAGCTCTTTCACCCCTGCCGCGACCAGCTTTTCCGCTTCGCGGACGATCGCATGGGCCGGGCGGCTGACCAATTTCCCGCGCATATCGGGAATGATGCAGAACTTGCAGGCATGATTGCAGCCTTCCGAGATTTTCAGATAGCTGTAATGGCGCGGGGTCAGGCTGACCCCGGTCGCGGGCAGCAAGTCGATGAACGGGTTGGGGCTGGGGGGCACGGCGCGGTGCACAGCGTCGAGCACTTGTTCATATTGATGCGGGCCTGTCACGGCCAGAACCTTCGGATGCGCGCCCGTGATGTATTCGGGTTCCGCCCCCAGACAGCCTGTCACAATCACGCGGCCATTCTCGGCCAAAGCCTCGCCAATCGCATCAAGGCTTTCGGCGCGCGCCGAATCGAGAAATCCGCAAGTATTGATGATCACGGCATCGGCGCCTGCGTAATCGGGGCTGATCGCATAGCCCTCGGCGCGCAGGCGCGTCAGGATGCGTTCGCTATCCACAAGCGCCTTGGGACAACCAAGGCTGACCATCCCGATCGTGGGCTGACCGGGACGCGGGGCATCTGACAAAAGCGCGCGGGGCGCAAGATCGGGGCGCAGGTTCGGGGGATTTGTGCTCATGGCGGGCCATATACGCCCCAAGGGCCCGCGCGAAAAGCCCGTCAGCGCGGTTTTTCTGCGACCAGCAGGTTATAGGTCAGGCACCCCCCGGCAAGGCCACGGTCATTTTCCGGCCCTTCGATCATGAACGGCCCTGTCAGCCCCGCAACAGCGTTCCAGATCAGGTATTTGGGCATGATGTGGCGCAGGAAGCGGTATTTCCACGATTTGAAGAACTTATAGGCCCGCGCTTGCAGCACCCGCATGGCGGGGATGGTGGCATCGGTCAGATCCTCGGTCCGCGTCACACGCAGTCCGGCTTTTTCGAGCGCGTTATACCAGTCCGAGAGTTTGAAAAAGCCATTGGTCACAGCCGTTGTCACTTCAAATAGCCGCGTGGCCAGGATCACATCCTGCGGCGCGCTGTCGAAATCGGGGCGGCGGAAGCCGTCATACATGATGAAACGGCCACCGGGACGCAGCACGCGCGCCACATCGCGGGCAACGGCGTCAATGTCGGTCGCGTAGCAGAGCGTTTCGATCCCAAAGACCAGATCAACCCCGTCAAATTCGGTCGGGATGTCCTGATAGCTGCCTTGGCGGAAGGTCACGTTGGTCAGGCTGGCCGCCTGCATCCGCTCGGACGCGCGCGCGACATGATGCGGCATCAGGTCAAGGCCTGTGAACGTCACGTCCGGGTGTTCACCCCCCAAAGCGACCGAGTTGAACCCCATCCCGCTGCCCAGTTCCAGCACGCGGCTTGCCCCCAGATCGCGGATATGGCGCGTCACTTCGCGGACTTGTTCCATATACCCGTCAGGGTCAAACTGGCCCTCACGGTTCAGCGCCACATGCATACAGCCCTTTTGCGAATGGATGCGCTGATAGGCGGGTTCGGACTGGATGTAATAGGGCGTCAGGATATCGCGCCCTTCCTCGGCGATGATGCGCTTGATGCCGAAAGTGCTGTCGATGCGCTGCAACGCCTCTGGCAGGGGCAGGGAAAAGGGCATCTGGCGGGCGTGGGAAAAGGTATCGGTCATGGTTATCCTGTGCTTTATCGCCGCGCGATAGCATTGCGACCTGCAAACGGCAACCTTTCGGTGCAGATTGCGACAGTCAATCGCTTAGGAAACGGGCATTTCGCTGTCGATTTGGGCAGTCAGATCGCGCACCGGCGCAAGGCGCAGATGCGGCTGGTGGGGCGGGGTGATGCGCCAGCGCGCTTCGGGTGCCATCCGCGCGCGCAGCCGCGTCAGCCGCCAGGCAAGGTCCAGCGCGCCCTGTCGCCCAGCACAGGGGGCCAGATGCCAGCGGCTTTCCACGCCCCCCGTGCCACCCATGCCCGGCGTCAGCACCAGCGCGTGCAGGCTTGCCTTCGGGTCGCGCGTGCGCCGCCGCGCAAGCCCCTCCGCAGCGGCCAGATGCAGGCGGCGCAGGGGCGTCAGGTCAGGGGGCTTTGGCAGTTCGACCAGCACAAGGCCACAGGCACCCGAGCGCAAGCCATCCTCGGTGCAGGCCAAAAGGTCCGCAGATTTGGCCCCTTGCGCGATGATCAGCCGCGCAGGGTCGATCCATGGGCTGAAGCCCGGCGGATAAAGCCTGTCCACCCCCCAGCGCGGGCGCAGCCACAGAACCGGGGTTTGTGGAGAAAGCAGCGCAATAAGCCACAGCGCCAGCACCCGCCGCGCAGGCCCGCACAGTTCATGCGCGCGCCCCGGCGCAAGGGCGAGCAGGTCCGACAAGGTAAGGGCAGGGGGCGTGTCAAGCATGGGCGGCCGTGTGTTCTTATTATGTTCTATACCTTCCAGGGGCCTTTGAAAAGCCCCTGCGGCCTGTGCTAGACTAATTACAGCTCAACCCCGGAGTGCCCCCGATGCCGCGTCTGATCCTTGTCCCCGCTCTCACCCTGACCCTCGCGGCCTGCCAGCCCGTGCCTGTCGCAGCCCCCGACCCGATGGAGCCAAACTGCGGCGCCGACGCGCTGCAAGGGCTGGTGGGCCAGCCGCTTGCGCGCTTCATCGCCCCGCCAGAGGCAAAAGGCGTGCGCGTCATTGGCCCGGATACGGCTGTCACGATGGATTACCGCCCTGACCGGCTGAATGTGGAGCATGACGCGGGCCAGGTGATTACGCGGGTTTATTGCAGCTAGAGTTACCCGGAAAAAACCCGCGCGACCTCGGCCTCCTCCAGCAGCCGCCATTCCCCCGGTGCCAAATCCGGGGGCAGCGTCAAGCCGCCCAAGCGTTCGCGGTGCAGGGCTTCCACATGATTGCCCATCGCGGCAAACATGCGCCGGACTTGATGGTAGCGCCCTTCGGTCACGCTCAGGCGGGCTGACTGGGGCGACAGAACCTCCAGATGCGCAGGGGCGAGCGGCTTGTCCTCGCCCTCCAGCATCAAGGTGCCCGATGCAAAAACCGAGCCTTCATCCCCGCGCAGGGGGCGGGCGAGGGTCGCAAGATAAGTCTTGGTGATAGCCCGCTTGGGGCTGATGATCCGGTGCAACAGCGCGCCGTCATCGGTCAGCAAAAGAAGCCCGCTGGTTTGCTTGTCCAGCCGCCCGATGGTGGAAATCTGCGGCTCGCGCGCGCGCCACCGACCGGGGAGCAGATCATAAACCAAAGGCCCGGCTTCCTTGTGGGAACAGGTCATACCAAGGGGTTTGTTGAGCAGGATCACCAGCCCCGGCACTGGGTCGAGTGGGGCATGCTGAACCCTCATCCGCTGCGGCAAATCGCGGGTCACCACAATCCGCGCGCTTGCATCGCGAATGGGCGCGCCATCACGCACAATCGCGCCTGCACGGGCAAGTTGAGCGATTTGCGCGCGCGATCCATAGCCCATATTGGCGAGAAGCCGGTCAAGGCGCAGGGCGGGGGGCTTGGTCATGGGGCGCGGCTTTCGGGGACAGGGCAGAGTTCGATAGCGCCAAGCCGCCGTCTCTACAAGCGCCGCCCCCTTGCAGGGCACAGCGAAACCCGCTAAAGGGGCGGCACTTCACAGGCAGGGGCGGGCTTTGGGACAGACATCTCCCAAGGTCCACCGGTTGAGGGTTTCCCTTCAAAACCCCTGCTCAGGCGCAAACCGGAAAGGAAAACGATATGGCGCTTCCTGATTTTTCGTTGCGTCAGCTTCTGGAAGCTGGCGTTCACTTCGGCCACCAGACCCAGCGCTGGAACCCGCGCATGGCTCCGTATATCTATGGCGAGCGCAACGGGATCCACATCCTCGATCTGACACAGACGGTTCCCATGCTGGATGCAGCGCTGAATGTCGTGCGCGAAACTGTAGCCAAAGGGGGCCGCGTGCTGTTCGTGGGCACCAAGCGTCAGGCGCAGAAATCCATCGCAGACGCCGCAGAGCGGTCTGCGCAGTATTACATGAACCACCGTTGGCTCGGTGGCACGCTGACAAACTGGAAAACAGTGTCGCAGTCGATCCAGCGTCTGAAGGCGATTGACGAGCAACTGGCAAGCGGTGCCGGCGGTCTGACCAAGAAAGAGCGTCTGAACATGGAACGCGAGCAGGCCAAGCTGCAAGCGTCGCTTGGCGGTATCCGCGATATGGGCGGTCTGCCGTCGCTTCTGTTCATCATTGACGTGAACAAAGAAGACCTCGCCATCAAAGAAGCCAACAAGCTGGGCATTCCGGTTGTGGCTGTGGTCGACTCGAATTGCCCGCCCGATGGGATTGACTACATCATCCCCGGCAATGATGACGCCGCCCGCGCGATTGCGCTGTACTGCGATCTGGCCGCGCGTGCCGCCCTTGACGGGATGAGCGCACAGATGGGCGCTGCGGGCTATGATCTGGGCGCGATGGAAGAAGCGCCGATCGAGGAAACGCTGGCCGAGCCTGCGCAAGCCTGATCGTCCCACTGACATGAATTTGTGACAGAGGCGTGCCACGCCTCTGTCATCCCGTTTTGCAGGAGAGAACGTTATGACCATCACCGCAAGCATGGTGAAAGAACTGCGCGAAACGACCGGCGCAGGCATGATGGACGCAAAGAAAGCGCTGACCGAAACCGGCGGCGACATGGAAGCCGCGATTGACTGGCTGCGCGCCAAAGGTCTGGCCAAGGCCGCCAAGAAGGCCGACCGCGTGGCCGCCGAAGGTCTGGTGGGTGTGGCTGTGTCCGGCGGGCACGCTGTTGCCGTCGAGATCAACTCGGAAACCGATTTCGTCGCCAAGAACGCCGAGTTTCAGGCCATGGTGGCCGCGATCACCAAAACCGCGCTTGGCGTGGCCGATGTGGCAGCCCTGAACGACGCGCAGATTGACGGTGTGCCTGTCAGCACAGTGCTGACCAATGCCATCGCCAAAATCGGCGAGAACATGACGCTGCGCCGGATGGATGCCATTTCGGGTGAAACAGTTGTGTCCTATGTCCACTCGGCCGCGGCCGAAGGGATGGGCCGGATCGGCGTGCTGGTCGCGATGAAAGGCACAAATGAATTGCTGGGCCGCCAGATTGCAATGCATATCGCCGCCGCAAGCCCGATGGCGCTGGACGAGAATTCGATGGACCCGGCTGTGATCGAGCGCGAACTGGCGGTGCAGACTGCCAAGGCGCTGGAAGAAAACGCAGCCTCGGCGAAGCCGAAGCCCGAAGCGGTGATCCAGAACAACATCATTCCGGGCCGGATGAAAAAATTCATGGCTGAAATGACGCTGGTCAATCAGCAATTCGTGGTGAACCCCGATATCACTGTGGCGCAAGCCGCTCTCGAGGGTGGGATCGAGATCACAGGCTATATCCGCATGGCGGTTGGCGAAGGGATCGAGAAAGAGAAAGAAGATTTCGCGGCGGAAGTCGCCAAGATGCACGGGTGAGCCCGGCTTTTTGGGAAATCAGGAACGGCGCCCAATTTAAGCGCCGTTTTTCTTTGACCGGATGTTTTCTTGCGGAGCGGCTGCGCCGCACGCGATAATTCGCCCTCTGCCCGCAAAGCGGGCCGAGGGCTCCGTGTTGGGAATAGCTACCCCCGCATCCCCATGCGCTTGAGCGTCGCGTCCTTGAGGATTGCATGGTGATAAAGTGCTGCCCCTATATGCAGCACGATCAGCGCGATCATCAGTTTTGCCCCAATCCCGTGGGGAATGCGGGGCAGGTAGTCGCGGAAATCCGGCAAGGGGCCAGTGGCTGCGCCTGACAGGATGTCCCCCGCGCCTGAGAGCATCATCATTGCAATGCCACTTGCGCCCATGCCGAGCATGAGCACATAAAAGCCGAAATGCGCAGCTTTGGCCGCACGTACTTGCAGGCCCTTCCCAAGGGGCGCGGGCCTTGTATCTGCCAAGCCCCACCACGCCAAGCGCGCGAGCGTCAGCACCAGAACGGACAGGCCCAGCGGGGCATGGAGGCTGAGTGCTGTCAGTCCGGCGGACGGGTCTGTTGTTTCGAGCATTTGGCCCGTAATCAGCAAGCCGAAAATGGCCAGTGCCGTGATCCAGTGCAGAACCCGCGCGACGGACCCGTAGCGGTCGGGGGTGGATTTTAGTGCCATGGATAAACCCTCAAGGAATGTTTGCGGGAATCAAACGCGCCTTCAGCGGGTTTCCGTCGGGTCCGAGCACGGTATCGCGTTGGGTTTCGCAGCGCGCGGCGCGCAACGTGGTTTCGGTGACCTGCGGCGAGAGCGCGGCCATCGCGTCGAATTGGGTCAGGAAAACCTGGCCTGTCAGATCGTGCAGCAGATGTGCGCGTTTGAGTTGATCCATGACCGGGCCTTTGACTTCGGACAGGTGGAACTGGACATCAGCCGCGCGCAGACGGTCATTTATGGCCTCCAGACTTTCAAGCGCCGATGCGTCGATATAGTTGACCGCCGTTGCTTGCAGGATCACATGGCGCAGGCCGGGGGTTTCGGCAAGGGCTTGCACGATGCGGTCCTCAAGCGCGCGGGCATTGGGAAAATAGAGCGATTCGTCCACGCGGATGGCGAAGATCGTGGGGTCGGTCACGACTTGGTGGCGCGCGACATTGCGGAAATGCTCGGTCCCCGGAACCTGACCCACGACCGCCATATGCGGGCGCGACGTGCGGTAAAGATACAGCACCAGCGACAGCGCGACGCCTGCGAGCAGCCCCTCTTCCACCCCGATCAGAAGCGTGGCGGCCATGGTCGCGGCCATTGCCGCGCCATCGGCGCGCGAATAGGCCCAAGTCCGGGGCAGGGCGCGGAAGTCCAGAAGCCCCAGAACGGCCACGATGATGATGGCGGCCAGCGTCGCATTGGGTAGGTAGAACATGAGCGGCGTCA
This sequence comes from Roseinatronobacter sp., assembly GCA_046296275.1. Classification (GTDB taxonomy): domain Bacteria; phylum Pseudomonadota; class Alphaproteobacteria; order Rhodobacterales; family Rhodobacteraceae; genus Roseinatronobacter. The sequence continues at coordinate 21,864 of JBKBLP010000020.1, read as the reverse complement.
GCAGCAGAAGCGACAGGCCAATGCCAACAGCCGTCAATGCGCCTGCGGCGGGGGTGGCGGCACCTGCGTCGAAATTCACGATGGAGCGTGACAGCCCACCTGTAACGGGCATAGCATTGGTGACACCTGCGCCCAGATTGGCCAATCCAAGGGCGATCAGTTCCGAATTGGGGTCCACCGCTTCGCGCTTCTTCGCAGCCAATGTTTGGGTGATCGAGATGCTTTCGACATAGCCGACAATCGCGATCATGATCGCCGGTGAGAGCAGGGCGAGGATCATGTCGAGGTCAAAGCTGGGGGCTGATATATCGGGCAAGCCGCGCGGGATTGCGCCCAAGATCGACACGCCCTTCTGGTCCAGTCCGAAAGCCCAGACGAGCGTTGTTGATAGCACCACGGCCAGCAAGAGCGCAGTTTTTGCCAGCAGTTTCGACAGGCTTGCGGAGAGCCCGACACGTTGCAACAGCGGCGCAACCCCTTTGCGCGACCAGATCAAAAAGGCCAGCACCAGTGCGGAAAGAAGCGCAGTCAGAGGTTTGATCTGCGACAGGTTGTCGAGCAGCGAGGGGACCACTTGCGGCAATGTCTTGCCCGTGATCGGCGCGCCCAGCAGGTGGCGTAACTGGCTTGCGGCGATCAAGATACCTGCGGCGGTGATGAAGCCCGAAATCACCGGATGCGACAGGAAGGACGCGACAAATCCAAGCCGCAGCACGCCCATTGCCAGCATCAGCGCGCCCGAGATCAGCGCGATCCAGAGGGCCGCGAAGTGGAATTCGGCGCTGCCGGTGGGGGCCACGGCCCCTGCCGCTGCCGCCGTCATCAGTGCCACCACAGCAACAGGCCCCACCGCCAGCGCGCGTGATGTGCCAAAGACGGCATAGACCAGCAAGGGCAGCATCGCCCCATACAAGCCCGCTTGCGGGGGTAGACCCGCCAGCATCGCATAGGCCATGCCTTGAGGGATAAGCATGATTGTGACCACCGCTGCGGCGATCAGATCATTGGTCAGGTCATCGCGGCTATAGCGCGGGGCCCAAGTCAGGATGGGCAGGAAACGGCGCAGCATTGGGGGGAATCCTTTGACAATCTGGCCCTGATATAGCGCGCGCAAGATATATTGCAAGATATGAATGTATCTAAGCCGCTGTATCCAGCCAGATCGTGACAGGCCCGTCATTGACCAGATGCACGGCCATATCCGCCCCAAATTGCCCCGTTTCCACCTGCACCCCCAAAGCGCGCAAGTGGACGGTGAAGGCCAGATATAGCGCTTCGCCGTCACGGGGTGGGGCTGCGGTGGAAAAACCGGGGCGATTGCCGCTACGCGTATCCGCCGCAAGCGTGAACTGGCTGACCACCAGCGCCGCGCCGCCCGTGTCCTTCAGCGCCAAATTCATCTTGCCGCCTGCATCCTTGAAAATCCGCAGCCGGTGGATTTTCGCGGCCAAGGCGCTTGCCTGCGCGTCTGTGTCGCCCTGCATCGCGCAGATCAGGATCAGCAGGCCGGGACCAGTTTGGCCGACCACGTGTCCCGCCACCTCCACCCGCGCTTCGCGCACGCGCTGGATTAGCGCGCGCATTATAGCTCGTGTGCGAAGGGTGGGTTGGCGCCCGCACGCGACACTGTCACGGCAGCGGCACGCGCGCCAAGGGTCAGAGCGCGGTGGAGTGTCGCCGCGTCCAATGCGGCAATCTGCGCGCGGGTCAGCGCGCCGTTTTGGGCAAGCGATGCCAGCACGCCTGCATTGAACGTATCGCCTGCGCCGACTGTATCGACCACGGACACGCGCGGAGCGGAGACTTGCACGACGCCGCCTGCGTAGAAACCGCGCGCGCCCTCGGCCCCTTCGGTCACGATGACCACGCGCGGCCCCTGCGCGCGCAAGGCGCCTGCAAGATCGGCCACATCGCCCGGTCCCATCAGCCAATGCAGATCCTCGTCCGAGACTTTGACAAGATCGGCCCGCGCCAGCAGCGTGGCCAAGCGCGCGCGGTAGGCGGGTTCATCGCGGATGAAGCTGGGGCGGATATTGGGGTCACACATGACCACGCGGTCGCGGGCGTGATCCGCCAAGGCCGCGAAAGCCGCGCCGCAGGGATCGCCCACAAGCGAAATCCCGCCCAAGAACAGCGCCTCCACATCGTCGGGCAGGGGCGGCAGGTCCGCGATGGTCAAATCGCGTAGCGCCGTGCCCCGGTCATAGAACGCATAGCGCGCCTGACCGTTGACCAGTGTGACAAAGGCCAAAGTGCAGGGGCGATCCACATCGGGCGACAGGCTGTGATCCACGCCCGATGCGGTCAGCGCCGCGCGCAGTTGCGCGCCGAACAGGTCCGCGGGCATGGGGCAGAAGAACCCTGTACGCGCCCCGAGCCGCCCCAAGGCGATGGCTGTGTTGAACACGGCCCCGCCCGGATAGGGGGCGAAAGCAGGCTCTCCCGCTCCCGTTTCGCGCGGCAGCATGTCGATCAGCGCTTCCCCACAACACAGGATCATTGCCATTCCCCTCAGCCACCCATTTCGGCCACATAAATGACAAGGCCAAACAATACCAAGCCCAGAATGGTAGCGCCAACAATTTTCCAGACCGACCAGGGCCGCTCGCCCTGCACGCGGCCGGTTTGGCCATTGACGATAAAACGATAGGATTTGTCGCGGTAGCGATAGGCGGCCATCCAGATGGGCAACAGCAGGTGCTTGAACCGCTCGTCGTCGTAATCTGTGGACAGGCTGTCAATCCGCTGGTGATCGCCCCCGATGTCACGCGCGACATCGGCGCGGATCACTTCCTCCATCCGCGCTTTGGCCAGGTCAAACCCTTCGGGCAGATCGACTGTGTAGCCCTCGGCGCGGAAGCCCGACAGGTAATCGGGGGCATAAAGCTGCAGATCGGCCAGGGTCCAGGGCTCGAGCGCCTGCGTGTTGCGCTGTGGCAGCGTGGTGGAGGCCAAGATCAGCAAATCCAGAAACTGCCGCGACACCCGCCCCGATACAGGCGTCCAGCGCGTGCGCGTCTCGGTCCGCGATTTGCCGTCGGACCCTTGCACAGTGACCGTGTAATCATCGCCGCGCTGGCCCCGGTAGCGGCTTTGCGTGGCCACATCGAAGGCCCAATAGGGCAAGTAAAGCCCGCTCAGCTTGCCAGTGGAGCGCGCATATTTCGCCAAAGCGTTGGGCGCGAACCACAGGCCCTTGAGCCATTTGCGCATCCGCTCATGCGCCTCTGCCTCGGTCAGGCGAAAGGGCAGGATCGCTTGCGGCTTGATGTGGCGGTGCGTGCCAGTATCCGTGACCACTGGACTTGCACAAAACGGGCATTCGGCGGAATGCACCGACGGGTCGAACTGCACATCCGCCCCGCAAGTGTCGCAATGAACAACGCGGGTTTCCTCGATCTGGCTTGCAGGCAGGCGCTGCGCCACAGCTTCGTGGAAATCGAGCGATTGCAGCGCCGTCACGCGGGCCGCGTCATCAATCTGCGGGATGGGCTGCTCATGCCCGCAATATTCACAAGACAGCCGCGCCTGACCGGGGGTGAAGCGCAAGGACGCCCCGCATTGGGCGCAGGGAAAACGGTGTTCGGCTTGGGTCGTGGGCATGGTCGCGCGGGTCCAGGTGGTGCGGACCAAGTAGGCTCGCACATGCTGCTTCATCTTGCTCTAAATACTCACTGCACCGCCTACCACAGGGCCAGAGCGCGGGTTAGCCCGCAGGGGGCGGCGGTGGCGGCATGGCGGCGAACAGCCGCGCGAGTGCTGGCACTTCGCCCGCTTTCAGCCAGCCCGACTGCCCTTCGGTCCAGACGAGCGTGTCGCGGGTGATCTGGGCTGCCAGCGCTGATTGCGGGATCGGACCGCGCGTCTGGCCGTTTTCGGCAATGTGCCACACCGCTTCCGTCACAGGGGGCGGCGGCGGGGGGGGGGCTGATGCGGCGGGCGCTTGGGCCATCGTGCCCGCCATGCCCTGCGCCATGGCCATCCCCATTCCCATGCCCATCCCTGCGCCAAGCCCGGCGCCAATGCCCGAATCGCCGCCCTCGGCGGCTTTCGCCATGGCCTGAGCCGCTGAAAACTGCGTGTATTTGTTCAGATCGCCCACGATCCCCATGCTGGTGCGCTGGTCGAGCACCTTTTCAACCTCGGGCGGGAGCGAGATGTTCTCGATATACAGTTCGGGCATTTCCAGCCCGTATTCGGCAAGCGTGGGCGCAATCGCCTCGGCCACCACTTTCGACAGATCGGCGGTATTCGCCGCCATGTCGAGCGCGGGAATGCCAGAGGCCGCCAGCACGCGGCTGACCTTCTGCACGACGATATTGCGGATCTGCCCGGTGATCTTGTCTTGGGTGAAATCCCCATCCGTGCCCACGATCTCGCGCATGAAGGGCACAGGGTCTGTCACGCGGATCGCATAGCTGCCAAACGCCCGCAGACGCAGCGGCCCGAATTCCGGGTCGCGCAGCATGACCGGGTTTTGCGTGCCCCATTTCAGGTCGGGGTAGCGGCGGGTATTGACGAAATAGATTTCCGATTTGAACGGCGAATTGAAACCGTGGTCCCAATGCTGCAAGGCCGTCAGCAGCGGCATGTTGTTGGTTTCAAGCATATACATGCCCGGTCCGAACACATCGGCCAATTGCCCTTCATGGATGAACACGGCCATTTGCCCATCACGAACCGTCAGCTTCGCGCCATACATGATCGAATTGCCATACCGCTCAAAGCGGTGCACCATCGTGTCGCGGGTGGCGTCGGTCCATTCGATGACGTCGATGAACTGACCCTTGAGGAAGCTGAAGACCATTTGGGCGGACCTTTCCTGTGCTTTTGGGGCGAGTATTGCCTAACTTGTCCCGCCCATCAACTCGGAAGCGATGCCGCGGATCAAGGGGAGGGCTTGCGCCTCGGACATGCCCGGACGCAGGCGGGGGTCGTAGAGCATCCGCAGCAAAGCCTTATCCATGTTGGTCAGGACCGCGAATTCGGCAGCATCGTTGAAAAGCGAGGGCCGCGCGCGGGGGCTGTCATTGGACAGCCCAAGCCCTTGGGCCAGTTCCTCGTGATAGCAGGCGTGCCGCGACAGGTCGGGCAATTCGGCGCGGATGATCGCAATCGCATCCGTGTAGACATTGTCCCCCGTGCGCGAAAACGCGAGCACAAGGCAGGATACCGAGAGCGGCATTTGCGTGACGATCTGTACGGCCAGCGGGTCGATCCCAGGAACCAGCGCGCGCAGACGGGGGGCGCTTGCGCGGCGCTCGTCCTCGGACAGTACAAGGATGTGGAAATTCGGTGCCGCCCCAAGGCTGACAGGGTGGCGGGTGGCCTGTGCCAATTGCGCTGCATAGGCGCGCACATGCGCTGTATCCGCTGTCCGCATTGCCGCAGGCACGGACGCGCCGAAGCTCAGCCCCATCCGCACTGGCCCTGTCCAACGCCGCAGCGGGGCAGAGGTTTCGCGCTGTTGGACAGTATTGCGCCTCAGAGCGTATTCCTCGCGCAAAGCTACGCGCACGAATATCTCCTCAAGATCGCGGGCAGAATGCGGCAGATCGCGGGGGGCAGGGTCTGTGCGCAGAAGGCCCTGCTCCAGCCTGCGGGCCTCCAGAGCAGCAAAATGACGACCCACATCCGAGATGGCGGCCGGCGCGGGCGCGGGCGCGACAGGGGCGGGGCGCGTCGCTGGCGCTATCACCGGCACAGGCTGTGGTGGCAGTTTCGGCGTGCAGGCGGCAAGAAGCAAAAGCCCGCAAAGTCCTGCGCGCCCTGATCCTTTGCCCAGCCTGTCCCGCTGATTGAGCACGAATCATTCCGCCTGCGTCGTGTCTCGCGCCTTTGCGGCGGACAAAGACTTGCGCAATTCGGCTTCCATGCGCCCGAGTTCTTCCTCGGCCGCACTCCGCTTCGCGCGCCCTGCATCGGCAATCTGCAAGCTGTCCTCGATCGTGGCGATCAGTTGCTCATTGGCTTTCTTCACCGCTTCGATATCAAACACGCCGCGCTCGATTTCCTCGCGCACTTCGCGATTGGCCGCGCGCAGATTGTCAGCATTCTTGGTCAAAAGCTCGTTCGTCAAGTCATTGGCCGCGCGCACCGCTTGCGCCGCTTCGCGCGAGCGCTGGATTGTCAGGGCTTGGGCAAGCTGGGTTTCCCACAGCGGCACAGTGTTGACCAAAGTCGAGTTGATCTTCGTCACCAGCGATTTGTCGTTTTCCTGCACCAACCGGATCGAGGGCAGCGACTGCATCGTGACCTGCCGCGTCAGTTTCAGGTCATGCACCCGCCGTTCCAGATCATCGCGGGCGGCGCGCAGATCGCGCAATTCCTGCGCTTTCAGAATCTGGTCGCTTTCGGGGGCGGCATTGACCTCGGCTTCCTTGGCGGGAATGTCCTGAGCATCGAGATCGCGCAACCGCGCGTTGCCTGCGGCGATGTAAAGTGCCAGCTCGTGATAGAAATCGAGCGTCTTCTCATAGAGCTTGTCGAGCGCCTTGATGTCCTTCAGAAGCGTTGTTTCATGCGTCAACAGATTGGCCGTGATCCGGTCAATCTGGCTTTGCACTGTGCTGTAGCGTTCCTGAAACTTCACAATCGGCGCAGCTTTCCCGGTCAGCTTCTCCCACCAGGACCGGCTGCGGCGCATATCCAGTTCGCTGACCGAGAACCCGCGCAAGGTCGTGACCATCTCGCGCAGCCCGTCGCCTGCAGGCCCAAGGTCTTTGCTGCGGACATCCGCAAGCATCGCCTGGCTGATCGTTTGCAATTCCAGTTGCGCCCGCGACCCGAAGCCGATGATCGTGCTGGTATTTGTTACATCGATTTCGGCCATGCGCGCGCGGATCGCGTCCGCCTCGGGCGCTGCGGCCTGATCGAGGGGGACGATCTGGGCGTCCTCGACCACAGCGGGCAAGTTTGCCAGCGCGTCAATTTCAGCGGTCATCGCTTCGGCCTGTCGGCGGATCTTCTCTGGCATGGGTTTCCCTCTCTCGTCGTTGATCGCGGGCTTGGTGCCGCGTTTGTGGATTGTGTCAGGCGCGTGGGTCTGCAGGGCGCAGCCCTTCGCGGTCAAGGCGTTCGCGGAGCACTTCGATTTCGATATCAAGGGCCGTGCGGTCATCACTCAGCAGCGCCGCGCGGCGCTCGGAAAAGCGGCCTTCCAGATCGCCCAGAAGCGCCTCGTAATCGCTCAACGCTTGCACATCGCGCGTGCGCGCATAGAGGTCAGCAAACTTCACAGTCGCATCGCGCGCGCCTTGCAGATAAACGCCCAAGTAACGCCGGGCAGCGTTCAGGTGGCGTGGATCATCCTCGATCGTGCGAAAAAGAGGCCGGATTTGTGCGGCAAAACCCGCCACGCGCCGCACAAGCCGCTGATCGCCCGCGCGCGCAATCGCGCTTTCCATCTCGGAGAGCAGGCGCTCGGCATCGGCAATCGCGCGCGCGGCGCGGTCGGTCTGCATCAGATCGACGCCCTCCATCCCTTTGTCGCCCAAGGGGTCAGGGCCAAAGGCGATCAGATGCAGGATCCCCCCGACGCCGCCAAGGATCACCCCCGGCATGATCCCCCCTGCCGCCAGACCCAGCCCCATCCCTGTCAGCATTGAGCCAAATATCTTGCGTGGAATTGCCGGACGACGCGCCACGCGGCGCTCGTCATAGGCCGCTTGCGCGATCACCCCCTCGCGCGTCAGCCATGCGGCCACCATCAGCAAACCAAACGCGCCAAGGTTCAGTGCAAGCCCGGCCGGGTCTTTGAAAAACGCGCCCAAAGCAAAGGCAAAGGGGAGCACAAACAGCAGATTGACCCGTGCGCCGACAGGATGCAGCTTGACCAAAAGCGGGGCGTCTTTTGGACCTGTTGGGCTGCCATCCGGCGAGTAGCGACCACCAAAACGCTGGCTCATCCGTTAACCCCCTACAAATGCGGTATAAAGCATCACAGCGACCAGAAGCGCATAGGCTGTCTTGGCTGCAAAGGGCCGGGGCATCGCACGCTCCACACTGGAAACACAATGTTTTATATAGGCGATCCCACACCGCTTTGAAAGACCCTCAACGCGGGCGCGGACCTGACTTTGGGGCAGGGCGGGGGGAAGTGGGGCGCCCACCGGGTTTTGCAGGCCCCCGTGCTGGTCCCTTGGGTTGCCCCAGTGCAGGCTTGGCATCCAGCCGCCGTGGCCCGCCGGCTTTTGGCGCGACCGTCTTTCCCGCTGAGGCTGCCTGCCCCTGTGGCCCCCGACGTGGCCCCTCGCTCTTGGGCACCTGCGCTTCGCCCAATTGCTCGCGCAGCACGCGCGCCTTGACTTCCTCGACGGCCCCGCGCGGCAATTCGCCCAACTGGAACGGCCCGTAACTGACCCGGATCAGCCGCGTGACCGTCAGCCCCACTTCAGCAAGCGCGCGCCGGATTTCCCGGTTGCGCCCCTCGCGGATGGACAGCGTCAGCCACGCATTCGCGCCCTGCAAGCGGTCAATCTGCGCCACCATCGGCTGAAATCGCTCGCCATCAACTGTGATGCCTGCGCGCAACGGAGCCAGCATCGCATCCGTCGGTGTGCCATTGACGCGCGCGCGATACCGTCGCACCCAGCCAGTTGCGGGCAATTCCAGCTTGCGCTTCAGATCGCCGTCATTGGTCAGCAGCAGCAACCCCTCCGAGTTCAGATCAAGCCGCCCCACGCTCATCACGCGCGGCATCCCTTCGGGCAGGTTTTCAAAGACGGTAGGCCGCCCCTGTTCATCGCGCGCGGTTGTGACCAGCCCGAGTGGTTTGTGATAGAGCCACAGCCGCACAGGTTCGGCTTCCGGCAAAGGCTTGCCATCCACCACGATCCGGTCGGCAGGCCCCACATTCAACGCGGGGCTGTCGATGCGCTTGCCATTCACCATGACGCGCCCCTCAGTGATCATCACTTCCGCATCGCGGCGCGAGGCTACGCCCGCCCGCGCAAGCACTTTCGCAATCCGTTCACCCACGCGCGCCTCTGCCATCTCAACCCCCAAACTTTGTATCTTTATCTTGCCCCAAATACTCCGGGGGGTGAATGGGGCGGGCACCGCCCCAGAGGGGGGCTGGCCCCCCTCCGCGCCCGCCATCACGGGCGCCAACGCAAGAAATTACCGATGATCCGCAACCCCGTGGCTTGCGATTTCTCGGGATGGAACTGCGTCCCCACCACATTCCCGCGCGCGATAATCGCAGTCACATTCCCCGCATACTCCACATGCGCCAGCAAATCCGCCGGATCCGTGACACGGAACTGATAGGAATGCACGAAATAGGCATGATCGCCTGTCGCAACCCCCTCCAGAACCGGGTGGCTCTGATCCACCACCAAATCATTCCAGCCCATATGCGGCACTTTCAGGTGCGGGTCACAGGGCGCGATCCGCACCACTTCGCCCCCGATCCAATTCAGACCCGCGACGTCCTCGTATTCCCGCCCCCAGGTGGCAAGCATCTGCATCCCCACGCAAATCCCCAGAAACGGCACACCGCGCCCCTGCACCGCTTCATGCAGCGCCTGATCCATTCCGTCCACCGCGGCCAAGGCCCTGCGGCAGGCCGGAAACGCCCCGTCCCCCGGCAACACGATCCGGTCCGCGCGCGCCACGTCTTCGGGCCGGGCGCTGACGATCACCTCGCCCGCACCCACGTCGCGCGCCATCCGCTCGAAGGCCTTTTGCGCCGAATGCAAATTGCCGCTGTCGTAATCCACCAAAACTGTCAGCATCGGGATTACAAAATCCCCTTGGTCGAGGGCACAGCGCCGCCCGCGCGCGGATCAGTCTCCACAGCCTGCCGCAACGCGCGCGCGAACGCCTTGAACGCCGCCTCAGCGATATGGTGGCTGTTGATCCCATGGATCAGGTCCAGATGCAGCGTGATGCCGCCATGCGTGGCGATGGCCTGAAAGAACTCGCGCACCAATTCCGTGTCGAATGTCCCGATCTTGGCCGTCGGAAACGCCACATTCCACACCAGATAGGGCCGCCCCGACAGGTCAAGCGCGCAAGCCACTTGCGCGTCATCCATCGCCACGCGGCAATCGCCATAGCGCCTGATGCCGCGCTTGGTCCCCAAAGCCTGCGCGAGGGCCTGACCCAAAGCGATGCCGCAATCCTCGACAGTGTGGTGGTCGTCAATATGCAGATCGCCTTTCGCTGTAATCGCAATGTCGATCATCGCATGGCGCGCAAGCTGGTCAAGCATGTGGTCGAAGAACCCCACCCCCGTCTGGCAATCGCGCGTCCCCGTCCCGTCCAGATCGAGTGTGACCGAGATATCCGTTTCCGCCGTTTTGCGGGTCAGTTGGGCGCGGCGCATCGAAACCTCCTGCGGGGCGAATATGGGCCGGGTATAGGCCCTTGAACCGGGCAGGGGAAGGGGGCAATCTGCCCCCGACACGCGACAGGGGGACAGCATGACCATTCATATCGGGGCGCAAGCCGGAGAGATTGCGGAAACTGTCCTGATGCCAGGCGATCCGCTGCGCGCAAAATGGGCGGCCGAGCGGTATCTGTCCGATGTGACCTGCACCAACCAAGTGCGCGGGATGCTGGGCTTTACCGGGACATGGGACGGCCACCGGGTCACGATCCAAGGCTCGGGCATGGGGATGCCGTCCATGTCGATCTATGCCCATGAACTGATCCGCGACTTTGGTGCCAAGACGATCATCCGTGTTGGGTCCGCAGGCGCGATGCAACCCGATGTGGCGATCCGCGATCTGGTGCTGGCGCAGGGCTGCGCGACGCTTTCCACCCCCTCCAAGGGCCTGCTGCGGGAAATGAACGTCGCCCCCTTGGCTGATTTCGGGCTGCTGCGCGCGGCGCAGGATGCGGCGCAAGCAAAGGACATGCCCGCCCATGTGGGCCAGATTTATTCCTCCGACACGTTCTATGACGAACGCGCTGACCTCAACACCATCCTGCAACGCCACGGCATTCTGGCCGTCGAGATGGAGGCAGCCGAGCTCTACCTCGTCGCCGCCCGCCACAAGGTGCGCGCCTTGGCGATCCTGACGATTTCCGACCACCTGCTCACGCACGAAGCCCTGCCTGCGTCCGAGCGCGAACAGAGCTTCGGGCAGATGATCGAGCTTGCGCTGGCTGCGGCTTTCGCCTGACGGAGCATGTCGCGCAAAAGTGGGAACCGGTTTTGCGAAAAAGACGCGCGATACCAGATGGTTAGAGTGTGACGCGTGAATGCGAATGAACGCGACACATTCTACCCGGCCCAGTCATTTGCCGCCTGCACTGCAAGCCAGGAATGATAGCGCTCCAAGGCTTCGAGCACCCCCGCTTGCCCCAGGGCGCGCGGCGACAGGAACACAAGATTGAACTGGTTTGGAAATTCGAAATCCCGCGCGACCGGGATCAGCCCGGCTGCCATCAGATGCGCGCAGACATCCAGATGCAGCCATTGCCCCTGCCAGAAGGCGCGCGTTTCGACCTCGATCACCACCAGATCGGTGCGGGCCAGCGTCTGCGCGGCCCCACGCAGCACGGGTTCCGCCGCCCCTTCGACATCGACTTTCAGCGCCACGCGACCGGGCAGGGGACCAAGGGCCGTGTCGAGCGTCGTACCGGGCACCTCGACTTCTTCATAGCGCGCCGCGCGTCCCGCTTCGCGTTCCATCAGCGACGACCGCCCGCTCACCTTGCGCCGTTCGCGCCCGTTTTCCCACACCAGCACCTTGAAGCGCTGCGGCCCGTCATGATCGCTGAGCGCGGTCAGGCGGTAATCGACGCGCGCATCAGCCATTTCAGGTGTTACGCTGAAGGCCGCGTGATTATGCGGATTGGCCTCGAACGCGATGATCTGCGCTTTGGGCAGCACTTTGCGCGCTCGCACGGAATAGCGCGCATCCATCGCCCCCGCTTCGGCAAACACATCCGACCCCAAGGCCCGCGCGAGGTTGAAAAACAATCGCTTGAGCACCCGGGCCGAGGCGCGGCGATGGCTTTGCGTGTCCAGATCGAACCAAACGGCATCGCGGGCGAGCTGTGTCATTGCTGTAGTGGCTTGGGTTTCGAAGCTCATGCTTTTCTCCGTCCAACATTCTTGCAGGCAGGATGGGCGTGCGGGCGCGGAAACGCAAACACAATCTGTGCCGCCAAACTGCTCTGATTTGTGACACGCGCCCTGCCGAAAGCCTTGCGCCACGCCCCTTGCTCGACTACCTTTGACGATAACATGAAATTGGAGGGCGACCATGACGCCCGAGCGTCCCGCAGGCGCGGGCGCTTCCCCGACCAAGACGCAAGGTGCCTCGCCTCCGGCAGGTGCCCCCAACTCGGCTTCGGCCCCGCGCCCAACCCGGCCCGGACCTAATGCGCTTTATGCTGCTTTGGATCTGGGCACAAATAGTTGTCGTATGCTCATTGCCCGCCCCCAAGGCGCGCATTTTGAAGTCGTGGACAGCTTTTCGAAAGCAGTGGAACTGGGCACGGGGCTCGAATCCACCGGGCTTTTGTCCTACCGCCCCATGCAGCGGACTTTGCAGGCGTTGCGCGTGTGCCGCGCGAAACTGGACCGCCACGATGTGACGCGGATGCGGCTGGTCGCGACCGAGGCCTGCCGCCGCGCGCGCAACAGCCGCGATTTCCTGCGCCGCGCGCAGGCGGAAACGGGGCTGCGGCTGGATATCATCACGGCCGAGGAAGAAGCGCGGCTGGCGGTCGTGTCCTGCGCCTCGCTTGTGGCCCCTGAAACCGAGCAATTGCTGGTCATCGACATTGGCGGCGGGTCCACGGAACTCGTGTGGATCGACCTGTCGCGCGTGGCCTCTGACAAGCGGCGCGCGGCGATCATGGGCATGTATCGCGGCGCGTTCAACCGCGACCCGGTGGCGGGCAAGCCGCAAGTCATCGACTGGATCAGCGTGCCCTTGGGGGTTGCCACGCTGAAGGATTATTTCGGCGATGTCGAAGATGACGCGGCCCGCTTCGCGCTGATGAGCTGGTATTTCGAAGAACAGCTCGAAGCCTTCACCCCCTACCGCGATGCGCGCGCGCATGACAAATTCCAGATCATCGGCACGTCGGGCACGATTACCACAGTCGCGGCAAGCTACTTGCGGCTCAAGCGCTATGACCGGACCAAGGTCGATGGGCTGGTGATGAATTCGGGCCAGGTGGAAGCTGTGATCCGCGAATATCTGGCCCTTGGGCCTGTGGGGCGCAAGCATGACCCGAGCATCGGGCGCGAGCGGCACACGCAGATCATGTCGGGCGCTGCGATCCTGACAGCGCTCATGCGCGTCTGGCCCACGGACCGGATGTCGGTTGCCGATCGTGGCCTGCGCGAGGGGCTGCTTTATGCGCAAATGAGCCGCGACGGCGTGCTGAACCTGAAACCCTGAAAGGCAAACGCGATGGCGGAAAAGAACACATCAGGCCGGGGTCAGCGCGATCTGAAGGTCAAGGTCAAGACCGCGCGCGGGCGCAAGCTGTCCTCGACCCGGTGGCTGGAGCGGCAGTTGAACGACCCTTACGTGGCCGCAGCCCGGCGCGACGGCTATCGGGGGCGGGCGGCCTACAAGCTGATCGAGCTCGATGACAAATACCGTTTCCTTGTCCCCGGCGCGCGCGTGGTGGACCTTGGCTGCGCGCCGGGCGGCTGGATGCAAGTCGCCGTCCGGCGCGTCAATGCCTTGGGCGAGAAATCGGGCAAGCGCGTCGGCTTCGTGTTGGGTGTCGATCTGCAACAGGTCGAACCCTTGCCCGGTGCCACAGCCCATGTGCTCGACTTTCTCGATGAAGGCGCGGAGGAGAAGGTCAAGGACTGGCTCGGTGGCCCGGCTCATGTCGTCATGTCCGATATGGCGGCGGCAGCGAGTGGGCACAAGCAGACCGACCATGCGCGGATCATGGCTTTGTGCGAAGCCGCTGCATTGTTCGCCTTCGACGTGCTGGAAGAAGGCGGGACATTCGTCGCCAAGGTTCTGGCGGGCGGGGCCGAGGGGGACTTGCAGCATCTCTTGAAGCGCAATTTCACCAAAGTCGCCAATGTGAAGCCGCCCGCAAGCCGCTCCGACAGTTCCGAGAAATATGTTGTAGCGCAAGGGTTTCGCGGGCGTCCATCAGGCGATGCATCAGGTGCAGGCAATGACGCGCTTTAACCTGCGTGACGGGGAAACGCGGCTTGACGCGCCCCTGACCCCGGATGCCACGATCACCTTCATCGGCCATATCGAAAGTCCGTGGTCGCTGGACAACTGCCCCAAGAACCTGCGCGCGGCGCGGGAAACGGGGCAAGGCGCGGTGTTGCATGTCGCCGCGCCCTTTCGTCCGGGGCTGGAAGGCATCGCGCCCGGTGACACGCTGATCGCGCTCTATTGGATGACGCAGGCCCCCCGCGACCTGATCCGCCAAGTCCCGCGCCACCGGACTGAGGGCGCAGGCACATTTGCGCTGCGCTCGCCCGCGCGGCCCAATCCGATCGGGCTGGGGGTGGTCAAGGTCAGAGCGCTCGACATGCAGGCAGGCCGGATAACGGTCGATGCCATCGATGCCGTCAACGGCACGCCGCTGATTGATCTCAAACCCTTCATGCCGCTTGCGGACCGGGTGCCCGACTGAATGGGCTGGGGGGTAAAGATTGCGCTGCTGGGGCTTGGTGGTTACGGCGCAATCGTGCTGACGCTCGCATTGGCCCAAAGCGCGCTTATCTTTCCGCGTGGCATGGTCGCGGCGGGGCCTGCGCTGCCGATGGCGCAGGCGCTGCGGCTGCAAACCCCGGATAGCGTGACCTTGCACGGCTACCAGATCGACGGCACCGATCCCCGCGCGCCCGTGCTTCTTGGCTTCAGTGGCAACGCGACCGATGCGGCGGTGACAGCTTTGTTCCTGCACCAGATCGCACCCGCGCATGGGGTCGTGGTCTATCACTATCGCGGCTATGGGCCGTCCACGGGCCGCCCTTCGGCGCGGGGGCTGATCGCAGATGCGCAGGTGATTTTCGACAGCCTTGACGCGCCACAGGGCGTGATCTCGGTGGGCTTCAGCATCGGCAGTGGCATTGCCGCCGATCTTGCCGCCGCGCGGCCGCTGCGCGGGCTGGTTCTGGTCACGCCCTTTGACAGCTTGGCACGCGTCGCGCAGGACACGCTGCCCTTTGTGCCTGTGCGGCTGTTCTTCCGCCATCCCGTCGAAACGCTCGACGCCCTGCGCGGCAGCACCACCCCCGCCCATATCTTCATCGCCACGCGCGACGAGGTCATCCCCCCCGCCCGCGCCCGCGCTTTGCTTGATGGTCTGGATCGAGCGGGCCGTGCAGTCACCACCCATCAGATCGGCACGGGTCATAACGACATTTACAACAGCGCAAAGTTCCAACGGACCTTGCGCGCGGCGTTGCGCGGGCTTTAGCCCCTCAAGAGCGCCATGGCCTTGGCCAGATCAATCGCCCCGTCATAAAGCGCGCGGCCCGAAATCGCGCCGTTCAACGCGGCCCCGCAATCGCGCAGCGCCTCCAGGTCGGCATAGGTGGACACGCCGCCGGACGCGATGACAGGGATCGACACCGCCCGCGCAAGTGCGGCAGTGGCAGTCACATTCGCCCCCTGCATGGCGCCGTCGCGGTCAATGTCAGTGTAGATGATCGCCGCCACGCCTGCATCTTCAAATCGCTTGGCCAGGTCTGTGACCATCACATCCGTTTCCTCGGCCCAGCCCTTGGTCGCCACGCGTCCTGCGCGCGCGTCGATCCCCACCGCCACTTGGCCGGGGAAGGCCGCCGCCGCCTGCCGCACCAGCGCGGGGTTTTCCACGGCCACTGTGCCAAGGATTACGCGCGCTAGGCCCTTGGCCAACCAGCCCTCGATCGTGGCCATGTCGCGGAAGCCGCCGCCAAGTTGCGCGGGCACATCCACGGCGGCCAAAATCGCCTCGACCGCAGCACCATTCACGGGCGCGCCCGCGAAAGCCCCGTTCAGGTCCACCAGATGCAGCCATTCCGCGCCCTGATCCACAAATGTCCGCGCCTGTGCGGCGGGGTCATCGCCAAAGACTGTCGCGCGGTCCATGTCGCCTTTGTACAGCCGCACGCATTGCCCGTCTTTGAGGTCGATTGCAGGATAGAGGATCATGGCCAGCCCTTTCGTCAGTTTCGCGGCCTTCTAGCGCGAGAGCGGGGCAGGGGGAACCTGAGAAAACTGTTATTTGCGCCAGCGCGCCCAAGCTTCTGGTGTGTCCAGATCCGTCAGCGCGCGGTCGCCTTGCAAAGCGCACAGGCGCGGGGGATGGGTTGCGAAAATCGCCCGCGCGCCCTGATCGCCCGACAGCCCAGACAAAAGCGGCCACAGAGCGCGGGGCAGGATGACAGGGTTGCCCGGTTGGCCATCGTGACTTGCCGCGCGCAAGGGGGTATCTGGATGGTGAGCATAGTCAGCTACCAGCGTGTGCAAATCCTCTGTCGTGATATCGGGCATATCTGGCAGCACGACCATGAGCGCGCTGCAACGGCCAGAGAGCGCCCAATCGGCCCCCACCCGCAGACTGGCCGCCATCCCTGTTGCAGCATCGGGAACGGGGATCACAACAACGTCCAAGCCTGCCAAAACAGCACGCCGCTCCGGGTCAGGTGCGCGCAGGGTCACAGCGACATGGGGCGTCACGGACAGCGCGCGCGCCACCATCAGGCGCAAGAGCGGCTGACCCGCCACAGGCTCCAGCAGCTTGTCGCGTGCGCCCATGCGGCTGGACGCGCCTGCGGCTGGAACCAAAACAGCGAGCATCACCTCTCCGGGATCAGGCCGCGGGGCGCGAAACGCAGAACCAGCAGAAGTGCGACCCCCATCGTCAAAAGCCGCATATAGGCTGCCGAATCGAGCAGGCGGGCTTTCAGCGCCGAGCCATCCTCCATGCCCGATGTGATGAACTCCATTGCGAAGCGGCCCGCAGGTTCGACCTGCACCCAGAGGAACCAGATCACGAAGCCGCCCAAGACTGCGCCCCAATTGTTGCCCGATCCGCCCACGATCACCATGACCCAGATCAGGAAAGTGAAGCGCAGCGGCTCGTAGCTGCCCGGTGTGAGCTGCCCGTCCATCGACACCATCATCGCGCCCGCAAGCCCGCAGACAGCGGAGCCGAGCACGAAAATCGACAGGTGTCGGGCCTTTACATCCTTGCCCATTGCGCGGGCGGACACTTCATTATCGCGGATCGCGCGCATCATCCGGCCCCAGGGGCTGTTCCAGGCGCGTTCAGACAGCCAGATCAGCACACCAAGCACCAGCGTGAACAAAGCCGCATAGCCAAGCCCCGACAGGACGGACGCCGTTTGCTGCACGCTCCAGCCCAAGGTGGCCGCAAGCGACTGCACCCATTCCTGCGGCTGCAGATCGACAGGGCGCGTGACCGGACGGGGGATGCCGGTGACGTTATTGACCCCGCGCGACAGCCAGCTCTCGAATTTCAGCACGGCGATCACGATTTCCGAAATACCGAGCGTGGCAATCGCAAGATAATCGGAGCGCAGGCCAAGGCTGATCTTGCCCACAAGCCACGCCACGCCAGCCGCAAAAACTGCGCCCAAGGGCCAGCCCAGGATCACAGGCAGGCCCGCGCCGCCCAGATAGCCTTCGGCGGCGGGGTTAACCGCTTCCACAGCACTTGTCGCAGGCCCAAAAACGCGCGAGGTCAGCAAGTACCCGGCCACGATCACGCCAAAGATCACCAGCCCGCGCAGCCGCCCCGGTGCCATGCGCTGATAGATCACCACGGCTGCGACAATAGTCGTCACCCCCAGCAAAAGCCCCAGCAGAATGCCAAGGCCCCCGGCAGACCAAGCCTCTGGGACAGGCGGTTGTGCCACCAGCACCACGGCCAAGCCCCCGACGGCTGTAAAGCCCATGATGCCCGTATTGAACAGACCCGCATAGCCCCATTGCATGTTCACACCCAAAGCCATGATGGCCGAGATCAGCGACATGTTCAGGATGGTGATCGCCAGAAGCCAGCTTTGGAAGTGACCAACGCCCAGCAGCACCAGCCCCATCGCGGCGAACAAAAGAACCGGGCGCAGGCTCATAGCACTTTTCCTTTGAAAATGCCGGTCGGGCGGAACAGAAGCACGATGACCAGAATGGCGAAGGTCACAGCGAATTTGTAATCCACGGGCAGAAGCTGGACCATGCCCGATGGCTCCATCCCTTCGGGCAGCAGATAGGTCACGACGCGCCGCCATGCGAAGGTGACACCCATTTCCGCAAACGCCACCACATAGGCCCCCACAATCGCCCCGATGGGCGAGCCCAGACCCCCAAGGATCGCGGCTGCGAACATCGGCAGCAGAAGCTGGAAATAGTTGAAGGCGCGGAAGCCTTTGTCCAGCCCGAACAGCGTGCCTGCCATCACCAGCAGCACCGCCGTGATGATCCATGTGATCACCACCACCCGCTCGGGATTGATGCCGGACAGAAGCGCCAGATCCTCGTTGTCGGAATAAGCGCGCATGGATTTTCCTGCCCGCGTGCGGTTCAGGAACCAGAACAGCACCGCCATCACGATCAGCGCCGAAACGATGGTCAGCGCTTGGGCCGTGCGCAACGCCAAGCCCTCGGCCAAACCCGTGAAAGCGCGGAATTCCGGCACGCTGAACACAAACCGCGCGCCATCTTCAAACCGCGTCTCGCTCACGCCCATGAACAGCCGCGTGATGCCATTGGTGATGAACATCACCCCGAGCGAGGCCATGACGAAGATCATGGGCTTGGCTTTCACCCGGCGATAATAGCGGTAAACGAAGCGGTCCGCGACCAGCAGATAGGCCACCAGCACCACGATGCCGAACGGGATTGCCAGCAGCGCCGTAGGCAGGGGCGCGATGCCGATGCCTTGGGTTTGCAGGAACCACGTGCCGCCAATCACGGCGGCCGTTCCCAAGGCCATCGTGTCGCCATGCGCGAAATGCGCGAACCGCAGGATCGAGTAAAGCAGCGTAATCCCCAGCGCGCCCAGCGCCAATTGGCTGCCATAGGCAAGCGCGGGGATCAGCATGAAGTTCGACACGGAAACAAGCGCGTTCAAAGGTTCCATGACTTATCCCCCCAGGAACGACTTGCGGACTTCGGGATCAGCGAGCAATGCGCGCCCGGTATCCGTGAAACGATTGGCACCCTGCACCAGAACATAGCCTTTATCCGCAATCTCGAGCGCCTGGCGGGCATTCTGTTCGACCATCAGGATGGAAATGCCGGTGCGTGCGATCTCGATGATCCGGTCGAACAATTCATCCATGACGATCGGGCTGACCCCGGCTGTCGGCTCATCGAGCATCAGGACGGAGGGCCGCGTCATCAGCGCGCGCCCCACGGCCACTTGTTGCCGCTGCCCGCCCGAGAGTTCCCCCGCCGCCTGCCCGCGCTTTTGCTTCAGGATCGGGAACAAGTCATAAACCTGCGCCATCGTGTCGCGGAAATCATCGCGCCGGATGAACGCGCCCATCTCCAGGTTCTCCTCGACCGTCATCGACGGGAAGATGTTTTGCGTCTGCGGCACAAAGCCCATGCCCTTGGTGACACGCGCTTGCGGGGTCAGGCCGGTAATGTCCACCCCGCCCAAGCGCACGGCGCCCTTGCGCAGCTTGAGCATCCCGAACACGGCTTTCATGGCCGTCGATTTGCCCGCGCCATTCGGCCCCACGATGACGGCAATCTCGCCCTTTTCGACCGCAATCGTGCAATCGTGCAGAATATCCGCGCCCCCATAGCCGCCTGTCATGGCGTCTCCGATCAAAAACGGCTCAGCCACGCCGCGCCCCTTTATCTTGCTGATAAATACTCCCGCCGGAGGCCCCCGCCGTCCAGCCACACACGACCGGCCTCACAGATGCCCCTCCGCTGCCTTGACCTTGTTCTTCAGACCCGTGCCCAGATAGGCCTCGATGACCTGCTCATCGGCCTTGATCTGATCGAGCGTGCCCTGCGCCAGGACGCGGCCCTCGGCCATGCAGATCACAGGGTTGCAAATGCGGCCGATGAAATCCATGTCGTGCTCGATCACAACAAAGGTATAGCCCTGTTCGCGGTTCAAACGCACGATGGCATCGGCAATCGTGTTAAGAAGCGTGCGGTTAACGCCTGCGCCGACTTCGTCCAAAAACACGATCTTCGCGTCGGTCATCATCGTGCGGCCCAGTTCCAGAAGCTTCTTCTGCCCGCCCGAAATCTGGCCCGCCTTTTCATCGGCGATATGGCTGATGGTCAGGAAGTCGAGCACGTCATCGGCCCGCGCGCGGATGCGCGCTTCCTGTTCCTTCACGCGTGACCCATGAAACCACGCGGACCACAAGCTTTCGCCCATCTGCCCCGCAGGCACCATCATCAGGTTTTCGCGCACCGTCATCGAATGAAACTCATGTGCGATCTGGAAGGTGCGCAGCAAACCCCTGTGAAATAATTCATGCGGAGGCAGGCCCGTAATGTCTTGCCCATCCATCAGCACGCGACCGGATGTCGGTTGAAGAACGCCTGCGATCACATTGAAAAGCGTGGTTTTTCCAGCGCCATTCGGGCCGATCAGGCCAGTGATCGAGCCCTTCTCGATCTGCAATGACGCGCCATCGACAGCGTGAAATCCGCCGAAATGTTTGTGCAGGTTCTGCACCTCGATCATGGCATTGGTCATGGCCGTGATACCTTGTTGGAAATCGGCCCGGGGATGACCCCGGGCCGATGGACCCTTGCGGACCCGATTTCGATTAGTGGAACTTTACCGTGACGTATTGACCGCCTTCGACGATGTATTCGCGGTAGAAGCCAGCCGCTTCACCCGGACCCACCAGCTCGACATTCGTGGCACCGACATAGTCGATCTCGCCCCCAGCAGCGAGGATTTCCAGACCCTTGGCCAGTTCGCCCGGCAGGATCGGCTCGCCGGGGGCATTGGCCACTGCCAGAATGTTGGCGGCGATGGTTGCAGGGTCGGCGCTGCCACCAGCTTGGGCGGCCAGCGCCAGCAAGGCGGCTGCGTCATAGCTTTCGCGCGTGTAGCTCGATGCTGCATTCACGCCTGCCGCTTCGGCCAGCGCGTTGAAGGCATCGGTGCCCGCGCCTTCGGCCCACGGGATCGTGCCCACAGTGCCGTTCAGCGCGTCGCCCACAGCCGCGATCAGTTCGTCACCGAACATACCATCGCCCATGTAGAACGTGTCGAACGCGCCCAGTTCAGCCGCCGTGCGGATCATCGACCCACCGCCATCGACATAGCCCAGAACGACCAGCGCTTGCCCACCCGCGGCTGCCAGCGCGCCGACTTCTGCCGAATAGTCGCCCTTGGCTTCTTCATGCGGAACCGTGGTCGTGATCGTGCCGCCGAGTGCCGTAAACGCTGCGGCAAACGCATTGGCAAAGCCCGCGCCGTAATCGTTGTTGGTATGGGTCAGCGCGACCGTGGTGTGCCCGCGCTCATGCACGATGCCTGCCAACACTTCGCCCTGACGCGCGTCAGAGGGTGCGGTGCGCTTGAACAGGCCTTTGGAATCAAGGTTGCTCAGCGCAGGCGAGGTGGCCGAGGGCGAAATCATCGGGATACCCGCCGACATGGCCACGTTTTGCAGCACAGCCGTTGTCACGCCCGAGCAATCCGCGCCCATGATCGCTGCCACACCTTCGGACGAAATCAGGCGCTCGGCTGCGGCTTGGGCAGCCGATGCGTCAACGCAGGTCGAATCCGCGCGCACTGAAACGATGGTCGAGCCACCCAGGAACGCGCCCGATTCGTTGATCTCTTTCCAAGCCAGTTCGGCGCTGTCTGCCATGAAGGGCGTGATCGATTCGATGGGGACCGTGAAGCCCAGCAGGACACCCATCTTCACCTCGTTTGCCGCAGCGAGCGAGGCCGAGAAAGCCA
>JBKBLP010000019.1:0-54467 GCA_046296275.1 Roseinatronobacter sp. | reverse complement strand
GATGGTGATGCCGGGCGACAACCTGAAGTTCACAGTCGAACTGATCGCGCCCATCGCCATGGAAGAAAAGCTGCGCTTCGCCATCCGCGAAGGCGGCCGGACTGTCGGCGCAGGCGTCGTGGCGAAGATTCTGAAGTAAGCGTCGTGTCGGGGTGGGTGGCAACACCCCCCCGCGCCTCCGAGGGGTAAGAAGATGCAAGGTCAAACCATTCGCATCCGTCTGAAGGCTTTCGATTATCGCGTCCTGGATGCCAGCACGCTGGAAATCGTGAATACGGCCAAGCGCACGGGTGCTCAGGTTCGCGGTCCCATTCCGCTGCCGAACAAGATTGAGAAGTTCACGGTTCTTCGTGGTCCGCATGTCGACAAGAAATCGCGCGACCAGTGGGAGATCCGTACCCATAAACGTCTGCTCGACATCGTCGATCCGACCCCCCAGACCGTGGACGCGCTGATGAAGCTCGACCTCGCTGCCGGGGTCGATGTCGAGATCAAAGTGTAAGGAGTCCAGAATATGCGTTCTGGAGTTATCGCAAAGAAGCTGGGCATGACCCGGCTGTTCATGGAAGACGGTCGTCAAGTGCCCGTCACTGTGCTGCAACTGGACGAGCTTCAAGTTGTAGCACAACGCACGTCGGACAAAGATGGCTACACGGCAGTTCAGCTGGGTGCCGGCGCGGCGAAAGCCAAGCGCGTTTCGGCCCCGATGCGCGGTCACTACGCGAAAGCCAGCGTTGCGCCCAAGCGCAAACTGGCCGAATTCCGCGTGAGCCCCGAAAACATGATCGATGTGGGTGCCGAAATCACTGCTGACCACTATTTTGCGGGTCAGTTCGTGGATATCGCGGGCACCTCGATTGGTAAGGGTTTTGCCGGTGTCATGAAGCGCCACAATTTTGGCGGCCTTCGGGCGTCGCATGGTGTGTCGATTAGCCACCGTTCGCACGGGTCCACGGGCCAGTGCCAGGATCCCGGCAAGGTGTTCAAGGGCAAAAAGATGGCGGGCCATATGGGCGCGGTTCGCGTCACGACGCAGAACTTGCAAGTGGTCAAGACCGACAGCGAGCGCGGCCTGATCATGGTGAAGGGTGCTGTGCCGGGGTCGCGCGGCGGCTGGGTCACGATCAAGGATGCGGTGAAAAAGCCGTTCCCTGACAATGCCCCGCTGCCTGCTGCCATCAAGACTGCTCCTGTGGCCGCTGCGCCCGAAGCTGATGTCAAGGAAGGCGAGTGATCATGAAACTTGATGTTGTGAACCTGCAAGCTGGTTCCGCAGGTCAGGTCGAGCTGAACGAGGCCATCTTTGGCCTCGAACCGCGCGCCGATATCCTGCACCGCGTCGTGCTCTGGCAGCGTGCGAAAGCACAGGCCGGCACGCATTCGGTCAAGACTAAGTCGGAAGTCAGTTATTCGACCAAGAAGATCTATCGCCAAAAAGGCACCGGTGGCGCACGCCACGGGTCGCGCAAGGCGCCGATCTTCCGCAAGGGCGGTGTCTACAAGGGGCCGACCCCGCGCAGCCATGCGTTCGATCTGCCAAAGAAAGTTCGCGCCCTTGGGCTGCGCATGGCGCTGTCGGCAAAGGCGGGCGCAGGCAAGCTGGTGATTCTGGATACGACCGAAATGGCCGAAGCCAAGACCGCGCTACTGGCCAAAGTGGCGGCCGATCTGGGCTGGAAAAAGGCGCTGGTCATTGACGGTGCTCAGGTGAATGAGAACTTCGCCCGCGCTGCACGCAATCTGGACGGCATCGATGTGCTGCCTTCGATCGGGGCGAATGTCTATGACATCCTGCGCCGCGATACGCTGGTCATCACCCGCGCCGGCCTTGAAGCACTGGAGGCTCGACTGGCATGAGCGCGAAAGCAACTCAATACGACGTGATCCGCAAGCCGATCATCACGGAAAAAGCAACCATGGCTTCTGAAGCCAATGCGGTTGTCTTTGAAGTGGCGATTGACGCGAACAAGCCGCAGATCAAGGAAGCCGTGGAAGCGGTGTTCGGGGTCAAGGTGAAAGCGGTCAACACGACGATCACCAAAGGCAAGGTCAAACGCTTCAAAGGCATCGCCGGCAAGCGCAAGGACGTCAAGAAAGCATATGTCACCCTCGAAGAGGGAAATGCTATCGACGTCGCCACGGGCCTTTGATAAAGGACCACACGACTCAGCGGCCCCGGCTTCGGGGCCGCTGGTTATTTGGCGCGAACCGCGTCATCAGACTGAAACCGGGCCTTCGGGCCTTTAGCTGACGGAAGACAGAAAGCATGGCACTCAAGTCGTATAAACCGACGACGCCGGGCCAGCGTGGGCTGGTGCTGATCGACCGTTCCGAGCTTTGGAAAGGGCGTCCCGTCAAATCCTTGACCGAGGGTTTGACGAAATCGGGCGGTCGGAACAATGCCGGGCGGGTTACTGCGCGCCGCATGGGCGGTGGCGCAAAGCGTCTGTATCGTATCGTGGATTTCAAGCGCACGAAGCTTGATATCGCGGCAACCGTGGAGCGGATCGAATACGATCCCAATCGCACGGCCTTCATCGCGCTGGTGCGTTATGAAGATGGCGAGCAGGCCTATATCCTTGCCCCCCAGCGCTTGGGCGTGGGCGACAAGGTTGTGGCGTCGCTCAAAGCCGACATCAAGCCGGGCAACGCGATGCCGTTCTCGGGCATGCCCATCGGGACTATTGTGCACAATATCGAAATGAAGCCCGGCAAGGGGGGTCAGATCGCGCGTGCCGCAGGGACCTATGCGCAATTCGTGGGCCGCGATGGCGGCTATGCGCAGATCCGTCTGTCCTCGGGCGAGTTGCGGATGGTGCGTCAGGAATGCATGGCGACCGTGGGTGCCGTGTCGAATCCGGATAACAGCAATCAGAACTTCGGTAAAGCGGGCCGGATGCGTCACCTTGGTGTGCGCCCCTCGGT
The DNA here is from genome assembly GCA_046296275.1 of Roseinatronobacter sp. Classification (GTDB taxonomy): domain Bacteria; phylum Pseudomonadota; class Alphaproteobacteria; order Rhodobacterales; family Rhodobacteraceae; genus Roseinatronobacter. Next base: position 51,542 of record JBKBLP010000019.1, on the reverse strand, counting down.
GCGCGGTGTTGCGATGAACCCGATTGACCACCCCCATGGTGGTGGTGAAGGCCGCACCTCGGGCGGCCGGACGCCGGTTACGCCCTGGGGTAAGGACACGAAGGGCCGCAAGACCCGGTCTAACAAATCGACGGACAAGTACATCGTCCGTTCGCGTCACGCGAAGAAGAAGGGTCGCTAATCCATGGCACGTTCAGTTTGGAAGGGCCCTTTCGTTGATGCTTACGTCCTGAAAAAGGCCGAGAAAGCACGCGAGTCGAGCCGTAATGAAGTCATCAAGATCTGGTCGCGTCGTTCGACCATCCTGCCGCAATTCGTGGGCCTGACTTTCGGGGTTTACAATGGCAAGAAGCACATCCCCGTGCTGGTCACCGAAGAAATGATCGGCCAGAAGTTCGGTGAATATTCGCCGACCCGGACCTATTACGGGCACGCGGCTGATAAAAAAGCGAAACGGAAGTAATCGCCATGGGTAAAGAGAAAAATCCGCGCCGCGTGGCCGAAAACGAAGCGATGGCAAAGGCGCGCATGCTGCGCACCAGCCCGCAGAAGCTGAACCTTGTCGCTGCCATGATCCGCGGCAAGAAGGTGGACAAGGCGCTGGCCGATCTGACCTTCTCGAACAAGCGGATCGCAGGCGACGTGAAGAAGTGCCTGCAATCGGCCATCGCCAATGCTGAAAACAATCACGGTCTGGACGTTGATGGTCTGGTCGTCGCCGAAGCCTATGTGGGCAAGAACCTAGTCATGAAGCGCGGTCGTCCGCGCGCCCGTGGCCGCTTTGGCAAGATCATGAAGCCGTTTTCCGAACTCACCATCACGGTTCGCCAGGTCGAGGAGCAAGCATAATGGGACAGAAGGTCAATCCGATCGGTATGCGCCTTCAGGTCAACCGCACCTGGGACAGCCGTTGGTTCGCTGAAAGCAAGGATTACGGGAATCTTCTTCTGGAAGACCTCAAAATCCGCGATTTCATCAAGGAAGAGTGCAAGGCCGCCGGCGTCAGCCGCGTGATCATCGAGCGCCCCCACAAGAAATGCCGCGTGACCATTCACACGGCGCGTCCGGGCGTGATTATCGGCAAGAAAGGCGCGGACATCGAAACGCTGCGCAAAAAGCTGGCCAATCTGACGGCAAGCGATCTGCACCTAAACATCGTCGAAGTCCGGAAGCCCGAGCTTGACGCGCAACTGGTGGGCGAGAGCATTTGCCAGCAGCTCGAGCGTCGTGTGTCGTTCCGTCGCGCGATGAAGCGCGCGGTGCAGAACGCCATGCGCATGGGCGCCCTGGGCATCCGGATCAATCTGGCCGGGCGTCTGGGCGGTGCGGAAATCGCGCGGACCGAATGGTATCGCGAAGGCCGCGTGCCGCTGCACACCTTGCGCGCCGATATCGACTTTGCCCATACTGAAGCGCTGACCGCCTATGGCATCATCGGCGTGAAGGTCTGGATCTTCAAAGGCGAGATCATGGAGCATGACCCGCAGGCCCGCGACCGTCGTTCGCAGGAACTGCAGGATTCGGGCGGCGCACAACAGCGCCCGCGCCGCTGATCCGGTTCAGGGAGTATAGATTATGCTGCAACCGAAACGGACGAAGTTCCGCAAACTGCACAAGGGCCGCATCCACGGCGAAGCCAAGGGCGGGTCTGACCTGAACTTTGGCAGCCACGGGCTGAAGGCGACCGAACCCGAGCGCGTCACTGCACGCCAGATCGAAGCGGCCCGCCGCGCGATCACGCGTCAGATGAAGCGTCAGGGCCGCGTCTGGATCCGGATTTTCCCGGATACACCCGTGACCTCGAAACCCACCGAAGTCCGTATGGGTAAAGGTAAGGGTTCGGTCGATTTCTGGGCCGCCAAAGTCAAGCCCGGCCGCATCATGTTCGAGCTGGACGGCGTGAGCGATGAAATCGCCCGCGAAGCACTCCGCTTGGCAGCGATGAAACTGCCGATCAAGACGCGCGTTGTTGTGCGCGAGGACTGGTAATTCTTCGTCGGATTTTATGTTAATCGCGAATGCCCCGATGAATTTCATCGGGGCATTTTCATCTGCCCATTCGCGTTATGTCACGCTTGGTGCAGCGACGCGTTACGCCCAATGAACGAAATGTCTGCCCACTGAAGTCCTGTCGTCCCAACACGGATAACAATCTGCTGAACGGGGTGCGTTGAGCCAGGCATGTCCAAGACAATGTCGGTAGCGCCAATCGCAGTCTGTTCGACCAGGCGCGCGTCAATCGCTGAATACAAAGGGGAGGTCTGGGTCAGGTCAATTTCCAAGCGATCCTCATCGCGCGAGAAGTCTTCGATCAGACCAGCGCGGTTATCACATGTGACTGTTCCGTCCGGGTTCGGTGCGATGGGATCGCCGCCGCCGGTCAGCGCAATCCTGAACAGGTCAGCGCTTTCGCCGCCACACATGATTGCCGGATTCGCTTCCAAATCCGGTAAGACAGCGATGTTGAGGGAATGCAGGAACGTGTCATTTCCTGGACCACCCTCGGCCACAATATTGAACCCAGCGCCAAGATCACCCGTCCCATCGGTCACGATAATGTCGTCACCCAAGCCACCTCTGGCGATCACGTTCGCAGACCCAGACACACCTATCCGATCCGCCCCGCTGCCACCATCCACGATGACCGCAGTGCTGGCCCCGGCTCTCACACGAATAACATCGTCCCCCGCATCTTCGTTAACAAGTCCGCCAGTAAGCCGGGCCACGATTGTGTCATTCCCGTCGCCTCCAGAGACAGTCGTGCTCTCGCCGTCCACATCTATGACATCAATGCCGCGGCCACCATCGACGGTGACATCGAACATTTTTGCTGTCCCGTCACGGTTGGACAAGCGGAGAACAACGTCACCCGCACCTCCGTTAAGTCGTGCAGTGAAGAAACCGTCCAATGCAGGGTCGCGCTGGAAGGAATCGGCCCCGTCAGTTTCGTCGCTTATTGTATTGTTTGCAACACCGATGACGCGGTCATCGGGCGTGTCACTCTCTCTGTCTGCATCTTCGTCGCGGAACTCTTTGGCGTCATCGGATGACCATTCAAGAAGCGCGTAGGCAAACCCAAGTCCCAGAAGTGCCAAAATCCAAGTCATTGAAAACCCGAAAAATCTGACGAAACACCATCTCGTTGCTCACGTGTGCGTTTAGAGGCAATCTTTATTGACCCATCAAGCGGCACTATCTTGCCAAGCCCTTGCGAAACAGGGTTGCCGCGCGTGGCAAATGCGCCTATAGCACGCGCTCATCCACCTCCGTCGGGAATCAGGGTGACCCTGTCACAGGGGCCTGCCGACGATGTTGACGAAAAGGAACTGGCATGAAAGCCGATGATCTCCGGTCCAAGACCCCGGACCAACTGCGCGATGAATTGGTCGCGCTCAAAAAAGAAGCGTTCAACTTGCGTTTCCAGAAAGCCACAAACCAGCTTGAGAACACTGCCCGTGTTCGCCAAGTGCGTCGTGACGCTGCCCGCGTGATGACGATCCTGAACGAAAAAGCCCGCACTGCGGCGGCGAATTAAGGAGCACGCACATGCCCAAACGCATCCTGCAAGGCAAAGTGACGAGCGACAAGAACGAACAGACCATCACGGTTCTGGTCGAGCGCCGCTACACGCACCCGATGATGAAGAAGACGGTCCGCAGCTCGAAGAAATATCGCGCCCACGACCCGCTTAACCAGTTCAAGGTCGGTGACACCGTTCGGATTATCGAATGTGCACCGATTTCGAAAACCAAACGCTGGCATGTCGTGACCGAGGCTAACGCCTGAGCACTTCACGCTGGTCTATCGAAACCCTGGGCATGATGCCCAAAGGTCGGGAGAAACCAAATGATCCAGATGCAGACCAATCTGGATGTTGCTGATAACTCTGGCGCACGCCGGGTTCAGTGCATCAAGGTTCTGGGCGGCTCGCATCGCCGCTACGCATCCGTGGGCGACATCATCGTGGTGTCGGTCAAGGAAGCCATTCCGAAAGGCCGTGTGAAAAAGGGCGACGTCCGCAAGGCCGTTGTCGTGCGCACCGCCAAGGAAGTTCGCCGCGAAGATGGCACCATCATTCGCTTTGACCGCAACGCCGCAGTCATCATCAACAATGCTGGTGAGCCCGTCGGCACCCGTATCTTCGGGCCGGTCGTGCGTGAATTGCGCGCCAAGAACTTCATGAAGATCATCTCGCTTGCACCGGAGGTGCTGTGATGGCCGCGAAACTGAAAAAAGGTGACAAGGTCATCGTGCTGACGGGCAAGGACAAGGGCAAGACAGGTAGCATCAGCACTGTCATGCCGTCCGAGAACAAGGCAATCGTGGATGGCGTGAACATTGCGATCCGCCACACCAAGCAGTCCCAGAACAGCCAGGGTGGTCGTCTGCCGCAGGCAATGCCGATTGACCTGTCGAACCTCGCCATCGTGGACAGCAAGGGCAAGCCGTCGCGCGTTGGCTTCCGCATGGAAGGCGACAAGAAAGTGCGTTTCGCCAAGACGACCGGGGAGGCCCTGTAATGCTTGACACTGCAACCTATATCCCGCGTCTGAAGACGTTCTACAAGGACACTGTCCGCGCCGCGCTGAAAGAGCAGTTCGGCTACAAGAACGACATGATGATCCCCAAGCTCGACAAGATCGTGCTGAACATGGGTGTCGGCGAAGCCGTGAAGGAAAGCAAGAAGATCAAGTCGGCCCATGCTGACCTGAGCGCGATTGCTGGCCAGAAAGCCGTCATCACCAAGGCGCGCAATTCGATCGCAGGTTTCCGCGTTCGTGAAGAAATGCCGCTCGGTGTGAAAGTCACCCTGCGCGGTGATCGCATGTATGAATTCCTGGACCGCCTGATCACCGTCGCGCTGCCGCGCGTGCGTGACTTCCGCGGCGTGAAGGGCACGTCGTTCGATGGCCGGGGCAATTATGCCTTCGGGATCAAGGAACACATCATTTTCCCCGAAATCAACTTCGATCAGATTGACGAAGTCTGGGGGATGGACGTGATCATCGCGACAACCGCGAAGACCGATGCAGAAGCGAAGGCGCTGTTGAAGCAATTCAACATGCCCTTCACCAGCTAAGGCGAAAGGGAGAGATCGATATGGCTAAGAAAGCAATGATCGAACGCGAACTGAAGCGCCAGCGCATGGTGAAGAAGTTCGCAGCAAAGCGCGCCGAGCTGAAGGCAATCGCTGCCGATGCCGAGCGTCCGATGGAAGAGCGGTTCAAGGCGAACCTGCGTCTGGCACAATTGCCGCGCAATTCGTCGCAAACACGTCTGCATAACCGGTGCCAACTGACCGGTCGTCCGAAGGCGTATTACCGCAAACTGAAACTGTCGCGGATCGCGCTGCGGGATCTGGCCTCCAAGGGTCAAATTCCGGGCATGGTCAAGTCGAGCTGGTAAGGAGCACGGATCATGGTAATAAACGATCCTCTCGGCGATATGCTGACCCGCATCCGCAACGCCCAAATGCGCCACAAGTCCACTGTGCGCACCCCCGCGTCCAAGCTGCGTGCTTGGGTGTTGGATGTGTTGAAGGACGAAGGCTATATCCGCGGCTATGAGCGTGTGACCACTGAAGGCGGTCATCAAGAGCTGGAAATCAGCTTGAAATACGCAGATGGCCAGCCGGTTATTCGAGAATTGAAACGGATTTCCAAGCCTGGCCGCCGTGTTTATTCCGGCGTCAGCGAAATTCCCGCGTTCCGCAATGGCTTGGGTGTTTCCATTGTCTCGACGCCCAAGGGCGTAATGTCCGACGCAGCAGCGCGTGCCGCCAATGTTGGTGGCGAAGTGCTCTGCCGTGTGTTCTAAGGAGGGCTGAGATGTCTCGTATTGGCAAGAAGCCGGTTGAGCTGCCCAAGGGCGTCACGGCAAATGTCTCGGGCCAGACCATCGAGGTCAAGGGCCCCAAGGGCACCCGCGCGTTCACGGCCGGCGACAATGTTGACATCATCCTTGATGGTAGCAGCGTCACCGTGAAGCCGCGTGGCCTGTCGAAAGCCGCGCGCCAGCAGTGGGGTATGACCCGCTCGATGGTCGCGAACTTGGCACAGGGAGTGACCACTGGGTTCAAGAGCGAGTTGGAACTGGTCGGCGTCGGTTATCGTGCAGCGATGCAGGGCAAAGACCTGAAACTGTCGCTGGGTTACAGCCACGAAGTCATCTTCGAGGTGCCCGCCGGTATCACTGTTTCGACCCCCAAGCAGACTGAAATCGTTGTGGAAGGCATCGACCAGCAGCAAGTTGGTCAAGTCGCCGCCAATATCCGCAAGTGGCGTTCGCCCGAGCCCTACAAGGGCAAAGGCATCCGCTACAAGGATGAGTTCATCTTCCGTAAGGAAGGCAAGAAGAAGTAAGGGCGCGAAAAATGGCGAACACGAAGCAAAAGCTGTTCCAAAAGCGCCGCCTGCGCGTTCGGAACAAGATCAAACAGACTGCCAATGGGCGCGCGCGCCTGTCGGTGCACCGCTCGAACAAGAATATCAGCGTTCAGCTGATCGACGATGCGCGCGGTGTGACACTCGCGGCGGCTTCGACACTCGAAAAGGAATTCGGTGTCGTTGGCGTCAACAACAAGGACGCAGCTGCCAAGATTGGCGCCGCGATTGCCGAACGGGCGAAAGCCATCGGCGTCGAGGAATGCTATTTCGACCGCGGCGGCTTCATCTTTCACGGCAAGATCAAGGCTTTGGCCGATGCTGCCCGTGAAGGCGGCCTGAAGTTCTGAGGAGACGATCATGGCAGAAAGAGAAAACCGCCGGGAAGGCCGCGACCGCCGCGAAGACCGCCGCGAGCGCGAAGAAACCCCGGAATTCGCCGATCGTCTGGTCGCGATCAACCGTGTGTCCAAAACTGTGAAGGGCGGCAAGCGCTTCGGGTTTGCGGCACTGGTGGTCGTGGGCGATCAGAAGGGCCGTGTGGGCTTTGGCAAGGGCAAGGCGAAAGAAGTGCCCGAAGCCATCCGCAAGGCAACCGAGCAAGCCAAGCGCCAGATGATCCGTGTGCCGTTGCGCGATGGGCGCACGCTGCATCACGACATCGAAGGCGCGCATGGCGCTGGCAAGGTGATCATGCGTACCGCCGTACCGGGGACTGGTATCATCGCCGGTGGTCCGATGCGCGCCGTGTTCGAGATGCTGGGCCTGCAGGACGTTGTGGCCAAGTCGCAAGGCAGCCAGAACCCCTATAACATGGTGCGCGCCACGTTCGACGCTCTGCGTCGTTCGTCCAGCCCGCGTCAGGTTGCCCAGCGTCGCGGCAAGAAAGTTGCCGACCTCCTGCGCAAGCCCGAAGCTGAAACCGTTGACGCGTAAGGGGAGCTAAGCAAATGGCAAAAACCATCGTCGTCCAGCAGATCGGCTCGCCGATCCGTCGCCCTGCCGTCCAGCGCGCTGTTCTGATCGGTCTGGGCCTGAACAAGATGCACCGCACCCGCGAACTGGAAGATACGCCTTCCATCCGCGGCATGGTGGCAACTGTGCCCCATATGGTGAAAATCATCGAAGAGCGCGGGTAGTCGCGGTCTCTCAATTGAAAACCCCCGCGCGAGCGGGGGTTTTTTGTTGCTGCCAGTTCAGCTTCGCATGGGCGGCCAAGGGCGCTGCACATCTGCCGCGATCCACGCTTGCACCCAATCGGGCAGGGGCGGACTTTCGGGCGGGCGGCCCATCGCCTCCACCACGCGCCCCGGTGCCACAATCCCTTTACTGTCGATAAAGGCAGAGCGGATCAGGATATGGTTCGCGCACTCGCCCCCCACCCACATAGCCTGTTCCATATAGATGAAGCGCGCGTCCCACCCAAGCAGGCGGCTGCGCAACTCGAAGCGCTCCATCGCGCGGACGCGGCGGCGGTAGCGCGTCGTATTCCCCGCCACTGTCAGCCGCCATTTATTCGCGCGCAGCACATGCACCAGCCCTGTGCGGATCGCCATGGGTATCCGGCCCAGATCATAGAGCGTCAGAGTGCGCCCGTTATTCAACTCGATCCACGGGTCAAGATCCCAAGGCCAAACGCGGTGATGGGAGATATGGGTGTCAAACAGCCCGATCTTGGGGGCGAAACGGAATTTGACCAACTCTTTGGCAAAGCGCAGCAGAGGATACATTCGGGGCTCCGGTGGTTTCGATCAGCCTTGCGGGGCAGGGGCGCAAAGGTCAAGGGCCGCCCCAGCGTCAGCCGTCGGTCAAAATGTCCAGAAAAGCTGGGCCGAAGCGCTCCATGCGCGCGCTGTCCATGCCTTTGATCCGCGCCAATGCCTCGGGCGTCTGCGGCCTGCGCGTCGCGATGTCGCGCAGGACAATAGGCGCGAGCGTCAGCAACTTGTCGCGCCCCTCTGCCCCACGTTCCAGCTTGCGGGCGGTCGCTGATAGCGTGTCAAACACTGCGCCTGCATCTTGGCCAGCGAGTTTGCGGCGCACTGGATGGGGTGTATCCGTGGCCCCCGTGATCACTTGCAGGAAGGCCAAACCATAGCGCTCGAGCTTCGCCGCCCCGACGCCGGTCACATGCGCCATCGCGTCCAACGTCAGGGGGCGTTTTTCGGCCATCTCGGTCAGCGTCTTGTCGGTGAACACGATATAGGCCGGAACGCCCGCTGCTTCGGCCAAGGCGCGGCGCTTGGCTTTCAGGGCGGACAGAAGCGGTGCGTCTTCCTCGCTGACCAGCACGCGAACCGAAGGGCCGTCTTGCGCGCTCGTGACAGTATCCTCGCGCAGGTGGATTTCCGCTTCGCCCCGCAGGATCGGGCGCGCGGCGTCGGTCATACGCAAGGCTCCGTGCCGCTCTGGGTCCGGGCGGACCAGATCACGCCCCATCATTTGCCGGAACACGGCCTGCCATTTGGCCCGCGACAGGTCGCGCCCGACGGCGAAGGTGGGCAAGCTGTCATGCCCCCGCTCACGCACTTTCGCTGTCACATTGCCGGTCAGAATATCCACCAGATGCCCCGCGCCAAAGCTTTCGCCTGTCCGCAGCATTGCCGACAATGCCTTGCGCACCGGGGTCGTGGCATTGAACAGCCGGGCAGGGGCGCTGCACAGGTCACAATTCCCGCACGGGTCCGACACTTCGCCGAAATAGGACAAAAGCACTTGGCGACGACATTCAGCAGCCTCGGCCAGACCCAAAAGCGCATTCAGGCGCGCGTGATCGGCTTGCTTGCGCTCCAGGGGCGCGGGGCTTTCGTCTATCTGCGCGCGCCGCAGGCGAATGTCCTCTGGGCCGTACAGCGTCAGTGTATCGGCAGGCGACCCATCGCGGCCCGCGCGCCCGATTTCCTGATAGTAGCTTTCGATGGATTTGGGCAAATCGGAATGGGCAACCCAGCGGATATCGGGCTTGTCCACACCCATCCCGAACGCAATCGTCGCCACAACGATCAGGTCATCCTCGCGCTGGAACAAGGTTTCCACGATCCGGCGGCTATCCGCATCCATGCCGCCGTGATAGGCGCGGGCATTGTGGCCAGCCTCGGTCAGAGCTTGGGCCAGCACTTCGGTCTTGGCGCGGGTCGCGCAATAGACAATCCCGGCCTGACCCTTGCGCGCTTGCGCATAGCGCAGGATTTGTGCGCGCGGGCTGTCCTTGACGGCGAAATGCAGGCGGATGTTCGGCCGGTCGAACCCTTGCAAAAAGATGCGAGGGGCGCGGGCATCAAACAGCCGCTTGATGATTTCGGCCCGCGTTTCGGCATCGGCCGTGGCAGTGAAGGCCGCCAGCGGCACATCGAGCGCGCGGCGCAATTCGCCGATGCGCAGGTAATCAGGGCGGAAATCATGGCCCCATTGGCTGACGCAATGGGCTTCATCCACGGCGATCAGGCTGCAGCCAGAACGACGCAGCAGGTCAAGGGTCGCGCCCCCCGCCAATCGCTCGGGCGCGATATAGAGCAGTTTCAGCGCGCCTTTCGAGAGCGCTGTGTAGACGGCATCCGTTTCCCCTTCGGTATTGCCCGATGTCAGCGCCCCGGCTGCCACACCCACTTCCTGCAAACCGCGCACTTGATCGCGCATCAGCGCGATCAGCGGCGAAATCACGACCGTCAGCCCGTCGCGCAACAGCGCTGGCAATTGGAAACACAGGGATTTCCCGCCCCCTGTCGGCATGATCGCCAGAATGTCTTGACCATGGGTGACAGCCTCCACAATCTCTGCCTGACCGGGGCGGAAGCTTTGGAAGCCGAAAACCTGCGCCAGAAGCGCTTCGGGGCGGTCGAGCGCGGGCATAAGATCAGATAAACACGGACGCGTTGTTGATCAGCACAATGCGGATCGCATAGATCGCGAGCAAGGCCACCAAAGGCGCAAGATCAATTCCCCCCAGATCGGGCAAAAAGGCGCGGATGCGGCGATAGACGGGTTCGAGCAGGCGGTTCGATCCGTCCCAGATAGACGCCACAATCGGTGAGCGCAGGCTCAGCACATTGAAATTGATCAGCCAGCTCAGGATGATGTGCACGATGATCAGGAATTGCGCGACGTTCAGGATCAGTAGGATGATCTGGATCAGCGACAGCATCTTGGGCCTTTCGGGTTGGAGTGTGCATAAGTGTAGGGTTTTCGGCAGTCAGGTGCAACTGGATCGCGTGCTGGTCTGGACAATTCGCGCCCCTTGGCTAGGTAGAAGAGCAACAGGAAAGGCCTGGAATGCTCGTCGTCCTCTCGCCCGCCAAGAAACTCGACTGGTCGCCCTATCGCGGCACCCGCCAACTTGCAACGCCGCGCTTTCAGGCGCAGGCGATGGAACTCGCGGCCCTGTCACAAAGCCTGGGCGCAGAGGGGTTGAAGCGACTGATGCACATTTCTGACCAGTTGGCTATGTTGAATGCCGAGCGTTTTGTGCGTTTCACCGCAGACCCCGCGAGCGGTAACCCGCGCCCGGCGATTTATGGCTTTGCAGGCGACACATATACAGGCCTTGCCGCCAAGTCGCTCGATACCGATGCTCTGGACTGGGCCGAAGGGCATTTGCGCATTCTGTCGGGGTTGTATGGGGTGCTGCGCCCGTTCGACGCTTTACAGGAATATCGGCTGGAAATGGGCAGCCGCTTGCAAAACGCCCAAGGAGCCACGCTCTATGCTTATTGGGGCGACCGCGTTGCGCGGGCTTTGGCTGCGGATGCTCAGGCCGTCGGCGCGCAAGTGCTGGTGAACTGCGCCTCGACCGAGTATTTCGGGGCGGTCGATATCGCGGCCTTGGGTTTGCCTGTGATCACACCCGTCTTTCTGGACAGCACCGACGACCGGGACGCCAAGGTGATCAGCTTCCACGCCAAGAAAGCGCGCGGGGCGATGGCGCGCTTCATTTTGGAGCACCGGGTGCAAGACCCGCGCGCATTGCGCGACTTCACCACTGGGGGCTATGCGTTCGATCCAGACCGTTCGACACCCGACAAACCCGTTTTCCTGCGTCATACCCCAAGCTAGCCCATCTTGCGGCCTGAATGGGTTTCCAATGCCTCGATAAGCCGCGCTTTGCGCAAGGGCTTGGTCAGCGTTTCATTGACACCAAGACCGGCAAGCCGCTGCGCTTCCTCGATTTGAGCGTGGGCAGTAAGTGCGATGATCGGCACTTGTCGCCAATCTGCCATCGCACGCAACGCCATAGTTGCCTCGCGTCCGTCCATTTCAGGCATGGAGACATCCATAAAGACAAGGTCCGGGCGCAGGGCCGTCGCACGCGCGATGGCTTCGCGCCCATTTTCGGCGAAATGCAGATCAATTGGTAACGCGGTCACCATTTTGGTAAAGACCAGCCGATTCGTTGCATTATCTTCGGCATAAAGCACAACGAGTTTCTCAGTGGCTAGAGTTGCCTGCGACTCGGCTGCCTGCGAGGGTGCGGGCAGAGCGTCTGGCACAGGTCCAAGCAAATCATTCGCCGCTGCGCACAGGTCACGCAAGAGCACAGGCTTGGGGACGATCCGGCGGCGATGCTCCAATTGTGCGATACCTTGCGCGCCCGGTTGGGAGCACATCATAAGGATCACAGGCAGGGTCACGGGAATATGGTCCAACAGTCGCGTCCAACTTGGCCCGCCCTGCGCGGACATGTCGGTATCCAGCATCACCAGATCAAAAGGACCATCCCGGTCCAGCGCCCGGTCCAAGGCCAACGTTTGCGAGACTGTCGTCACCTCGATCTGGTTCTGCATCAGCCCACGTTCGATGATGTTACCGCAGACCGGCCTTTGACTGATCAGCAGAACCCGGCGCAACTGCTCTGGCCAAACCAGATCCTCGTGCGTGTCGGGATCATCAACGGGGCGAAGGGGCAGCGCAATTCCAAAACATGACCCTGACCCAAGTTCGGACTCAACCCAGACTGTTCCGCCCATCAACGCGACAATACGCTGAGTGATCGCCAGCCCCAGACCTGTCCCCTCGAACCGCCGGTTTGACGCGCCATCGACCTGATGAAACTCGTGGAATATGCCCGCCTGATGCTCGGGCGCGATGCCAATGCCTGTATCTTCGACAGTGATATGCACCCTGCGTCCATCAGGCATGTCGCCCACACCCACAGCACGCACGATGACATGACCCTTCTCGGTAAACTTGATCGCGTTGCCGACCAGGTTCGTCAAAACCTGCCGCATCCGGCCCGCATCGGCCATAACAAGACGCGGCAGGAACATGTCGAAATCGACGACCAATTCCAGTGACTTCGTGCAAGCGCTTGGCCCCAGAAGCAGCATGACATCATGGATCAGCTTTTCCAGATCGACTGGTTCTGGATGCAGGCTCATCTTGCCCGCTTCGACCTTAGAGAAATCCAGAATGTCGTTGATGATCGTCACCAGCGCCTGCCCGCTGCCCCGGATCGTTTCGGCATAGAGCCGCTGGTCGCGGTCGAGTTCCGTTTCTGTCAGCAGATCCGCCATACCGACGATGCCGTTCATGGGCGTGCGGATTTCATGGCTCATATTGGCGAGGAACGCTGATTTTGCCTGCGCCGCCGCTTCCGCGCGCGACTGCGCGTCAATCAAGTTGCGCTGGTATTCCAATGTCCGCGTTATGTTGCGCACAAGGCTGACGAAATCGCCGTTTGGAACGCGCCGATCCATCAATCTGACGCTCATGCCACTTCGGAAATGCAATTCTAGCGGGGAAATATGTTCGTCCTGCCAGCGGGCGATCATGTGTTCCACCCAAATTTCGGGCGGGATATCGAGTTTCACCATCCCGTCCAGCGCACAAACTTCAAGGATTCGCAAATAGCTGACGCCTTCTTGTATCTCTGGATATTTTCCAAAAACTTCCAGATAGGCACGGTTTGCCATGACCAATGTCTGTGCGGCGTCGAACACGGCGAACCCATCCGGGATTGCTTCAATCGCCGCACGCAGGCGTGTTTCGGCCAAATGGGCCATAGTATGCGCGGATTGCAGGTTTTGTTCGGTCTGCGACTGCAAGCTCTGCAAGTCCGCAGTCCGGCGGTGCATGTCCTGAAGCAAGTTGCGCTGCGCGATGACCTGATCGGAGAGCGATGTCGCGTGTTCGCGCAGCTTGTCATTGGCTGCCTGCAATTCGGTGCGCGCTTGTTCCAACAAAAGCTCGGCCCGTAGCCGCGCGCGACGCACGCGGTTCAGCAGGGTGGCAAATGCGGGGTCGGTTGGCGTGGTCTGGTTCATGGCCAAACAGCACAGCTCGCGGTGTTGCAGCGCGCATGAATGCTCTCGCTCTGTCTTTTCAACCGCGCCAAACCGGTTCCCTCTGTTATCCAATCAGCCTTATGATTGAACATAATAGACCAAGGGTGTGAACTGGACTTTAACGCCATGACGGAATCTACTTCGGAGAAGACAATGTCAGACCAAAGCGATCTGCTGAAACTGCGCCACGCGCTGCATCAATCCCCGGACCTGTCGGGGGCAGAGGGCGCAACGGCGGCTTTGCTGGCGCACCGTCTGGGGGCCCTTGCCGGCGTTTCGTTGGTCACGGGACTGGGCGGGCATGGGCTGGTTGCCGTTTTCGCATCTGACCAGCCCGGCCCGACTGTTATGTTGCGCGCGGAACTGGACGCTCTGCCTATCTCTGATGCGGGCGCAGCGCCATATCGCTCCATCAAGCCGGGAATTGCGCATCTGTGCGGGCATGATGGGCATATGGCGATCCTGTTCGGGGTCGCACAGCATTTGTCGCGCACCCCCCCGGCCAAGGGGCGCGTGGTCTTGTTGTTCCAGCCTGCCGAAGAAACCGCAGCAGGGGCGCGCGCAGTGCTGGCGGACCCGGCCTTTGCGTCCTTGCGCCCCGATTGGGCCTTCGCGCTGCACAACATGCCGGGTCTGCCGCTTGGGGCCTATGCGGTGGCGCCGGGGCCTGCGAGTTGCGCCTCTGTGGGAGTGACCCTGCACCTGACAGGGGTAGAGGCGCACGCCGCTTTCCCTGAAACTGGACGCTCGCCGCTTGGGGCGATGCAGGCGATCCTTGCCGCACTTGCTCCCGATATGTGTGTCGCGCCGATGGACCCCGATTTCCGGCTGGCCACGCTCTGCCATATGGCGCTCGGGCAGCCAAGTTTTGGCATCGCGCCTGCGCGCGGGGTCATGCAGGTCACTTTGCGCGCGATCCACGATGACGGATTGGCCGCGCTGGAGGCAGAATTGATGCAAACCGCGCAGACCGAGGCCGCGCGCCACGGGTTGTCTCTGGACGTGACCCGCCACGACCATTTCAATGCCACGCTGAACGACCCCAATGCTGCCGCGATTGTAGAGGCCGCGGCACAGGCCACAAACCTGCCGCGCACCGATTTCGACTTCCCCATGCGCCCGTCCGAAGATTTTGGCGCCTTCAGCGCAGACACACCGACCGCGCTGTTTTTCCTGGGCGCGGGCGAAGATTGCGCGCCCCTGCACAATCCGGCCTACGACTTCCCTGACGCGCTGCTTGCGCCGGGCGTGACGGTGTTCCTGAACATTCTGGAACAGGTCTGGGACGACAAAGGATAAGGCCCCGGATCATCTCCGGGGCCTTTGGGGTCACTCCGCCGCTTGCGCGTAGCTTTCGACAGGTGGGCACGTGCAGATCAGGTTGCGGTCGCCATGCACGTTGTCGACGCGGCCCACAGGCGGCCAGTATTTGTCCACCCGGAAGCTGCCAGCCGGGAAACAGCCCTGTTCGCGCGAATAGGGGCGGTCCCAGTCTGCCACCAAGTCCTCGACTGTGTGGGGAGCGTGCTTGAGCGGGTTGTTGAGCGGATCTATCCGCCCTTCGGCCACATCGCGGATTTCCTGACGGATGGCTAGAAGCGCTGTGATGAAGCGGTCAATTTCGGCCTTGGTTTCCGACTCGGTCGGTTCCACCATCAGCGTTCCCGCCACTGGCCACGACATGGTGGGCGCGTGGAAGCCATTGTCGATCAGGCGCTTGGCGATGTCATCGACTGTCACCCCATCCTCTGCGAAGGGGCGGGTGTCGATGATGCATTCATGCGCGACCCGGCCCTTGTTGCCCATGAACAGGATTTCATAGGACCCCCGCAGGCGGGCTGCGATGTAATTGGCGTTCAGGATCGCAACGCGCGTGGCCTGCGTCAGCCCCTCGCCGCCCATCATCAGGCAATAGGCCCAGGAAATCAGCAGGATCGAGGCCGATCCATAGGGCGCAGCACTGACTGGCCCTTCCGCCCCACCCGTTTCAGGATGGCCCGGCAGATAGGGCGCAAGATGCGCCTTGACGCCAATCGGCCCCATGCCCGGACCCCCGCCGCCATGCGGGATGGCGAAGGTCTTGTGCAGGTTCAGGTGGGACACATCCCCGCCAATCTCGCCCGGTTTCACCAGACCCACCATGGCGTTCATATTTGCCCCGTCGATATAGACCTGACCGCCATGTTGGTGGGTGATTGCGCAGACCTCGCGCACGGTTTCTTCAAACACCCCATGGGTCGAGGGGTAGGTGATCATGCTCGCCGCCAGACGGTCGCCCGCTTCGGTGGCTTTTTCGCGGAAATCGTCCAGATCGACATCGCCATTGGCCGAAGATTTGACCACCACGACCTGCATCCCGCACATCTGTGCCGAAGCGGGGTTCGTGCCATGGGCCGAAACGGGGATCAGGCAGATATCGCGATGCGCCTCGCCGCGCGCCTTGTGATAGGCCATGATCGTCAGCAGGCCCGCATATTCGCCTTGCGCGCCGGAATTGGGCTGCATCGACATCGCGTCATAGCCCGTGATCCGGCAGAGCATCTGGGCAAGGTCCGAAATCGCCTCGGCATAGCCCTGCGCCTGATCGGGCGGGCAGAACGGGTGCAGGCTTGCGAAGGCGGGCCAAGACAGCGGCATCATTTCCGCCGCCGCGTTCAGCTTCATCGTGCAGGACCCGAGCGGGATCATCGCGCGGTCCAGCGCCAAGTCGCGGTCCGAGAGCTTGCGCATATACCGCATCATCTCGGTTTCAGCGCGGTTCATGTGGAAGATCGGGTGCGTCATGTAGGGCGAGACGCGGGCGAAACTGTCGGAAAAGCCCATCGCACTGGCCGCAGGCGGCAGATGGTCAATCCCGAACACGCGCAGCACGCGCGCGAGCACATCTTCGGTCGTAGTTTCGTCAAAGCTGATGCCAACATGGCTGGTGCCGATCTTGCGCAGGTTCAGCCCTTCGGCACGGGCGGCAGCCAGAATGCCCGTCTGGCCCACACCCACTTCCACGGTGATCGTGTCGAAGAAATCCTTGGTGGGGACTTTGGCCCCGGCCGCGCGCAACGCATCGTAAAGCCGCTTGGTGCGCAGATGCACGCGTTCCGCGATCGCGCGCAGCCCCTTGGGGCCGTGGAACACACCATACATGGACGCCATCACGGCCAGCAAAGCCTGCGCCGTGCAAACGTTCGACGTCGCCTTCTCGCGCCGGATATGTTGCTCGCGGGTTTGCAGCGACAGCCGATACGCTTGGTTGCCGCGCGAATCGATGCTGACCCCCACAATCCGCCCCGGCATGGCGCGCTTGAAATCGTCGCGGCAGGACATGAAAGCCGCGTGCGGGCCGCCATAGCCCATGGGCACGCCGAAGCGCTGCGCGCTGCCTACAGCGATATCCGCCCCCATCGCGCCGGGTTCCTTGATCAGCGTCAGCGCCAGCAGATCGGTCGCCACGATCCCCACAGCTTTCGCCGCATGCAAGGCCGCCATCGCATCGGTGAAGTCGCGCAGCTTGCCGTAAGTGCCGGGATACTGAAAAATCGCACCGAACACGCGCGCGGGGTCCAGCGCGTCTGGTGCGCCCACGATCACCTCGATCCCCAAAGGCGCCGCGCGCGTCTGCATCACGGCGATGTTCTGCGGGTGGCAGTTTTCGTCGATGAAGAACGCCCTTGCCTTCGACTTCGCCACACGCTGCGCCATGACCATCGCTTCGGCACAAGCCGTCGATTCGTCCAGAAGCGAGGCATTGGCCACCGGCAGCCCCGTCAGGTCGGCGACCATCGTCTGGAAGTTCAACAGCGCTTCCAACCGCCCTTGGGCGATTTCCGGCTGATAGGGCGTGTAGGCCGTATACCAAGCGGGGTTTTCAAAGATGTTGCGCTGGATCGCAGGCGGCGTGATCGTGCCGTAATAGCCCTGCCCGATCAGGCTGGTCATCACCTTGTTCTTCGCTCCCACTTCGCGCAGCTTGCCCAGCAATTGCCCTTCCGACAAAGGCACCCAATCCAGCATATCGCTTTGGCGCAGGTCCGCCGGGATCGTCTGGTCGATCAACTGGTCCAAGGTTTCGCAGCCCAGAACCTTGAGCATCTCTGCCATTTCCGCAGGGCTTGGCCCGATATGGCGGCGATTGGCGAAGTCATAGGGGTTGTAATCCGTCGGAGCGAAGGTCATTCAGGTGCACCATTCAGCAAGAAAAACGGGCGCGCGCGGCGGGGGCACCGCGCGCAGATCAGGACAGGATCAGCCCAGGAAGTCCTTGTATTCTTCTTCGGTCATGTATTCGTCGAGCACCGACAGATCATCGACCTTCATCTTGAAAAACCACGCATCGCCCAAGGGGTCCTTGTTGACCATTGCCGGGTCATCGACCAGCGCTTCGTTGATCTCGACAATCTCGCCATCCAGGGGCGCGAGGATGTCGGACGCGGCCTTGACCGATTCAATGACGCTGACTTCGTCACCCTTGGCGACAACGGCTTCCACTTCGGGCAGTTCGACAAAGACCACATCGCCCAATTGCTCGGCGGCGTGCTCGGTGATCCCCACGACCACCAGATCGCCCTCGATCCGCAGCCATTCATGTTCTTCGGTGTAACGCATCGTGAACGCTCCTCAGCGCTTGTAGGTGGAAGGTCGAAACGGCAATGCACAAACCGTAACGGGCAGGCGCTTGCCGCGCAACTCTGCCCAAAGCCGTGTGCCGGGTGCTGCTGCGTAATCGGGCACATAGCCCATGGCAATCGGGGCTAACAATGACGGTCCGAAGCCGCCACTTGTCACGCCGCCCAAGTTCCGCCCGCCTTCGGGCGCGTCCCACAATATAGTCCCTTCGCGGATGGGCGCGCGCCCTTCGGGCCGCAGACCGACGCGCCGCGTTGCGGACCCTTCGGCCAATTCCTTCAAGATGCGCGTGGCACCTGGAAAGCCGCCTGCGCGCTCTCCCCCTGTCCGGCGTGTCTTTTGGATCGCCCAGGAAAGCCCCGCCGCAACAGGTGTCGTTACCGCATCGATGTCATGACCATAGAGGCACAGCCCCGCCTCCAGCCGCAGCGAATCGCGGGCGCCAAGGCCGATGGGCGCGACGCCGGGTTGGGCGAGCACGGCGCGCGCAAAGGCTACGGCGTGCTCTGTGGGGACCGAGATTTCATACCCATCTTCGCCCGTATAGCCCGAGCGGGAAATCCACAGATCGACATCGCCCCACGCAAAGCCCGCGAAATCCATGAAGCGCATGGCCGCGACACCGGGCACCAGCGCGTCCAAAGCCGCTTCGGCCTCCGGTCCTTGCAGCGCCAGAAGCGCGCGGTTGGTCAGTTCCGTGACCTCGATTTCCGGCAGGCCCGCCCGCAGATGCGCCACGTCCTGCGCTTTGCAGGCTGCGTTCACCACCAGAAACAGGTGATCGCCGCGATTGGCGACCATCAGATCGTCCAGTATCCCGCCCGCGTCATTCGTGAACAGCGCATAACGCTGCCGCCCTTCCCCCAGCCCCGCAATGTCCACGGGCACCAGCCGCTCCAGCGCCAGCGCCACATCGGGGCCGCGCAGGATCACTTGCCCCATATGGCTGACATCGAACAGCCCGGCTGCCGCCCGCGTGTGCAGATGTTCGCCCATCACGCCAAGGGGATATTGCACGGGCATCGCATAGCCCGCAAACGGCACCATCTTCGCGCCAAGTTCCAGATGCAGGTCGTAAAGCGGCGTGCGCTTCAAATCAGTCGCGTCCAAGGCACATGCCCCCACACTCTGGCCCGCAACAGGCCCGGTTTGCATGGCGGAGACATTCCGCCTTGCGCCCCCTCTGTCCTTGCGCCTGAGATCGTTATCCCTTCGGCGGACGCCTGCGCGCCTCTCTCCAGAGTGTTCGTGCCAGAGCGGTCCTTTTGCCTGAGAGTTTACCGGGGCGGTTGCTCCTTCGGCCCTGACGCGCGCGCCAGTGTCTCCCGTCTCTGATGGCGCTGCTCTAGCGGATCGGGACGTGATTTGGCAAGGGGTTTCGGGGCCTTGCGTTTCCGCGCGCGCGCGGGCAAGCAGAGCGCATGAATGACCCATTTTTCTTTGGCTATGGCTCGCTCGTCAATCGGGCCACGCATGTCTATCCCGATGGCCACCGTGCGACCCTGACCGGGTGGCGGCGGGAATGGCGGTATGCACCAGATTTCGGGCACACCTTCCTGAGTGTCGTGCCCGATGCAGGGTCCGTGATCGACGGTCTGATCGCCCGCGTGCCGGGCGGCGATTGGGCGGCGCTGGACGCGCGCGAAACAGGCTATGCGCGGCATCCGGTCGCGCAGGGGGCTTTGGTCCATGCTGCGCCGTTTTCGGTGAGCGTTCAGGTCTATGCCGTGCCCGAAACGGCATCGAGCCGCGCGCTGGGCGAGGTGCCGATCCTGCGCAGTTATCTGGATGTGGTCGCAGCCGGGTTCTTTGCTGAATACGGCGCAGACGGGGTTGCGCGGTTCTTTGCCAGCACAACAGGCTGGGCCGATATCCGCGATGACCGCGCCGCGCCGCTCTACCCGCGCGCGCAAGTTGTGCTGCCCGAGGTCAGCGCCCTTGTCGATGCCTTCATCACCGCCAAGGGGTTGATTGTGCAGCGTTAATCGTTCTGAAC
Organism: Roseinatronobacter sp.; assembly: GCA_046296275.1. GTDB lineage: Bacteria > Pseudomonadota > Alphaproteobacteria > Rhodobacterales > Rhodobacteraceae > Roseinatronobacter. Next base: position 31,266 of record JBKBLP010000019.1, on the reverse strand, counting down.
GACAATCCCCATCAGCGCATAGGTCAACTGCGCGGCGGTGAAATCCCAGACCTCGGCCCCGTCGATGGGCGCGAGTTCCACTACATCCATCCCCACACAGCGCCGTCCCTTCAGCGCCGAGCGCACCAGCGCGAGCGCATGGTAATACCCCAAGCCCCCCGGCACAGGCGTGCCTGTGGCGGGCATGATCGCGGCGTCCAGTCCATCCACATCGAAGCTGATGTAAATGTCAGTGGGGAAGTCGTCAGGCAGCGTGATTTCGGTCACATTCCCCATCACTAGCGCTTCGGCATCAATGAACACGACCCCGTTCGCGGCCCGGCGCGCCGCTTCCTCGGAGGACAGCGCGCGCACACCGTATTGCGCTAGTTTCGTGCCTTCTTCCTCGACCAGCAACTGCATGACCGAGGCATGGGAATGCCTATGCCCCTGATAGGCCAGCCGCAAATCTGCATGAGCATCAATCTGCACGACCCCCACAGGCCGCCCCAACGCGCGCTGCACGCCTACGACCGCGCCATAGGTCAGGCTGTGCTCGCCGCCCAAGGTGACGGGGATGCGGCCTGTGCGCACGATGCTTTCGGTCCGCGCAGAGAGATCGGCCAACGCGGCTTCGATGGGCTGGGTGCAATCGATGGCCGTGGTCGTGTGTATCCCCGCCTTGCACGGCTCAAACCCGCGCCACAACCGTTCGAGCTGATCCGACGCCGCAATCAGCGCCGCAGGACCGCCCGAGGTTCCAGAGCCATAGGAAACCGTCGCCTCCAAGGGCATCGGCACGACATGGAACCTTGCATCCACCCCGCGCTCGGCTTCGGTCAGTTCAGAATCAAGGAAAATCATGACAGCCGCCCTTTGAAATCGCCATAGTCAAACCCGCGCACCACGCGCAAAGCATCCGTTTCGCTGTTCCAGATCGCAAGCGACGGCAGCCGCACCCCGTTGAAGGTCGTGGTCTTGACCATCGAATAATGCGCCTGATCCAGAAACGCGACCCGCGCGCCCACTTGCGGGACCACGCCGAAATCATACCGCCCGATCACATCACCCGCGAGGCACGATGGCCCGCCTAAGCGGACAGGCACCGCGCCGCCCTCGCCCAGCAGGGCAGGGCGATAGGGGGCCTCGATCACATCGGGCATGTGGCACGTGGCCGAGATATCAAGGATCGCATTCGCGCCGTCATTTTCGACCACATCCAGCACCTCGCCCACAAGGATGCCAGCGTCGAGCGCCACAGCCTCGCCGGGCTCCAGATAGCAGTGCAGGCCCGTTTCCGCGCACACGCGCTGCAAGAACGCCACCAGCCCGTCGCGGTCATAATCGGCCCGCGTGATATGATGGCCGCCGCCGAAATTGATCCATTTCAGGCGCGGGGCCATGTCGCCGCGCACGCGGTCGCCGATATGGTCCCAGATGGCCAGAAGCGGCTCCAGCCCCTGTTCGCAGAGCGTGTGCATGTGCAGGCCGTCCACGCCCACCAGCGCAGCATCGTCAATCTGTTCCAGCGGTGTGCCCAGCCGCGAGCCAGGGGCGGCGGGGTCATATTTCGCGTCCTCGCCCAAGGGCAGGCCGGGATTGATCCGCAGGCCGACTTGCACGGCTTTCCCGGATGCAACGATCATCGGCAGGAAACGGTCCTTGGCGGCGGGGGTGTTGAACACGATATGGTCCGACAGCGCGATGATTTCGGGCATCTCGTCGGCCTTGTAGCCCGCAGCGAAGGTTTCCACCAAACCGCCATATTCCTCGCGCCCCAGCCGCGCTTCCCACAGGCCAGAGGCGCAGACGCCCGACAAGTAGCGGCTGACCAAAGGCGCGAGCGACCACATGCTGAACGCTTTCAGCGCCAGCAGCACAGTCGCGCCCGACCGCGCCTGAATGTCGGCCAGCACGCGCAGATTGGCCTCCAGCCGCACTTCATCCACCACAAAGCAGGGCGAGGGGACGCGGGTCAGGTCGAACCGGGCGAATGCGCCCGGATCGCCCGCATGGGTCTGCATCGCCATCAGAAATCAACCGGAGCAGACAGTTCCGTGATCTGCCACGGCAGGCCATGCTTGTTGAGCATGTCCATGAACGCATCGGGGTCAAGCTGTTCGGTATTGAACACGCCCGCCCCCGCCCATGTGCCATGCAGCATCAGCGCCGCGCCAATGAAGGCTGGAACGCCCGTTGTGTAGCTGACCGCTTGGCTGCCCACCTCGCGGTAGCATTCTTCATGGTCGCATATGTTGTAGATATAGAGCGTCTTTTCCCCTGACCCGTCGCGCGCAGGCCCGGTGATGATGTCGCCGATATTCGTCTTGCCCTTCGTGCGCGCACCCAGATCGCCGGGATTGGGCAGCACGGCTTTCAGGAATTGCAGCGGGATGATCTTGTGGCCTTCATACTCCACAGGCTCGATGCTCGTCATGCCCACGTTTTGCAGGACTGTGACGTGGTTGATATAGGCATCGCCAAAGGTCATCCAGAAGCGCGCGCGCTCGATCTCGGGGAAATGGGTCACGAGCGACTCCAGTTCCTCGTGATACATCAGATACATGTTCTTGACGCCGACTTGGTCAAAGTCGAACGGCACCTTCGTTGACATGGCGGGGCTTGTCACCCAGCCGCCATTTTCCCAATGCCGCACTTCGGCGGTCACTTCGCGGATGTTGATTTCGGGGTTGAAATTGGTCGCGAAGGGATGGCCGTGATCGCCGCCGTTGCAATCCAGAATGTCGATCAACCGCAGCCCCGACAGGTGGTGCTTGCGGATATAGGCCGCGAAAATGCTGGTCACGCCGGGGTCAAAGCCCACGCCCAAAGTGGCCATCAGCCCCGCTTGCTGGAAGCGGTCGTGCAGCTTCCATTGGTGGGAATATTCAAATTTCGCCTCATTCGGCGGTTCATAATTGGCCGTGTCCATGTAGTGAACCCCCGTCTGCAAACACGCCTCCATCAGCGCCAGATCCTGATAGGGCAGGGCGAGGTTCACCAGCAGCGCAGGCTTCAGGGTCTGGATCAGCGCCACAGTCTGCGCCACGTCGTCGGCATCGACCTGATAGGTTTCGATCACCTGGCCCGTGCGCGCCTTGATGCTGTCGGCAATCGCTTCGCATTTCGACAGCGTGCGGCTGGCCACCATAATCCGCCCCGGAAACAGGTCGCGGTTCATTGCCATCTTGTGCAGCGTGACAGAAGCCACACCGCCTGCGCCAATCACCAGAACGTCCTTATTTTGCATAGGCCAGTTCCCCCTGTTCCTGCGTTTCGTGTTCGTAATAGGTATAGCCCCCCATCGCGTGGCGATAGGTTTCCATCAGCATCCGCCGCTGCGCCGGGTTCAGCGTGCCGCCCTGCACGCCGCGTTCAACGATGCGCTTGAAGGCGTCGATGCATTGCTTGGGCTCGTATTCGACATAGGCCATCACTTCGGACACGGTGTCGCCTTCGACTTCGTGCTGGATTTCGAGCACGCCATCTTCGTTGAAATCCACGGTCACGATATTCGTATCGCCAAACAGGTTATGCAGATCGCCCAAGGTTTCCTGATACGCTCCGATCAGGAAAATCCCGATGAAATACCGCTCCCCTTCGCGCAGGTCATGCAGCGGCAGTGCGTTACCCACCCCATCGCCCAACACGAATTGGTCGATCTTGCCGTCGCTGTCACAGGTAATGTCCGACAAGACCGCGCGGCGGGTGGGCACCTCGTTCAGGCGCTGCAAGGGTGCAATCGGCACAAGCTGACCAATTGCCCAGACATCGGGAAGCGACTGGAACAGACTGAAATTCGCGCGGTAGATGTCGCGGTGGTTCGACAGATCCTCCAGAACCTCGACAGGGGCTTGCGGCATCTGGGCGACCACATCCTTGATGCGGTGGACAACATGCAGGAAAATCTGTTCGGCGCGGGCCACTTGTTCAATGTCGATCACCCCACGGCGGAACAATGCGCGCAGTTCTTCGCGGTAGTATTCGGCATCGTTCAGCGCCTCTTGCAGGCGACGGGGGGTCAGGTAGTCGATGATACTGGCCATGTCGGACAGCATGTGGTGATCATCAGGCTCAGGCGCGATGGGGTCAGCGCGGTCGAAAAGCGACGCTTCCAGAATGTCCGAGAGCAGCATCGACGAATAGGCCACAATCGCGCGGCCCGATTCCGTGACAAGGATCGGGTGCGACTGGCCCGCTTCGTCCATGCGGTATTTCACGGTTTCCACGACATTGGCGCAGTATTCGTCCAGTGTGTAATTGACTGAATTCTCGGTCGCCCGCGCTTCGCCCGTGTAGTCTATGCCCAAGCCACCGCCCAGATCGAGATAGGTCAGCGGCGCGCCCAAGCGGCGTAGTTCCGTGTAGAAGCGGCAAGCTTCGTCCACGGCCTGACGGATATCCATCATCTTGGGCACTTGGGACCCGAGATGCGCGTGTTGCAGCACAAGACAATCGAGCATGTCAGCCGCGCGCAGTTTTTCGACCAGATCGACGACTTCCTTCGTGGTCAGGCCAAAGGTCGAGCGGTCGCCCGAGCTGTCCGCCCAGTTGCCCGTCACCCGCCGCGTCAGCTTGATGCGCACGCCAAGCGCGGGCTTTTCGCCTAGGCGCTTGGCTTCGGCGATGACCGTATCGGCCTCGCCGGGCGATTCGATGACCAGAACGCAATTGATGCCCGCCTTGCGCGCCAGAATCCCCAGCCGGATGAATTCCGCATCCTTGATGCCGTTGCAGATCAGAAGCGCGTCCTTGGGCAGGTCGCGCGACAGTGCAAGGATCAGTTCAGGCTTGGACCCGGCTTCCAGCCCGAATGTGAAGGGGCGGCCATATTCCACGATCCGGTCAATCACTTCGGATTGCTGGTTGACCTTGATCGGGAACACCCCGCGATAGGGGGCTTGGTAGCCATTGGCCTCGATGGCTTTGGCAAAGGCATGATTGAGCGCTTCCAACTGGCGCTTGAGGAACGCCCCCACGCGCACCAGCACAGGCGTATGCACGCCGCGCGCATCCAGATCATGCAAGAGCGCAGGCAGGCTGGCCGGGGGCGCGTCAGGCCGAGCAGGGTTCACCAACCCCAAATCGCCGTTTGGTAATCGGGCGAACATGCCATTCGACCAGCGGTCGATTCCGTAAGTCTGAAACACGCGATCCGGCATTTGTTCACCACCCTTTCGTGCAAGAACAAGAAAACGCGCTATATGGAAATCATGTGACAAACGCAAGAAAATCTGCGGAAAAATTCCAGTCGGGGCAGGGGTCAGAGCGCGCGGTTAAAGAGGGCGCGCAACCGCGTCTCGATCAGGTCCGGTTGGTCAAAATGCAGCCGGACTGGCAGCGTCAGCACCTTGCGCCGGAAGCTGGCAGGCAGGCGGACCGCGTCCTTTTCGGTCGTGACCATTTGCGCGCCAAGCGCTTTGGCTTCCAGTTCCAGCCGCGCCATCAGCCCGTCTGTCAGGGGTTGGTGATCGCTGAGCGCCTCGGCCCGCAACAGCGTCGCGCCCTCGGCCCGTAGAGTGGCGAAGAACTTGTCCGGGTTGCCAATGCCCGCGAATGCAAGCACCCGCAGCCCCTGCCACGACATGCCCATTTGCAGAGGCTGCAACGCGCCCGTCAGTTGCAGCACGGTCACGGCATGACCCCACGTGGCGGCAAAGCGCGCCTGCGCGGCCTCTGGCCCGAGCGAGAGCACCAGATCGGCGCGCTTCAGACCCACGCCCACAGGTTCACGCAAGGGACCGGCAGGCAGCACCCGGCCATTGCCGAAGCCGCGCCACGCATCGACCACCACGAGCGACAGATCACGCCGCAGCGCGGGGTTCTGGAAGCCGTCATCGAGCACCAGCGCCTCGGCCCCCGCAGCCACGGCCGCGCGCGCCCCTGCCGCGCGGTCACGCGCGACCCAGACAGGCGCGAAGGCCGCCATCAGAAGCGGCTCGTCGCCCACATCGCTTGCGCTGTGGCTGCGCTCGATCACTTCCACTGGACCCTCCAGCCGCCCGCCATAGCCGCGCGAAATCACATGCGGGCGCTTGCCCATCGCTTGCAGGCACTGCACCAAAGCGATGACTGTGGGCGTCTTGCCGGTCCCGCCTGCATTCAGGTTGCCCACACAGATCACGGGCACCGGCGGCGCGTAGTCCGGCGCGCGTGCCACCCACCGCGCGGTCGCGGCGGCATAAAGCGCGCCCAAAGGTGCCAGGAGGCGCGCGCGCAGCGCAGGACGGTCGGGCGGGGAGAACCAGAAGTCAGGGGGCTGCATGGTTGCTCCGCAGGATGTCTTTCAGCGCTTTGGCAACAGCCTCATAGGCGTCTGCGCCGTCCGAGACCACATCCCATGCGCGCCCGGCCAACAGCGCGGCAGCATCGGGCCGCAAGGTCGCGCACATGGCCCGGCCCAAAGCCTCAGGGCGCAGGATGCGCCGGGTTGCCTGTGCATCGGCAAAATGCGCAAAGGCTTCGGTATGCGCACCCAGATCGCGGCCATGCACAATGGCGCAGCCCAGATTGGCCGCGTCATAGGGCGATTGCACAGCACCCCGCCGGGACAGCGTGCCGCCAAGGTAGCAGGCCACGGCCAAGCGATACCACAGCCCGCGCTCGCCCTCGGTATCCGCGATATAGACCTGCGTTTCACTGGTGATCGGGTCATCCACCGACCGCAAAGCCGTGACAAACCGATCGCTCAGCGCCGCCTTCAACGCTGGCCCGCGTGCAGGGTTTTCGGGCCGCAGAATCAGCACCGAGCGGTGCGATTCGCGCAGGGTTTCGCGCAGGGCCGCCAGCACGAAGCCCTCCTCGGCTTCTGGCACGGAACAGGCCAACCAGACTGTGCGCTGGCGCAACGCCTCGGCCAAGGCATCGCGCTCGGCCTCATTGACAGGTAGGGCAGGGGGCGCGGCGCTGAGCCAGCTGCATGGGATAATCTGCTCGGTCGTAACGCCCACCTGTTCCCAGCCGCGCTGGTATTCAGGCCCCGGCACGAAAACCCGCGCCAGTTTGCGCAAAATCCGCCCGCGCATGACGGGTATTTGCCCGCGCAGCCCTGCGACACGCGGGTAATCGGCATCGACCCACAGCAACGGGATGCGGTGGTCTTGGGGGAGCTGGACAAGCGCAGGTGGCAGTGCGCGGACGTGGATGAGCGCGGCTGCGGGAAAGCTTGTCCCAAAACGGGCAGCAAGCTGCGCGAACCCACTGCCTTTGGGCAAAGCAAACTGCGTGCAGCGCGGGAGCGTCGGAAATGGCGCGTTCAATGTGTCCGGCACGCTTTGGATCAAGCTCACCTCTGGCAGGTCATGGGCGAGCGCGTGCCAGAGTGCCGTAAGTTTGCCCATGCCCGCCTGCGTGTCTGTGTGAAACCACAGAAGCCGGGCGGGGTCATGAGTTTGCGCGAGGGGCGGCGTCATGGCGCCCCTTCAGCCCAGTCGCGGAGGCTGCGTCGTCCGCCGCCTGCGCGCCACCAATCCGTCATGCAGGCCAGGCCCTGCCGCGATGATCCCGTCAGCCAAAGGACGCAGGGTGTTAAACCGCAGCGTTTGCCCGTGTGCATCGCTGACAAGTCCCCCGGCTTCGGTCACGAGCAAGCTGCCCGCCGCAATGTCCCAGTGCCAAGTTGGGCGCAAGGTCAGCATCGCGTCAAATCGCCCCTCGGCCACAAGTGCAAGCCGCCACGCGAGCGAGGGGCGGAAATGACGCTCGACCTGCGGCACCCCGCCGGGCCAGAGGTCGGGATGAAGCTGCGGCTTGGCCGCGAGCACCTGCGCGCCTTCGACCTCTTGGCGCGGACTGACCTGCACAGGCGCGCCATTCAGGGTGACACTGCCGCCGCGCGTGGCGGCATAGGTCAGACCGGGCAAAGGCAGATGGACGACAGCGGCAATCGGCACGCCATCTTCGATCACGCTCAGCACATGCGAAAAGCCCTGCTGCCCGTCGATGAAAGCGCGCGTGCCGTCGATAGGGTCCACGATGAACACGCGCGAGCGCGACAGGCGCTCTGGCGTGTCGGCGGTTTCCTCGGACAGCCAGCCATAATCGGGCCGCGCGGCGGTCAGGGTGTCGCGCAGCATCGCGTCAATCGCCAGATCGGCATCGGTCACAGGCCCTTGCCCGCCCGGTTTGTCCTGCACGCGCAAGCCGCGCGCTAAGTAGTCGCGCGCGATGTCGCCCGCGCGCAGGGCTGCGTCGCGCAACAACCCCAGATCGTCAGGCACATGATCGTCAGGCCCCGGCAAGCATCAGCCCTTCCACCAGAAGCGAGGCGACGACCGCCGTCTGGTGATCCAGCGCGTCATTGGCCGGGATGATCCGCGCGAGCATATCACGCAGATTGCCGGCGACAGTGCATTCGTTGACCGGATAGGCGATTTGCCCGTTTTCCACCCAGAACCCACTCGCGCCCCGCGAATAATCCCCTGTGGTGGGGTTGATCGTCGAGCCGATCATCGAGGTGACCCAAAGCCCTGTGCCCATCTGCGCGATCAGATCGTCGCGGGTGGCGCTACCTTGGGTCAGGATCAAGTTCGATGTGCTGGGGGAGGGGGGGGCAGATGTGCCGCGCACCGCACTTGCCGTGCTCGCCATGCCCAGCTTGCGGGCATTGGCCAGATCGAGCGTCCAGCCCTTCAGCACTCCATCCGCCACAATGTCGCGCGCGGAGCAGGCCAGCCCTTCGGCATCGAAGGGACGACTCGCCCCGCGCCGCGCGCGCAACGGGTCATCGCGCAGGGTCATGCCTTTGGGCAGAACCTGCGCGCCAAGCGCATCACGCAGCCAGCTTGACCCGCGCGCGATGGCGGCCCCATTGACCGCGCTGGTCAGATGACCGATCAGACTGCCCGCCACGCGCTGATCATAGAGCACCGGATAAGCCCCTGTGGGCGGCTTGCGTGGACCTTGGCGGGCAATCGTGCGCAAGCCTGCCTGCTCGCCCACCCATTCGGGGCTGGGCAGGTCCGCGTGCCACACGCGCCCCTCGCCGCACCAGTCGCGCTCCATCGCGGTGCCTTCGCCGGTGATGGCCACGCAGGAAATGTGGCGCGAGGTGCGCACATAGCCGCCCTGAAAACCGTTGCTCGCGGCAACCCACACTGCGTTGATCCCATATGCCGCAGAGGCTGAATCAACCTTGCTGATCCCTTTAACCGCCAGCGCCGCCGCTTCCGCGCGGCGCGCATCCTCTTGCAGCGTGGCGGGGTCGGGTTCGGCGGCGGGGTCAAAAAGCTCAAGCCCGGCAGCGCTTGCACCCTTTGCAATCTGGTCCGGGTCGGCCAAGCCCGCATAGGGGTCTTCGGGTGCTTCGCGCGCCATGGCAACCGCGCGTTCGGCCATCATCCGCAGCGTTTCGGAGCGTGTGTCGGACGCGGAAATGCACGCCTGCCTGCGCCCCACGAATACCCGCAGACCGATTTCCACCCCTTCTGACCGTTCGGCATGTTCCAGCCCGCCCTTGCGCACGTCGATCGAAGTCGAGCGCCCTTCGGTCGCCAGCGCATCGGCAGCATCCGCCCCAGCCGCGCGGGCAGCGGCCAGCAAGGCGTCGGTCACAGGGGCGAGGGCATCGGTCAATGGGTGATCTGTCATGTGGTCTTTCCTTTGGATCCCCTCAGATGTAGGCGAAGCCCCCGACAAAAGAAATAGCGCGCCACGATTTGCGCACGCGGCGCGTGCCGGGCAGGTCACAAAAGCTTCGGATTTTACTCGGCCCTCTTTCCCCGCGCGGTCCGGCATGGCACGCTACCCCCGAAAAAAACCGAGGCCCACATGACCCGCCCTTTGATCCAGCTTCTGAACGGCCCCAATCTGAATATGCTTGGCACGCGCCAGCCCGAAGTTTATGGCGCCGAAACCTTGGCCGATGTCGTGGCGGCCTGCACTGCGCAGGGGGATGCGCTGGGCTTCGATCTGCGCGCGTTTCAGTCCAATCACGAAGGCGCGCTTGTCGATGCGATTCAGGCCGCGCGCGGGGTAGCGGCGGGGATCGTCATCAATCCGGGGGCTTATACCCATACCTCTGTCGCAATTCTGGACGCGCTATCGGCTTTCGATGGTCCTGTGATCGAGGTGCATATCTCAAACATCCACAAGCGCGAAGCGTTTCGCCATCATTCCTATGTCAGCGCGCGCGCTGATGGGGTCATCGCAGGGTGTGGCACGCAGGGCTATCTGTTTGCCCTGATGCGGATCGCGCGGCTTCTGGAGGCTAAGACCTAAGAAGGGGCAGGCAAGGCGCGTCCTTTAGGCTAGCTTGGGAAAAAGAGCGGAGGAACGATCATGCGCTCCAACATCATCACCTTGGGTGCCGCTGGGGACAAAATGTCCACTGACATGACCGAGTTGGTGCTGATCATCGACGATCACCCACTGTTTTGCGAAGCGCTTCAGATGACCCTGCTCGACATTGCTGTTGCGCGTGTCCAGACAGCCACGACATTGGGCCAAGCGCTTGACGCACTGCGCGCAGGGCTAGAGCCGGACACGATCCTGCTTGATCTGAACTTGCCCGATGTCGCGGGGCTCGATGGGCTGGCACGGTTGCGCAATGCAGCGCCGGGTGTGCCCGTGATCGTCGTGTCGTCCATGTCCGATGACCGGATCGTGCAGGCCGTCATGCAGGCGGGGGCGGCGGGGTTTGTTCCCAAACACAGCCCGCGCGATGAATTTGTGGCCGCCTTGCGCGCCGTGGGCGCAGGTGCAAGCTGGTGGCCCGACAATTGCCCACCCGCGCCCGTCCCCGCAGGCAGCCCAGCCGCGCCAAGCGTGATGGACCGCCTGTCGGACCTCACCCCGCAACAGGGACGCATCTTGGCGCTGATTTGCGAGGGCTATCTGAACAAGCAGATCGCCTATGAATTGTCGATCTCCGAGACGACCGTGAAAGCCCATGTCACGGCCATCCTGCGCAAACTGGGCGCGCAAAGCCGCACGCAGGCGGTGCGGATTGCCAATTCCGCAAGCTTCGCCTCGATCCTGGATCGCGGGCGGGACCATTAAGGCCGCTTGCCTTTGCCGCCTACCACGATACGCTCCGGCTTGGGAGGACCAATGCTGCGCGCCCAAGATATCCTGATCCGCGCCCAATCCGGGCGTGAAGCAACCGCGGATGCCATGGCCGAAGTCATGGCCCAGCTTGGCGCGACCCCGCTTGCTCTGATCGTGCTGTTTGTGGGTGCCGACCATGACCTTCGCGCGGTGGAAGCGGCGCTTCCCCGCACCACGCCCGTCATCGGCTGCACAACCGCAGGCGAGATCGGCGCGGGCGGCTACCTTGACGGCCATATCGTCGCCATTGGCCTGCCGCGCAATCTGTTTCGCGTGGCCGTGGGGCATCTGGAGGATTTGTCGGATTTCGACCCCGAACAGGCCCGCGCGCTGGCCTTTGAACTGCGGGCCGAACTGACCTTTTCCTCGGCCGATTGGGCCAATGAGGTGGCCTTCTTGCTCACGGACGGGCTGTCCCTGATGGAGGATCAACTTGTCTGGGCGCTGTCCGACGCCTTGGGCGAAAGCCCGCTTGTGGGTGGATCGGCAGGGGATGGCCTGCGCTTTGGGCGCACGCGAGTCCTGTGTCAGGGCCGATTTGTGTCGAATGCCGCGACCCTTGCCATCCTGCGCACGCCCTGCATGGTCACAGCCTTTCGCTTCGACCATCTTGAACCCACCGAGCGGCGTATGGTCGTGACGGATGCCGACCCCGCCAACCGGCTGGTGCGCGCGATCAACGGCATGCCTGCGGGGCGCGAATATGCCCGGCTTCTGGGCAAAGACCCCGAAGCACTGACGCCGTTCATCTTCGCGGCCAATCCCGTCGTGTCGAAGATCGGGACCGAGCACCATGTTCTGGCCATCCAGCGCGTCGAACCAGATGGCACGCTTCGTTTCTTTTCCGCAGTCGAGCCGGGGCTGGTGCTGCGGCTGGCGCAAAGCACGGACCTTGTAGGGCACCTGTCTGCGCGGCTGGGTCAATTGGTCAAGGATGGCGTGAACCCTGCAATCCTTGCCTGCGATTGCATTCTGCGCAGGCTGGAGGCCGAAAACACCCAAGCGCGCCGGGCGATGTCGGACTTGCTCGAAGCGCATGGGGTGACGGGCTTCAACACATATGGCGAGCAATTCAATCTGGTCCATGTCAACCAGACCTTCACGGGCCTTGCCTTCTACCCGCCGGAACCAGAGGCGGAAACGTCCCTCGGACTCACCTATGGCCAGCAGGTGCTGACCGAGGGTGGCGCATGAGTGACGCCTTCCTGCCCCCCGGCTTGACCGTGAGCGAAGAAAACCAGCGCCTGCGTGCCATTGTGACAGCGCTGATGGACCGGGCCGAACGCGCGCAGATGGCGAGCCGCCCGATGGGGCAAATCCAGCATGTCGTGGCGCTGGAAGCCCGCGTGCGCACGCGCACCCGTGATCTGGCCGAAACGCTCGACAAGCTGCGCGTGGCCAATGCCCGACTGGCCCGCGCCGAGCGCGATGCCGTGGGCGCGCGCAACAGCTTGACCGACGCGCTGGAAGCGATGCGCGAGGGCTTCGCGCTGTTTGACGCAAACGGCCAGCTTGCCATGTGGAATTCGCGCTTCTGCGCAGGCCTGCCCGATGTGCGCGGCCGCATTGGTCCGGGGCTAAGCTTCCGCGATTATGTGCGGCTTGTCTCCGAAAGCCCGTCGCTGAATATCCCCATGGGCTCCGCGCGCCTGCAATGGGTGGGCCAGCGGCTGGAAAGCCACCAGCGGCGCAATGTGCATTTCGTGGTCCCCCTGATCGAGGATCAGTGGCTTCAAGTCAGCGAACAGCGGATGCCGTCGGGCGGCACAGCGGTCACGCAAACCGACGTGACCGCCATGATCCGCGCCGAACGCGATGAACGCGCCAAGCTCTTGGACGAACAGGCGCGGATGGTGCGCGCCACGCTCGACCATATTGATCAAGCCGTGCTGATCCTCGATGCACAGGCGCGGCTCGTGGGCTGGAATCGTCGCTTGCGCGAGATTTTCGCCCCGCCTGTGGAATTGCTTGCGGTGGGCACGCCTTTGGCGAGCTTGCTTAGCGACTTTGCCCGCCGTCACCTTTTGGGGGCAGGGGACAGCCGCGCGCGGCTTCTGGATTGGGTCGGCAGCACCCCCTCGCGCCCGGCCCTGAGCCTCGAGATCGTGCAAGAGGGCGGCGCGATCCTGCAACTGTCGGCACAGGCCACGCCGGACCGCGGCAGCGTGGTGTCTTTCACGGACCTGACCGCCGAGCGCCGCGCATTGGCGGCCCTGCACAGCCTGAACGAAACGCTCGAAGCCCGCGTGACGGCGCGCACAGTGGAACTGGAAGCCGCGCGCGATGCGGCAGAACGCGCCAACACGTCGAAATCGCGCTTCGTGGCATCCGCCAGCCACGACCTGCTCCAGCCCCTGAACGCCGCGAAACTGTTTCTCGCCTCACTCGCCGCAACCCCGCTTGACCCGGCCCAAGCGCGGCTTGCAGGGCGGGTGCGCTCGGCCTTCGACAGTGTCGAGCAAATCCTGGGCGCACTTCTGGATATCTCGCGCTTCGACATCGGGGCTGCGCGCGCGAAAGTGGAACCCATCCCCCTTGGCCCGCTGCTCGAACGGTTGCGCGAAGAATTTCTGCCTGTGGCGCAGCAAAAGGGGCTGACCCTGACCGTAATGCCATCCAGCGCACTGGTCGAGAGTGATCCAGTCTATCTGAAGCGGATCGCGCAAAACCTGTTGTCCAACGCTTTGCGCTACACAGTGCGGGGGCGCGTCCTGGTGGGGGCGCGGCGCGTGTCGGGGGGCGTGCGGCTTGAAGTCTGGGACACGGGCGCCGGCATCCCCGAGGACCGTCAGGCCGAGATTTTTCAAGAGTTTACACGCCTTGATCCGACCGCCGAGCAGGGCATGGGCCTTGGCTTGGCAATCGTCGAGCAGGCGTGCGGGCTTCTTGGCCATCCGCTCGATCTGCGCTCGCAAGTGGGGCGGGGGACAGTGTTTCGCGTGACCCTGCCTGTGGCGCAGACGGCCCAGAACGTGCAGGCCATGCCAGCGACCGCCGATCCGCGCGGCGCGATGGAAGACTTGCTCGTTCTTGTCGTCGAAAACGATGCGAACGTGCGCGCGGCCATGATGGCAGTGCTGGAACAATGGGGCACCTCGCCCATAGAGGCAGCGGGCCGTGCGCAGGCCGAAGCGCAGATCGCCGATCTGGGCCTCGCCCCCGATGTGATCTTGGCCGATTACCTGCTCGATGATGGCGAGGATGGGATTACCCTTGTCACCCAATTGCGCGCGCGTTTCGGGCCGATCCCTGCCATCCTGATCACGGCCAATCACAGCGTGGAACTGGCCGAGCGCGCGGCCCGCGAGGGGCTGATGCTAATGACCAAGCCGCTTGCTTTGCGAAGGCTCAAGCGCGTGCTGCAATCGCTGCCGCACTATCGCAACGCACTCTCCGACGACCCCGACAGCGCCCCGCGTCCGGGCGATTATAGCTACTGGCTGCGTTAATCCGCTCGGCCCCGTGGAGCCGCCGCCCGGCGCAAGCGGTCATTGATCGCCCGCCCCAGCCCGGTTTCTGGCACGGGCGCCACTGCAATCGGTGCGCCCATCTGGTCGGCTGCGTGCAGCGTGGCAAAGAGCCGTGCCGCAGCTTCGGTCAAATCGCCTGTTTCCGACAGCGACAGCGCCGCCCCTGCGCAGTCTGGCCCGAAGCCGATCCAGACCTCGCCCGGTGCAGGGGTCGTCACATTCAGCCGCAGCTCCGCGCGGGGGGCATAGTGTGATGCCATTTGCCCCGGTGCCGTGATCGTGCCGCCATGTGGGTCGTGAACCGGCAGACCTGTGACCTCGGCCACAGCTTCGAGCGGGATGCCGCCGGGACGCAGCAGATGCACCTGCCCCTCGGTCACCCCCAGAATGGTGGATTCCACACCCACCCCGCAGGCCCCCCCATCCAGCACTGCGGCAATCCGCCCGTCCAGACCTGCGAGCACATGCGCGGCTGTGGTCGGGCTGATCCGGCCAGAGGGGTTCGCAGAGGGCGCAGAAATTGGCCCCCCAAACGCCCGCAGCACAGCCCGGGCGACAGGATGGGCCGGAACGCGCACAGCGACTGTGGGCAGGCCCGCGCTGACTGCATCCGCCAGCCCATGCCCGTCCCGCAAGGGCGCGACTAAAGTCAATGGACCGGGCCAGAAGGCGCGGGCAAGCATACGGCCCAAATCCCCCAGTTCAGCAAAGCGCGCGGCCTCTGTCACATCCGCCACATGCACGATCAGCGGGTTGAACGACGGGCGGCCCTTCGCGCCATAGATCGCGGCCACAGCCTGCGGGTTGCGCGCATCGCCTGCCAGACCATAGACCGTTTCAGTAGGCAAAGCGACCAATGCACCCGCCTGCAATAGCGCCGCCGCCTGCGCAATGCCGTCTGTGTCAGGCAAAAGCCGTTGCGTAATGCAATTTGGCTGCATCTGTGACGTGGCGTCCCTGTTGGAAAACGAAATCGGGCGGCTAGAGTTCCGACACTCTCTAAGCGTCTGGCTCGCCTTTGCCAAGCGCCCCGCCCATCGGAGGTTCCATGCCCTATCGCGCCCCGCTTCGTGACATCGCCTTTTTGCTCGACCATGTCGTGGGCTTTGACGCCGTGCAGGCCACGCCCCGCTTTGCTGATGCCACGCCGGAAACGACGACGGCCATCCTGACCGAAGCCGCGCGGCTGTGCGAAGATGTGCTGGCCCCCTTGCAGCGCGTGGGCGACACGCATCCGGCGAAACTGGAAAACGGCATTGTCCGCACGCCCCCCGGCTTTGCGGGGGCGTTCCGGGCGATTGCCGATGGCGGCTGGCTGGGCATTTCCGCAGACCCCGCACATGGGGGCATGGGGCTGCCACAGACCTTGGCCGTGGTGCTGAACGAAATGATGGCGTCCGCCTGCCTGTCGATGCAAATCGGCCCTTTGATGGCGCAGGGGCAGGTAGAGGCGCTGGAACACCACGCCTCTGACGCGCTCAAGGACATGTATCTGCCGCGCCTGATTGCGGGCGACTGGACCGCGACCATGAACCTGACCGAACCGCAAGCGGGCAGCGATGTCGGCGCATTGCGCACACGTGCCGAACCCTTGGGCGATGGCAGCTATGCGGTCACAGGGCAGAAAATCTACATCTCGTGGGGCGATCACGACATGGCCGAGAATATCTGCCATCTGGTGCTCGCCCGCCTGCCCGACGCGCCCGAAGGCACGCGCGGGATCAGCTTGTTCATGGTGCCCAAATTCATCCCCAATGCCGATGGGTCACTGGGCGCGCGCAACAGCCTGCGCGTGATCTCGCTCGAGCACAAGCTGGGCCTGCATGGTTCGCCCACCGCCGTGATGTCCTATGAAGGGGCGCGCGGCTGGCTGGTGGGGGCAGAAAACAAGGGGATGGCTGCGATGTTCACGATGATGAACAATGCCCGCGTGGGTGTCGGTGTGCAGGGGATCGGCGTGGCCGAAGTGGCCTATCAGCACGCAGTGGCCTATGCCCGCGACCGCAAGCAGGGCGCTGTGGGCCGCGACGGTGGCACAGGCGCGATCATCGACCACGCCGATGTGCGCCGGATGCTCGCCACAGCGCGCGCGGAAATCTTCGCCATGCGCGCGATTGCGCTGGCCAATACGGTCGCCATCGACATGGCCACCGCCACCGGCGCACCTGAATGGGTGGCGCGCGCGGCCCTTCTGACCCCCATCACCAAGGCGCATGGCACGGATATCGGGGTCGAGATTGCCAATCTCGGGATTCAGGTCCATGGTGGCATGGGCTTTGTGGAAGAAACGGGTGCCGCGCAATTCCTGCGCGATGTGCGCGTGACCACGATCTATGAAGGCACGAACGGGATTCAGGCGATGGACCTTGTGGGCCGCAAGATGAGCGACGGGGGCGAGGCGATCTACCGCCTGCTTCAGGAAATCGAGGATTTGGCCAAAAGCGCGCGCGCGCCCCTGCCGGACATGTCCGCCGCCATCTGGGACGCGGCCCAAGCCCTGCGCGAGGGGACGGATTTGATGCTCACGCAAGACATGCAGGACCGCAGCGCGGGCGCTGTGCCTTATCTGCGCGCCTTCGCGCGCGTGCTTGGCGCGCATTACCACTTGAAGGCGGTGATGGCCGCGCCGGGGGATGCCGCACGCCTTGCGCTCGCGCAAGTCTTTGTCAGCCGCATCCTGCCAGAGCATTCGGGGCTGCTTGCGCAGGTTCGCGCCGGGGCAGACGGGCTTTATGCGCTGTCTGACGACGATCTGGTGGCCGCCTGATGGACGGGGACGCAGGGCAGGGCATACGTTATCCCT
Organism: Roseinatronobacter sp.; assembly: GCA_046296275.1. GTDB lineage: Bacteria > Pseudomonadota > Alphaproteobacteria > Rhodobacterales > Rhodobacteraceae > Roseinatronobacter. Next base: position 13,968 of record JBKBLP010000019.1, on the reverse strand, counting down.
TTGACCGCGCGCCTGAGGAAGGCACTCTCACCCCTATCGCGGAGGGCGTGTTCTGGGCGCGCATGGCGCTGCCGATGGCGCTTGACCATGTGAATGTCTACATCCTCGACGATGGTGATGGCTGGACTGTGTTCGACACCGGGTTTGATTCAGGTCGCACGCGCGGGGCTTGGATCAAGCTGCTCGCAGGCCCTTTGCGCGGCAAGCAGGTGACGCGCGTCATCGCCAGCCACCACCACCCGGACCATATCGGGTTGGCAGGCTGGTTTCAGGCAGGCGGCGCGCAGCTTTGGACCAGCCGCACGGCGTGGCTGTTCACGCGGATGCTGGTGCTCGACGCGCAGGACAAGCCGCTTCCCGAAACGCTTGCCTTCTGGCAGCGCGCGGGCATGGCGCCGGACCTGATCGCCACGCGCGCACAGGAACGCCCGTTCAATTTCTGCGACCGCGTGACGCCCTTGCCTTTGGGCTTTCACCGTCTGGCCGAGGGCGATGTGATCCGCGCAGCCGGGCGCGATTGGGATGTGCGGCTCGATCAAGGCCACGCGCCCGACCAAATCACCCTCTGGAGCCGTGATTGCCCGCTCGTGGTGGGCGCGGACCAGCTCTTGCCGTCAATCTCGGCCAATCTGGGCGTCTATGCCACCGAACCCGACGCTGACCCCGTGGCCGAATGGCTTGCCAGTTGCGCCCGCCTGCGGGCATTCGCGCGCGACGATCATCTGGTCCTGCCCGGCCACAAGCTGCCCTTCACGGGCCTGCCGCTGCGGCTGGCGCAGATGGCCGAAAACCACCACAGCGCCTTGCGCCGCCTGCGTAATTTCCTGCGCGAACCACGCCCCGCGGTGGAGTGCTTTCAGCCACTCTTCCGGCGCGAGATCGGTGAAGGCGAATATGGGCTGGCCTTGGTCGAGGCTGTCGCGCATCTGAACCACCTGTTTGCCCGCGGCGAAGTCACCCGCACTTTAGGCGCGGATGGTGCTTGGCTTTGGGTGCAAAACGGGTGACAGGGCCGTTTCAATGCGCTACCTAGCGCATTGACCGCGCCAACAAAAACAAGGGAATCTGTCATGGCAAAGCACGAACACGGCAAAATGGATATCAGCGTTCAGGAAAAGACCTTCGAGGGCTTCATGCGCTACGTGGTCTGGGGCGCTGCGGTTTCTATCGGGATCCTGATTTTCATGGCACTCGTGAACGCCTGATCCTTGGTGTCGGGGAACTAATTCCGGGGGAAGAATGCCGAGTGTAATGCATGTCGCACAAAAGCTGCGGCTGTGGATTTTCTGTGCGTTTGTTGCGATTGGCTTGACCGCTTGTGCGGCACCCCCGGGCGAATATGCGTCTGATGCAGCTATTGCTGCGGCACGCTATTCCAATGGCGGGGCACCCGAACTAACCCTTGTCACGATCATGAACTACCAGACAGGCAATGGCGATCACACGGCCTTGTTTATCAATGGGACGGAGCGGGTGCTATTTGACCCGGCGGGCAGCTGGAAGCTCGATGGTGTGCCGGAACGCAACGATGTCCATTTTGGAATGGCTCCGCGCATTGGGGCGTCCTTCTACCTGAGCCATGTGCGTCCGTCGCATTATGCCGTCGTCCAACGCCTGCGCGTGACGCCGGAGATTGCCGAACAGGTCAAGGCTCTCGCCTTGCAGGTGGGGCCTGTGCCGCCCGCACAATGCGCGCTCTCCACATCGCGGATTTTGCAGCAGATGCCGGGCATGGAGGGCATTCGTGTGGGCTGGTATCCACACAACCTGATGCGGAGTTTCGCGCAATTGCCCGGTGTGATGACCTATGAGATCCACCACGACGCGCCCGACGCCCTCGAGCAATCCTACCGCGTGCAGACCCCGCTATAGGTCGCAGGCCAAGGCGCGGGGCACGATCAGGCGCGTCTCATAGCGGATCAGGGGCGCAATCTGGTGCAGGTCGCGCCGCGACAGCCCGATACACCCCGCTGTGGGCCGCCCTGCCCCGCGCCATTGGTGGATAAAGATCGCTGACCCCCGCCCGCGTTCGGCACAGGGCCAGTTCCAATCGGTCAGGATCACCAGATCATAAAGCGGATCGGCCCGGCGCAGCCGCTCATGGCTGTGGGGGTAGGGCGCGCGCACCATCAGGTTGTAATCCTCATGCGCGGGGTCGTCGGACCACAGGTCGCGCGGGCGGATGGGCAGCGCCCAATCCGCAGGTTGCGCTATACGGTCGGCGCGATAGAGCATCCCCACCAGCCGATGCAGGCCCACAGGCGTCGCGCCATCGCCCTCGCGCTTGTCCGCGCGCACGCCGCCGCGCCCAATCGTGCAGGGCCACAGCCTGCCCCGGTAGCGCAGGCCTTGACGGGTCAGCACCATATCGTCGCGCGTCATAGCAGATGCCCCGATTTTGCGGCCTTGGTCGCCAGATAGGCCCGGTTTTCCGCGCCTTCGCCCACACGCAAAGGCACGCGCTCGACAACCGCGATCCCGTGGCCATCAAGCATGGCGACCTTGCGCGGGTTATTGGTCAGCAGTCGCACAGACCGAAACCCCATCTGCCGCAGCAGGCCCGCGCCAATGCGGAAATCGCGCTCGTCATCTTCAAAACCCAGACGGTGATTGGCTTCCACGGTGTCAAAGCCCTGATCTTGCAGCGAATAGGCGCGCATTTTGTTGGCAAGGCCAATGCCACGCCCTTCTTGGTTGAGATAGAGCAACACCCCCGCCCCCGCGGCCCCCATCTGCATCAGCGCTGCGTTCAGTTGCGGCCCGCAATCGCATTTCAGACTGCCCAGAACATCCCCTGTGAAACAGGCCGAGTGCAGGCGGGCAAGAACGGGCTCGGCGCGATCCGGTTGGCCGATCTCGATGGCGTAATGCTCGATCCCGCCATCTTCGGGGCGGAACACATGCACGCGACCAGCTTTTGACGCGACCATCGGCAACCGGGCGCTAATGACCGGGGCAAGGTGGGCTTCGCGTGCAAGTTCAGACCGCAACAGGGGGACGGGAACCTCGGTCAAGGCCCCGATCTCGGCCCCGTCGGGCAGGGGCAAGACCAGCGCGGCGGGCAAAAACTGCGCCGATTTGGTCAGGGCAATCGCGGCGCGGTGAATATCGGCGGGGCCGTCGCGTTCCGTCCGCAAAGGGCCTTTCATCGGGTGGCGCAAGTCATCGGCGGGATCAGCCAGCGCGCGGACCCAATCAAGTCCCGCGCCCGCAGGCACGATCACGCGCGCCACATCGCCATCATAGGCGCGCGCTTTCAGCGTATCGGCGCGGTGGCGTGTGAGCGCCAAGGTCAGCCCCGGCCCCAACGCCTGAAGCTGGGCAAGCCGGGCGCTGTGTGTGGCCTCCACCGCCAACACCAGCGCAGCCGCACCATCGCGCAGCACCACAGGCACGCCCAGCCGCAAATCGGCGCGGGCGCGGTTGACGAGTTCAGACGGGGACAGACGAAAATCCATGGAATGCCCAAGATACATTGTGCAGATGTAGGACGGATGCGCGGAAATTGAAACATTTGGCCGGCTCACGACACGTCAGCGTGAGGCGAGTGTTGCAATTCTTGCGCCCGGCCCTGTGGCGCCCATTTCCGTCACAGACGTTTCACGCCACCTGACGGAGGTTCCCATGCCCAAACTGAACAAGGTTCTTCTGGTCGATGACGACGATGACCTGCGCGAGGCACTGTCCGAACAACTCGTCCTGACGGATGAATTCGACGTGTTTGAAGCCGCCAATGGCGCGGATGCGATGGAAAAGGTGCGCGCGGGCCAGTTCGATCTGGCGATCCTTGATGTTGGGCTACCCGACACGGATGGGCGCGAATTGTGCAAGCGCATGCGCAAGGTGGGGTTCAAGGCCCCGGTCATCATGCTAACGGGTCATGACACGGATGCGGACACGATCCTTGGTCTGGACTCTGGTGCGAATGACTACATCACGAAGCCCTTCAAGCTGCCCGTTCTGCTCGCCCGCCTGCGTGCGCAATTGCGCCAGCACGAGCAATCTGAAAACGCAGTGTTCCAGTTGGGGCCCTATCTGTTCAAGCCCGCGCAAAAGATGCTGGTCGATGAAAACGAGCGCAAGATCCGGCTGACCGAGAAGGAAACGAATATCCTGAAGTTCCTGTATCGCGCCCCCGATGGTGTGGTGCCGCGCGATGTCCTGTTGCACGAGGTCTGGGGGTATAATGCGGGCGTCACCACGCACACGCTGGAAACCCATATCTATCGCCTGCGCCAGAAGATCGAGCCTGATCCCACGAATGTCTCGATCCTTGTCACCGAATCCGGCGGCTACCGCTTGGTCGCATAAAGACCTTTGTGATGTCCGATTGTTGCCCGAATCGTGGGCGATAACGGGACCATAGAGTGATTGTTCATTGGTTTCCTCCCGCGCCCTGTTGGCGCATCTCTCCCTCCCTCCTGTTGACTGGCCCGGATTTCGATCCGGGCCTTTTCTTTTGGCTTGGGCTTGTCCCTGCTCGAGCCGCGGGGCATGTAGGGGACAAAGATGGAGTCCCCCATGCCCTTCACGCTTGCCACATGGAACATCAACTCGGTTCGCCTGCGGGCGGGGCTGGTCGCGCGATTGCTCTCCGAGGAAGCCCCCGATATCCTGTGCCTGCAAGAATGCAAAAGTCCGGTGGATAAGATGCCCTTCGCGGATTTCGCCGCCTTGGGCTACACCCATTGGGTCGCGCGCGGGCAGAAGGGCTATAACGGCGTCGCCATCCTGTCGCGTCTGCCTCTGACCGATGCAGGCCATATGGATTGGTGCGGGCGCGGGGATGCGCGGCATGTGGCGGCGCGGCTGGACAATGGCGTGACCATCCATAATTGCTATGTGCCAGCGGGGGGTGACATTCCCGACCGCGCGCAGAATGAGAAATTCGGCCACAAGTTGGATGTGCTGAACGAATTGCGCGACCGATTTCATGCGGACCGCCCCGCGCGCGCGATTCTTGTGGGCGATCTGAATATCGCGCCCCGCGAAGATGATGTGTGGTCGCACAAACAGCTTCTGTCGGTTGTGTCCCACACGCCCATAGAGGTCGAGCATCTTGGGGCTGTCCAGGATGCAGGCGCATGGGTCGATGTGACACGCGCCGACATTCCACAGGGCCAGCTTTATTCGTGGTGGTCCTATCGTTCGCCCGACTGGGACGCCGCTGACAAGGGCCGCAGGCTGGATCATGTCTGGGCAAGCCGCGATATTGCGCAGGCCGCACACGGATCACGCATCCTGCGCACGGCGCGCGGGTGGGAGCAGCCATCAGACCACGCGCCGGTTTTTGCTAAGTTTGATCTGTAACGCGCTGCGCGGCCTTGCGGTTCAGCACGTCGCGCAAGTCCTGCATGGCCAATAGCAATTCTTCGGTCGCCTTCCCCAGTTCTTCGGGCGTCGCGCGAAACTGCGCCCAATGCGCGATATGGCCGATCTGCTCGACGGCCTGCGCGCTGCGTCCAGTCAGGCCATTGCCGCGCGTCAGATAGTCAGTGATCAGCCAGCGCTCGGCGTCGGTCAGGGTATGGCCATCGCTGGTGCTGATTGCGCCTGTCGCAGTCTCGACCCCGGCGATGCGTGTCATACGCGAGCGGCGCAGACGGGGGTCATAGCTGATCTTCATCAGCGCAGCCCCGCCGGGGCGCGGGCGGAAATAGTAATATCGCCCGTCCCCAAGCATTCTAGCGCAGTCCCGCGCAGAAGGCTTGGATGCGCGTGCAGGCTTGCGTCAGTTGCGCGTCCGATGTCGCGTAGCTGACTCGGAAGGCGGGCGAGAGGCCGAAGGCCGCCCCGAACACGACCGCCACGCCCGTTTCCTCCAAGAGCGCTGTGGCGAAGGCTTCGTCATCGACGATCTTTGTCCCACCAGCCGAGGTCTTGCCGATGCAGCCATGGATCGTCGGGTAGACATAAAACGCGCCCTCTGGCACCGGGCAGACCACGCCTTCGGCCGCGTTCAGCATCGACACGACCAGATCGCGGCGGCGCTGGAACAGCTTGTTGTTTTCCGCAATGTAGTCCTGCGGGCCGTTCAGCGCTTCGACAGCCGCATATTGGCTGACCGAACAGGGGTTCGAGGTCGATTGCGACTGAACCTTGCCCATCGCTTTGATCAGGTTCACAGGCCCCGCCGCATAGCCAATGCGCCAGCCGGTCATCGCATAGGCCTTGGACACGCCATTGACTGTCAGCGTGCGGTCATAAAGCGCGGGGTCCACCTGCGCGGGCGTGCAGAATTGAAAATCGTCATAGACAAGGTGTTCATACATGTCATCTGCCATCACCCAGACATGGGGGTGACGCAGGAGCACATCGGTCAGCGCCTTCAACTCGTCCCAAGTATAGCCCGCGCCCGTGGGGTTCGAGGGGCTGTTAAAGATCAGCCATTTGGTCTTGGGCGTGATCGCCGCTTCCAACTGGTCGGGCGTCAGCTTGTAGCCCGTCTGGCTTGACGCTTCGGCAATGACCGGCGTGCCCCCGGCCAGCAACACCATGTCCGGGTAGCTGACCCAATAGGGCGCCGGGATCACCACTTCATCACCGGGGTTCAGCGTGGCCATCAGCGCGTTATAGAGTACCTGCTTGCCGCCTGTGCCCACAGTCACCTGCGCAGGCGTATAGGTCAAGTCGTTATCCCGCTTGAACTTCGCGCAAATGGCTTGTTTCAATTCGGGGATGCCGTCGACGGCGGTGTATTTCGTCTTGCCCGCGGTGATCGCCGCAATCGCCGCGTCCTTGATGTTCTGCGGCGTGTCGAAATCCGGCTCGCCTGCGCCAAGGCCGATCACATCCTTGCCAGCGGCCTTCAACTCTGCCGCCTTGGTGGTCACAGCAATCGTGGGCGAGGGTTTGACGCGGGCGAGGGTATCGGACAAAAAGGCCATTTTGGCGGCTCCGTTCAGGGCAAGAGGCGACAGGGTCAGTCGCCAAACGCAGCCGTCATACGGCGCGGGCCTTTTGCTTTCAAGCGTAAACGCGGCTCTTGCCTTGGGCCCTGTGCATGCGAAATATAGCGCGACGTATGAAAGGACGCTGCATGACCCTAAGCTCCGAGGAAACCCGCCTGAAAATGCTGCACATGCGCTCGTGGCGGCGCGGTATGAAGGAAATGGACCTGATTTTCGGGACCTTCGCAGATGCCCATCTGCGCGCGCTCTCGCCCGATGACCTTGATGCCTATGAGCGGCTTCTGTCGGAGAACGATCAGGATTTGTATCTGTGGGTGACGGGCGCGCAAACCGGGCCTGCAGAACACGCGCCTATAATTGACCGGATTGCGCGGGCGGTCGGGGTTAGCAAGAATCCTATCTACAATTAATCTTTTCTTTGCCCTTCCATGGCAGATTGCAAAGGTTCCTGAATGGAAGGAGATGTCTGTGTCATACGAAAAGCCCCTCTCGCCGGGGGCGCGGGCTGAGTTTCTGTCGCGCTACCTGGATCAATTGTCGCTTCTTGAACGCCTGCACCGGCTGATGCTGGACGTGGTCAAAGATGAATTCGAACGGCTTGGGATTACCAATATCAACCCCGTTCAGGGCTTGTTGCTGTTCAATATCGGCACGGCAGAGGTGAATGCGGGTGAATTGAAATCGCGCGGATATTACCAAGGCTCGAACGTATCCTACAACCTGAAGAAACTGGTTGATGAAGGCTTTATGAGCCACCAGCGCTGCCCAATGGACCGCCGGGCTGTGCGCGTGCGTCTGACGGCGCGGGGAATGGCGATCCATGACCAGATCAAAGCGTTGTTTGACCGCCAAGCCGGGCTCATGAGCGAAGAGGGCGTGCTGGATTTCACCGCCCTTGATGCAAACGTGCGCCAACTGCGCCGCTTGGAACGGTTCTGGGGTGATCAAATTCGCTATATCTATTGAGAAACTGACGTCACAGGCTGATACGGACCGGGCCGCTTGATCAAGACGGATATTCTAAGCAACCAGCGTCTCGGCCTCTTTCAGATCAACGCTGACAAGCTGGCTCACACCACGCTCGGCCATTGTCACGCCAAACAGCCGGTCCATGCGCGCCATGGTCAGCGCGTTGTGGGTGATGATCAGGAACCGGGTCTCGGCCCGGCGGGTCATTTCGTCGAGCAAGTCACAAAACCGTGCCACATTGGCATCGTCAAGCGGCGCATCCACTTCGTCGAGCACGCAAATCGGCGCGGGATTGGCTAAAAACACAGCGAAAATCAGCGCCATTGCGGTCAGGGTCTGCTCGCCACCGGACAGAAGCGACAGGGTGGACAGCTTCTTGCCGGGCGGTTGGCACATGATTTCCAGTCCCGCATCCAGCGGATCATCGGACTCCACAAGCACCAGACGCGCCTCGCCCCCTGTGAAAAGATGGGTGAAAAGCGTCGCGAAATTCGCGTTAACTTTGTCAAAGGCGACCAACAGACGCTCGCGCCCTTCGCGGTTCAGGGCTGTGATACCGGCGCGCAGTTTAGCCACAGCCGCTTCCAGATCGGCCTTTTCCTGCGTCAGCGTATCAGATTCTGTCTGCAATGTGCGCGCATCTTCTGCGGCGCGCAGGTTCACAGCCCCCAGCGCATCCCGGGCACGGCGCAGGCGTGCGGCTTCGTCATCGAGCGCCGCCACATCGGGCAAGGTTGCCGGATCCACATCAAGCTGGGCGCGCAAATCATCTGGGCTGCACTCCATCGCTTCGCGTATGCGCGCGGCAGCCAGAGCCAGACCCTCGCGTGCGGCATCCATCCGTGCGTCTGCCCGTGCGCGCCCTTCGCGGGCATCAGCGGCGCTGCGTTCAGCCTGTCGTTCCGAATACAGCGCGGCGCGCAGCGCCCCTTCTGCGGCGGCAAGAGCATCACGTGCAGCGGTGTTGCGGGTTTCGGCGGCGGTGATTTCCTCGGACAGCCGCGCGCGCTGTGCGGCCAATGCGTCGGGCGCGGCGTTGGCTTCGGATAATTGCTCTTGCGCAGCTTCTTGCCTGTCAGTCAAATCGGCTATCCGCGCTTCCGCCGTCGAGAGCCTGTGTTTCCAACCGCTGAGTGATTTTGTGACCTCTTGCAGCCGCGACAGCCGCGCTGTCGCTTCGCGCCGCAGGTCGTCAGCCTGCGCGCGCGCAGTCATCATGGCTTGGCGCGCGGCATCGACATCGGCGCGCTGCGCGTCGACCTGCCCGCGCGCATCCTCCAAGGCGGGCAAATCCGCCAACTGCGCAGCGGCATCTTCAAGCGCGTCGCGCGCCTGTTCCAGATCGTGCTCAAGCCGTGCGACCAGTGCCGCGTTCTGCTCTATCCGCGCCTGCGCCGCGTCGCGCGCTGCTTCAGTGCGGGCAAAGGCGCGGCCCGCTTCGGTCAGGCGCTGGTCGGCCATGCGGCGCGCGTCGCGCGCTTGCCGCTCGGCGGCGGTCAGGGCATCGAGCCGCGCCTTGTGCGCGGCATGGGTGGTCTGCGCGGCATCAAGCCGCGTTTCGGCGTCTGCCAGCCCCTCGCGCAGCGCCTCAAGCCGATTGACCTGTTGCAGCCGCAAGGCGGCGGCGGATGGGGCATCCTTGCCTGTGGTCACCAGCCCATCCCAACGCCACAGATCGCCCGCGCGCGTGACCAATCGCTGCCCCGGTTGCAGTGTGGCGTGCAGGCGTGGACCATCGGCGGCGTCAATCACCCCAACTTGCGACAGCCGCCGGGCAAGCGCATCAGGGCCTTGGACATGCGGGGCAAGCGGGGCTGCGCCCGTGGGAAGCGAAGGCGCGTTGGCATAGTCGGGCAGGGGGTGCCAGCCAGAGCCATCTCGGGTCACGGGCGCGCGCAAATCGTCGCCCAAGGCCGCCCCCAGCGCCGCTTCCAGCCCCGGTGTGACGCGGATCAGGTCCAGCATCTGGGCTGTATCACTGCGGTCTTTGGCCAGGAGGCGCGACAAAGCCGCGACTTCGGCGCGCAGGGTTCCTGTCTCGCCCTCGGCCTCGGCCAGGGCCCCACGCGCGTCGGCTTCCAAAGTCTGCGCCTCTGCGCGCGCGTCTTCGGTCAAGGCGAGGGTTTCTTCGGCCTCCTCTGTCAGGGCGATCGTCGAGTCCTGATTATCGCGCGCGGCCTCCAGCGCATCATTGGCTTGCGCAAGTGCCGCCGCGCCCTCGGCCCCTGCGGCTATGGCGTGCGACAAAGCCGACCGCAGCCTATCAAGATTGGCTTGATGATCCTGCATTGCACGCTGGGCCGATTGGTGGCGGGCGGCCAGACGGGCGGCATCTTCGGTCAGCGCACTTAAATGCCCCTCTTGTTCTTGCAGGCGGGCATGGGCGAGGGCTGCGGCCTCATTCGCCGCTGCAAGTCGCGCGTCATGCCCTTCACTGGCCTTGGCGAGTTGCGCAGCTTCCCAGTCAAGCTGCGCGATCATGTCGGCGGCATCGCGATTCAGCGCGGTTTCGCGCTCGATATCCGCGCCAAGCTGGGACACGCGGGCGTGCAGGGTGCGGATCAAGTCCTGTGCGCGGGCTTCGTCACCTGACAGCGCATCGCGGGCCACGAGCAGACGTTGCAAGACTGCGCCCGCAATCGCTTCTTCGTCCCGAAGGGGGGGTAGGCTGTCCTCGGCCCGTTCCCGGGCGCGCAAAGCGTCGCGCGCCGCAAGTTCGGCCAGACCCGCCCCCTGGAAGGCTGCTTGCAGGGCCTGTTCTGCAGCAAGCCGCGCTGTATCGGCTTCCTGCCACCGCCGATACAGCGCCTGACCCTCAACTTGCCGCAAGCGCGTGCCGATTTCCCGGTAGCGCTCGGCCTGTCGCGCCTGACGAGCAAGCTGGGCAAGTTGCGCGGCCATCTGGTCCAGAATATCAGTCAGCCGTTCCAGATTGCTTTCGGTCGCGCGCAGCCGCAATTCGGCTTCATGTCTGCGCTGATAGAGCCCGGAAATCCCGGCGGCTTCTTCCAGAATGCGACGGCGGGCTTTGGGTTTGGCGCTGATCAGTTCAGCAATCTGCCCCTGCCGCACCAGCGCCGGGCTATGCGCCCCTGTCGATGCATCGGCAAAGAGCATCTGCACATCGCGTGCGCGCACATCCTTGCCGTTGATCTTGTAAGCGCTGCCTGCGTCGCGGGTGATGCGGCGGATCACATCGAGCGCATCGGCATCGTTGAAGCCCGCAGGGGCCACACGGTCCGAATTGTCGATTTGCAGTGTGACTTCCGCAAAATGGCGCGCGCCGCGGCTGTCTGTGCCAGCGAAAATCACGTCCTCCATCTCGCCGCCGCGCATGGCGGTGGGGCGGTTTTCGCCCATGACCCAGCGCAGCGCTTCAAGCAGGTTCGACTTGCCACAGCCATTGGGACCAACCACGCCTGTCAGACCCGGTTGAATCACAAGGTCGGTTTGGTCCACGAAGCTTTTGAACCCATTCAGGCGTAGGCGAAGAAACTGCACGCGGGATTGGTCCTATACCACAGGCCCAGAGAATGCCGACCTTGCCGCGTCGGAGTCAAGGGCCGGGGGCCGTATCTGGAAGCGCGAGGGGATTTATCCACACGATATTGGAAACTTGCGCTGCAAACCTGCGACAGCGCGTCGCAGTGCTGTCAGTGCATTACATTGTCATATTCATATTAAACAATATGTATGAAAGGAGCAAGTCATGCCTGTGCCATCCAACCGTCCCTCGGACACGTATTCGCCGCTTTACTTCCTCGCATCCCTCGGCGCGGGGGGGCTGTCGGTCACGTTCTTCATGTGGCTGATGCACTGGATCCCGCATCCCGGCAAGACAGTCCCGGTTTTCGAGGATATCGCCGCCGCTTTCGCTACCGGCTCGGTCCTGACGCAAGCCATGATCCTGACCGCCGCTATGGCGATTGCCGTGTTCGTCTTTCTGAACCTGAAATCGCTGGTCTGGAACCTGCGCCGCCACAGTGCTTGGTCCAAAACCGAAGCCTATGCCAAATTCGCCAAGACCAATGCGCAAAGCCAAGTGCTTGCGATGCCCTTGGCGCTGGCTATGTCGGTCAATGGCTTGTTCATCCTTGGACTCGTGTTCGTGCCGGGGCTGTGGTCGGTCATTGAATACCTGTTCCCGCTTGCGCTGATCGCTTTCATTGCCATCGGGGCGCTGGGGTTGAAGATGTATTCTGCCTTCCTTGGCCGTGTGCTGACCGAAGGGGGCTTCAATTGCGCTGCCAATAACAGCTTCGGCCAGGTTCTGCCCGCCTTTGCCTTCGCCATGGTTGGTGTCGGTCTGGCTGCCCCTGCGGCGCTGAGCACCAATGCGACTGTCGCGGGGATTGGTCTGGTTCTGTCGGGTTTCTTCTTCGTGCTCGCAGCAATCATCGCACTTGCCGGCGTCATTCTTGGCCTGCGCTCGATGATGGAAAACGGTGTGAACCCTGAAACCGCCCCCACGCTGATGATCCTTGTCCCGCTCATGGCCGTTCTGGGTATCCTGACCTTGCGCCACAACCATGGGATGCATGTCCATTTCGGGGCTGAAATCTCTGCCGGTGAAACGCTGCTGTTGCTTGTGAAGCTGGTTTCCGTGCAGGTTGTGTTCCTGATGTTCGGTCTGTTTGTCCTGATCCGCCAAGGCTATGCAAAACGCTTCTTGTTTGGGTCGGAAAACAGTGCAGGCGCCTATGCGCTTGTCTGCCCGGGAGTGGGTTTCGCGGTCCTGATGCAGTTCTTCGTGAACAAAGGTCTGGTTGAAGCTGGTGTGATCGCCAAATTCGGAGCGGCCTATTGGGGGATCACGGCGATTGCTCTGGTGTCGCAACTCGCGATGATCTGGCTCGTGTTCCATCTGAACCGCCGCCATTTCGGGACGCAAGCGCCTTTGGCCGCAGTTCCCGCCGAGTAAAGAAAGCTGCACTTCAAGAAAGGGGCGCTTCTTGCGCCCCTTTTTGCGTTCAGAATACGGAATGCGCGCCCAGATCGACCTGCGCTTTGCCTGCCAGCACAGCGGCGTAATGGTCCCGGAGCGTATCTTGCCCGAATTCCGGCGTCGCATCCGCGTCATAAACCTGCCGCGCCGGGTCCCAGACCAGCATCGACTCAGTGGCATAGTAACGCCCGATCCGGGCAAAGTCGGCCTTGTCGCGCAGCGTCACGCTGACCCGCCCCAAAACGCCCAGAACACCGATGATCGCATCCATCATGCCCACCGGGACCGAGCGAAAGCGCGGGGGCTTGCCCAACAGGTCAAACAGCATCTCGCCCTGCGCGCGTGCGCTCAACGCAGGACCGGGGCCGCCTATGGGCAGGATTTGGTTCCAGCGCGCAGGCTCGGTCAGGCAGCCGAGCAGGAACCGCGCAAGGTCACGGTCGCTGATGGGCTTGCAGGCGGTCAGCGTGCCATCGCCAAAGATCAGAAACGGTTTCCCGGCCTGCAAACGCGTGATCTGGCCAGAGAGGGATTTGAAAAACGCCGTCGGCCGCACGATGGACCAGCGCAGCGGGCTTGCTTGCAGCGTGGCCTCAAATGCGAGCTTCGCGCGCTGGAACTCCAGCAGCGGCTTTTGCACGCAAATCGCCGAGAGCAGTATGAAATGCGGCACCTTGGCGTGTTCCGTCGCCCGCAGCGCGCGAAGCTGCGCGTCATGGTCCACGGCCCAGGCATTGTGCGGCGTGCCGGTGCGGGATGCGATGCACGAGATGACGCCATCCGCGCCCGTCATCGCAGCCGCAAGCCTTGTGCCATCGTGCAGATCGAGGATGCGCGCCTCTGCACCATCGGGGAGCAGCGTCTTGGGGGCGTCGCGCAAAAGGCAGACCACGCGATAGCCCTGTGTGAGAGCTTCAAGACACACGGCGCGACCAATCGTGCCAGTTGCGCCAAGTACGATCAGGGTGGGCATGGGGCGGCCTCCGTCAGGGTCGCTGCACCATGCCTGCGCCGGCGCGGAGGTGCAAGAGCGGCGGGACTTCGCCAAATCTGGTGTAAAATCAACCGCCGATCATGGCAGTTTAACCGTTTCCGCCCTATCTGACATAGGCAACCATGACGAGGATACGATGCGCCTGCCCC
>JBKBLP010000018.1:0-55523 GCA_046296275.1 Roseinatronobacter sp. | reverse complement strand
GCAGCTGCCGCAATCAGCCCTTGGCAGCAAGTCGCCCTTGCAGGCGATGAAGGACTGGCACACACTCAAGCCGCAGCTGTTCAAGAAGCAGCCATACTACCTTCCGGGATGTGACACCTATACCCTCAAAGCAACACAGGTAGCCCTCCATGCCCCTCGACACTCGCACCACGACCCTGACTGATTTCGGCGCGCTTCCCGATTGGGACTTGAGCGACCTTTATCCTGCGCCCGATGCGCAGGAAGTGGCGCGCGATCTGGACTGGATCGCGCAGGCCTGCGCCGATTTCGCCGCCCAATACGAAGGCAATCTTGCCACGCTCGAAGCCGCCCAATTGCTCGGCTGCATTCAGGCCTACGAGAAGATCGACATGATCGCGGGTCGCCTGATGTCTTATGCGGGCTTGCGCTATTATCAGAACACGCTCGACGGGGCGCGGGCGAAGTTCATGGCCGATGTGCAGGAAAAGGTCACGGATGCCACGACCGCGCTCGTGTTCTTCGCGCTCGAAATGAACCGCATCGAGGACGCGCATTTCGCGACCCTGCTGGCCGCGAACGCGGACCTTGCGCGCTACAAGCCCGTTCTGGACCGGATGCGCGCGATGCGCCCGCACCAATTGTCGGATGAGTTGGAACGCTTCCTGCATGATCAATCGACGGTGGGGGCGGCCGCGTGGAACCGGCTGTTTGACGAAACCATGGCCGGGCTGACCTTTGACGTGGGCGGCGAAACGCTGGGGCTGGAGGCCACGCTGAACTTGCTCACTGACCCCGACCGCACCAAGCGCGAATCAGGGGCGCGGGCGCTGTCGGCGGTATTCGCCCAGAACATCAAGCTGTTTGCGCGCATCCATAACACGCTCGCCAAGGAAAAGGATATCGAGGATCGCTGGCGCAAGATGCCCACGTCCCAACACGGGCGGCACCTGTCGAACCATGTCGAACCCGAAGTGGTGCAGGCTTTGCGCGATGCTGTTGTCGCTGCATACCCCCGCCTGTCGCACCGGTATTACGCGCTGAAAGCCAAGTGGCTGGGGCTGGAGAAGCTGCAAGTCTGGGACCGCAATGCGCCTTTGCCCGCCGAATCCCCGCGTCTGGTGCCGTGGGACGAGGCGCAAGAAACCGTCCTGACAGCCTATGCAGGCTTTTCGCCGAAGCTCGCGGACTTGGCGCGGCCCTTCTTCACCGATGGCTGGATTGATGCCGCTGTGAAGCCGGGCAAGGCACCGGGGGCGTTTGCGCACCCGACGGTCTCGGACGCGCATCCCTATGTGATGCTGAACTACCAGGGCAAGCCGCGCGATGTGATGACGCTCGCGCATGAACTGGGGCATGGTGTGCACCAGCGGCTGGCGGCGGGGCAGGGGGAGTTGTTGTCCTCCACCCCCCTGACACTGGCCGAAACGGCGTCGGTGTTCGGCGAGATGCTGACATTTCAGAAGATGCTGGCCGGTGCCAAAACCCAGACCGAGCGCAAGACGCTTCTGGCGGGCAAGGTCGAGGATATGATCAACACGGTCGTACGCCAAATCGCCTTCTACGATTTCGAATGCAAGCTGCACGCTGCGCGCAAGCAAGGCGAACTGACGCCCGAGGATATCAACGCGCTGTGGATGAGCGTGCAGGCCGAAAGCCTCGGCCCCGTGTTCGAGTTCATGGACGGGTATGAAACCTTCTGGTCCTATATCCCGCATTTCGTGCATTCGCCGTTTTACGTCTATGCCTATGCGTTCGGCGACGGGTTGGTGAACGCGCTCTATGCGGCCTATGTCGAAGCGCCCGAGGGTTTTCAGCAAAAGTATTTCGACATGCTGGCGGCCGGCGGGTCCAAGCATCATTCGGAACTGCTCGCGCCTTTCGGGCTGAACGCGGCGGACCCGGCATTCTGGGACAAGGGGCTGGCGATGATCGCAGGCTTTATTGACGAGTTGGAGGCGATGGACGCATGAAACGCCGAACACTTGCTGGTGCAGCGCTTCTTACCCTTGGGCTTGGCGCACAGGCTCAGGAAACCCCCCCTCCGCCTGCGGGAGGTTTCCCCTGATCCCAGGGGCCCTTGCGCAATCCTACGAAGGCTTGAGCGTGTTCCATGTCATGTATGAAAGCGCAGCGCCCCTGTTCGATGACCTGCCCGACGCTGCGACCCATGTGCAGCTTCCGGACGCGCTTCAGGCGCAATGCCAAACGCCCGAAATGACCGCCGAAATCGCGCGCTTCCGCGACATTTTCCTGAAAATGGGCAACCCAGAAAAGAAGCTGTTTGAAGTCATCCGCAAGTCCGTGCGCCATCATGGCACAGCGCCCGATGGCACGCGGTTGGTCACAGTGTTTGAAACCTTGTATGATCTGAACCGCAACGGCACATCGGGTGCGCACAGGCCGGCTGAGCCTGCTGTGCTCCTGCGCGACGCAGAGAGCTGCTTTATTCGCGGGTGATTTGGTCGTTATCTGAATCTTAGTTTATTCGTGCAGTTTCTGCCGCACCAATGCCATGTTCTTGCCCGAATGCACTGGCACGCACATGCTCTGGATTGAATCGGAGTCCCCAATGCGCCCTTTTGTGCTTCTGGTGATCGTGCTTGCCTTCGCGCAAATCCTCGTCGTGACAGCCAAAGGTCAGACCAACGACAACCCCTTCGAAATGCTGGAAAGCAATCTGCAAATCCGCGGCTGGGAAGCCGTGGGGCGGATTGATCTGGCCAATGCAGGCTTCTGCACGGGGGCCATGATCACGGACCGTTTGATTGTGACCGCTGCGCATTGCCTGTTTCACAAACAGACCGGTCAACGCTTTGCAGATGACCAGATCGTTTTCCGCGCAGGCTTTCGCAACGGCCGCGCCGCCGCTGAAGGGTATGTGCGCCGCAGCGCTGTGCATCCGGGCTACAAGCCGTTGGGCGGGACCGATGTGGGGAATATCGCGCATGACCTTGCGTTAATCGAGTTGATCCACCCGATCCGCAATATGGGCATCGTGCCGTTTGATGTGACCCGCCAGCCTGCAACTGGGGACAAGATCGGTGTGGTTTCTTACGCGCGGGGCCGCGCTGATGCGCCTGCCTTGCAAGAAGCCTGCGATGTGCTGGGTAATGAGGGGGGCAATGTGGTGGTCATGTCCTGCTCGGTTGATTTCGGATCATCCGGCGCGCCGGTCTTTGAATTCCGTCATGGTAAAGCGCAGATTGTGTCGGTTGTCTCGGCGAAGGGCGAGGCGAAACTGGACGGCCAGCCCATGAATGTGTCCTTCGGGGTCGCGCTTGGGCCAAAGCTGGACGCGCTGCGCGCGGCTCTGGCCCAGAATGACCGTCGTTTCATTGCGGCCCCTGTCGTGGGAACTGTGCCAGAGGGTCCGCGCGAGATGAGCGCTGGCGGTGGGGCGCGGTTCTTGCGGCCAAATTGATCATATCTGCACGTCCCACCAACCACGTCCAGTTTTCGGGTCGATATAGACCACGATCACAGCCCCGACGGGATAAGCAGCAAGCTTCCCATGCGACGCCATCATCGAGCTGCCTGACTGCCCGGCGGCATCGACCCAATCCAGAATATATTGCGTGGCCTTGCCCTTGCTGACATTGGTCGCACGCAGGCCCAAAACGCGCGCCTCGCGCACTTCGCCATGCCGTAGGGCGCGCAGAATGGACAGCTTGCGCCCGATGATCCATCCGCCAAAGCCCAGCGATCCCAGCAGCGCGGCCGTGCCGAAGGACAGGAAAATCCAGCCACCGATCCGGTCCTGACTGGGATCAAGGCTCGATTGATCGGGCTCGGACCAAGCATAGACGACCCGAACAGGCGAACCGATTTCGGCTGCGGTATAGAATGTCTGACTGACGCTGGTTTCCCGGCTGATCGGGTCCAGACCGCCTTCGGGCAAATAGGAATAGCGCAGAAAATAGGTTAGCCGCTCGCCATCCCGGGTGCTTTCGCGCTGGATGCGCTTGGTCAAGACGGTTCCCACAGTCTCGACCCCCTCGCGGGCCAGCAGATTGGCGCGGGCAAGGATGTTGGCCCCGACCAGCGTGAAGATGATCCCCATGATCAGCGGGACCGCCACCCAGAGCAGGCCAAGGCGGCGGATCAAGTGCCAAAGACGGACAGGTTTGCGCTCCATCCGCGAAGTGTAGCGTGCAAAGGGCTTGCCCGTCATCTGCAATCAGGGTTTTCCTTTGCCTTGTGCGGCGCTACACACACATCGGAACACAGACGGGGCCGGACAGATGGCGATGGACAAGAATTTCGAAGCGCAAAGCGCCGAAGCGCGAATTGCTGCATTATGGGAAGAAGCAGGCGCCTTTGCCGCAGGCGCGAACAAATCCCGCGATGACAGTTTCTGCGTGATGATCCCGCCGCCAAATGTGACGGGTTCCTTGCATATGGGACACGCTTTCAACAACACATTGCAGGACATTCTGGTGCGCTGGCACCGGATGCGCGGGTTTGACACGCTCTGGCAGCCGGGGCAGGACCATGCGGGGATTGCGACCCAGATGGTGGTGGAGCGCAAACTTGCGGCCGAGGGCAAGCCGCCACGCCGCGACTGGGACCGCAAGGCGTTTACCGACGAAATCTGGCGCTGGAAGCAAGAGTCCGGCGGCACGATCATCGGGCAATTGAAGCGCTTGGGCTGTTCGCTCGACTGGTCGCGCAATGCCTTTACCATGTCCGGCGCCCCCGGTGCGCCTGCAGGCGAGGAAGGGAATTTCCACGATGCGGTGATCAAGGTCTTTGTCGATATGTATGACAAAGGTCTGATTTATCGGGGAAAACGTTTGGTCAACTGGGACCCGCATTTTGAAACCGCCATTTCCGATCTGGAAGTCGAAAATATCGAAACTGACGGCTTCATGTGGCATTTCAAGTATCCGCTCGCGGGCGGGACCACCTATCGCTACATTGAGAAAGACGCGGAAGGCACTGTAATCGTTGATGAAATCCGCGACTATATCAGCATCGCCACGACCCGGCCCGAAACCATGCTGGGCGATGGCGCGGTGGCGGTTCATCCATCAGATGAGCGTTACGCGCCAATCGTCGGAAAACTATGTGAAATTCCGGTTGGCCCCAAAGAGCACCGCCGCCTGATCCCGATTATCACGGATGACTACCCCGACCCGACCTTTGGCTCGGGCGCTGTGAAGATCACGGGGGCGCATGACGCCAATGATTACGGCGTGGCCAAGCGCGCGGGCATTCCGATGTATCGCCTGATGGACACCCGCGCGCAGATGCGCAGCGATGGCGCGGATCATGCGCAAGCGGCGGCGATTGCCGGGGCTGTGGCGCGGGGCGAGCGGACCTTGACCGAAGCGGAGGCTGACGCGCTGAACCTCGTCCCCGACCACCTGCGGGGCTTGGATCGGTATGAGGCCCGCAAGGCTGTCGTGGCCGAAATCACGGCAGAGGGTCTTGCGGTGATGACCCGCGCGGACGACCCGCGTCTGGGCCGCAAGCTGGGCGAAGGCGACGACCCCGCCGCCTTGGTCCCGCTGGTCGAGGCGAAGAAGATCATGCAGCCTTTCGGCGACCGCTCCAAGGTTGTGATCGAACCCATGCTGACCGATCAATGGTTCGTGGATACGGCCAAGATCGTGGGGCCTGCGCTGGATGCGGTGAAGGGTGGCCGTGTGCGGATCATGCCCGAGAGCGGGGAAAAGACCTATTACCACTGGCTCGAGAATATCGAGCCGTGGTGCATTTCCCGTCAACTCTGGTGGGGGCACCAGATTCCGGTGTGGTATGACGCCGATGGTGGCATGTATTGCGCGCCCAGCGAGGCTGCGGCGCAAGCCAAAGCCCCTGACAAGGTGTTGACCCGCGACCCCGACGTCCTTGATACATGGTTCTCCTCTGGCCTCTGGCCCATTGGCACGCTCGGCTGGCCCGAGGAAACCGACGAACTCAAGCGCTTCTTCCCCACCAGCACCCTGATCACAGGGTCTGACATCCTGTTCTTCTGGGTCGCGCGGATGATGATGATGCAGCTGGCCGTTACTGGGGACATCCCCTTCCGCGACGTCTATTTGCACGGCCTTGTGCGCGACGCCAAGGGCAAGAAGATGTCGAAATCGCTAGGAAACGTCATCGACCCATTGGACCTGATCGACGAATTCGGGGCGGATGCTTTGCGCTTCACGAATGCCGCGATGGCCTCGCTTGGGGGCGTGCTGAAGCTCGATACGCAACGCATTGCCGGATACCGCAACTTCACCACGAAGCTGTGGAATGCCTGCCGCTTTGCTGAAATGAACGGGGTTTGGGAGGGGCACGGCACGCAGGCGCAAGCGCCGACCCCCCAAGCGACAGTGAACCGCTGGATCATCAGCGAAACCGCGCTGGCCCGTCAGGCGGTGGACGCCGCTTTGGCCGAATACCGCTTCAACGATGCGGCCAACGCGCTCTATGCCTACGTCTGGGGCAAGGTCTGCGATTGGTATGTGGAATTCGCCAAGCCCCTGTTCGACGGCGATCAAGCGGCGGAAACCCGCGCCACGATGGCGTGGGTGCTCGATCAATGCATGATCCTGCTGCACCCGTTCACGCCATTCGTGACCGAAGAACTCTGGGGCCTGACGGGCGCGCGGCCCAAGCTGTGTGTCCATGCCGATTGGCCCGACTACGGCGCGGAACTTGTCGATGACGCGGCCATGCGCGAGATGACATGGGTCATCGGCCTGATCGAGGCTATCCGGTCCGCCCGCGCGCAATTGCGCGTGCCCGTGGGCTTGAAGCTGAACATGGTGCAACTGGACCTGAGCGCAGACGGGCAAGCAGCTCTGGCGGCCAATATGGCGCTGGTGGCCAAACTCGCGCGGATCGAGTCGCTGACACAGGCGGACGCGCTGCCCAAAGGCTCGATCACTGTGGCGGTCGAGGGCGGCACGTTCGGGCTGCCGCTCGAAGGTGTGATCGACATTGCGGCGGAACGTGACCGGCTGGAAAAGACGCTCGCCAAGCTGGAAAAGGAATTGGGCGGGATCACGGGGCGGCTGGGCAACCCGAAATTCGTGGCCTCTGCCCCCGAAGACGTGGTGCTGGAGGCGCAGGAGAATGCCGCGCGCCTGTCCGAGGAAGCGGGGCGGCTGAAAGCGGCCTTGGCGCAACTTGCGGGGGTCTGACAGGCGGTCTGGTCAAAGCCGGATAGCCGAGATCAGCCGCCCATAATCCGCCAACCCCTCATGCACCGAACGGCGGTAGGAGAAGAACAAATCGGGCTGGCTATAGGTGCAATGCCCCGTCCAGCTTGCCCGGCCCACGCCTGCCGCGCGCAGCCGCGCCAGACCATAGCCCACCAGATCGAACTGGTAACGCCCGCCCTTGCCATTGGCGAAGAAACTGGCATTGCCCTGATCCTCGGCCAGAAACCTATCAAGGAATTCCGGCCCGACCTCGTAGGCGCGCTGGCTGATGCAGGGGCCGATGACGGCCTGAACATGGGCACGGTGTGCGCCAAGGGACTCCATCGCGTCGAGCGTCGCCTCCAGCACGCCGTCCATCGCGCCGCGCCAGCCCGCATGGGCCGCACCAATCACACCCGCCTGATGGTCGGCAAAGAGCACCGGCTGACAATCGGCGGTCAGCACGGCCAATGCCATGCCGGGGCGGTCCGTGACCAGCGCATCGGCCTTGGGGTGCCCGGCGCTCAGGGCCGTGTCCACCACGACCACATCGGCGGAATGGACCTGATGCACTGTGACCAGATCAGGCTCAGCCACGCCCAAAGCATCGGCCACGCGCGCGCGGTTCAGCCGCACGCATTCGGCCTGATCGCTCGATCCGGGGCCACAATTCAGCCCACTGAAAATACCGCTCGACGCCCCCCCGCGCCGGGTGAAGAACCCATGCCGCAAAGGGGTCAGGCTGTCCGCAGTCAGAATTTCCAGCGTCATGGTTCAAATCCCGGCGGAACAGGGGCGAGGGGCGGATAAAGCCCCAAGGCTTTGAACAGTTGGCCCATCTGGGCCGCGTCCGTCAAGCGGTGATAGGCGGCCAGATGCGATTCGCGCGCAGCACCTGTCAGACGAGCAGCGAGCCGCTCTGCGCGCGCATCGATCCCCAGATTGCGCAACAGCCGTCCTTGCGGGGTAAGGGGCGTCGCGCGCAGGGGGGAGGCGGCCAGCGCGATGGCTTCGAAATCCACATGCGCGGTCAGATCGGCTTGCCCCGGATGGGCAAGTGGGTCGTCAAAGCGATGCGCGCGCAAGGCCTGCAACGTGTCGCCACGACTGCGCCAATCGCCATAATCCACCACCAGCGCAAAGCCCCCTTGCGCGGCGATGCGCGAGCCGAGCGCTTCTGTGATCCGGGCCGCCGGCGCGCAGGTTTCCACCATCTGCCCTTCGCTCGTATCCGTCAGCCTGTGGGCCAAGGCAGCAAACGGCGCAGGCGGCGCAAGGCCGAAGGTCAGGCTTTCGCCCGAAAGCCCCACGATCCGCTCGGCCCATCCACCCTCCACGCGCAGGAATTGACGGATGGGCAGCGCGTCGAAAAATTCGTTGGCGATGACAAAAAGCGGGCGATCCTCGGGCAGGGTGGACACATCGTCATGCCAGACTGCGCCCGGCACGAGCTTGGCCTGCATCGCCCGCAACGGGCGCGAGGTCTCAAGCAGATGCACCTGCAAAGCAGCATGAAAGCCCGGCACACGGGCCGTCGCGCGTAGAATGTCGGCCATCAGCGTCCCGCGCCCCGGTCCCAGCTCTGCCAGTGCCACGCGGGCGGGCGCGCCTTGATCCATCCATGTTTGGGCGACCAAAAGCCCCAGCATTTCGCCGAACATCTGGCTGATTTCGGGGGCGGTGGTGAAATCCCCCGCCACGCCCAAAGGATCGCGCGTGGTGTAATAACCCAAAGTCGGGTGCGACAGGCATTGGGTCATATACTCGGCCACCGAAATCGGCCCCTGCGCGCGGATCATCCGCACAAGCACATCCCCAAGCGCGCTCATCCGCGCCGCGCCTGCACGATCAGGATCACCCCCACAACCAGCATCGGCAGCGACAGCACTTGCCCCATGCTGACCCCCATAGGACCAAAGGCCAGAACATGGCCAAGTGGATTGTCGGGCGTGATGAATTGCGCATCGGCTTGGCGCCAGATTTCCACTGTGAAGCGCGCAAGCCCGTAGCCTGCCAGAAACACCCCTGTCACCGCACCGGGGTGCTTCAGCCAGCCGCGTCGCGCGACCAGATAAGCCAGCACGGCAAACAGCACCGCCCCCTCTAGGGCGGCTTCATACAACTGTGTCGGATGGCGCGCGCACAAAGCCGTGGGCCAATCCCACGGGCAATCCTGCGCGGCTTGACCCGGAAAGATCACGCCCCAAGGCACCAGCGTCGGCCGTCCCCACAATTCGGCATTGATGAAATTCGCCACCCGCCCCAGCCCGATCCCGATGGGCGCGACCAAGGCCATCGCATCCGCCAACTGCATGGGTGCCACCCCGTTGCGACGGCAGAACAGCAGCCCCGCCACCACGACGCCCACAAAGCCCCCATGAAACGACATCCCGCCTTCCCAGACGCGCAGGATTTCGCCGGGATGGGCCAGATAATATTCGGCCTGATAAAACAGCACATAGCCCAGCCGCCCGCCCAGAATCACGCCCAGAATGACATAGGTGAGCAGGCTTTCCACGCGGGCAGGCTCCAACGGCGCTTGCCCGCCCGGCCAAAGCACAGGCCGCGCCATCAGCCGCTGGATGATCCACCAACCGCCCAGAAACCCCGCGATATAGGCCAAAGCATACCAGCGCAAAGCGAAGCTGAAACTGCCCAGATCAATGCGGAAAATCTCGGGCGACAGGTCGGGGAAAAGGATCGCAGCGGGGGTCATGGGCACCTGTGTGTCAGCCAACCCTTGTCTCGCGCGGGGGCAGGGGGGAAGTCAACCTTGAGTTTCCCCAAAGCCCAGCCCATATAAGGACCAAACCCCTTGCCCGATAGGTGCCCCATGCAAAGCCGTAACCGTTTTCTGGACGATGTGTCGCAACTGATGACCAATGCGATGGGCATGGCCCAAGGCGCGCGGACCGAGGCCGAAACCGCGGTCAAAAGCCTGATGGACCGTTGGCTTGCCGACCGCGATCTGGTCACGCGCGAGGAATTTGAAGCAGTCCGCGCCATGGCCCAGAAAGCGCGTGAAGAAAACGAAGCGCTTAAAGCCCGCCTATCAGCGCTTGAGGCCAAAATCCAAGGCTGATTTTATCTTGCCTTAAATACTCAAAAAAACGTCCCGCCAAAGGCGGGACAAAGCATCGCGTGCGGCGCAGCCGCGCAATTTGGTCAAACCCGCTCACCTGGTCATGAGTTTGGCCACGCGCTCTGCCTCCAGCGCCATCCCATAGGGCGCGTTCAGCACGACCAGTCCAGTGCCCACCATCCGGTGCCCATCGCGGATTGGCGGAAAGCGCGTCTCGAACACCGCGACATCCGGGTGATCGGCCCGGATTTGGGCCAGCATCCCTTCCTGCACCCCCGACAGCAGCACCGGATACCACAGGATCACCACCCCCACATTCCATTTGCGCCGGATCAACGCCAACACTGGGGGCAGGGTGGCGTAATCCTCTTTCACCTCGTAAGAGGGATCGATCATCAGCACCCCGCGCCGCGGTGTCGGCGGCGCCCAAGCCCGCGCAACGGCCAGTCCGTCCTGCCGCAGCACCTGTGCCCCACTCCCCGCCATCGTTTCCGACAGCGCCGCAAATTCACGCGGATGCAATTCGGCGAGCGTGATCTTGTCCTGTCCCCGCAACAGCCCCGCCGCGATCAAGGGCGAGCCGGGATAAAAGCTTGGCCCATGCTGCGCGCGCACCTGCGCTATGACCCGCGCATAGGGGTGATCTGGCGCAAAACGGGCCTGCAAGCGCGCAATGCCCATGGCAGCCTCGCCCGTCTTGGCCGATTCGAGCGCTTCCAGATCATATAATCCCCGCCCCGCATGCGTTTCCAGATACGAAAGCGGCTTGTCCTTGGCCGTCATGTAATCGAGCACCCACGCCAGAAGCGCGTGTTTGTGCACATCGGCCAGATTGCCTGCGTGATACAGATGTTGATAGGACAGCATGGTCCCCAAATGCCCCAGATGCGCGCGCAAGTCCATTCCCGCACAGCCGATTCGGCGCGGCATGGGCGCCGGGGGGGGGGCAAAACAGGCGGATTTGTGCAGGTTATCCCCAGCATTCTTGCGGCTTTGATGATTTTTCTTTACTCGCGCCCTGTTTGCCCACACCATATGTGGTAAGCGCTCACAAAGATGCGCAAAGGTCTAGCGGTAGCCCCAATCCCTAGAGGCCACCCCCAGAGCAGCGGTGAAAGAGGCGGGCATGTCAGCAGCAGAACTTTACCTCAGCACAGACTCGATCCATCCGATCGACATTGTGGAAACCCTAGCCG
The DNA here is from genome assembly GCA_046296275.1 of Roseinatronobacter sp. Classification (GTDB taxonomy): domain Bacteria; phylum Pseudomonadota; class Alphaproteobacteria; order Rhodobacterales; family Rhodobacteraceae; genus Roseinatronobacter. The sequence goes on along the minus strand of JBKBLP010000018.1, from coordinate 44,124 downwards.
AGCATCACGCTTGGGATTTCGACCGCATGGGCGATGACCAGATTGCCATGGTGGTCGAAGGGCGCTGGCGCAGTTATTCCCTGACCCTTGCGCTTGCGCCGGGCGGCGACATGCTGCGGCTGATCTGCACCTTCGAGATGGAGCCGCCGCAATCCCGCCTGCCTGTCCTTTATGAAACCATCAGCCGCGCCAATGACATGGTCTGGTCCGGGGCGTTCAGCTTTTGGGACGCGCAGAACCTGATGGTCTGGCGCTATGGCCTGCTCTTGGGCGAAGATCAGACAGCGGGGATCGAGCAGATCGAGCGCATGATCCAGAACGCCGTCACGGCCGCCGAGCGGTTCTATCCGGCCTTCCAGCTTGTGGCTTGGGCCGATCATGGGCCGGAAGCCGCGCTCGATATGGCGCTGGCCGATGCTGTGGGCCATGCCTGACGGCTCTTGACCTGCCCGGCTTGCGCCGCCACAACAGGGCGCAAAAAGGGAGCAAGCATGGATTTTCTGGACCTGAACCAGCGGGGCCTTGTGCTTTTGGGCTGTGGCAAGATGGGATCGGCCCTGCTTGCCGGGTGGCTTGCACGCGGGCTTGAACCGCAGACTGTCACTGTGCTCGACCCCGCGCCCTCGACTTGGCTTCAGGGTTTGGGCGTGCGGCTGAACGAAAAGCTGCCGGACGCCCCTGCTGTTGTGGTGCTCGCCGTGAAGCCACAGATGATGGGGGCGGCTCTGCCTGCGCTTGCGGCATTGGGCAATGGCACGACGCTGTTTGTCTCGATTGCCGCAGGCACGACTTTGGCGCGCTTGGCCGACACTTTGGGCGCGCAGACGCCCATTATCCGCACCATGCCCAACACGCCTGCTGCTGTGGGCGCGGGGATCACGGCGTTGATCGGCAATAACGCCGCGACGGCGGCGCATATGGGCTTGGCTGACGCGCTGATGGCGGCTGTGGGTCAGACGGTCCAGCTTGCAGACGAATCGCAGATGGATGCGGTTACCGCGCTGTCCGGCTCTGGCCCCGCCTATGTGTTCCATATGATCGAGGCGATGGCGCAAGCCGGCGAAGCGCTCGGGCTTGCGCCGGACATGGCGATGGCACTTGCACGTGCGACTGTCACCGGGGCAGGGGCGCTGGCGGCATCCGACCCGCTGCCTGCGGCGAGCTTGCGCGCGAATGTCACCTCGCCCGGTGGGACCACGGCGGCGGCTTTGTCCGTGCTGATGGACCCGAATTCGGGCCTGCCGCCCCTGATGGCGCGCGCGATGGCCAAAGCGGCCGACCGCTCGCGGGAATTGGCACAATGAGCGCGCAGATCACCTATGACGATTTCGCCCGCGTCGACATCCGCGCCGGGCGCATCGTGCGCGCCGAACCCTTCCCGGAAGCGCGCAAGCCTGCGATCAAGCTTTGGGTGGATTTTGGCGAGATCGGCGTGAAGCGGTCTTCGGCGCAGATCACGGCGCATTATAGCCCTGACGCGCTGATGGGGCGCATGGTGCTCGCCGTCGTGAACTTCCCACCGCGCCAGATTGGCCCGGTCCTGTCGGAAGTGCTGGTGTTGGGCCTGTCGGATAGCGCGGGCCATGTGGTGCTGATCGGCCCGGACCAGGATGTGCCTTTGGGCGCGCGGATGCATTGAGGGGATGCCATGAAAGAACTCTACATCACTCGTCCGATGCCCGAGCGCGTTCTGGAACGGGCGCGGGCCTATTTCAACGTGACACTGCGCGCGCAAACCACGCCCCTGAAAAAGGGTGAGATGCGCGCGGCTTTGGTGCTTTATGACGTGATCTTGCCGACACTGGGCGACATCTTCAGTGCGGAAGTCTTTGAGGGGATGGAAAGCGCGCGCTGCCGGATGCTCGCGAATTTCGGCGTTGGGTATAATCATATCGACGTGGCGGCTGCGAAAGCGGCGGGGATCGCCGTCAGCAACACCCCCGGCGCTGTGACCGATGCCACTGCCGATATCGCGCTGATGCTGATCCTGATGAGCGCGCGGCGCGCGGGCGAAGGCGAGCGGCTGGTGCGGTCGGGCAAATGGGCCGGGTGGCACCCGACGCAGATGCTGGGCCTGCATCTGGGAGGCAAAACCTGCGGGATCGTCGGGATGGGCCGGATCGGTCAGGCGATTGCGCGGCGCGTGCATTATGGGCTGGGGATGGATGTGGTTTATCACACCCGCTCGCCGCGCGCGCTCGATGTGCCTGCGCGCGCGCTCGGGTCGCTGACCGAGGTGATGGCCGCGTCCGACGTTGTGGTTCTGGCCGTGCCAGCGAGTGCCGAGACGCACCATCTGATCGGAGCCGCCCAATTGGCCGCGATGCGGCCCCATGCCCATCTGGTCAATATCGCGCGCGGCGATGTGGTGGAGGAAGCGGCTCTGATCGCGGCGCTGCAAAAGGGGCAGATCGCCGGGGCGGGCTTGGATGTGTATGAGCGCGAACCGCTCGTGCCAGAGGCCCTGCGGCGCATGGAAAATGTCGTGCTGCTGCCGCATCTGGGGACAGCGGCCCTGGATGTGCGTGAGGGGATGGGAATGATGGCTTTGGACAATGCGATTGCGTTCGTCGAGGGGCGGCCGCTTCCTAATCCGGTCTGACCACAAGCCTGTCGCGCAAAGGTGGGAACCGGTTTCGTGCGACAGGCGTTTGAGAAAATTGCGCGGCTGCGCCGCACGCGATTGTTGGTCCCGCGCTTTCGCGCGGGACATTTTTTGAGTATTTAGAGCAAGATAAAGACTGATCTTCGTGTTTTGCTTTAACTGTTTTGGCGCAGGATAGAGCCTGCAAGGTAAAGCGAGCCGCAGATCACGATTTTGGCCTGCGGATTTTGGGCTGCGATGGTTTGGACTGCGTGCAAGACGGATGTCGCGTTTTCAGCCGGAATGCTTGCTGCGCGTGCGGCTGCGGCTGTCACCTCGGCGGGGAGCGTGGCTTTTTCGTCGGGGATTTCGACGGCATAAAGCTTGTGTGCAAGCCCTGCGAGGGGGCGCATGAAGCCAGAGACGTCCTTGGTGTTCAGCATCCCGCAGATCAGCCAGACTTTGTCCTTGTGCGCTTGGCGCAGTGTGTCGGCGATGGCCTGACCTGCGGCGGGGTTGTGGCCCCCATCCAGCCAGAGCGCACCGTCGGGCAGCGCATCAACCAACGGGCCTGCGCGCAGGCGCTGCATCCGGGCGGGCCAATAGGCGCGGGTGACAGCGGCTTCCGCGCCTGCGCCATGCCCGAGCAGGCGCAGGGCGGCGATGGCAGCACCTGCATTGTCGTATTGGTGGGGACCGGGCAAGTTCGGGAGCGGCAGGTCGAGAAGCCCGTCTTCGTCCTGATAGATCAGCCGCCCCCCTTGGGTTGCGACTTGCCAATGCTGGCCCTGCACGCGCAAGGGGGCGCGCAGGCGGGCGGCGCGGGCCTCGATGACCGCAAGCCCCTCGTCGGTTTGGCGCGTGACGATGCAGGGGACACCAGGTTTCAGGATGCCCGCTTTTTCGGCGGCGATTAGCTCCACCGTTTCCCCAAGGAATTGCTGGTGATCCAGACTGACAGGCGTGATGACGCAGACCGCGGGTTTGTCTACAACATTGGTCGCATCCAGCCGCCCCCCCAAGCCCACTTCCAAGAGCGTGTAATCGGCTTGCGTGCGCGCGAAGGCCAGAAGGGCCGCGCAGGTCGTGATCTCGAAATAGGTGATCGCGCCATCGCCATTGGCGGCCAGGCATTCGTCAAGCAGATCGCTCAGTGCTTCCTCGGTGATCAACGTGCCCCGCAGCCGGATGCGTTCGTGAAAGCGTGCCAAGTGCGGGCTGGTATAGGCATGTGTGACAAGTCCCACCCCTTCCAGCCCCGCGCGGATCATCGCTTGCGTGCTGCCTTTGCCATTGGTGCCCGCGACATGGATGACCGGGGGAAGCGCGTGATGCGGGTTGCCCAAGGCGTCTAGAAGCCGCCACATCCGGTCGAGCGTCAGGTCGATGATCTTGGGATGGAACGCCATCATGCGCGCCAGAAGCGCGTCAGAACGGGGGGCGAGCATGGATCAGGCGCCTTCGGTGGGCGCGTCCGGCGCAGGCAGGTCGCCGTGGATTACAGGGCCTTGGCCTGTCAGCATCCGCAGGATCGTGGCGATTTCTTCGCGGAGCTGCTTGCGCGGCGTCACGCGGTCAAGCATCCCGTGTTCGAGCAGATATTCCGCGCGTTGAAAGCCTTCGGGCAGCTTTTCGCGGATGGTCTGCTCAATGACGCGCGGGCCTGCAAAGCAGATCAGCGCGCCCGGTTCGGCAATCTGCACATCGCCGAGCATGGCGTAGCTGGCCGTCACGCCGCCCGTGGTGGGATGGGTCAGCACAACGACATACGGCAGACCCGCTTCGCGCAGCATGTCCACCGCCACAGTCGTTCGAGGCATCTGCATCAGCGACAGGATCCCTTCCTGCATCCGCGCGCCCCCGGCGGCGGCAAACAGCACGAGGGGCAGCTTGCGCGCAACGGCATGTTCGGCGGCCGCAATGATCGCATTGCCCACATACATCCCCATCGACCCGCCCATAAAGCTGAAATCTTGCGCCACGGCGACCAGACGGGTGCGGAACACCTCGCCTTCGGCGGCGAGCATGGCTTCCTTCTCGCCCGTGGTTTTCTGCGCGGCCTTCATCCGTTCGGGATATTTCTTCTGGTCGCGGAACCCGAGCGGATCTGGCAGGGGCAGCGGCACCGGGATTTCGCTGAAAATGCCGGCATCGAAGAAATGCGTAAACCGCTCGCGGGGCGAAATCGCCATATGGTGCCCGCAGGATGTGCAGACTTGTTGGGCATCGGTCAATTCGCGGTGAAACAACATCGTGCCACAGGATGGGCATTTGACCCACAGGTTTTCGGGCATCTCGCGGCGCGAAAACAGCGAGTTGATCGTGGGGCGGACGTAGTTCGTGATCCAGTTCATCAGGGCACCTTGCGCGGGCTTTGCGCCCAGATAATGGGAAGGGGCGTGAAATGCAATCAGCGCCGCCGCAGCATTTGGCGCGCGATCCACCACACCAGCACCATGCCCGCGATATCGAGCGCCACGATCCAGCCCATCGCGCCCATATTGCTCACGCCGAAGGGCAGGCGGAACAGCGCCAAGCCATCCAGCGCCTCTCCGGTGGTGAAGATCAGCATGGCCATGACGTTATTGGCAAAATGCAGACCCCAAGCCAGCCCAATATTGCCCGAACGTGCTGTCAGATCGGCCAGAAGCAGGCCGAAAAAGCCTGTGGCAAGAACTAGCATCCACGCATTTGGGCCAGCCTCGGCGGGGGCATAATGCACCAGTCCGAACAGGACTGACGGGCCCACCATCCAGACCCAGCGCGTGGCAAAACGGGCAGCCAGTTGCTGTTGCAGATAGGCGCGGAACAGGATTTCTTCGGCCCCTGTCTGGATCAGCAGGCCCAAAAGCGCGAAGGGCAGGAAGGCAAGCCATGTCGTCAGCACCACGCCGGGCGCGATATCGACCGTCGCAAGCAAAAGCACGGCCACAGGGGCAGAAACTGCGAATAAAAGCGCGGCGCCTAGCCCGAAATCGCGGATCACCGCAGCGCGCGGGCCAAAGAGAGTGGCGATCTTGCGCTTATGGATCCACGCCGTCGTGGCGAATGTCCCAAGGGCCATGCCAATGAAGGTGAACAACAGCACAATCAAGGCGGCAGGTTCGCGCCCCAGCCCCATCGTACTGAGTTGCGCGTCCAGTGCTTCCAGCCCCATCCAGAGCGCGACCAGCGTGCCGATACCAAGCATCCACGCGACATAGATCATGACAATCAGAGCAATCCCCAGGATCAGCCGCCACAATTGCGGGCGCAGCCGGGCGGGGGCCACGTAAGCATCGAAAACAAGCGGTGAATACATACGCGACCCTTTCTGCCCCCGGTGCAATCCGGGCTATCGTGCGTTAAATAGGATTTGGGGCGCAGGTTCAACCAATGCGCCTTTAACTTGGGTGGGATGTGATGATCACAGGCTCGGGCGCGGGGCTGGTGCTGCTGGTGGGGCTGCAAGTGGCCTTTGTCATCCGGGCGCTGTTGCGCGCGGGGTTGACCCCGGCTGCGCGGCTGGCTTGGGTCGCGGTCATCAGCGCTGTGCCGGGGGTGGGGTTGGTGGCCTATTTCCTGTTTGGCGAAATCCGGCTTGCGCGCGCGAAATCCGAGCGGATGCGCGAAGTGCGCTCACAACTTGCCCAAGCCAGCCCGCCGCGCGGGCCTGCGCCGGAATTGCCCGCAGCCTTGCGCCCGTCCTTCGCGGCAGGGGCTGCGACCAGTGGCTTCCAGCCTGTCGCAGGCAATCGCCTGACGCTTCTGCCCGAGGGCGACGCGATGATGGATGACATCCTGGCCGAGATCGGACGCGCGCGTGCCCATGTGCATGTTCTGTTCTATATCTGGCTGCCCGATACGACGGGGGCCGCGATGGCAGATGCTTTATGTGCGGCGGCCCGGCGGGGTGTGGCCTGCCGCGTGCTGGTGGATGATCTGGGCGCGCGGCGACTGATCCGTTCTCCGCTCTGGGGGCAGATGCAGGCGGCGGGGGTGGCGCTGGAACGCGCGGCACCCATGGGCAACCCGCTTGTCAGCCTGCTGTTCCAACGCCTTGATCTGCGCAATCACCGCAAGATCGTGGTGGTGGACAATCGCATAAGCTGGGTGGGCAGCCGCAATTGCGCCGATGCCGCCTTTGCCATCAAGCCGCGCTTTGCGCCTTGGGTGGATGTCATGCTGCGCGTCGAAGGGCCAGCCGTGCGCCAGCAACAGGCGGTGTTCCTGCATGACTGGATGACCCACCATGCCGAGGATCTGAGCACGCTCTTGCGTGACCCGCCAGAACCTGCGGCGGGGGATGTGACAGCGCTTGTCGTGGCCTCTGGCCCCGATGACCTGACCACGACGCCGTCTGATTCGCTGCGCGCGATGTTCTATGCCGCCGCGCGCAAGATCACCGTCACTACACCCTATTACGTGCCCGACCCGGCGCTTCACATCGCGCTGTGTTCGGCTGCCGAACGCGGTGTGCAGGTGGATATGATCGTGCCTGCGCGCAATGACAGCGCATTGGTGGGGGCGGCGAGTGAAAGCCTGTTCCCGGACCTGCTGGAATCGGGTGTGCGCATTCACCAATTCCAGCACGGGTTGATCCATTCCAAGATCGTGACTGTGGACGGGGCCTTCGGCATGGTGGGCACGGCCAATCTGGACAATCGCAGTTTCGAGCTGAACTATGAAAACGCGCTGATGTTTGCGTGCGCGGATGTCACGGCAGCGCTCGATGCGCGCCAGACCAGCTATATCGCCCGCGCGACCGTGCTTGACCCTGCCGATACGGCGCGCTGGCCCATCTGGCGGCGGTTGCGCAACAATGTGCTCGCGCTCGCCTCACCGCTTTTGTGATTTCCCTTTGGGCGTCAGGCGATAGACGCCTTCGGGCAGGTTCAGCGCGGCGGTCAGGTCGCGCAATTGGGTCAGTGACAGGGTGATCACCACCTCGTCATCCTCGTGTTCGTCGAATTGGCGGATGGTGATGCAATCTTCAAAGGCTGTGATGATGACATCCTCGCGCAATTCTTCCTCGCGCGGGGCGCCTTCATCAACGAGCGTGATGATCGTAGCGTCGAAATCGTGTTCAATCGTAAACATGCGCTGAGGGTAATTCAGCGCATGGGGCGTGGAAAGCGGAAAACGCAGGCTTCAGGGCACAAGTTGTTGCGCAACAGTCAGATAGGGACCGGCAAGCTCGCGCAGATAGTCCGCGCTTCCCCCTTCGGAGGCCTCGTGCACCCGCTCCAGCGCTTGGGCGAGATCGCGCGCCTCAGCGATGATCCGGGCCAAGGCAGTTTCGATCGTATAAGTCAGGTGGTGGATGTCTTCCATGTCGTCGCGGCTGAGCGTGTCCTTGGCCAAGATCGCGGCCATCCGAGCATTGTAGTCGCGGAAATTGGTCAGTGCCTGGGCCAGATCGCCCGACGGTTCGGCGGCGTAGTGATCGACCTTTTGATCAGCCAAAGCGGGGGAGGTTGCCAGAACGAAAGCGGCAAACAGGGCAGTTCTGCGTTTCATGGGATGGGTCCTTCAGCCAAGGGGGGAGATGTCCGGGTGGCTGAAGATGCTGTCGCGTGGCTGGCCTGATACCTGAGTGAAACTATCAGAAAATCAGGGCGCGCGCAACCCTAGAGCCTCCCTCCGTTCATTCGAATTCACGCGGTAGCCTCTAGTTTATTGTTTTCGCATGTTTATTTGCGCAAAACCGGTTCCCACTCTTGCGCAACATGCTCTAGGCGCGCGTGCCTGAGAACCGGCTCTCCCAATCGGCGCGCTGTTCGTCGCTGATCTTGGCGAACAGAACATCGGGCACTGTGAAGGCATGGCCTGCGGGTAAAAGCGCCAAAGCTGCGCCCACATCACCGGGCCAGGACCAGTCGTCGCAGCCCATCGCGGCCATCGTGCTTTCGGCCGCGTCCGGGATGAAGGGGCGCGAAAGCACAGCGTAGAAGCGGATCAAGTTCAGCGCGAGGCGGATTTGCGCGGCTGCCCGTTCCGGGTCGGTCTTGTGCGTGGTCCAAGGGGCGGCATCTTGCAAATATTCGTTGCCCAAGACCCAAAGCGCGCGCAACTCGGCCGCGGCCTTGCGCACCTCCATCGCGTCCATGTGCCCCTCATAGGCGCGCAGGCGCGTGGTCAGGTCGGCCACCAATTGATCCTCGCGCGCGCCAAGTGTCCCGCCCGCAGGCACCACTTCGCCAAACTTCGCGCGGCAGAACTTGGTCACGCGGCTGACCAGATTGCCCAGCACGTCGGCCAGATCCTTGTTCACGGATGCCGCGAAATTTTCCCATGTGAATTCGCTGTCCGACGATTCGGGGGCGTGCGACAGCAACCACCAGCGCCAGTAATCGGCAGGCAGGATCGACAAGGCCTGATCCATGAACACCCCGCGCCCTTGGCTGGTCGAGAACTGGCCCCCATCATAATTCAAGTAATTGAAGGACTTGATGTAATCGACCAATTTCCACGGCTCGCCCGACCCGATCAGGGTCGCAGGGAAACTGAGCGTGTGGAAGGGCACGTTGTCCTTGCCCATGAATTGCACATAGCGCACATCGGCGGCACCCTTGTCGGTGCGCCACCAGCGCTCCCACGCCTCTGCCCCAAGGCCGCGCGCGCGCGCCCATTCGGCAGTGGCTGCGATATATTCGATGGGGGCGTCGAACCAGACATAGAATACCTTGCCCTCCATCCCCGGCCAATCCTGCGCGCCGTCGCGCACCGCGATCCCCCAATCCAGATCGCGCGTGATGCCCCGGTCCTGAAGCCCGTCGCCATCATCCAGCCATTTCAGCGCAATCGAGGTCGTCAGCACCGGCCAATCGGTTTTGCTGGTGATCCAGTCGCGCAACTGCCGGCGCAATTCACGCTGGCGCAGATACAGGTGCTTGGTTTCGCGCACTTCCAGGTCGGTGGACCCCGAAATCGCCGAGCGCGGATTGATCAGGTCAGTGGGGTCAAGCTGCTTGGTGCAGTTTTCGCACTGATCGCCGCGGGCATTTTCATAGCCGCAATTGGGACAAGTGCCAACAATGTAGCGATCCGGCAGGAAACGGCCATCTGCTGGGGAATAGACCTGCTTCTCCGCCACTTCCGCAATTAGCCCCGCCGCGCGCAGGCGGCCCGCGAAATGCTGGGTCAGCGCGTGGTTTTCGGGGCTCGAGGAGCGGCCGAAATGGTCGAAACTCAGCCGGAAGCCGCGCGCAAGCTCTGCCTGCACGTCATGCATCCGGGCACAATACTCGGCCACACCTTCACCTGTCTTGGCAGCGGCGAGTTCCGCAGGCGTGCCATGTTCATCGGTGGCGCAGATGAACATGACCTCGTGGCCGCGCGCGCGCATGTAGCGGGCATACAGATCGGCCGGCAACTGGCTGCCCACCAGATTGCCCAGATGCTTGATCCCGTTGATATAGGGCAGGGCGGAAGTGATCAGGATGCGCGCCATGTTTGGCCCCCTTGGCTGGCTTGCAGCGCCTTAGACCAAAAGTCCTGCGTCAGGACAACAGCTTTCACGCGCGTTTGGCTTTGGCGGGGGGCGGGGGGGCAGGCTGGTCAAGGATTTGCGCGAGCCTGTGAAACGCCTTTGCCGGTCCATGAGGTGCCGCTTCGGCAATGAAGGCATCCAGCGCGGGCCAAAGCCGGATCGCGCGGTCGGTCAGCGGGTCATGGCCGGGCTCATAAAGCCCCGCCTGCACCATCATCTCGGCCCGGTCATAGGCGCCGAGCAAGCGGCGGGCTTCCTGGATGCGGGCGTTTTCTTCGGGGCTTGCTGCGCGCGGCAAGGACCGGCTGACCGAGCGCAACAGGTCAATGGCCGGAAACCGCCCCCGCTCGGCAATCGCGCGGTCCATGACCACATGGCCATCCATCACGCCGCGCAGGATGTCGGCCACAGGTTCATCCATGTCCGACCCCGCGACAAGCACCGTGAACAGCGCCGTGATCGCCCCCACCCCATCCAGGCCCGGCCCCGCGCGTTCGGCCAAGGCCATGATCTGATGCGTGGTGGACGGGGGGAAGCCGCGCAGGCTTGCGTCCTCGCCCGATGCAAGCGCCACTTCGCGATGCGCTTCGGCCAGTCGCGTGATCGAGTCGGCCAGATACAAAACATGCTTGCCCTGATCGCGGAAATGCTCGGCCACGCACATGGCCGCCGCCGCCGCCCGCCTTCGCGTGAGCGCGGGCTGGTCGGATGTGGCCGTCACCACGACCGCGCGGGCAAGCCCCGCTTCCCCCAGCACATCTTCGACGAATTCGCGCAATTCGCGCCCCCGCTCGCCCACCAGCGCGATCACCACCACATCGGCCTGCACCCCGCGCGCGAGCATCCCCAGCAGCATCGACTTGCCCACGCCCGAGCCTGCAAACAGCCCCAGACGCTGACCCTGCACGATGGGCAGAAGCGTGTCGAACACGGCCATCCCCGTGGCAAGCCGCCCCCCAAGCCGCCCGCGCCGCGCCGGGTCCGGGGGCGGGCTGCGCAAGTCGCGCGCACGCGCTCCCTGCACCAAGGGCCGATTGTCGAGCGGCTGGCCATAGGGGTCGATCACCCGCCCAAGCCACGAATCGTCAGGCCGCAAAAGCCGCGGGCCCAGCAATTCAGCCCTGTCCCCCAGCGCCACACCGTCACCGGGGCCGTCGGGCAGCACGATCACTTCGTCCCCATCAAGCGCGAGCACTTCGGACCCAAGCGCTCGCCCATCCGCGCGCAGGATCTGCACCCAATCCCCCAGCCGCGCATCCCGCGCCAACCCCCGAAGCCGCAGCCGCGCGCCCTCCGTGCGCGCCACGCTCCCAAACACGCGCACAGGCCGAAATTGATCGAGGGCCGCGCGCAGACGCAGGATTTCCGACATGACCACATCCTTTTTTGCCAAGCGAGGCGACTCGCTTACGGATCCTTAATCGAATCAGTCTTAAAACCGGGTTTATGCAACCGATGGGAGAAACCCGGATGTTCGAATTACCTGATATCATGCGCGTGGCGCAGCAGATGGCACGCCATTCGGGGGCGCGGCAGGTCGTGCTTGCGGAAAACGTGGCCAATGCCGATACACCCGGGTATCGCGCCCGCGACCTGCCGGAATTCGGGGCAATGCTGCGGGCGGGAACGCTCGACCGTGCCGCCCTTGAACGCGCGCCGGTCGTGGACCGCAACCCTGTTACCCGCGCGCCCAATGGCAATACTGTCTCTGTCGAAGATCAGATGATGCGCGCCGCCCAGACGCGGCAATCGCATGATCTGGCGCTCGCGGTCTATTCCAGCGCGCGCAACATCTTGCGCACGGCCTTGGGCAAATAGGGGGCTGGAATGGCGGATTTGTTCAAGGCTTTTGCTGTTTCAGCCTCTGGCATGGATGCCCAATCGCGCCGGATGCGGCACATAGCGGAAAATGTGGCCAATGCCGACACGCCCGGCTACCGGCGCAAGACGATTCCCTTCGACGCTGTGATGGACCGCAAGACGGGCGTCACGCGGGTCGAAGCCGGGCCAGTGCAGCTTGATCGGCGCGAATTGCCGCGCATCTATGACCCTGCCCATGCGCTCGCCGATGCTGATGGCTTCTATCAGGGATCGACAGTCGATCTGATGGTGGAACTGGCCGATGCCCGTGAAGCCAGCCGCAGTTATGACGCCAATCTGCGCCTGTTCGATCAGGCCCGCACCATGGCGCAGGGGTTGATTGAACTTTTGCGCCGATAATCCCCCTCTCATGCCCGGAGAATCCGCATGATCCTGCCCTCGGTCCTTGCTGGTCAACGCTATGACCAGGCCCGCCCCGCCACTGCCCCTACACTCGCCCCGCCGGCACGCAGCGAAGCCGCCCTTGGCGCGCAGCTTGGTGGCTTTGCCGCCCATCTGCACCAATCCGACCGTGCAGCGATGAGCACGATGGTTTCGGGCGCAGACCCCCATGCCCTTGTTGAAGCCATCGCTGCCACCGAACTGGCCGTCGATACCGCTGTCGCCGTGCGCAACAAGGTGGTCGAAGCCTATCTTGAAATCCTGCGAATGCCAGTCTGAGAGCGTGCAATGACCGAAGCCATTTTCTTCGACACGTTGCGACAGGGGCTGTGGGTAGCCGCCGTCATCTCGGTCCCGATCCTGTCTGCGGCGCTGATCATCGGTATCGGGATCGGTCTGGTGCAGGCGCTGACCTCGGTGCAGGAAATGACGCTGACATTCGTGCCCAAGCTGGCCGCGATGATCGTCGTGTTCTGGGCCACGATGAGCTTCATGTCCGCAACCTTGGTCAGCTATTTTCACGATCAGGTTCTGCCCCTGATCGCAGGGGGCTAAACGATGGATAATGCTGCCTATATCACGCTGACGCGGATGGCCGGGCTGAAGCGCGAAATGGGCGTTCTGGCCCATAACATCGCCAATGCGGCGACGACGGGGTTTCGGCGCGAGGCGATGGTGTTTTCCGAATTCGTCGTCAGTGCGGGCCGGGGCGAGGCGTCGATGTCCATGGGCTTTGGCAATACGCGCCTGACCTATCAGCAGCCCGGCGCGATGACCATGACCGGGGGCAGTTTCGATCTGGCGATCGAGGGCGAGGGGTTCTTTCAACTCGAAACTCCGCAAGGCCCGCGCCTGACGCGTGCAGGCATGTTCACGCCCAATGCCGCCGGGGAATTGGTGAATATGGACGGCCACCGCCTGCTTGATGCGGGTGGCGCACCGATTTTCGTGCCGCCCGATGCGCGCAGCATCGTCATGGCGCGCGATGGCACCTTTTCCGCCGATGGCCAGCCCTTCGCGCAAGTGGGCCTGGTGCGCCCGGTGGACCCTGTGACGATGACCCGCTCGGCAGGCACCCTGTTTGCCGTCGATGGCGATCTTGAACCTGTCGATGCCGCTATGATCCGCCAAGGGTTTCTGGAGGAAAGCAACGTGGACCCCGTTCTGGAACTGACGCGCCTGATTGAAGTGCAGCGCGCCTATGAACAGGGCCAAAGGATGCTCGACCGTGAAGATGACCGAATAAAAAACGTGATCCAGACGCTTGGAAAATAACGCCATTTCATAAAGGGGATACAGATGAAATCGCTCCAGATCGCAGCCACAGGCATGAGCGCGCAGCAGATGCGGGTGGACACGATTGCCAATAACCTCGCGAATATGAGCACATCGGGCTACAATGCGCGGCGTGCGGAATTCGCCGATCTGCATTACCAGCAATTCGCCCGCGCAGGCAGCATCAGCGCGTCTGATGGCACAGTGATGCCCACAGGTGTTCAGGTGGGTTTGGGCGTGCGGCCCATGGCGGTCAGCATGATGATCCAGCAAGGCGCCTCCGTGGCCACTGGGGGCGATCTGGATATCGCCATCGAAGGGCGCGGCTATTTCGCTGTCACCTTGCCCGATGGACAGACAGGATATACCCGCGATGGCGCGCTCAAGCGCACTGGCGATGGGTTGATCGTGACTTCGGACGGGTTTCAGGTCAATCCCGGCTTGACGATCCCCAATGACGCGCGCGCGCTGTCGATCAATGCCGAGGGCGACGTCTATGCCTATTTCGCAGGCCAAGTGCAGCCGCAGCTTCTGGGCAGCCTGCCGCTGGCAGGCTTCAGCAATGAAAAGGGCCTGGAGGCGATCGGGTCGAACCTGTTTCTGGAAACCGAAGCCTCTGGCCCCGCTTTTGAAGCGGCCCCCGGCACGGATGGGCTTGGCACGTTGCGTCAGGGCTATCTGGAGGAAAGCTCGGTCGATCCGGTGCGCGAGATGACCGAACTGATCAAGGCCCAGCGCGGCTATGAGCTGAACGCCAAAGTCATTACCGCCGCAGATCAGATGCTGGCCGCCACATCGCAGGTGCGCTGATGCGCGCGCTTGTAATGCTCATGGCGCTGGCGGCCCCAGTTCAGGCCGACACATTAGTGGCAACCCGCCTGATCCGCGCCGCGACAGTCATCGGCCCCGACGATGTGGCCCCCGGTCCCAGCGCTGTGATCGGCGCCGCGCGGGATGCGGCGCAGGTCGTGGGGCTGGAAGCGCGCGTCGCGATCTATCCGGGCCGGCCCGTGCGGCTGGCCGATCTGGGCCCCGCCGCTGCGGTCGAGCGCAACGAGATCGTGCAACTTGTCTTTCGCCGTGGGGCGCTCAGCATCGTGACCGAAGGCCGCGCGCTTGCGCGTGGGGCGATTGATGATGTGGTGCCTGTCATGAACCTTGCCTCGCGCACGACGGTGCAGGGCGTCATCCGCTATCCCGGCTTGATCGAAGTCACCCCCGACCGATCCCGCTAAGTCCATGAAAGGTCTGTCTATGCGCCCTGCTCTGGTCCTGTTGCCCTTGTCACTGGCGGCCTGTCAGCCCCTGTCCGAAGTGGGCCGTGCCCCCGATTTCAGCCGCCCCGAGGTCAGTGTCGAAACGGCAGCGCTCTACCGCGTGCCGCTGCCTGCGACCGACGCTTTGGTGCCGCCGAATGCGCGCGCCTCGCTCTGGTCGCAAAATCAGCGCTCGCTCTTGGGGGACAGGCGGGCGACCGGGCAAGGTGATATTTTGACTGTGGTCATCGAAATCGATGACAGCGCAGAAATGTCGAACACGACCGCGCGCGGGCGCACTGGGTCCACCAGTATGGGCGTGCCACAATTTCTGGGCTTGCCACAGGCGCTTGACGCAAAAAATCGGGGTGGGCTGCAAATTGGCGCGGGGATCGAGACGCAGAATGCGTCAAGCTTCAATGGCAATGGGTCCGTGCGGCGCAATGAAAAGCTTGCGCTGCGCGTGGCCGCCACAGTGATCGAAACCCTGCCCAATGGGGTGCTGCGCATCGAAGGGCGACAGGAAGTGCGCGTAAACCATGAATTGCGCGACCTGATCGTAACGGGCTTCGTGCGCCCAACCGATATCAGTCGGCGCAATGAAATCACGTATGACAAGATCGCGGGCGCGCGGATTTCCTATGGCGGGCGGGGCATTGTCTCGACAGTGCAGCAGCCGCGCTATGGCGAGCAGATTCTTGAAATTCTGGCACCGTTCTAAGGGGGCGACATGGCCAAACTGCTTCCAATCTTGCTGATGGTGCTGGGACTGGCGGGCGGCACAGGCGCAGGATGGTTCCTGCGTCCGCCACCGCCCGAACCTGACCCAGAGGCCGCGGCTGCGGCCCCGGTGCCAAACGTGCCGATGGCCCTGCATGAGATCAAAAACCAATTCATGGTCCCGCTCGTCGAAGGTAACCGGATTGCGTCGATCGTGCTGATCTCGCTCGCGCTGGATGTCCCGGAAAGTGCCAAGGCCCAGGTGGCACAGGCCGAACCGCGTCTGCGTGACCGGATGTTACAGGTCATGTTCGACCATGCCAATCTGGGATTGTTCGAAGGGGTGTTTACTTCGAATAACAATATGGGCCTGCTGCGGCGCTCGCTTCTGGAAGCGGCGCAGGCAACAGTTGGGCGCGATGCTGTGCGCGGTGTGCTGATTACAGAAATTTTGCGTAGTGCGATGTGACTGAGGTGCGCGGCCTTGACCTTCGGGCAGCGACATGGCCTGCTTATGCCACAGAGTTCGCGACAGAAAGGCCCGCACATGACACAAGACGCATTGACCCTTTCGGCCGGTTCAGAGCCGTCAGTGGGGCTGGACCCGGCACTTTTGGACGGGCTCGCAGAGCTCGCGGTGAAGGTGGGTTTGAACCTGCAACCGGGGCAGGAATTGGTGATGACGGCACCTGTGTCGGCGCTACCGCTTGCGCGCGCCGTCACGCGCGCTGCCTATCGTGCCGGGGCCGGGTTAGTCGTGCCAATCCTGACCGACCGCGACATGACACTTGCACGTTTCGCCCATGGTGATGATGCCAGTTTTGACCATGCGCCCGGCTGGTTGTACGAAGGGATGGCCGCCGCCTATGGCGCGGGTGCCGCGCGGCTTGCATTGGTGGGCGAGGACCCGTTCCTTCTGTCCGAGCAAAACCCCGCGCATGTGGGTCGTGCCAACCGCGCGAATGCTGCGGCCTATCGCCCGGCGCTGGCACCGATTGCGGGGTTCCATATCAACTGGTCGATCCTGTCGTGCCCGACCGTTGACTGGGCCAAACGGATTTTCCCGGATTTGCCCGATCAAGTCGCGCTCGACCGCTTGGCCGATGCGATCCGGCGCACGGCGCGGCTGGACCAGCCTGATCCGGTCGTGGCTTGGGCGCGCCACAATGCTGCTCTTGCCCGGCGCTGCCAGATGCTGAATGACGCGCGGTTCGACACCTTGCACTTCCGCGGACCGGGCACGGATTTGCGCGTGGGTCTGGCCGATGGCCATTTGTGGCAAGGCGGCGCAAGTCCCGCGCGTAATGGCGTGATCTGCAACCCCAACATTCCCACCGAAGAGGTCTTTACCACGCCTCATGCCGCGCGGGTGGAGGGGCATGTGCGCTCGACGAAGCCCCTGTCGCATAATGGCTCTCTGATCGACGAGATCGAGATGCGGTTTGAAGGCGGGCAGGCCATTTCGGCGCGCGCGTCGCGGGGGCAGGATGTGCTGCGCGACATGATCGGCACGGATGCGGGCGCCGCGCGCTTGGGCGAGGTGGCGCTCGTGCCGCATTCCTCGCCGGTCTCGCAATGTGGGCATCTGTTTTACAACACGCTGTTTGACGAAAACGCGGCCTGCCATATTGCGATGGGGCAATGCTATGCGTCGTGCTTTGTGGGCGGCGATGGCTTGTCCAAGGAACAGATCACCGTGCAGGGCGGCAATGAAAGCCTGATCCATGTTGATTGGATGATTGGCTCGGACCACGTGGAAGTTGACGGGCTGCGCGCAGGGCAAGACCCTGTTCCCCTGATGCGCGGGGGGGAATGGGTCAGCGCCTGACCTTCGCAAGCCGCGCGAGCACATCCGACCGGCCCAATGCGCGGGCGGTCTTGCTTTTCTGCTCCTCTAGCCGGGCTTTTTGCAGCGCAAGCCGCTGCATCAAGCGCGTGCTTTCTGTTTGCGCCCAGAGCAAATGGGCTTGCCTCGCCCGGAACAAGGCTGGATCATCGGACCAAGGCGTGGGCGCGCGCAAGTCTGCGATGCGCGCTTCGGTTTGCTGGCAGGCCGCGTTCAGCGCAGCTATTCGTCCCAGCTCGCGGGTCTGGATCATGTCCGCAAGGTCGCGCAACCGGGTCAGGCGGGGATCGCGCCTGCTCATGCAACACGCCCCTTGCGTGCCGCCGAGCGTAACGTTTCGGCAAAACGGATTGCCGTGGCGACTGCGGCGTAATGCTCTGGCCGGATTTCCTGATCCAACTTGACAGTCGCGTACAGCGCGCGCGCCGTGGTCGGGTCCGAATGGATCGCAACGCCTGCGGTCTTGGCGCGTTCGCGGATGCGAGCGGCGATCTCGTCCACGCCTTTGGCGACGCAAATCGGAGCATGCGTCGCGTTTGGCGACCATTTCAGCGCAACCGCGTAGTGGGTCGGGTTAACAATGACAACGCTCGCCTCTGCCACCGCGTCCAGCATTCGGTTCGAGGCGATTTCGCGTCCACGCCTGCGCCGCTCGGCTTTCGAGTGCGGGTCACCTTCGGTTTGCTTCATCTCGTCGCGCAGTTCTTGATGTGACATGCGGTTTTGTCGCAGATGTTCGGCCCGTTGCCACAAATAATCGACCGCCCCGATCACCAGCCACAAGGCCAGAACCAAAGCCAGAAAGCGCAGGATCAAATCCATTTTCAGCACGCTTGCTTGCCCGGGCGAGGCTGTCATGCTGCCCAACATCGCATTCAGATGATAGGCTGCGAAGGTCACGAGCAGAGCGGTTACGATGGCCAGTTTCACTGTGGCCTTTCCAAATTCAAACAATCCGTTGCGACCAAATTTCTGCTTCGTATTAGCGATCAGCGATAAGCGAGACATTTTGGGTATCAGTTTTTCAGGCGCGAAGATCAAGGCACGCTGCAAGAACAGGCTGGCCAGAACCAGTGCGACAGGCAGCGCAAAAATCGGCGTGATCGCAAGCGCAATGTGGCCCAGGACGCCCCCTAGAGGGGCCTGAACACCACGCGCGAACAACAGCGACAAGCGATCCGACTGGCCGAGCAAAACCACGCCTAACTCGCCAAGACGCTGAACCGAAAAGGCGCCTGCCGTCAGCGCGGCCAGAAGTAATCCCATCAAGGCAGCGGCCGTGTTCAAATCCGTCGAGCGCGGCACTTCGCCCTTGCGGCGTTGTTCGGCGAGCTTGTGTTCGGTAGGCTCAAATTCCTTTTCAAGGGCGCTGTCATCGCTGATCATGGCAAAAGGCCGTCCGGGTGATTCAGAAATGCTGTCAGGCTGTTGTGCCAGATCGGTAGCATCAGCGGCGCGCAGACCATCAAAAGGGCAAGTCCCGCGAATGTGATGGCAGGCGCGCCAACCAGAGCAACCATAAGTTGCGGCATAGCTTTGTTTATGACCCCGAGGGCGATGAAATAGACCACCGAGATCAAGACGAAAGGCATCGCCAGACTAAATGCCAATGCAAAAGCGCGAGCGGTCTGGGCTATGCCCCATTCGGCAAGCTGGGCGGCATCGGGCAAGGCACCGACTGGGAACAGGTCATAGGACAACAGCAGCAATTCGACCAATTGAACATGCAATCCCAGCATGACCGCAAGTGCAAGCCCGGCCATAACAAGGAGTTGTGACATGGCCGGTTGCGGATCGACGCCAGCGCCGCCGAAGAATTGGGCAAGCGATGTCGATTGTGCGGCGATCGTGCCCGCGACTTGCAACGCAATGACCAGCAGGCGCAGACCAATGCCAAGGGTCAGCCCGGCCACCACTTCGGCGGCGACTTCTGGCAAGCCGAAAGTCGGGCTGGGGGCAGGGGGAAGTGCGCTAGTCACGATCAATGTAAAGGCCAAGGTCACCGCCAAGCGCACGCGCGCGGGAATGACAGTTTCGCCAAAAGCCGGGGCAAGCGCCATCATCGCGCCCACACGCAGAAAGACAGCGAATGCGATCTGGGCCTCTGGCAAGAGCATGTTCAGAAGCGCTGCCAGTTCGGGTGTCATGCCGGGATCGTCCCAACCAGGGCCGGGCGCGCTTCGAGCCCGATTTCTTCATAAGACAGGACTGGGGCAGTCATCTGTTTTGCCAAGAGCAGGGTGCGCAGGAAACGGCGGCGATGCGCGGATGTCACGAGCGCTGGGCCGATACCAGATTGAGCCAAATGCTCTAGCCGTTCTGCGATGCGCTCGGTAAGCCGCCCGAAATCTTCGGGTGGAAGTGCTACATCGCCGGCGCTGCCATCACCGGGCAATTGATAGGTGGTGAAGATTTCTTCCCATTCTGGCGCAAGCTGAACCAGTGGCACTGTCCCGTCAGCGCGTTTGAGCGGTGCAACAAGCTGAAAGCCCAAACGCTGGCGGACATGTTCGCACATGGCCTCTGGTGTCGCAAGCAGGCCGCGCATTTCGGCCATGGCTTCGAGGATCAGGGGCAGGTTCCGGATCGAAACACGCTCATCCAAGAGCAGGCGCAGCACTGAAAGCAGCAGTTCCATCGGCACTTTGTCCGGGACCAGATCGCTCAGCAGCCTGCGGTTTGCCTCGGCCCGGGCCGGGTCCGAGAGGCGTGTGAGTTCGTCGAGCAGTCGATGCAGGCTGCGATATGACAGCAACCGCCCGAAATTGGCCTTCAGCACTTCCAAGAGGTGGGTGGCCAGAACCTCGGTCGGGGTGACGACTGTGGCCCCGTCAAGTGCCGCTTTTTCCTGTTGGGCGGGGTCGATCCAATAGGCGGGCGCGCCATAGACTGGTTCGCGCACTGCGTCGCCCAGAAGCGCCATATTGGCTCCGTCATTGCCCAAAGCCAGCAATCGCCCCGGCCGCAATCGGTCGCGGGCCTGTTCCACGCCATGGATCAGGATTGTGTATTGGCCAGAAGGCAGGCTGGGATCATCAGTCAATCGGATCTCGGGCAGGATCAGGCCGAAATTGCGGGTAATATGCGTTCGGATCGTGCCGATGCGGCCGTCAAGCCCCTGCATCGGGTCCAGCACCATTGCCACAAGGTCGGGGGCAAACTGGACGTGGATCTCGTCAAGATCCAGATCATCCCCGATCATGCGTTCCGTAGCCATTTGCGCAGGTTGGACGGCGTCGCGCGCGCGTGCAGCTGCGCGTGCCCGAAAAGCGAGCCAAGCCATTGCACCAAGGGCAGCCGCCCCAAGCAGGAACGGCACGAAGGGCAGCCCGGGCACGAGCCCGAACACAGTCAGAAGCAACGCCACCGTGACAAGAGCTTCCGGGTAGCGGCCAAGTTGCGCCATGACTTGGGTATCGGTCGCCCCATTCGCGCCGCCGCGCGCCAGCAGCAAGGCGGCCGCGATCGAAATAATGACCGCCGGAATCTGGCTGACCAGACCATCGCCCACTGTCAGGATCGCATAGGTTTCGAACGCCGCGCCCAGCGACATTCCGTGGATCATCGTGCCGTTGACCAGACCCATGACAATGTTCAGAAGCGTGATCAGCAGCCCTGCAATCGCGTCGCCTTTTACGAATTTTGACGCGCCATCGAGCGAGCCGTAGAAATTCGTCTCGGCCTGTTCTGTTTCGCGGCGGCGCTTGGCTTCGGCATGGTCGATGGCACCAGCGGCCATATCGCTGTCGATGGCAAGCTGTTTGCCCGGCATCCCGTCGAGCGCAAAGCGGGCGCCGACCTCGGCCATGCGGCCAGCCCCTTTGGTGATGACGATGAAGTTCACGATCAGCAGGACCAGAAAGATCACCACACCAAGAAAGATAGAGCCGCCCATGATGAAGCTTGCAAAGCCTTGGATCACGCCGCCTGCGGCATGGGTGCCCGTATGACCCTCGCCGATGATCAGTTTTGTCGATGACACATTGAGCGCCAGCCGCAGCATGAGCGAGGCCAGAAGAATAGTCGGGAAGATCGAGAAATCCAGTGGGCGCTGGATGAACAGCGTGACCGTAAACATCAGGATCGCCAGCGCGAAGGATGCAGCCAGCCCAAGGTCCAGAAGCCAGGCAGGCACCGGCAGGATCATCATCACGATGACCGCCATCAGCGCGAGTGCCATTAGAACAGTGGGGTTGAACAGAACTTTAGGGTCAAGTCCAGAGCCGGGTTTCAAAGGATTCATGGTTTGTTCCGCTCGAACAGCCCGATACCGGGGCCGCGCAGGGCAATGGCAATGGCGCCGGGGGTTGCGGGCAGCGGCGGGGCGGGCGCGGGTTGCACATGCAGCGCGGCTTGCGCTGTCGGTGGGGGCAAGTCAGCGGCCTGACCCAGCCGCGTATTCACGCGGGTCAGGTACGCCGCGGCCAGATCGGGCGTGGCAGAATGATAGGCCCCTGCGGCAGCTTGCCACGAACCCAAGCGTTCAAAATGGCTGCGCAACAGCCGCGCTGCGTAGCGGGCATTCGTTACCGGGTCGAGCATGTCATTGAGCGAGGCAAAATTTTCGCCATGCCAGCGGTAATTTATCTGGAAGCAGCCAAGATCGATATTGGTGGTGCCTGCGTCGATTGCGCTTTGGGCAAGGATATGCGCTTCGGCTTTGGTATCACGCCAATGCCCTTTGCCGCTGAAATGGAGTGTCCAAGGCCAGGGCGCAGTCCCTTGTCCCCGGTCGATGCCGCTTTCGACCAGCCCGATTGCCAGCATCAGATCGAGCGGGACATCCATTTCGCGCGCGGCCTGTTGCGCGGCAAGGTGGCACATCTGGCCTGTATTTGCGGGGCTGCGCGCCAAAAGCGGCCAACCGAAGGTCAGGGCAAGCAGCCAGACGCCCAGACCCAAGCAGAAAGGCCCCGGTCGTGGCATGGTGAATTTTGCGCGCTGCCGCATCGGTTTGCCCCGAATCGCACCAGTCCCAGTGACCAGCGGGGTCAGTGTGCCCTCTGATTGGTTGATTTATCGTAACCGCGCTTAAGGAAGCAGCACGCTGAGGGCAGGATAATGAAGGCCGATCGCGCCAACGATCAGCGCCGCGGCCAGAGCGGCGAAGCCTGCGTCATGCGTCTTGTCCCAAACGCCGTGGTGACGGGCAAGCCAGACTTGCGCGGGATAGACGCAAAGCGCGGCCAAAGCCTGCCCCGCCAAAGCGCCGGGCAGGCCCGCGAGTTGGAAGCCAAGCAGAAACAGCCCGGTTTGGGCGGTGGCCCGAAAGGCCGTCACGCGGAAAAACCGTTTCGAATCGCCGCGCGCAAGTGCTGCCGGGTCATAAGTGGCCGCAATCACTTGCGGGATCAGCGCGCAGGCAATCAGCACCAGCGTTGGCCCGGCCAGTTGATATCGGTCGTCATACAGAACCTCGACCAGCCACGGCCCGATCCCGGCGGCGAGCGCAAGCAGCCCCAATACCCCCGCACTCAGCCCCCGGCGCAGGCGGCGCAGGCGCTGGGCGGCGGCGGGGTCGGGGTCGGCCATGGTTTCGCGGTAGGCGGGGATGAGCAGCCGTTCCATCAGCGCTTGCAACAGCAAAAGCGGGAAAGCGGCCAGAAAATAGGCGATGTTATAGAGCCCCAATGCCTCCATGCTCAGGAAGCGACCCAGGATCGCGCGATCGCCTTGCGAGAGCAAAAATCCAAACGTCGAGGACAGCATGATCCAGCCGCCAAAGTTCACAAGGTCGCGCCCTGCGTCCCGCTCCCAGCAAAAGCGGTTGGTGATCCCCGCAATCAGGGTCCATTCCAGCACCAGCCGGATCAGGCCAGTGGACATGACCCCGATGGCCAGCGCCCATGGGCTGCGCAGCGTGACGGCCAGCGCGATCATCAGCACGATCCCTGCCACTTGGGCCATCAGGTCGATGGTCAAGATACGCCCGAGCAAGATATTGCGCTCGGCGCTGTAGACGCGCGTTGGGGTCAGGCCATTGAACAGCAGGATCAGCCCACAGAGCGGCAGAAACCAGACCAGTTCGGGTGCGTTATAGAACAGTGAAAGCGGCCAGCCCAAGGCGCAGGCGATCAGCCACAGAAGTAACCCGCGCGCGGCATTCAGGGTGAAGGCCGTGTTCAG
The DNA here is from genome assembly GCA_046296275.1 of Roseinatronobacter sp. Taxonomy (GTDB): domain Bacteria; phylum Pseudomonadota; class Alphaproteobacteria; order Rhodobacterales; family Rhodobacteraceae; genus Roseinatronobacter. The sequence continues at coordinate 20,584 of JBKBLP010000018.1, read as the reverse complement.
GAACTCCGGCTCTTCGCCGCGTTTGTGGTGCAGGATGGATTGCTGGATGCCGGCATCTGACAGCATGGTCAGCCCGACCATGACCATTGTCACCAAGGCCATCAGCCCGAAGGCGTCGGGGAATAGAAGCCGCGCAAGGATAAGGTTCGACCCGAAGCGCAGCGCCTGAGCCAGCACAAATGCCCCGCCCGTCAGCGCAGCACCACGCATCAGACGCGCGGCAAGCGATCCGGGGGTGCGGTCATTGGGCATAGGGTACAGGCAACAGGATAAAACACATGGGGAAAGGACTAACCAAGGAATTGGACTGATCTATGGTCACACTGCGGCAGCTTCTGTGCGCGGCTCAGGTGACTTTGGCGCGGGCGTGGAATTCGGGGCGATCCCATGACGCGGTGGCCAAGATATCGGCCAGGATGCGGGCCGCGTGGATCACGTCCTCCATCGACAAATAAAGCGGCGTGAAGCCGAAGCGCAGGATATCCGGGGCGCGGAAGTCCCCCACCACGCCACGCGCGATCAGGGCTTGCATGACGGCATAGCCTTGGGGGTGGTGGTAGCTGACTTGGCTGCCGCGCTGGGCTGAGTCGCGGGGGCTTGCCAGCGCCAAGTCGGGGGCGCGCGTCGCCAGTTCCGCGATGAACGCCTCTTGCAGCGCAATGGAGCGGGTGCGAAGCGCCTGCATGTCCACCCCCTCCCAGACATCGAGCGCGGCATCGAGGGCTGCGAGTTGCAGCACAGGTGGCGTGCCAACCCGCATCCGGTCAATGCCCGCACCGGGGCGGTAGTCCAGATCGAAGGCGAACGGGGCTTCATGCCCCAGCCAGCCTGACAAAGCGGGGCGCACCCGGTCGGCCAAGCGGGGGGCCACATAGATGAAGGCCGGACCACCAGGGCCGGAATTGAGGTATTTGTAGCTGCACCCTACAGCGAAATCGGCGTCTGTCCCAGTCACATCCACAGGCAGCGCGCCCGCCGAATGGGCCAAGTCCCACACGACCATCGCGCCTGCGGCGTGGGCGCGCGCGATGAGCCCCGCCATGTCATGCTTGCGGCCTGTGCGGTAATCGACTTCGGTCAGCATCAGCACCGCCACTTGGTCGTCGATGGCGTCTGCCACAGCCTCGGGCGCGACGGTTTTCAGGCGGTAGTCGGGGCCAAGCGTCCGGCACAGGCCGTCCGCGATATACAGGTCAGACGGGAAATTCCCGGTATCCGACAGGATCACGCGCCGCTCCGGGCGCAATTCCAAAGCCGAGGCAAGGGCTTGATAAACCTTGATTGACAGCGTGTCGCCCATGACCACCGACCCCGGCACTGCGCCAATTAACCGCCCCACCCGGTCGCCCACACGCGCAGGCAAGTCGATCCAGCCTGCGCGGTTCCAGCCTGTGATGACCATTTTGCCCCATTCTTCGGTGATCGCCTGCGCCACGCGCGCGGCTACCCCCTTGGGCAGGGGGCCGAGCGAATTGCCGTCCAGATAGATCATGCCGGGGGGCAGGTCGAACAGGGCGCGGGTTGCAGTGAAGTCAGTCATGGGCAGGCCTCCGGTCATCGGCTCATGCCTGCGCGTTTGCGCCTTGGTGGTCAAGGGGCTATGACATTTGCCGGAAGAAGGCGCGGAGTGTAATGCAACAAGCGCTACGGTATCTGGATTATCCGCCCGTCTGGCTGTTTGCCGCCCTTGGCTGTGTCTGGGCCGAGGCGAGGCTTTTGCCCGGCCTGATCGCAATCCCCGCTGTGCAGACGCTGGGCCAAGGGCTGTTCTGGCTGGGGCTTGCCGTGCTTGCCGGGGCGGCGCTGTCGTTTTTGCGTGCGCGCACGACGATCGTGCCCCACCAGATGCCGCAAAAGCTGATCACCGGGGGCCTTTACCGCATTTCACGCAATCCGATCTATCTGGGCGATCTGCTGATCTTGGTCGGTCTGTCGCTGAAATGGGGCGCGTTGTCTGGTCTGCTGCTTGCGCCCGCCTTCGTGGCGATCCTCACCGCGCGCTTCATCCAGCCAGAAGAAGCCCGCCTGCGCGCGGCTTTCGGGGCCGAGGCCGAGACATTCTTCGCCCGCACGCGGCGCTGGGTTTAAGCACAGTATCAAGGCTGCGCCAACTGTGATCGGATAGCGTTAACAATGCCGCGCAATGCGGCGATGCGCTTGCACTTGCGCGCAAAAACAGGCTATCGCGGCAGGGCTTCGCAAGCCTCTTACCCACCGCGCGCAAATGCCGCAGCGCGGGAGAGATGGTCGCTTGTGAAACAATCTTGCGCAGGCTATGCAGGCGCGATGCAGAAAAGATCGCGCTTGCGGTCGCTTTATCGGCGAAACCTGGGAAAGAGGGGGACGACGCGTGAAAGTTGGAGCGTTGAAGGAAATCAGGCCGGGCGAGGCGCGCGTTGCGCTGACCCCAGACAGTGCCGCCCAGTTGCAAAAACTGGGACATGAATGTTTCGTGCAAGCCGGGGCAGGGGCCTTGGCCGGGTTTAGCGATGCGCTTTATGCGGGCGCGGGCGTGACGGTGTTGCCAGATGCCGACGCACTGTCGGCTGCGGTCGATGTGGTAATCAAGGTCCGTGAACCCGATGAATCCGAAGTCGCGCGCCTGAACAAGGGCCAGACGCTGATTTCCTTCTTCTGGCCTGCGCAGAATGAAGCGATGCTCAAGCTTGCTGCGGAGCGTGGCGCGACGGTCATCGCCATGGACATGGTTCCGCGGATCAGCCGCGCGCAGAAGATGGATGCGCTGTCGTCCATGGCCAATATCGCAGGCTACCGCGCGGTGATCGAGGCGGGCAACAATTTCGGCCGCTTCTTCACGGGTCAGGTGACAGCGGCGGGCAAGATCCCGCCCGCGCGTGTGCTGGTCGTAGGCGCGGGCGTGGCGGGGCTTGCGGCCATCGGCACGAGCGTGTCGCTTGGCGCCATCACCATGGCCTTCGACGTGCGCCCCGAAGTGGCCGAGCAGATTGAATCGATGGGCGCGGAATTCGTGTTCCTTGAATTTGAAGCCGCGCAGGACGGTGCAGCCACAGGCGGCTATGCGGCCCCCTCCAGCCCCGAATTCCGCGAAAAGCAGCTTGCGAAATTCCGCGAACTCGCCCCCAGTGTCGATATCGTCATCACCACGGCTTTGATCCCCGGACGGCCCGCGCCGAAACTCTGGACCAAGGATATGGTCGAAATGATGAAGCCCGGCTCGGTCATCGTGGACTTGGCCGCCGAACGCGGCGGCAACTGCGACCTCACAGTGATGGACGAGCGTTTGGTTACGGAAAACGGTGTCATCATCATTGGCTACACCGATTTCCCGTCACGGATGGCGACGCAATCCTCGACGCTCTATGCAACCAATATCCGCCACATGCTGACCGACCTGACGCCGGGCAAGGATGGGGTCATCAACCACAATATGGAAGATGACGTGATCCGGGGGGCCACCGTCACGCATGAAGGGGCTGTCACCTTCCCGCCGCCGCCCCCGAAGATCGCCGCTATTGCGTCAAAGCCGCGCGAAAAGGTCAAAGAACCCACGCCAGAAGAAAAGCGCGCTGCCGAAGTGGCCGCATTCAAGGCGCAGACCAAGCAACAGGTGGTGTTGCTGGGGATTGGTGGCGCGCTGATCCTTGCGGCGGGTCTGGTCACACCGCCCAGCTTCATGCAGCATTTCATCGTGTTCGTGCTGTCGGTGTTCATCGGCTTCCAGGTCATCTGGAACGTGTCGCACAGCCTGCACACACCGCTTATGGCTGTGACCAACGCCATTTCGTCCATCGTGATCCTTGGCGCGCTGATCCAGATCGGATCGTCGAGTCTGCTCATCACGCTTCTGGCCGCTCTGGGCGTGCTGATGTGTGCCGTCAACATCTTCGGCGGCTTCCTTGTGACACGGCGGATGCTCGCCATGTTCCAGAAATCGTAAGGAGACGGGACCAATGGAGTACGGTTTCACATTTGCCGCTTATGCGGTTGCAGCGGTCCTGTTCATCCTGAGCCTTGGTGGTCTGTCGGGCCAGGAAAGCGCCAAGCGCGCGGTCTGGTATGGCATTGCGGGCATGGCATTGGCGATTGTCGCGACGCTGGTCGGTCCCGGCGCGGGCCTGTGGTTTATCAGCCTGATCCTGATCGCGATGGGCGGGGCTGTGGGCTACCAACTGGCCACGCGCGTGCAGATGACGCAGATGCCCGAACTCGTGGCGATCATGCACTCGCTTGTGGGGCTGGCGGCGGTGTTCGTGGGCTTCAATGCGGATCTGCAAATCAGTGATGTCGCGCGCCAATTGGCGAGTGCGGGCATTGCGGGCTGCGACCCCAAGCAAAGCGCAATGACCTGTGCGGCCGCAGCCGGGCAACCGGGAATGTTCGAGGGCATTTCCAGCTTCGGCGCGCTGATTGCCAAGAAAATCTCGGTCGAGATCACCATCCTGCGTATCGAACTGGTTCTGGGCATCTGGATTGGCGCTGTGACCTTCACGGGCTCGGTGATTGCCTATGGCAAGCTTGCGGGCAAAGTCGACTCGGCTGCCAAGAAACTGCCCGGCGGGCATATGCTGAACGCGGCTGCAGCCCTTGGGTCTTTGGCACTTGCTGGCATGTATCTGGGCGGGGCGGGAAGCTGGACGCTGATCCTGCTGACGCTGCTGGCGCTGTTTATCGGCTATCACCTGATCATGGGCATTGGCGGCGCGGATATGCCGGTAGTGGTGTCGATGCTTAACAGCTATTCCGGCTGGGCGGCGGCGGCGATCGGCTTCTCGCTGGGCAATGACCTGCTGATCGTGGTGGGCGCGCTGGTGGGCTCGTCGGGGGCGATTTTGTCCTACATCATGTGCAAGGCGATGAACCGCTCCTTCGTCAGTGTGATCTTGGGTGGCTTCGGTGGCACCTCTGGCCCTGCGATGGAAATCACGGGCGAGCAGATCGCGATTGATGCCGAAGGCGTTGCGGCTGCTCTGAATGACGCAGACAGCATCGTCATTATCCCGGGCTATGGGATGGCGGTGGCGCAGGCGCAGCAATCCGTGTCGGAACTGACGCGCAAGCTGCGTGCCAAGGGCAAGACCGTGCGCTTCGCGATCCACCCGGTCGCGGGCCGTCTGCCGGGGCATATGAACGTGCTCTTGGCCGAGGCGAAGGTGCCCTATGACATCGTTCTGGAAATGGACGAGATCAACGAGGACTTCCCCGAAACGGATGTGGTGATCGTGATTGGCTCGAATGACATCGTGAACCCGGCCGCGCAGGACGATCCCAACAGCCCCATCGCCGGGATGCCGGTGCTGGAATGCTGGAAAGCCAAGCAGGTGTTCGTGTCCAAGCGCGGCGCAGGCACAGGCTATTCAGGGATCGAGAACCCGCTGTTCTTCAAGGAAAACACGCGGATGTTCTATGGCGACGCGAAGAAGTCGATTGATAGCTTGCTGCCGATGATCGACTGACGATAGGCACGCTGTAAGCGGTTCTTCTGCGACAATCCGGCCGGTCAGGCGGGGGTCTGAATACACCAAACGGGCCTGCAAATGCAGGCCCGTTTGCATTTCCAGAATGCGCGGCTGCGCCGCACGTGATCTGTCACCCTCTGCCCCGGTGCGGGGCAGAGGGTTCCGGTGGGCCTTGGGGTGGGTGATCCGCGCGTGATCGATCTTTGGGTGATCCAAAGCGCAGTTGGGCGCGTATGACACAAGGTAGCAAAAGCCTACCCCCTGTCGCGCAGGGTGGAAACAGGAAGGAAGTCCCCAGATGAACATCCATACGCCCGGTTTCGAGCAGACCCCCACCCCCGAAGAAGCCGAAGCAGCCCTTGATCTGCTGCGCCGCTTTGCAGATGCGGCCCCTTCGGCGCAGCGGGCGCAGGTGGAAACAGCCGTGACCGGGCTGATGCCGGCCGCCGCCTATCCGGCGTTTTCGCGCGCCTATCCGAACGAATTTCGCGTCGATGACGCCTATAAGAATGGTCTGCCCGATCTTCAGAATGGTCCCTCCAGCCTGATCCGGGGATCAAAGGCGCAAATCCAGCATGTGGGTATCAGCAATTTCCGCCTGCCCATCCGCTACCGCACGCGCGACAATGGCGAGGTGATGCTGGAGACTTCAGTCACAGGCACGGTCAGTCTGGAAGCCGAAAAGAAGGGCATCAACATGAGCCGCATCATGCGCAGCTTCTATGCCCATGCCGAGCGGACATTCAGTCTGGATGTGATCAAAGCGGCCCTTGATGACTATAAGGCTGATCTGGAGAGCTTTGATGCGCGCATTCTGATGCGTCTGTCCTTCCCGATGAAGGTCCAGAGCCTGCGCTCTGGTCTGTCGGGCTATCAGTATTATGACATCGCGGTGGAACTGGTGGACCGCAATGGCGTACGCAATGTGTTCCTGCATCTGGACTATGTGTATTCGTCGACCTGCCCCTGCTCGCTCGAGCTGTCGGAACATGCGCGCGCCACGCGCGGCCAATTGGCCACACCGCATTCGCAACGCTCGGTCGCGCGGATTTCGGCGCAAGTGCTCGAGGGTGCGACGCTTTGGTACGAGGATCTGGTGGAACTGTGCCGCGCCGCTGTGCCCACGGAAACGCAAGTCATGGTCAAGCGCGAAGATGAGCAGGCATTCGCGGAACTGAACGCGGCAAATCCGATCTTTGTCGAAGATGCCGCGCGTCTGTTCTGCCAGCAGCTTGAGCTAGATTCGCGCATCGGTGACTTCCGCGTTGTGGCCAGCCATCAGGAAAGCCTGCACAGCCACGACGCTGTCAGTGTGCTGACGCGCGGAGCAACGTTTGATGCGGCAAGCCTTGATCCGCGCCTGTTCGCCTCGTTGTTTCATGTTGGTTGAACGGGCTTGATCCCGGCGCGCGGGGATGCAACATCACCCCATGCGCCGCCAGACCCCAATCCTGACTGTGACCTTGAACCCCGCGCTGGACCTGTCCGCGCGGGTTCACGCGATGGTGGCCGGTCCCAAGCTGCGTATGACCGATCCTGTGCTGGAACCGGGCGGGGGCGGCGTGAATGTCGCGCGCGCTGTGCAGGCATTGGGTGGCCGGGCGACAGCTTGGGTGGCCTTGGGCGGAGCAGTCGGTGCGCAACATTTGGCCTTGATGCAAGCGCAGGGGCTGGATGTCGAAATGTTCGAGCTCGCCGGCACGACACGTGAAAGCTGGGCGATCATGGATGCGACAGGCCAACAGTTTCGGCTTCAACTGCCTGGGCCGGAATGGAGCGCGCAGGATTGCGCCCAAGCAATTGACGCGATTTGCGACAATGCGTTGGGGCTGGTCGTCCTGAGCGGTTCGCTGCCCCCTGGCAGTGGCGCTCGGTTTGTGCAGGATTTAGCTGCAAGTTTGCCATCGCAAACCCGGCTGATCATCGATACGTCCGGCCCCGCGCTTGCACAGATAATCCGACACCCGGACCCACAGGCGCGGCCACATCTGTTACGACTTGATCAGGCGGAAGCCGAAGAGCGCGCGCTGCACCCGCTTTTGACCATTGCCGCCACACTCGATTTCGCGCGCGGAATGGTCGCGCGTGGGGTGGCAGAGTATGTTTGCGTGGCGAAAGGGGCAGAAGGTTCGGTGCTTGCAGGCTATGATGGGACAGCCCTGCATTGTCGCCCGCCGCGTGTGCCTGTGCGCAGCAAAGTCGGCGCGGGGGATAGTTTCGTGGGAGGCTTTGTGCTGGCACTTGCGCGCGGGCAGGAGATGGCAGGCGCGCTGAAGCAAGGGACCGCCGCAGCGGCAGCGGCGGTGATGACCGAGGGTACGGAACTTTGCCGGGCCGAGGATGTGGCGGCTATCGGTCCCGACTGCCAGATGCATGACCTGACGCAAGCCCCATGATCGACGCACGCCCGGCTGCCCATCTGGTGGGATTGCTTTGCACCGCGCTCGGCGTACTGATGCTCGCGCCGGCGGCGCTGGATTGGCAGGCGGGCAATGACAACTGGCAGGCCTTCGTTCGGGCAGCCTTTGTGACAATGCTTGCGGGGGGAAGTGTTGCACTTGCCACGCGCGCGGCCTTTGCGGCGGGGTTGCAGCGACGGCAATCATTTCTGCTGACGGGCGCCGTTTGGCTGGTCCTGCCTGCGTTCGGCGCGCTGCCTTTCATGCTGGGGGCTCCGAGCGCGGGCATGACGGATGCCTATTTCGAGGCCATGTCGGGCATGACCACGACCGGGGCAACGATGTTCGTGGGCCTCGACCAGCTTCCGCCCGGGGTGCTGTTGTGGCGCTCAATGCTGCAATGGTTGGGGGGCTTGGGGATCATCGTTGTGGCGCTGATCTTTCTGCCCGTGCTGCGGGTTGGGGGGATGCAGCATTTCCAGTCGGAAGCCTTCGACACATTGGGCAAAGTCCTGCCGCGCGCCTATGACATCGCCTCGGCCCTGTTTCAGATTTACGTGCTGCTGACGCTGGCTGCGATCATTGCTTATATGGCCTTCGGGATGAGCGGGTTTGACGCGCTCAATCACGGGCTGACGACGATTGCGACAGGCGGGTTTTCCACGCGCGATGCGTCCTTTGGCGACTTTATCGGGCCGCTGGAATATGTGGCGACGCTTTTCATGATCCTCGCGGGGCTGCCCTTCGTGCGCTATATCCAGATCATGGGGGGATCGCTGCGCGCGATCTTTGACGATGTGCAGGTGCGCGCCTTCTTCCGCTGGAACCTGTTTGCGGTGGTCGGGATTGTCGCCTATCGCATGGCCACGACCGATTTAGAGCTGCCCGAACTGATCCGCGAAACGCTGTTCAATGTCGTGACGCTCTTCACGGGCACAGGGTTTGCCAGTCAGGACGTGTCAAGCTGGGGTGATTTTCCTCTCGTCGTGGTGATCTTGGTGGGCTTCATCGGGGCCTGCACGTCCTCGACGGGATGCTCGCTCAAGGTGTTCCGCTTTCTTGTTCTGTTCGAGGCCATCCGCGCGCAGATGCGTAAATTGCGCAGCCCGCAAGAAGTGCAGGTGCTGCGGTTGGGGGGGCAGAAATTGGCCCCGGATGTCGTCTCCTCTGTGATCGTGATGTTCACAGTCTTTGGGGCGAGCTTTGTGGTTCTGGCTGTAGCCTTGGCGCTGACAGGTCTGGAATCACGAACGGCCATCACGGCGGCTTGGACCGCGATTTGCAATGTGGGGCCTGTCTATGGGCCGGGCGTGGGGCCGACAGGGGCGCTGGATGGCTTCAATACACAGGCCAAATGGCTGATGATCGTGGGGATGTATTTGGGACGGCTGGAGATTCTGGTCGTGCTGGTGCTGTTCTTGCCGCGTTTCTGGCAGGGGTAATGTCCAGCGTGCCGCATGGGGCGGCTGTTGCATGAGTATTTGGAGCAAGATAAAGCCAGCGCTTGCGGTTTATCCCAAGGGCACCACGCAGTCGCAGATGCGCAGGCGCACGCGCGCGCCCACATCAATCGTGGCGCCCGCACCGGAAATCACCAGCAAGCAGCGGCTGCCATCCTGCACCCAGTAAAGCTGATCATGGCCGCGAAATTCGCGCCCGACAACCGAAGCGGGGCCGTTCTCATCGGCTTCCAGCATGATCTGTTCGGGGCGCACCGACAGGCTGACCGCGCCATTGGCGGCACGTGACAGGGGCAGGCGGCCAAATTCGGTCTGCACTTCCATCCCGTTGGCGGTGCCAGTCAGGATATTCGAGCGGCCAATGAAGGAGGCTGCGAAGGCCGAGACGGGGTTGCGGTAGATTTCATCGGGCGTGCCGATCTGCACCACGCGCCCCTGTTCCATCAGCGCGATGCGGTCGGAAATGGCCATCGCCTCTTCTTGGTCATGTGTGACAAGGATCGCCGCCGAGCCTGCCGCTTTCAACAGCTTGCGTACTTCCTGCCGGGTTTCCACGCGCATCGCCGCATCGAGGTTGGAAAACGGCTCGTCCATCAGCACCAAGGGCGGAGCCATGGCCAGCGTGCGCGCAAGCGCCACGCGCTGTTGTTGCCCGCCCGACAATTCATGCGGCTTGCGCCCGCCCAAGCCCGTCAGGCCGACAAGCGCGAGCATCTCCTCGACCCGCGCGCGGGCCTGCGCGCGCGGCAGCTTGTTCAGCCCGAAGCGGATATTGTCGGCCACGTTCAGATGCGGAAAGAGCGCGTAATCTTGAAACACAAAGCCAATCCCGCGCGCTTCGGGCGGCAGATGCGTGATGTCACGCCCCCGCAGCAAAATCTGGCCGTCATCGGGGTCTTCAAACCCGCCAATCATGCGCAGGGTCGTGGTCTTGCCACAGCCGGACGGGCCCAAGAGCGCCAGCATTTCACCTTCGCCCAAATCCAGTGTCACGCGGTCCACCGCTGCATGGGCGGCTTGAGGAAACTGCTTGCTCAACCGCTGCGCCGACAACAGAATGCGCGCAGGCCGGGTGCGAAAGCCGAGCCTGGTCGCATCCGCAGGCATCTTGAAGGACAGGGTCTTGGGCAAAGAGGTCATTGAATGCTGTTCCTTTTGCCTGTCAAATAGCGCCTGCCTGCGCAAAGTGCAATTCCTGACTTTGTCTGTCAGGTATGCGCCTTTTACCCCTTGGTCAAGAATCGGGATTGAAGGGCAGGGGACGCATCGTGCACAGTAGCGCCAGAATTTTTGCAGGACCAACCATGACCCACCCTCGCAATCCCGGCACTGCGCTGGACATAACGGGCTTTGTCGCCGTCAACCGCCCCGCGATCGAGCGGCGGGCCACAAGCCTGGTCGCGCGCCGCTCGATCAAGGGGGTGTATCAGGCCGCGTGGCTTTTGAACGCGATTGCCTGTATGGACCTGACGACACTTGCGGGCGACGACACGCCTGACCGCGTGAAGCGGCTTTGCGCCAAAGCGCGCAGGCCTTTGGCCGATCACATTGTCAAAGGGCTTGGGTTGAGGGCGATGCCGCAGACAGGAGCCGTCTGTGTCTATCCCACGCTGGTCGCACCTGCGGTCAAGGCGCTGGAGGGGACGGGGATCCCTGTTGCCTCTGTCGCCACAGGCTTTCCGGCGGGGCTGATGCCCTTGGACTTGCGGCTTGCCGAAATCCGCTATGCGGTGGACCAAGGCGCGCAGGAAATCGACATCGTCATCACGCGCGCGCATGTGCTGGGGGGGGACTGGTCTGCGCTTTACGATGAAGTCGCCGCCATGCGCGACGCTTGTGGGGACGCGCATCTGAAAGCGATCCTGGCCACAGGCGATCTGGTCAGCCTGCGCAATGTCTATGCGGCCAGTCAGGTTGCAATGCAGGCGGGGGCGGATTTCATCAAGACATCCACGGGGAAAGAGGGGGTTAACGCCACTCTGCCTGTGGGCCTGACGATGTGCCGCGCGATCCGCGCCTATGGCGCGCAGACAGGGCATATCGTGGGCTTCAAGCCTGCGGGCGGCATGAAAACGGCCAAGGACGCGCTGAATTGGCAAATCCTGATGGCCGAAGAGCTGGGCCGCGACTGGCTGCGCCCGGACCTGTTTCGGCTGGGCGCGTCGTCCATGCTTGCAGACATTGAGCGCCAGCTTGAGCACCACATCACAGGCCGCTACGCGGCAAGCCACCGCCACGCGCTGGCCTGAGGGGACAATATGCCAACGATCACAGAGGTTTTGAAAACGATGGAGTTCGGCCCCGCCCCCGAAAGCACTGCCACCGCCCGCGACTGGCTGAAACAGGGGCCGTTCGGGCATTTCATCGGGGGGGCCTTCACGGTGCCGGGGGCGCTGTTTGACACCTGCGCGCCTGCGACGGGCGAAGTGTTGGCGCAGGTCACGCAAGGGTCTGGCACGGATGTGGACGCAGCCGTGGCAGCCGCCCGCGCCGCGCTGCCGGGTTGGCAGGCGCTGACAGCCCACCAACGCGCGCGCCACCTCTACGCCATCGCGCGGCAAATCCAGAAGCGCGAGCGGCTGTTTGCAGTGCTCGAATCCCTCGATAACGGGAAACCCATCCGCGAAAGCCGCGATATTGATGTGCCGCTGGTGGTGCGCCATTTCTATCACCATGCAGGCTGGGCGGAACTCGTGGCCGAGGAATTTCCGGGGCTTGCGCCGCATGGCGTATGTGGCCAGATCATCCCGTGGAACTTCCCGTTGCTGATGCTTGCCTGGAAAATCGCGCCTGCGCTGGCTGCGGGCAATACGGTCGTGTTGAAGCCTGCCGAATACACGCCCCTGACAGCACTTTTGTTCGCGCAAATCTGCATGGAAGCGGGCCTGCCTGCGGGCGTGGTCAATATCGTGACCGGGGACGGCGCGACGGGCGCGGCTTTGGTCGCCCATCCGGGGGTGGACAAGGTGGCCTTCACAGGCTCGACCGAGGTCGGGCGCGCGATCCGGCAGGCAACCGCAGGCACAGGCAAGGCGCTGACGCTGGAATTGGGCGGCAAATCGCCTTTCATCGTCTTTGCTGATGCCGATCTTGATGCGGCGGTTGAAGGGGTGGTGGATGCCGTCTGGTTCAATCAGGGCCAAGTTTGCTGCGCAGGTACGCGGCTTTTGGTGGCCGAATCCGTGGCGGCAGAGTTTGAAGCCCGCTTGCGCGCGCGGATGGCCCGGCTGCGCGTGGGCGATCCGCTGGACAAAGGCACCGATATCGGGGCAATCGTGCATCCGGCGCAGCTTGCCCGCATTCAGGATTTGGTGGCGCAGGGTGTGGCAGCAGGGGGCGTGCTGCACCAGGGCGCGGCCCCCGAAGGTTGCTATTGCGCCCCCGGCCTGATGGTCGATGTTGCGCCCGCAAACCCTTGTGTAAGCGAAGAAATCTTCGGCCCCATCGCCGTGATGATGACCTTCCGCACGCCCCCCGAAGCAGTGGAGCTGGCCAATAACACCCGCTACGGGCTTGCGGCCTCGATCTGGTCGGAGAACCTGACGCAGGCCATGGATATTGCCGCGCAGGTCAAGGCGGGCGTTGTCTGGATCAATGCCACGAACCTGTTTGACGCGAATGCGCCCTTTGGGGGGATGCGTGAAAGCGGTTTCGGGCGCGAAGGCGCGCGCGAGGGCATGGCGGCCTATCTGCGCGGGCCTGCCCCTGCGCCTGCCGCTCAGGTCGCGCCCCTCGCGCCCCTGCCGCAGGGCGTGGCGGAGGAGGGGCTGGACCGGACACACAAGCTTTATATCGGGGGGGCGCAAAAGCGCGCGGATGGCGGCCAAAGCTGGTCGGTGCTGCGCGAGGGCAAGCTGGTGGGCCAAGCCCCCATCGGCAACCGCAAGGACATCCGCAACGCGGTCGAGGCCGCGCATGGCGCAAGTGGCTGGACCAAGATGAGCGGGCACCAACGCGCGCAGGTACTGTATTTTCTGGCCGAAAACCTGTCGGCGCGCGAGAGCAGTCTGCGCGCCTTCGCCCCCCAAGACGAAATCGACACAGCCATCGCGCGCGCTTTCTACTACGCCGCTTGGGCCGACAAGTTTGACGCGCGCGTGCATGACACAATCTCGGGGCATGTGACTTTGGCCATGAAACAAGCTTACGGTATTATGGGGCTGGTCGCGGGGCAGGGCGCGCCGCTCTTGGGGGCGCTGTCCCTGGTGCTGCCTGCGATTGCCATGGGCAACCGGGTCGTGTTGGTGCCGTCGCAGGATAACCCCATTCCGGCCTTGGAACTGGCGCAGGTTCTGGGCGTGTCCGACCTGCCCGGCGGCGTGGTCAATATCGTGTCGGGGGCTGTGGCGGAATTGGCTGCGACCTTGGCCGGGCATGACGATGTGGCGGCGTTGTGGTGCGCCGAGCCATCATTGCGCGGGGCAGTGGAAAAGGCGGCATCCGGCAATCTGAAACCTGTCTGGGCCGTGCCCGATCCTGTGGGGCAGGGGGGCGCCTGGCTGGAGGCAGCCGTGCAGATCAAGACAATCTGGGTGCTTTACGGGGCATGAAGCGGAGGGGCGCTGCCCCTCTTGGGCGCGTACCGCGCCCAATTCACCCCGGAGTATTTTTCGGCAAGATAAAGTCAGTCTTGTTTTTTGCTTTTGCCAAAGACGGCTTTTTGCAACTCGGCCACGCGCTCGGCCAAGCGCGGCAGGCGGCGCAGAGCTTTTCGAATCTCGATCTGGGTTTCGAGTTTCGTGGCCGGGTCCCCAAGGATCGCGCGACCTGCGGGGACATTGGTGAAGATGCGCGCGGCCCCGCCTGCGAGCACGTCATCGCCCACGAAGATGTTGTCATTGACTGCGACCTTGCCCGCGAGCACCACGCGATCCCCGATGCACGCAGAGCCTGCAATCCCCACCATCGCGCAAAGCAGGCAGTCGCGCCCCACTTGCACGTTATGACCCAGATGCACGAGCGAATCGAGCTTGGTGCCTGACCCGATCACCGTGTCGCGCACAGTGCCCCGGTCAATCGAGCAGCTAGAGCCGATTTCCACGTCATCGCCGATCGTGACCGAACCCATCGAATTGATCCGGCTCCATTTCTGTGCGCTGGAGTGGCGGGCCTCCGAGAGGGTGGCGCGCACTTCCTCGACCCCTGACGGCTCGGGCGTGACAAAGGAAAACCCGTCGCCCCCGATCACAGAATTGGGGTGCAGGATCACCCGGTCGCCGATGCGCACACGCGCAGTGACGCGCGCGCCTGCATGGATCAGCGCGTCGCAGCCTATCACGATATCTTCGGCAATGCTTACATGCGACGCGATCCGCGCGCCTGCACCGATCCGCGCACGCGGGCCGATGACAACGAAAGCGCCCACACGCGCCCCTTCGCCCAGATGCGCGCTGTCGTCGATCACAGCCGTCGGGTGGATGCCGGGGGCGAAGTAGTAGCCGGGGTCCAGAACCTGCGACAGCCCCGCCATGGCCCAACGTGGACGCGGCGCGAAGATGGCGGCGCGCAGTCCCAAGCCCTGCCAATCGGCGCCGGGCCAGAGCATCGCTGCACGCGCGCGACCCTGTCCCAGCCCTTCGGCATATTTCGGTGACATCGCCATTGCGAGCGCGTCTGGCCCGGCCATGGCAGGTTCTGCCGCGTGGGTGATGCGCAAATCCAGATCGCCCACAGCCTGAAGCCCAAGGGCGGTTGCGATTGCGCCGATCGTATGGGTCATGGTCTGGTCTTTGCCCTTTTGGCCCCGCGACAGGGGCGAAACTGGTGACCCCGGCAGGACTCGAACCTGCAACCTGCCCCTTAGGAGGGGGCTGCTCTATCCAGTTGAGCCACGGGATCACATCCTTTCCCTTTAGCGGCTTGCAGTTGCCTTGTCACCCCTTGCAGCTTGGACTTGTGCCTCTGGCCTGCTTGGCGCTAACATCGCGGCCAGACTTGGTGAAAGGATTTTTCCGTGCCCCCCTACCTGCCCCCAGAATCGCACCGGCCCCTGACCTTGCGCGATGTGTCCGATGCGAGCGGGGTCAGCGAAATGACCGTGAGCCGCGTGCTGCGCAACCGCGCCGATGTCAGCCCGGCCACGCGCGACAGGGTTCTGGCTGCGGCCAAGGCGCTTGGCTATGTGCCCAACAAGATCGCAGGCGCGCTTGCAAGCCAAAGGGTCAATCTGGTGGGCGTGGTCATCCCGTCGCTGTCCAACATGGTCTTTCCCGAAGTGCTGGGCGGGATCAGCGCGGCTTTGGAGGATTCGGGCCTTCAGCCCGTCTTTGGCGCAACGGATTACAAGGCCGAGCATGAAGAAAACGTGATTTATGAAATGCTCTCGTGGCGGCCTTCGGGAATGATCGTGGCGGGGCTGGAGCATTCAGAGGCATCAACTGCCATGCTTGCGAATGCCGGTATTCCCATTGTCGAGATCATGGATATCGATGGTGAACCCATTGATTCGATGGTGGGCATTTCCCACAGGCGCGCGGGACGCGAGATGGGACAGGCGATCATCGCGGCAGGCTATCGGCGGATCGGGTTTTTGGGGTCGAAAATGCCCGACGACCACCGCGCCCGCAAACGCCTTGAAGGGTTCACAGCGGCCTTGGCTGAAGCAGGTCTGACATTGGAGGCGACCGAGCTTTATGACGGCGGCTCTTCGCTTGCCAAGGGGCGCGAGATGACGGCGGCTTTGCTCGCCAAGGCCCCGGATTTGGATTTCATCTATTATTCCAACGATATGATTGGGGCAGGAGGGTTGCTCTGGTGTCTGGATCAGGGTCTGGATGTGCCAGGCAAGATCGGGCTTGCGGGTTTCAATGGGCTGGAATTGCTGCAAGGGTTGCGGATGCGTCTGGCCACGACCGATGCGTGCCGCCGGGATATAGGCCAGCGCGCGGCGGAAATAGTCGCAGGCAAGGCCAAGGGCGGTGTGATCGGCGGACATCGGGTCGAACTTGCCCCGCGTGTGGAGCCGGGCGACACGATCCGCAGGGCGTGAGCCTCTGTTGCGGATTTGTCAGTGTGCAACGGCGTGCCGCGCGAGGGCTTCCTTCTTCTGCAATGCAGAATATGTAGGGAGGCAGCCAGATAGGTGCCGCCCATGACCCCGATTGCTGACCATCCGCACCGTTACGCGCTTGTAAACGAACTTCACGCCAGACCACCGGCCAAGGTCACGGTGCCCTCGACCGCCGTTTTTCTGGCCGTCAAACCTGCGACTGAAGCGGCCAAGAGGGACCGCGCGCGCGACCGGGCGCATTTGCTTGACCTGCTCGACCGGCATGGGGCAGGCCACCCCTCGCCCGATGCGACGCATCACACTGCAGAACTGGGCCGGCAGGTGGTGAAATGGGAAAGCCACACGGAATTTGTGACCTATACCAGCTTTCAACCCGGGTTGCCTGAACGCCCCTTTGACCCGCGCGCCTTCGATGTCTTTCCGGCTGATTGGATTGGGCAGGCACCGGGGACGCGCCTGACCTCGATCATCCTGCATATCGAGGCGCTGCCAGACGATCACCGCGCCATCAATCCCAAGCTGGAAGAGTGGTTCGTGCCCGAAAGTCTGGCCGCGTCCTATGTGCTGGGGGGCGCTGCGATCATCGCGAGCGATTTCCGCATCGACAGTGCCGGCCATATCCGCATGGCGATTTTCGTGCGCGGGGCGACGGGGGGGCGGCGCGTGGGGCGGATCATCCAGCGCCTGTGCGAGATCGAGACATACAAGACCATCTCCATGCTGGGACTGGTGCGCGCGCGCGGCATGTCGCCCCAGATGGGCGCGCTCGATGACCGGCTGACGCTGCTCACGCGCGCGATGAATGATGGCCAGACCCGGTCCGAAGAAACGCTGGAAGCGCTGTTGCGCATTTCGGGCGAGTTGGAAAACATGGTCGTGGAAAGCTCGTTCCGCTTCAGCGCCACGGGGGCCTATGAAGCGCTTGTCAACCAGCGCATCGACGTGCTGCGCGAGGACCGCTTCGGCGAGCGCCAGACGCTGCGCGAATTCATGACGCGCCGCTATGACCCGGCGATGCGGACCGTGAAATCGACCGAAGCACGGCTGACACGGATGGCTGAGCGGGCGATGCGGGCAGGGCAGTTGCTGAGCACGCGGGTCGATGTGGAACGCTCGGCGCAGAACCAGAAGTTGCTTGAAAGCATGAACTTGCGCGCCGATCTTCAACTGCGGTTGCAACACACGGTCGAAGGGTTGTCGGTTGTGGCCATCAGCTACTACGCGGTCAATCTGGTGGCGTATATGGTGCTGCCATTCAGCGAACCTTTGGGGATGGGCAAGGGCGTCACAATGGCCGTGCTTGCGCCGCTGGTGGTGCTAGGCGTCTGGGCGATGGTGCGCAGGATCCGGCGTAAGTTTGAGTAATCACGCTGCACGCTCTGCCGTGAACTGCAACCGCGCGAGCCGCGCGTAAAGCCCACCTTGCGACACCAACTCGTCATGCGTGCCTGTGGCCACGATGCGCCCTTCGTCGAACACCACAATCCGGTCGGCCTGTTTCACGGTTGCCAGCCTGTGCGCGATAACGATGGTCGTGCGCCCGCGGGACAGGTGATCGACCGCGTGCTGCACCGCCGCTTCCGACTCGGCATCGAGGGCCGAGGTCGCTTCGTCCAGAAGCAAGATCGGCGCATCGCGCAGGATCGCGCGCGCAATCGCCACGCGCTGGCGTTGGCCGCCCGACAGCATCACGCCACGCTCGCCCAGTTCGGTTGCATAGCCATCCGGCAGGCGGGACAGGAAGTCATCCGCCGCCGCCGCTTTTGCTGCTGCGCGCACTTCGGCGTCGGTCGCATCGGGCCGCCCGAAGCGGATATTTTCCATGGCCGAGGTGGCAAAGATCACCGGGTCTTGCGGCACGAGCGCAATAGCTTGTCGGAAATCGTCGCGCCGCATCTCGCGCAGGTCGATCCCGTCAATGCGCACAGCGCCTGCCTCTGGGTCGTAATGGCGCAGCAGCAGTTGCAGGATCGTCGTCTTGCCCGCGCCCGAGGGGCCGACAAGGGCCACAGTCTCGCCCGGGCGCACGTCCAGGCTGACATTGGACAAAGCTGATTGTGTGGGGCGCGAGGGGTAATGGAAGCTGACGCCCTCAAACCGGACCTCGCCGCGCGTTGGCCGAGGCAGGGCGCGCGGGGCCGCAGGGTCGAGCACGGAATCGGTCGCCGTCAGCAATTCCACCAGCCGCTCCGTCGCCCCCGCCGCGCGCTGCACTTCCGACCAGATTTCCGAAAGCGCGCCCACGGACCCCGCCACGATCACCGCATAGATCACGAATTGCGCCAATTCTCCGGGGCTCATCGTGCCGCCGGCGACATCCTGAGCGCCCACCCAGAGCGTGCCAAGGATGCCTGCAAAGACCAGAAAGATCACCACGACTGTCAGTTGCGCGCGAAGCCCGATCCGGCGCCGGGCCACGTCGAAGGCGGTTTCGGTCACATTGTCAAAGGCCGCGCGGCTGGCCGCTTCATGCGTATAGGCCTGCACAGTCTGCACTGCCCCCAAGGCTTCGGACGCATTGCCGGATGACGCTGCAATCCAGTCCTGATTTTCCCGCGACAGCACCCGCAGCCGCCGCCCCATGACCACGATGGGCACGATGATCGCAGGCACCATCAGCAGCACAAACCCCGTGAGCTTCGCAGAAGTCAGCGCGAGCAACACCAGCCCCCCCATCAGCGTCAGCGCATTGCGCAGGGCAATCGAGACACTTGACCCGATGACCGACTGAATAAGCGTTGTGTCCGTGGTCAGGCGCGACAGCACCTCGCCCGTCATGGTCCGTTCGTAAAATGCAGGCGAGCGGTCAATCATGCGCGCGAACAGCGCCTTGCGTATATCGGCCACGATCCGCTCGCCCAGTCGTGTGACGAAATAGTAGCGCAGCCCCGTGCCAAGGGCGAGAAGCGCCGCAAGGCCGAAAGCGGCGGTGAAATATTCGTTCAGCAGCGCCAATTCCTGCCCGGCAAACCCGTCCACCACGCGACGCACCGCCAAGGGGAGTGTCAGCGTGATCGCGGCCGTCCCAATGAGCGCCATCAGCGCCACCGCCAGCATTCCGCGATAGGGATGGATGAAGGGCCATAGCCCTTTCAGAGCGCCGACATTCCGGGATTTTGGCCGGCTTTCGGCATTGGCAGTCGTGTCAGTCATGCGCCTCGTCCCTTGCTGGCTTGCGTTTAGGGCATTTTGACGCCCTTGGGCAAGCCTTGGCAGCGGTTGATGCTGTCTTTGCCGCAGTCGTCACTTGCTCTATGGGGCAAGGAAAAGGACACTTCGATGACGTGGATCACATCTTGCCTTGCCTTGACCTTGGCCGCGATGGTGCTTGAGCGCGCGAGCGGATACCCCGAGGCCCTGTATCGGCGCATCGGCCATCCAGTGACATGGATGGGCGCGCTGTTGACCCACTTAGAGGCGCGGTGGAACAAGGGCCTCCCATCGCCGCGCCGCCGCGCCGGAGTTTTGACTTTGTTGACCCTTCTCGCGGCAACTGCCCTTGTCACGTTTCCCCTCGCTTCATTCGGTATAGGTCTGGGGCTTGTGGTCATTGCGCCGCTTGCGTCCAGCCTGATCGCGCAACGCGCGCTTGCCCAGCATGTGCAGGCCGTGGCCGATGGGCTTGACCAAAGCCTTGACCAAGGCCGCGCGGCTGTTGCCATGATCGTGGGCCGTGATGTTGCAGTGCTTGATGAAGCCGGGGTTGCCCGTGCCGCCATCGAAAGCCTGTCCGAGAATTTCTCGGACGGCATCACAGCGCCCGTGTTCTGGATGGCCGTAGGCGGCCTGCCGGGGGCCGCGCTTTACAAGGCCATCAACACGGCCGACAGCATGATCGGCCATAAATCCGAGCGCTATATCGACTTTGGCCGCGCCGCCGCCCTAACCGATGACTGGGTGAACCTACCCGCTTCGCGCTTAACGGCTGCGCTGATTATCTCGGCGGCCGCACTCAGCCCCGGCTATGACGCGCGCGCCGCGCTGACGGCGCTGCGCCGCGACGCGCGCCACCACCGCTCGCCCAATGCTGGCTGGCCAGAGGCTGCAATGGCCGGCGCGCTTGGCGTGTCCCTTGCAGGGCCGCGCAGCTATGGTGGTGTTCTGATCGAGGATGCCGAGATGAACCAAGGCGCGCGCCGCGCCGTGACTGCCCAAGACATCCGCCGCGCCCTCACCCTCTACTGGCGCGCAGATGCCTTGCTTGCTGCTCTTCTTGCAACGCTGCTCCTCACCTTGCTTTATCTTGCCTGAAATACTCCGGGGGTGAATTGGCGGCAC
>JBKBLP010000017.1:0-56026 GCA_046296275.1 Roseinatronobacter sp. | reverse complement strand
GCGGCAATGTGCTGGCGATGTCGGCGGCGGTGGCGGCGGCGGCGGCCGAGATGGCGGCCGACCTGCCGGACGACGTGACGCTGCGGGTGGTCGAGGACGAGGCCGATTTCGTCGCCGGCGCGGTGCGCGAGGTGGTGCTGGCGCTGCTCATGGCCGCGGGCATCGTGCTGGCGGTGATCCTCGCGTTCCTGCGCCAGCCGCGGATGGCGCTGATCCCCGCGGTCAGCCTGCCGGTGGCGCTGGCGGGCACGCTGGCCGTGCTCTGGGCGCTGGGCTTTTCGATCAACGTGCTGACGCTGATGGCGCTGGTGCTGGCGGCGGGGCTGGTGGTAGACGATTCCATCGTCGTGCTGGAAAACATCGCCCGGCTGCGCGCGGGCGGGATGGATGCGGCACGCGCGGCGGCCGAGGGCACGGCCGAGGTGCGCTTTGCCGCCATCGCCACCACCGCGGTGCTGATCGCGGTGATCCTGCCGCTGGTCTTCCTGCCGGGTCTGATCGGGGGGCTGTTCCGCGAATTCGCCATCACCCTGGCGGCGGCGACGGCGATTTCCACCTATGTCGCGCTGACGCTGGTGCCGATGCTGGCCGCCCGGCTTCTGCCCGACGCGCCCGCCGGGCCGGCGGCGGCGGCGCAGGGCTGGCGCGCCCGGGCAGCCGCCGCACTGGTGGCCGCACCGCTGCCGGTGCTGGCCGGGGCGGGGGTGCTGGTGCTGGGCGGCTGGGTCGCGCTGGGCGGGCTGCCGCGCGAACTGGTCCCGGCCGAGGATCGCGGCAGTTTCGAGCTGCGCGTCGAACTGCCGACCCAGGCCGCGCTCGAGGTGACCGAGGCGCGCATGGCCGCCCTCGAGGCAGCCCTCTCCCCGCTGGCGGCGTCGGGCGAGGTGGCGAGCCTCTTCGTCGAGGCCGGCGGCGGCGGGCGCACCGATCAGGGCAAGATCACCCTGCGCCTTGCCCCCTGGGCCGAACGCCGCCCGCAGGCCGAGATCGTGGCCGAGGTTGCCCGGCTGATCGACACCCTGCCGGGGCTCGATGCGGCGGTGCGCCTGCCCTCGGGCCTGCGCATCCGCGGCGCAGGCGAGGGGCTGCGCCTTGCGCTGCTCGGGGCCGACTACGACCGTCTGGCCGACCGGGCCGGGGCGCTGGCCGCCGTCATGGCCGAGGATCCCGCCTTTGCCGCCGCCCGCATCCGCCTTGCCGCGGGCCAGCCGGAACTGGCGCTGACGTTCGACCGCGACCGGCTGCAGCACACGGGCGTGGCCCCCGAGGCAGCGGGCGAGATGCTGCGCGCCGCCTCGGCGGGGCTGACGCTGGGCAGCTTGGCCAGCGGCGACGGCAGCCTCGATCTGGTGCTGACCGCCCGCCGCCCGGTCGCCGACCTGCCGGGGCTGGCGGGCATCCTGGTGCCGGGGACCGGGGGTGCCGCCGTCGCTCTGGCCGATCTCGTGCAGGTGGCCGAGCGCGCGGCCCCGGCGGAACTGGCGCGCGAGGGCCAGCGCCGCGCGGTCGAGCTGCGCGCCACCCCGGCGCCCGGTGTGGGCCTGGCCGAGGGGCTGGCGACAGCGCGCGCCCTCGCCGCCGGGATCATCGACCCCGACATGCGCCTTATCCCCCTGGCCGAGGCCGCGACCCAGGGCGATGCCGACCGCAGCTTTGCCCTGGCCATCGGGTTTTCGGCGCTGCTGGTGTTCCTCGCGCTGGCCGCCCAGTTCGAAAGCCCGCGCGCGGCGCTTGCGGTGATGGCCAGCGTGCCCCCCGCACTCGCCGCCGGGGTCTATGCGCTGGGCTGGACCGGGGTCAGCCTGAACCTCTACGCCCAGATCGGGCTCCTGCTGCTTCTGGGTCTGGCGGCCAAGACCGCGGTGCTGATCGTCGAGTTCGCCGAGACCGCGCGCCGCGAGGGTGCCAGCCCCCGCGCGGCCATCGCCCGGGCCTGGGCGCTGCGCCTCAGGCCGGTGATGATGACGCTGGCCGCCACAGTGCTGGGCGCGCTGCCCTTGATGCTGGCCACCGGCCCGGGCGCCGAGGCCCGCGCGGCACTGGGCACGGTGATCGCGGCGGGCCTCGGGCTGGCCACGGCGACCATCCTGGTCGTCACCCCCGCGGCCTGGCTCGTGCTGTCGGCCCGGCCGGGAACGACCGGGAGCAACGATTGAGATCGCTCCGCGCACATCGCAGGATCGCAAACAGTGGACGTTGTCGCGGACCCCGTTTTCCCCTGCAGGGATCGCGCTCTGCCGCGCTCGCTGGCCAAACACCGCAAGCGCGAGCATCAGGCAGCAATCGACAAGGTCTGATCAAAGACAGACTGTGATGTTCCGTTGGAGAACGTTCGACCGCAGTCCTGCGCCCTCCGCCACTTGCCCCCGCGAAAGCATTCTCCCGATCCGGCTTCGGCCGGATTTTTCCGTTGTTTTCGAGGGTTATGCGGGTGGGGCTGAGCACCGGCCTCGGTGCCAAGTGGCCCGGAAGCGGTCTCTTGGGGCCGATATTCTCTCGACCTGATGACTGCGCGAGTTTGGCGGATTTCTTTTAAGATTTTGTATTTGAACAATAATTTACCGTGATCAACGTTGCTTTCTATGTCAGGCCCATCCGCCTCAAATGGAACCGGGACCGAACGACGACGGAGCAAAAAGGCTGCGCGTGGAGGCTAATCTTCCTGCTCAATTTACGCTGATAGCCGAGCAACGAAGTAGGCGTTCACGAACTCAATCGCCTCACGAACAGGAAACTGAAATTGCTCGTCGAGGTCGTCACCAGAGATCGCGAGTGGCGGTGGCAACGATAGAAGGCCGTAATAGAAAATGATGTGGGCATGACTGGTCTCCGACACGAACCCGATCCCGCGGCCATAGTCGGAAAGAAGCATCTGGGTGCGTACGAGTTCCTCGTGGATGATCCGACGCTAGCCGCCGTCATATGAGCCGTTGCCGCGCTTCACATTGTACGCGTTAATCGAGTGGCGTGCCTCGTCGAATACCAGCACGTCGACGCGCACAGAGCGCTCGCGATCTCCGTGTGGCCCTGTGCCCGTGACCATGCGCGACCCTGAAGTTCTCGCGTTCGTCAATGCGCGGATCGGCACGATGACTTACAGCGCGCTCGCCGAAGAATACCGCGCTCGCTTCGGTGACAAGGCCCCCAGTCGCAGTGGCCTGCACCTCTACGCGCACCGCATCGGCGGCCGGAAACGCACCCTCAACCGCACAAGCGCGCGCTCGAAGCGAGCCAAAGCTTGCATAATTCCCCCTTTCGCCTGCGTCATGACGGGTCGTCTTGCCACACAAACGCCTTGCGGAGGGGTAGATGAAAACGTACATCATAGTCACACACGAAATCTCTCGTCTGGCGGAACATCTTGGTCGATGGCAGAAAAAGCCCATATAAAAAAGGCTGTTAAGCTATCCGATGTTGCAGCGCGGGCGAATGTTAGCGTCGTAACCGCATCGCGGGCATTGCGGCTGCCTGATCTGGTCGCGCCGCAAACACGCACACGGGTGGAAGCGGCTGTCAAAGCTTTGGGATATGTCCCCAATCCAGCTGTGCAGACGCTGGCCTCGTCCCGGTCACGGATAATCGGGGTCGTGATCCCGTCGCTGACAAACCAGATATTTCCGGACCTTTTGGGCGGGGTGATGGATGGGTTGCAGGGCAGCGCCTACACGCCCCAATTTGTCACGACACGCTACCAGACCCAGTGCGAGGAAGCTGTCTTGCGCCTGTTTGCGGCACAGCGTCCGGCAGGAATGATTGTGGCCGGGATTGACCAGTCAGAGGCGGCGCGCACGCTTTTGCGGGCGATGGGCTGTCCGGTCGTGTAAGTCATGGAAACGACATTCGATTCAATTGACAGGGTCGTGGGGTGCGACCAGCGCGCTGCCGGGCAAGCCGCAGTCGCGCATCTTCTGGCCCAGGGCTACCAAAGGATCGGATTTCTGGGCGCACGGATGGACCCGCGCGCGCAACGCAGGCTCGCAGGCTACCGCGACGCATTAGCGCAGGCCGGAATCGAGGCAGAGCCACGTCTGGTGATGACCTCGCCGCAGTCTTCATCGGTCAAAATGGGCGGGCGGCTTCTGTCGGACCTTCTTGCGCAGGCGCCCGAGGCTGACGCGGTGTTCTGCAACAAGGATGACGTGGCCATCGGCGCGCTGTTTGAATGCCAGCGCCGCGGCATCACCGTGCCATATCAAATGGGGATTGTGGGCTTCAACGATCTGGACGTTGTGTCCTGCTCGGTTCCCACCATCACATCTGTGCGGACGCATCGCTGCCGTACTGGGCAGATGGCTGTGCAGATGATATTAAATGACATCTATGCCCGCCCGGTTATGCCCGCCCGGACGCACAGACCAGCATCGATACTGGCTTTGACCTGATCGCCCGCGACAGCACCGCGCTATCACCTAAGCCCCCGCCTTCACCGAAGCCGTAACCGTCACCCTTATCCCCTCAACTCATGGACAGAAAATGACCAACACCCGTGCGCGCCGCAAGTTCCGCAGCCAGGAATGGTTCGACAACCCCAACAATCCTGGCATGACGGCGCTGTATATCGAGCGCTATCTGAACCAGGAATACACGCGCGGCGAATTACAGGGTGGCCGCCCTGTGATCGGGATTGCGCAGACAGGCAGCGATCTTGCGCCCTGCAACAAAATCCATGTTTTCCTGATGGACCGCATAAAGGCCGGAATCCGTGATGGCGGTGGTATTCCGATGGAATTCCCGGTGCATCCGATTCAGGAAACCGGCAAGCGTCCGACAGCAGCGCTGGACCGCAATCTGGCCTATCTGAGCCTTGTCGAAGTGCTGCATGGCTACCCGATAGACGGCGTTGTGCTGACCACTGGCTGCGACAAGACCACTCCTGCCATGCTGATGGGGGCTGCGACAGTTGATCTGCCCGCCATTGCGCTGAACGGCGGGCCGATGCTGGATGGCTGGTGGAAAGGCAAGCGCGCAGGGTCGGGCACGATTGTCTGGGAAAGCCGCCGTCTGCTGGGGGAAGGCAAGATCGACTATGAAGAATTCATGGAGCGTGTCTGTTCCTCGGCGCCATCGCTGGGGCATTGCAACACGATGGGAACCGCAAGCACGATGAATGCGATGGCCGAGGCTCTGGGCATGACCCTGCCCGGTTGCTCTGC
This sequence comes from Roseinatronobacter sp., assembly GCA_046296275.1. GTDB lineage: Bacteria > Pseudomonadota > Alphaproteobacteria > Rhodobacterales > Rhodobacteraceae > Roseinatronobacter. Next base: position 50,873 of record JBKBLP010000017.1, on the reverse strand, counting down.
GATCCCGGCCCCGTTCCGCGAGCGGATGAACATGGCCTACGAGACAGGAAAGCGCATTGTCGCGATGGTGCACGAGGACCTGAAGCCCTCGGACATTCTGACGCGCAAGGCGTTCGAGAACGCGATTGTCGTGAATTCGGCGATTGGCGGGTCCACCAACGCCCCGCCCCATCTGCAAGCCATTGCGCGCCATGCTGGGGTCGACCTGCATGTGACGGATTGGCAGACGCACGGCTTTGACGTGCCGCTTCTCGTGAATATGCAGCCTGCGGGCGCGTATCTGGGGGAAAGTTTTTTCCGCGCGGGCGGGGTTCCGGCGGTGATGGGTGAGTTGATGAAAGCGGGTTTATTGCACGCGGATGCCATGACCGCGACCGGGGCCAAGATGGGGGCGAACCTGTCTGGCTGGGAAAGTCAGGACATTGAGGTGATCCGCACCGTGGCAGAGCCCATGCGCGAGAAAGCCGGGTTTCTGGTGCTCTCGGGCAATCTGTTCGATTCTGCATTGATGAAAACCAGCGTGATCTCGCCCGATTTCCGGCAGCGCTTCTTGTCCACACCGGGGCAAGAGGGCGTCTTTGAGGCCCGCGCGGTCGTCTTCGAGGGGCCAGAGGATTATCATGAAAGGATCAATGACCCCGCACTGGGCATCAACGATCAGACAATTCTGTTCATCCGCAATGTCGGTTGCGTGGGGTATCCGGGCTCTGCAGAGGTGGTGAACATGCAGCCGCCTGATGCGTTGATCCGGGCGGGTGTGAAGCATCTGCCGACTGTGGGCGATGGGCGCCAATCGGGGACGTCGGAAAGCCCCTCGATCCTAAACGCCTCGCCCGAGGCGGTAGTGGGTGGCGGTCTTGCGCTGTTGCAGACGGGCGACCGGGTGCGGTTAGATCTGAATTCCAGCCGCATGGATGCGTTGGTTGACGACGCCGAATGGCAGGCCCGCCGCGCCGCATGGACGCCCCCTGCCCTGCACCATCAGACCCCGTGGCAGGAAATCTATCGGAGCCATGTTGGGCAACTGGCCGAAGGCGGCTGTCTGGAACTGGCAACAGCTTATCAACGCATCCGGCACGACTTGCCGCGCGATAATCACTGAGGGCAGCATAACATTGCAAGATCAACTGGACGAAGCCGGCATTTATGTTGGGCGCATCTGGCGCCCCGGCATAGGTCCTGCGGTCGTTATGCTCCGTGCGGGCCGCGTGGTCGATGTGACCTGCCGCGAGGTGCCAACCCTGCGCGATCTGATCGAGCACAAGGCCCCGGTCGCATGGTTGCACAACGCGGCGGGCGAAGATGTCTGTGCGCTCGCAGATCTGGACGCGGCCAGCTTTCCGGGGGCGGGTGCAGATGACCTGCGCCTGCTTGCGCCGTGTGACTTGCAGGCGATCAAGGCGTGTGGCGTGACCTTTGCGCGCTCGATGCTGGAGCGTGTGATCGAAGAACGTGCCGCAGGTGACCCGACGCGCGCCGATGGCATTCGGGCCAAAGTGGCCTCGGTCATCGGGGACAGCCTGCGCAATCTTGTGCCGGGCTCCGAAGAAGCCGCCTATGTGAAATCCGTTTTGCAGGCCGAGAATCTTTGGTCGCAATATCTGGAAGTCGGGATCGGCCCTGATGCCGAGGTGTTCACCAAAGCACAACCCTTGTCGGCGGTCGGCTATGGCGCAGAGGTTGGCTTGCACCCGGTCAGCCAATGGAACAACCCAGAGCCGGAAATCGTGCTCGCTGTTGCCTCGGACGGGCAGATCAAGGGGGCGACGATTGGCAATGACGTCAACCTGCGCGATGTCGAGGGGCGCTCGGCCCTGCTTCTGGGCAAAGCCAAGGACAACAACGCCTCTGCAGCCATTGGCCCGTTCATCCGGCTGTTCGATGAGGGCTTCACGCTAGATGACGTGCGCGCAGCAGAACTGACGATGCGGGTCGAGGGCAAGGATGGTTTCGTGCTGCATGGGCGCTCGTCCATGCGCGAGATCAGCCGCGATCCGGCCAATCTGGTGGCGCAGACCTGCGGGGCGCATCACCAATACCCTGATGGTTTCTTGCTTTATTTGGGCACCATGTTCGCCCCGATCGAGGACCGCGACGCCAAAGGGGCCGGGTTCACGCACCATCTGGGCGATGTGGTCACAATCAGCGCTCCGGGGCTTGGGGCGCTGGTCAACACAGTCACCCGCTCGACCGAGGCCGCACCGTGGCAGTTTGGCATGGCAGCCCTGATGCGCAACCTTGCAGGGCGGGGATTGATCTGAACGGCCCTGCGTCCCGGACCGTCTCTGGATCAGGATGATGTTTCATAGAAACATCATCCTGATCTGTCTTATTGGTGGTCACGTGGTTGTGGAGGAAAATCGGATTCCGCTTTTCCTCATCACGTTCTAGAGCCTGTCGCGTTCATTCGCATTCACGTGCCATTCTCTAGTTCATTGTTTTCGCGTGTTTATATGCGCAAAACCGGTTTCCACTTTTGCGCAACATACTCTAGGCGGCGGTCCGGGGGGCGTGATCACGCAGTCAGATGACCCCGCCCAGTTCATCCTCGATATGAATGCGGATGATCTGCTCGAAGCTGTTTTCGGCCTGAAATCCGAAGCTCCGCGCTCGGCCGGCGTCAAAGCCTGTCGCCCAGCCTTCGCAGATGCGGGTGATGAATGCATCTGGTTCGCGCCGGATCAGCGCCACGGCTTTGTTGCCCGCCACCGCGCGCAGGGCTTCGATCTGCTCCCCGACAGTGGCGCTTAACCCCGGCATGGACAGGTTGCGCCGCGCGCCCAGCGGGGCCAAATCCATCGTCGCCGCATGGACCATGAAGCCCAGCGCCGAACGCGGGCTGGCGGGCCAATGCCGGATCGTGTCGGGCACAGGCAGCACCGCAGGCAGCCCGGCCAGTGGTTCGCGCAGGATAGACGAAAAGAAGCCTGAGGCGGCCTAGTTGGGCGCACCGGGGCGGATACAGATCGTGGGCAGGCGCAACCCGATCCCATCGAAAAAGCCGCGCCGGGAATAATCCGCCAACAGCAATTCCCCAATCGCCTTTTGCGTGCCGTAACTGGTCAGCGGCGTCAGGTGGAAATCATCCGGGATCGGGTGCGGCATAGGTGCGCCCACCACCGCGATAGAGGACGCAACGACCAAGCGCGGGAAATAGCCATCTGCGTCATGCATCGGGCGGATGGCATCGAACATGGCCCGCGTGGCGTCCAGATTGATGCGGTAACCCTTGTCAAAATCCAGCTCGGCCTTTGCCGACACGATGGCCGCGATGAAAGATGACATCTGGCCGCCCGGCGACAAGCTGCGCCGACACGCCCGATGCTTCAATCTGCGCCGCCACGCAGGTCAGCGTGCCCGCAACCCGTCCGGCGCAGGCGGGGCTACCATATCGGCCAGCGTCAGCGCCGTGATCGCGCAGCAGGTCAACGTGCCATCGGCGACCAGCCGCGCAGTCAGCTTGCGGCCGATCATGCCAGCCGCCCCGGTGATGAGAATATGCACGCGCCGTCCCCTACATGACCGCGCCGATTTGCCAGGGCACGAACTCTGCCCCGCCAAAGCCCAGCTCTTCGCTGCGCGTCCGCTCGCCGGATGCGACACGGATCAGAAGCTCGAACAATTCAGTGCCCTTGGCTTCGACGCTGACGCCTTCGGTGATGATATCGCCGCAATTCAGGTCCATATCATCGGACATGCGCGTATACATATCCGTGTTGGTTGCCAGCTTGATGCAGGGCGACGGTTTGTATCCCGACACAGACCCCCGGCCAGTGGTGAACACCACAAGCGTAGCCCCGCTTGCAATCTGCCCGGTGACGGATGCAGGATCATAGCCAGGGCTATCCATATAGTTGAAACCGGGCGTGACCACCTGCTCGGCATATTCATAAACGCCCGCAAGCGGTGCTGTGCCGCCTTTGGCAACTGCACCGAGCGACTTTTCCAGAATGGTGGTCAACCCCCCGCGCTTGTTTCCAGGGGAAGGGTTGTTGTCCATCTCCCCCCCATTGCGAGAGGTGTAATCTTCCCACCAGCGTATCCGCGCGATCAGCTTCTCGCCCACTTCAGGCGACACGGCGCGGCGCGTCAGCAGATGCTCCGCGCCATAAATCTCAGGCGTTTCGGACAGAATGGTCGTGCCACCATGACGCACCAGCAGGTCAGACGCATAGCCCAGCGCCGGGTTCGCGGTGATGCCGGAATAGCCATCCGATCCGCCGCATTGCAGTGCAACCGTCAGATGCGACACAGGCGCGGGCGCGCGGGTGGCTTGATTGGCGATTTCGGCCATTTCGCGCAGTACCGCCAGCCCCTTGTCAATGGTGCGCCGTGTGCCTCCGGTTTGCTGGATGGTCATGGCGCGGAAATTGTTGTCCGACCGCATCCGGCCTTTGCCCACCAGATCGGGGATCTGGAGCACCTCGCAACCCAGACCAACCAGCAAGATGCCGGCAAAGTTGGGGTTGCGTGCGTAGCCTTGCAGCGTACGGTGCAGCGCCTGATAGCCTTCCCCGAAGGACATGCCGCAGCCCGTGCCGTGCACGATCGGCACCACACCGTCCACATTTGGGAATTCGTCCAGCAAGCCCGACTTTTCCGCCGCCTCGGCAATGAAGCGCGCAACTGAACCCGAGCAATTGACCGAGGTCAGGATGCCAAGATAATTCCGCGTGCCCACTTTTCCGTCGTCGCGGTGAAAGCCCATGAAGCTGCGCGCCTCTGTCACGTCGGGCAGCGAGCGGCAATCTGCGCCGAAGGCGTAATCCTGCTTGTGATCGCCCATTCCCAGATTATGGCTGTGAATATGGCCACCCGCAGCAATAGGGGCGGTTGCGACACCGATCATCTGGCCATAACGGCGCACCGGCGCGCCCTGATCCAGATCGACCAAAGCGACTTTGTGACCGCTGGGAATGGCATCACGCGCGACCAGCGCGAAATCGGGAAGTTCAGTGCCCTTCGCGATGTCTTTCAAGGCAACAGCCACATTGTCGTCCGGGTGCAATCGGATCAGAGGGGACGGAGAGGTCAGCATTGTATGAAGGTTTCCTAGCGGTAAAGGATCGTGGGCAGCCATATTGTCAACGCTGGCACCAAATTGATCAACATCAGCACCACAGTCAGCGGGATAATGAACGGAGCCATCCCGACGACGGCCCGCTCGAAACGGATATTGGCAACACGCGCCAGCACATAAAGCACCATGCCCACCGGCGGGGTCAGCAGCCCGATCATCAGCTTCAACACCATGATCACGCCAAAATGCACGGGGTCAATGCCCAAAGTAAGGGCCACCGGCAGCAAGACCGGAACCATGATCGTGATGGCTGCGACGGTTTCCATGAAACATCCCACAACCAACAGGATCAGGTTGATCAGCAGCAGGATCACCCAAGGACGATCCGCCACCGACAAAAATTCTGGCGGCAACCAGTTCGGGCACGCGGTTCACTGTCAGCACCCAGGAGAAGATGGCCGCTGCCCCCACGACCAGAAGCACCACTGCCGATGTTTCGATCGTGTCAAAGCTGACAGGCAGGAAACAACGGAAGGTGAGGGTACGATAGACAAATATGCCCAGAAACAGCGCGTAGGCGCAGGCGGCGACGGCGGCCTCGGTGGGTGTGAAAGCGCCGGTCCGGATGCCGCCGACGATGATGATGGGCGTCAGCAGCGACAGGAAAGCGCGGCGGAAGGTAAACCATAGCACCGACCAGCGAAATACCTGATCGCGCGGATAGCTCCGGCCCCAGGCAATGTAGGCCACCATGACCATCCGCGACACCATCATGATGAGCCCCGGAATGAAGCCCGCCGCGAAGAGTTGACCGATGGATGCGCCTGCGACCACCCCATAGATGACTATGGGCAGCGATGGGGGGAATGATCGGCCCGATCGTGGACGACGCTGCGGTAATCCCGACCGAAAAATCATCATCATAGCCAGCATCGCGCATGGCCTTGATCTCGATCGCGCCAAGGCCCCCGGCATCGGCCACCGCCGCGCCCGACTTGCCTGCAAAAATCCCGGACGCGCCCACATGCACATGCCCCAGCCCGCCGCGCAGCCAGCCCACGATTGCCAACGCAAAATCGAAGATGCGCTTCGTGATCCCGGCTGTATTCATCAGATTGCCAGCCAGGATGAAGAACGGAACTGCCAGCAGCGGGAAGCTGTCGATCCCATTGATCATCCGGTGCGCGACCACAAGGGGCGGGATGTTGGAAAAGAACAGGATGAACAACAGCGCCGATCCGGCCAACGCGACAGCCACAGGAATTCCCAGTATCAGCATGGCGGTCAGCGATCCAAAAAGCAAGGCAAGTTCCAACGGAGACTTCTAGGGTCGATCTTCTACAATCTGGGCCAGACGTGCGCGCTTGATACAGCGCGCAAGGGCGATCAATCACCAATGGGGCTACGGCCCGTCTCTTGGTCGGGGTCGATCAGGCGCGAGGAACCCGTGCGCAGATGGCGCAGCCCGTTCCATGCTGACAAAAGCGCCATGAGCCCGAAACTAACTGCGATCACCTGGTAAATGATCGGTTTGGGGACATCGATGGACACCATCATTTGCATGGTTCGGCCTGCGACCTGCCAGCTATACCAGCCCATGGCCGCAAAGAACGCCGTGCAAACCAAGTCTATCGTGGCTTGTGCAAACCGACGCAGCCAGCCTGGCGGCCCAGCGATAGATGAACTCGACCGCGATATGGCTGTGTTTGCGCGTGGCCATGACCCCGCCTACGAAGGTGACGCATATCAACAGATATCGGGCGATTTCCTCGGTCCAACCATATGAGTTATTCAACACATAGCGCGTGAAGAATTGCAGGAACACGACCCCTGCCAGAACCCAGAACAGGGTCAGGACGATCCCATCCTCCGAGCGCAGGTCGGACAGATCGACGCTTTCGTTATCATTATCGTCATGCAGGTCTGTCTTGGACATGGACGGGCCTTTCGGTCAGGGCCAGAAGTCTTCGACATTTCGTTGAACGTTGAAGACTTTACTGGGTTTCTTGCAACGCAATCTCGAACCGAAGAAGTCTTTCAGCTTTTGCGGAGATTGCCACAGAACCGGGCGCAGCCACGCGACGCGCCCGGTTGGCAGGAACACTATCAGGCGTTACTTGCCCAGAGCTTGCAGCCGGTCCTACGTGGATACATGCTAAAGGCGGCATCGCAAGGTCTTGGGTACATTGACTTCGGGCGTGATCAAACTCCGGAACGATGTTAGGGGCAAGTCCGGACACGCACCCACATGCCCTTGGGAATTCCCGGACATGATTTTTCTGTCGGCCCTCACGCTCCAAGCCCACCCAAGGGGCATGGAAGTTTCCGGACAGGCTTATCGAGCGTTATCAGAATGTTACATCCGTCCCGGCCCTGCTGATCCATGATCTCGATGAGACGAGAACAACGGGCGGGGGCGGCTCCGGTCTCGCGACCGCGCATTCCGGGATTGGTTTCCGGACATGTTCGGTCTGCGGATTTTCTCACACCGAAGGTGTCTTGATCCTGACGCAAGATGACAAAAGGCACAGAGATCCCAAGCGGAATGCAACACACGCTTCAGACGCCCCATCACCCCGCAGCGCCCGGGCGCAAACCCCTTATCAGGCAGTTCAGAGAACCAGACCCTGCGACCCGGGGCAACACGGCCCGGGAAGTGTAGCGCGACAGGCATTCTTGCACACTTTGACAGAGATAGTTGCAGCAGGTCAGTTGCATAGGCACAGGTAAAATAAGACGAAGAAAGGGGTTTAACGCCCCGTTAAACGCTCCTCACCTTCGTGGATCAAAATTCATGATCAACAGTTCGGGCGCTTCCTTTGGACCCTGCGTCGCTGCGGTGTATGTGGTTGCGATCTCTTCGAGGCGGAACGCGCCGAACACCTCGCGCACGCCCGGTGTGTCGTTCAAGGACATGATGAACCGGCCCTTCAAGCCGCCCAGCTGCGCGGCCAGGTCTTCGAACCGTTCACGGCTGAACAGCTCGCGCCCATAGTATCCTTCGCAGCCCCAATAGGGCGGGTCGAGGTAGAACAGCGTGTCCTGATGATCGAGGCGGCGGATGAAGTCAGTGAAATCCATGCAGGTCACGCAGACCCCCGCGAGGCGGGCGTGCAAAGCCTCCAGATCGGGTTCGAGCGTCACCAGATTGAACCGTCCGGCGCGTTCGCGCGACAGGCCGAAGGTGCGCCCGGTGATCTTGCCGCCGAAGGCGATCTTTTGCAGATACAGGAAGCGCGCCGCCCGCTGCAGATCAGTCAGGGTGTCGGGTTCGACCTGGCATAAGCGTTCGAAATTGGCCTGCGTCGTGATCTGAAAGCGCAGCAGGTCAAGAAACGCCACGTAATGCTCTTGCAGGATGCGGAACAGGTTGTAGACCTCGCGCGACCGGTCGTTGATGAATTCAGCTTTTGGCCGCACGTTGCGCCGCAAGAAGATCCCGCCCATGCCGACAAACGGTTCGGCATAGGTCGTGTGCCGGGTGTCGGCATCGATGATCGCGCAGATGCGTTTTGCAAGGTTGCGCTTGCCCCCGATCCACGGGGCGATGGGACGTGCGGTTGGTGTCATTGGCCTTGGCCTTTCTCGACTTGGCGCGGTGCGCGCTCTGGGGAAAGGGCTCTGGGCCTCAGGATGTTCAAGGCCCGGCAGCGCGGGCACTTGACGATCACGATCCCCGACAATGCGTCGGGTTCTGCACAGAATAACAGCCGAGCACAGGCGCAGCAACGGATTTGCTCTTGTTCGCGCAAGGAAAATCACCTCACCTTTGCCGTCCCTGATCAGGGGAAAGGGAGCGGCCATAAGGTAACTCTAGTCGGCGGGGTTGGTGTCGAAATCTGCCCCGTGTCGGGGGGTGTTCTCAGCACCCCTCGGCTTCCCGAAATCTGCTGCTGGGCTTAGACTTGGTGGGGCCTCAACTTGATGCCTCCACGATCTGCTCACAGCATTCGGTCATGCGGGCGAAGGTCTGCATCGCCTCATAGATGCAATCTCCCCGGTGGCGGAGCTGTCGTAGGTAGGCCATTTCGGTCGGCTGATCGAAAAACTGAAATGACGACGTGGAATAGGGCATTCCGGCATCAGTCAGGTGCTTCTTGATTTCGGCAGCCCCAAATGACGAGCCGACACAAACATAAATCGTCCCTGTCATCCGCCGCTCGGCCTCTGGCCGTGACAGGCCCGGTTCGGTCAGCCAGCGGCGGTGCAGACTTGCGCCCTTCATCTCGACTTCGGGCAAACCCAACTCGGCCAGATCACGGCGATAGGCGTCAGCCCGGCGGCACGCGGGCGGGATGCCGGGCTCGATGCCGTCGAAAAACTGCGCCTTCATCGACAGCCAGCCAGCAAACTGCTCGGGCGTTGGGGTGCCCTTTTTCATGATCTGGCCCAGCAGCGTTTTTGCCTCGATGTAGTGGTGCAGCCGCTCGGTGCCGTGATACATCGGCCCCCGCCATTCTATTTTGGGTTTGCTGGTCACTCGTCAAACTCCTCTGCGATGACAGGGATTTCCGGGCGGCGCTGATAGGGGATCGTCACCGGGCCATCCGCGGCGTCGATGACCCACGGGCCTCCGGGGTTGGGCATGGCATCCGGCCCCAGCCGCGCGATGACGATTGCGTGCAGCCCGCCATTGTCGAGCGTGACGGACAGCACAGGCTCGCGCGGGGCTTCGGTCAGGTTATGCACCTCGCCGTCGATCACGAGCGTCAGACCCGCAACCTCGATCTGCACGGTTTCGTCACCATCCGCGCCGTGCTGCGGGATCAAGGTCAGATTAATCATGTCATGTTGCTCCATCTGCCACGGGCGAGAAGATCGACCGGGACGGCCACGCGCGCGCCGCCGCTGTCGCGGATTGAAAATGTGCAGGTTGTGGCGGTGCGGGCCACAAGGCGCGGGCGCAGGTCATTGTCGCCCACAGGCATGATGCTGATGACAGGCACGCTGCCCGTGAGGAACGCGCTGTTGTAGGTCCAGACGGTATCTGCGCTGTCGCTACTGGTCAGGCTGTGATGCACAGTCTGGAAGCCGTCTGCGATGCGCTCGGTCCAGCCCCCGGTGGGGCTTTCGACATTGGCATTGCCCTGCAACAGCGCCCCGGTGATCACGCCCCCTGACTGAGAGACTGTGCCGAGCAGTTCAGATGGCATGATCTGACGCCACGGTTGCCAACTGCCTGACGCAAAGGCACGCCGCCAAATTCCGGTGATGAGCGTAGACGTTGGTCTGTAAGCGGTCTGGAAAAGCGTTGCTGACGAATATCGCTCCACTTGGATCAACATGCCGTGCCCTACGTTTCCGGGCGGAACTGGTCCAGTGCCTGCATAGACGCTGACAATACGGTAGAAGCCGCTCGCAAGCGTCGGGTCATCCAAATCAGCGAGCGTGGGCGCGTTGCCGATATTCCCCAGCCCGAAAACACCTCCTGCCGGGCGCGCGACCAGAACCCGCCCGTTGGTGTTGTCCGTGCCGGATGACTGCACCCCCGGCCCGCCATAGCTTTCGGACAGCACCACGGGATTGACCCCCGGCGATGTTCCCCGCGTGATCGAGCCTGCGGTGTTATTGTAGGTGTTGAGCGGGATATTCGTGCCGCCAAGCGCTGTGCTGGGCAGACGGATCGTCCCGCGACCGACAACCACAATATCGTTCGGACTATCAACACCCTCCGTCATGCGGAAGTCGGCGGTGCCACCAGTGGTAGTGACATTGATCACGCCAAGGTTCGATGCGCGAATTGCCGCCGTGGCTGTGGCTGCGTGGACTGTGCGGTAGTTGCCGGTTGTCAGGATGCAGACCCCGCTTCCGGCAACTTCGACCCCGATTTGAGTGTAGTCTTGCACGTCAGGGGACGACAGACGCGCGGACGAGCCGTTGGCCACACGATACGATATATCAGCTTTTCTAAACCCGACAGGCCGTCGCCCCGGCGCGTTTTGCAGTGTCAGCGCCCGCGCGTTTTGCAGATGCAGCCCATAAATTCGGGTCGCGCCGGCGGGGTTGTTACCAAAAAATTCAAAGCCAATGTCGAAAACCGGCGCAACCCCGGCCTCGATTGCGCAAAACGCGCGCTGGTCTGCCACTTCAAAAGGAACAGGTTCGAGCATCGCTGCGCGATCCACCATCAACCATTCATTTGCGCCGGTGACGCGTTGCCACGACATATCAACGCCCGTAAACACCAATGGTTTTTCTGGCACATACCCGTCTTGGCAAAATATGGTCGCAGGCAGAATGTTGCCCGGTGTGTTGTTGATATATCGCAGCAGGTCCGAGCAGGCGTCCACAATTTCAGCGAAGTCCCCTGTCGGCCCGACCGTTACTACCAGCCCCGGCGGCACAAAGCGGGCCGCATCGGCGGAAATGCCCTCCGCAACCTGCGCCTCGCTGGTCCAGCGCCACGGGTCAGACGGCGTGGGCCAGCGCAGGGACTGATACACACGCCCGTCCTCGCCCAGAACCCGGTCGCCCGGCATCGCCGCAGGGTCGTAGGGGATGGGTAGCTGGGTTTCGATCAGGGGGCCTGTCCGATTGCAGAACCCATTGGCGAAAAGCTGGCTCATGGCTGCACCTCGTAACGGTCGAAGCCCATTTCCACAGCACTGCCCCAGACGCGGAACACGTTGCTGGCCTCGGCGCGCGCCATCAGCCGCATCCCGTTTGCGGATGCCGGGTCCACTTTCAGCAGCGCGCGCCCGCGCATGGGAATGACAACGGTCATCCCCGCGGGCACGGTAAAGCGCCCCGGCATGGGCAGCACATCCGCCGAACCCTCTGGGATGATCCCGACATCAATCCAGCGCGTCGTGCCGCTGGTATTGGTGGCCAGTAAGTCGGCCATAAATTCCAGCATCCCTGGCCGGATCGTGCGGCTGCTATCGAGCGGATCGCGCTCGGGAAAGCGGCTGTTTTCGTCGGGCAGGCTGAAGTCGCGCGCCCGTGCCAGAACGGCGTAGGCGGTTCCGACATTCGTGGCCAGGATGGGGACCGGAACGCTGTCGCGGTTGGACTTGATTTTCAGTCGGCTCATGAGCCACCTCCGAAGGCAAGAGCGGCGCGGTTTGCCACGCGGCGGGTTGAGTTGGTCCACGATGACCCAGACCAACCGCTGTCACGGTCGATCAGCGTGCCATCGACCAGCAGTTGCTGCGTGCGGTTCTGGCCCGAAGCGTTCACGCGGCCCCGGTTGCGCTCGATGATCGTGTCAAGGATCGGGCGCTCTGGCAGGCGCGTATGCGGCACGCGCAGATAGGCCATGCCGGTGCCGCAATTCGTCCAGGTATGGGCGGCGGCGTCGATCTGGCTGATGAATATCTCCGTGGGCTTGGTCGTGATCGTGACGTTCAGCGCGGCCACCAGCCCGTTGATCACCGCCATTGCATCGACCCCGACGCCCAGCGTTTCGATATGCGCGGCCATCAACTGGAAGCTGCGGACAAAAGCGACTTCATACTCTGGCCGCCAGACAGGATCGCCCCGGAAGTTGAACAGGCCATCCGCGAAGTAGATTATGGGGTCTTGGTAGCCATACCTTACGGATTGCGCGAGCAGAGCCACGAAGATCGCCGCGTCTTGGCGCGTCAGGGTTTCGGCAATAGTGGGCCAGCCTGCATTCAGCCCCTCGACAGTCAGGCCGGTCCACATCGCATCGACAATCGCGCCACTGTTGGCCTCGATCCCGGTTGCGACCAAAGGATAGGGGGCCAGTGGCCCACTCGTCAGAGCGGGCTTCACGATGGACGTAAAGCCTTCTGCGTGGAATGAAAAATCACCAAACTGCGATGCGCTGCCCGAGCACTCGATCCGCCCGCCATCCAGCGCCATGTAGCTGACATGCTGGCCCACAGCGATAGAGTTGACCGGGTTCACAAAGCCCCGATACCGCGTCAGCACCCCGATGCCATTGGTGGCCGCAGGCGTGTGGCCCCATGTCATCATGTTGGGGAACAGGCTATAGCCACTGATGACCGAGCCATCCGCATAAATCGCGCCCATGCCGCGCTCGATGTTGGGGTTGCCGTTCTTCGGATCGCCGGGCGGCGGGTAGACGAAATTCAGGGCCGTGCGGATCGGCGCGACTGAGTTGTTGAAGAAATAGGGCGTGCGCCGGATCACGGCACCGGGCCGGAACGCACCGGCAAAGCCGCGCTCGATTGGCCCCTGCGGCAAGTGATCGCCCAGACTGTTCAGCCGCCAGCCCGAGAACGTGAAGCCCGTCACAAACGTCCCATCGCCTGCGAGGATCGCGTTGCTTTCCGGGTCGCCCGCAGGCGTCAGCGTGATGTTGCGCGCGTGGCTGTCGCCAATCAGGCTGACGCCGGTATCGGGTAGTTCCAGCGATGTGATCGGGCGGCTGTCCAAGACCTTGATCGCGACCTTGGTGCCCATCGCCCAAGCGCGGTCAACCGCTTCTTCGATGTCCCGCACGCCGGTTCCGGGTGTGGTGCCTGCGTTGCCGTTAGAACCGTCTGATCGCACGAATAGCAGGCCCGGATAGGGCTTTTCTTCGGTGCTTTCAGCTTGTGCGTGCAAGACCCAGCCGTCCGGAGGGTAGCCAATGAAGCGCACATAGCTTTTGCGCTCTTGTGCGACAAAGAACACCAGGCCGTTCGGGACCGGCGTGCCGAACTCATCAGTCTGCGGTAGGTTTTCACGGTTGTTTACCACACCGTGATAGTCCATGCCGATGAAGTTGCCCGGCGCCCCTTGTTGCCCCTCACCGCCTTCGGGACCGCGCAGGTCGACCCATTGGCCCCAGCCGCCGCTCGGCAGACGAAACCGCAGACGCGTGCCGCTCCACTGATGTTCAGGGCGGGGACCACGCAGGCTCTCCAACCACGCTTGACGCGTTCCGACAAAGCCCCGCGCAACGGCATCTTCGTAAGCGTCGCGGCCGGGCAAGGCGTCATTCAGCACAAAGGTCCGGCCGTCGTTCAAGTCTGTGACAGTGGTTGTCATGGTGTTGTTCCCTTCGACGTAGATGGCTGCCCCGCCACGCTCGACCCATCTTGGGTATCTGGCTGTAAGCGTTCGCCTTTTCTTGGTCCGCGCAACTCGATGAATTTACTCGGGCCGTCGGAAAGGAAGCTTATCTTGCTGCCGCGCCATTCGTGGTTAGGTTCAATCATGGTGTGATCCTCTCTGCGATCCTGAGCTGCAACGACACGGTCGCGCTGTGCTGCGGGTGCCTGTAGTGAATGGTCAGCATGTGCCGCCCAACTGGCAGCGGGGGCTGCCCGTCTGGCAGCCAGATTTCGAACCGCCGCTCGGGCAGGTCGACATAGGTGATCCCCAAAGGACGGTCCTGCCCAGAACTGTCGCGCGCGGTGGCGGTCACCTCGACATCATCAAGCGCGAAGCTGGTGTGAAACTGCAGCCGGAATGTGTCGCCAAATTTTCGGGTCACCTGGATCATGTCCGACCCTTCGCTTTGAAGTCAGTGACCAGAGCCCCACCGCCGAACGTGTGCCGCACCTGCACGAGATGCCATGTCCCGGCAATTGCAGGCCGAAGGCCCGCGATCGTGACGCGGCCGCCTGCAAACAGCGCAGGCTCGAACCGCGCGAGGCTTGCTTCGATCTCGATCTGATCGCGATTGGCCCGGTCCAGCGCGGCTTGAGCGGCGGCATTCGCCTCGTCCTCGCTCGCGACCGGGTGGCGCATCACGCGCACTGGCCCTTTGCCCTTGGTCAGGCGCTTGCGCGAGGCTGTCGCCGTGTCCTGCACCTCCGCCGCGACAGCGCCTTCGCGGGCGCGTTCGGACAAGTCATAAGACCAGGACGTCAGATCCGCGCGCGTCACCAGCACGGGCGTTTTCGGGTCGCCCGCTGCGGTCACATCATCTGCCCGCGCGGCCACCACAAGCCGTCCACCTGCGGCCTTCGCCGTTGCATCGACCCGGCGCGCGAGACGCGTCAGAAAGTGCAGATCGCTCTCGGCCGTCTGCGCGATGTAGGGATAAGTGATCGCTGCAATCGACGCACCGATGACGGGCTGCAAGCCTGCACGGCCTGCGATTTCGGCCACGATCTGACCAAGGGTACGGCTTTCCCACGCGCGGGTCCGTGGAACCCGCACGGGCGATTTCAGATCAATGGCTGTCGCGGTCACTGTCAGCGTGTCGGGCGGCCCCGAAAACGAATAGCCCTCAATCGTGAAGCGGCCCATGTCGGACAGCGTCCCGCGCGGTCCCAGCCAGACCTGCAGCACGGCGTCGACTTCTGGATCAGCGATCGCGTGATCCCGATCGTCAAAGGTCATCTGCAGCTTGTCTGCGCTTTCACCGTCCATCTCGGACAGGGTCAGTGACAGCAGCCTGTCGCGCAGGGTCGCGGTCACGTCCTGGTCGTTGGCGAGGATGCGAAAATCCGGCGTCATGCTCGCCCCCACAGCGTGATGCGCGCAGGCGCGGCTGGCACATTCAGATCGGAAGGCAACAGGATCGCTACGCCGTCAGGAAGGATGGGACCAAGGTCAGCCAGACGCGGCTGGGCATTCAGCACGCGCGGCGCAAGCGCATCTGACCCCAATTCACGGGCGCAGATCGCGTCAAGAACATCGCCTTCAACAGTCAGGTAAACTCTGCCTTCAAGCGCCGCGCGCTGCCGCAGTGCCGTCCGTTCAACAAGCGCCGCGTCATCCGCGCTCAGATCGTCCAGCAGGACCAGCAGCACCGTGATCGTGTGCACGACAATGTCATTGCGCGTGAACCGAATGTCGAAATAGAGCCTGCCTGCAGGCAGGATGCGCGCGTCGACACCTGCGTCCAGCTCAACGATCCGTGCTTGCGCATCCAGTCTGACGCCAAAGGGCCAGACATTGCCCAAATCGTCGCGGATCGCAGCGGCCACGCTGACATCGGCGAGCGCGAAGGCCAGCGTCAGCCGAAGTGTGACGGGGGCACCGCGTTGGCGTCGCAGGGCGATCATGTGCGATCCTCCCCATAGGCGCGCAGCGTCAACCGGAAGTCGATCTGGCGCGGTGCGCCATCCGACATCAGCACTGTGCGCGTTTCCTCGACCGAGGTGATTGCCCAGCGGCGGAAAACGAAGCCCAAACCGTCCACCAGCATGAGGGGTTCGCCCGTCCGGGCTGCGGCGCGCATGAACTCGACTTGACGCAGGCCGCCGCGATAATGCGGGTGGATCGTGCCTTCGAGGGTGATTTCCTCATTGCCCGGTCCCGTGAATTGCAGCGCCGGATCACGCCCAAGCCGGTCCTGACTGGCCCAGCGAAACTCGGCCGTGCGGCGCAAGCTCTGGTAGCTGCCGCGCGTCACACCGAAACGGAACGCGCCCAAGGCCATCAACACGGTCGCGATCATGTCAAAGCCCCGTCATGCAGATTGTGACGCGCGCCGCGCAGGGCATCGTGAAGGGCGCGCTGGACTTCACGGGCGATGGCGATGGGGTCCATGCCGGGGGCTGCGTGAATGTGGATGTCGCCGATGGTGACGGGCGACGATCCCCCACGTCCGCCACTGCGCAGGTCTGTGCCGCGCAGGACGCTGCCCGGCAGGCTGGGCGCAAAGAATTCCTGCGCGCGTTCGTTGATTTCATAGAGGAAGCCGGGGCGCACCACGCCGCCCGCGTCTCGGCGGCCCTGCACGCGCCTGCGCGCACCCGAGCCACCACTGACTTCGCCGCCGCCTTGAACGTGGCTCCAGGCGGCGCGCATCCAGTCCGGGACAATGCTGGCCAAGTAGGCTTTGACCGATGCAACCATGCCCGTCAGCACCGAATAGATGCCTGCGCGCAGGCTTTCGATCATGTTCGCCCCTTGCGTGAACAAGTCGATGTTGAACGCCTCGCCCAGATAGCGCAGCACGCCTTCGATGGCGTCCACCATCAGGGTGAACACGTTAAACTCGGCCCAAAGCGCGCGCAGACCGCCCAGAAAGCTGTCGCCGAAAGCCGCTTTGACGCGGTCGAACTTGTCCTTGAAATACGCGACGATCCCGTCCCAGCTGTCATAGATCATCTTGACCGCGCCAGCGACGGCCAGCGCCAAAGCCAAAAGCCCCAGAAGCAAGAAGCCCGGCCCGCCTGTCATCGCGGCAATAGCCATCAAGATCGGCAGGCGAGCAAGCGCCATGGCTGCCCAGACGATGCCGCGTGCAACGAATAACAAGACATTCCCGAGGCCAAGGAGCGCCACCTTGACCCATGGAATGGCGCGCAAGGCCAAGACTGCCAGACTACGGCCGATCCATCCGGCCGCGATCAAGAAGGCCCCGAAAGCAAGTCGAGCCTTGCCCACCCAGCCAAACAGCAGCCAGAACCCCCACTGCGCGGCCAGCACGGCGATATTCAGACCCAGCAGGCCGACGACGATCCAGCTGATGCTCGTAACCAGTGCTTGGTTCTCGCTTGCCCAATCACCGATGGTGACAGCGACAGGCCCGAGCCGTTCGGCCATATCAGCGAGCACGGGCAACAGCCCATTGCCCAGCGCGATTTGCGCGCCCTCGGCTGCGCTTTTCAGGCGGTCGATGGACCCGCGCGCATTGTCGCTCATTTGTGCCGCCACTCGGGCTGCTGATCCAGTCTCGCCCAACCGCTCTGCATAGGCCTGCAGCGCGCCACTGCCCGCGCCTTCCATCAAAATCGCGGCGGCACCGGCCGCTTCTGTGCCGAATATGACGGAACGCAGGTTTTCGCGGGCAACCTGACCCATGCCGCGCATCGCTTCGTCCATATCCCCCAGCACGTCGAGCATCGGGCGCATATTGCCGTCCGCGTCCGCGATGTTCACGCCCAGCCCGTCCAGCGCCTTCGCCGCCTCGGTTGACGGGGCAACCAGCCGTTGCAGCACTGCGCGCAGGGCTGTGCCCGCACGTTCCCCTGAAATGCCCTGATCGCCCAGACGACCGGCCATGGCCGCGACTGTCTCAATCTCAATCCCCAAACCCTTGGCCACGGGCGCAGCATAGGACATGGTCGCCGCCAGACTGTTCAGGTCCGTGTTGGACGAGGTGAATGTGTTGACCAAAACATCGCCCACGCGGTTCATCTGTTCGGCGGGCAGACCAAACGCCGACAGCATGTTGGTGGCATAGTTGGCGGTGTCGCCCAAGCCCGCACCTGCCGCCGCCGCAAGGTCCAGAACACCGGGCAAAGCGGCCATCTGGTCGCGGGCAGAGAACCCAGCCATGCCCAGATATTCCAGCCCTTCGCCAGCCTGCCGTGCAGAAAACCGCGTCCGCGCGCCTTGTTCCAGGGCTGCGCGGGTCAGCGCCTGTTGCTCTTCGGTTGTGGCGCGGGACACGGCGGCGACCTTGTCCATCTGTGCTTCGAACTGAATGGCCGGTTGCATGAAGGCGACCAGCGCTGCGCCCGTGCCAATGGTGGCCAATGTCGATCCGCGCAACGCTGTCGTCTGGGCATTGGCCTGCTCGACCATCTGCCGACCCGCTGCCATCTGCTGGCCACCAAATCGCTGGACCGCCTCCGCTGCGCCCTGAACATTCTGCATGGCCGCGCGCGCAGGCGCGGTGGCCTGGTCAACGAAGCGCAGAATGAGGGCGATGTTCAGGTCGGACACGTCACTTTTCCGGTTGATTATTCACGGCTTTCCAGCGGTCGGTGGCATGTCGCCACCAGCGGGCCAGCTCGGCGGGGTCCATGGTTTCCATGACCGCAGGCGGCCAGTGGAAGATGAAGGCGATGTCGGCCATCGCCTCCTCGATGTCATCGGGCAGTCCTAGTCCGGCTGGTGGTCGATCAAGACCATGTTCAGTTGTTCCTGCGTCATGAAAAAAAGGGACACGACATTGGCCAGCGCGGCGAAGTCTGCTGTGTCGAGCGCAAAGACCTGATCAGTCGTCAGCGCTGGGGCCGTGATGCGGGGCAACAGCTTTGCCAGCGCGTTCACGTCCTGCATCTGGACCATAGCCAGTTGCAGCCCGCGCAGCGCGCCGACGGTCGGTTTCATGACCACGACTTCCGTGATCGGGTCTGCGCCTTGCTGCAACAGGGGCGCGTTCAGCGTGATGCGGTTCATCTTCGACGTGCTCATTCAAACCCCCTTTCAAAGCCCCATGGCGCGGCGGTGATCAGCCAGTTGGTCGACGCCCCCGATCACGCGCTTGCCTGTTTCAAGATCGATGTCCCAGATCACCTCGCCATTGTGCTCGTAGCGATAGGTGCGCGTGTCGATCGTCATTTTCACCAGGCTTTCACTGCCGGGCTTCAGAGCGCCTGGCTCCGAGATCGTGATCAGACCGCCGACAGTGTAGATCATCGTGTCGGCAGGCGCGCCGTCCTCGCCCTTGTGGACCGGACGCAGCACGAAGCGGTTGACGCGCCCGATCAGGCGGGCCAGCGCAGGGTCCCATTCGGCGAAGGTCAGTTCGGCCTTCATGGCCTCTAGACCCATGTCGACACCGACCGGACCATCCATGCCCGCGCCCCGGAAACCGGCGGTCATGATTTTCAGATCGGGCAACTTGCCTTCGGTCGCGCGGCCGAAATAGCTGACCCCGTCCACGAAGGCGTTGAAGTTGCGGATTTGCTTCGGGTAGCTCATGTTCAGACCCCTTGTGCGGTGATGACAGTGGCCACGAGTTCTTCGTAATAGACCCCGTTGCGATGGGCGCGGAACGTCAGGCGCTCCAGCGGCGCGGGTGGCTCGATGTCGAAGTCGAGAAAGAGCTTGCCCTGTTTCAGCGTGGCTTCCGTGTTCAGTTCGGGGTCCAGCCAGACCCGCCCGCCCAGGATCGCACCCCGCGTGATCAGCGTGTCCAGATAAGCTTGGACGCTGTCACGGATATCGAGCAGCAACTGCGCGCTGAAGGGTCGGTCCATCGCCCAAAGATGCGCCGCTTCGATGCTTTCGTAGATCATGTCGGCGGTGCGGCGCACCGACAGGAACGCCCAGATCGGGTCGGTCGCGGTCGAGCGGTTGCCCCACAGGCGGAAGCCGTTCTGGCGGATGATGGTCGCGACCTTGGCCTCGTTCAGGCGATTGGCTTCGGTCGCGGGTTCGGACATCTGAAAGCCCACGGGGCGGGACACGCCGGTGATCCCGCGCACTTCTTGGTTGGACGGCGACCACCAGAACCCCCGCTCGCGGTCGCGCTTGGACAGCAAGCCCGCGACAAAGGCAGAAGCCGGGCGCGTCAGGCTGGTCGCCGTGGTCTGATCGAACACCCGCACCGCCGGATCGACAATGTAAAGACGGTCGGAGCCATAAAGCGCGGCGTCCACGATCGCAGCGGCTTCGGTCATGTTGGGGCCATCCTTGATCACGACAGCACGCAGGCGTGACGCCACGCTCAGAAGCGCGGAAACGACAGGATTGACCCCATCCGCCGGATCGCCAGAGGTGAAACCCGGCGCGGCCAGGATGCGCGGCACCTGGCCGTTCAAGCTGCCAGAGGCGAGGAACGCATAGACACCCGCGTAGAGCGTTTCGTCCCCGATGACATTGGCGCGTGTCGCGGCCGCATCTGCGCCATGCTCGACGCGCACGACGACGATCTCGGCCACGCCCTGGGCATAGGCTGCGAGATAGGCCGCGCGCAACGTGCCCAGCGCCCCCAAAGCGCTGGCCATGCGCGGGCCTGTCACCAGCACCGGTGCGTTCAAAGGGAAATCGGCGGCATCGGCATCAGGTGCTGTGCCCACGAAACCGATGATAGAGGATTTGACAGTTTGGATCGGACGCAGGCCGTCGTCGATCTGGACGACCTCCACCCCATGCAGGAATTGGTCAGGCATAGCGATTGCTCCTTCAGGTTTTGATGCAGGTCAGGACTGCGATGTTGCGAGGCCGGGTTTCCGACCCGCCGGTGCCGCCAATCAATTCTGTTCCAGCGCCGCTTGGGGCACCAGTATGGGCGGGCCGAATTGTGGGCGTTGGGTGAACGCTGCCGTTCACGAGACCAGCGCCGTTGGTGTTTGACTGAGTGCTCGCCTCCGCGCCGATCTTTTGGGCATAGGGGTGGCCATGCAGGCGCAATTGGTCTGCCTGTGGCGTGGCAAACACACGACCCGGATCGACCCCGCGCCCGAGATCTGCGCCGCGCCGAAACTCGCCCCGAAAATCCGGCAAGTTGAATGTGCTGTTGCCGTTGCCGATGCCCCAAATGGTGCCGATCGCGGCAAAAAGCGCCGGATACTGCGCGCGCTGCACTTCCGCACCATTGCAAATCAACCAGCCCGGAGGGGGCGTCTGGCGGGCGAAATCCACGATGGCACCGGCGGGCACAAGCCCCAGACCACCGTCCGCTGATCCCCCGACAACGGCATCGACAAGCGCGCGACCACTTGCTGGTGTCAGGGCCACATCATCCGCGATGCCCGCGACGGCTTGGGGAATGCTGGCCTTCGGCACAGTGATCGTCCGGTCCGCAGACAGATTGCCCCCGCCCACGGCCAGCCCGGCTGCGTTTATCGCGCGGCCAGCCGGGACACGTGCCAGCGCCTCGGCATGGGCGCGCCGCACGGCATCGGCGGTGGCGGCTTGATCGGTCGAGGTCGATGTCAGGCTGTTGTTCAGCCGCACGATCCCCGCCACATTCGTTGTCGCATTGACGACGGACGCCATGAGAGCATCGACGCGCGTTTTCAGCCACCGGGTGCGGCGGGCAAGCTGCAAATGCGGAATATTGTCAAGACCCGCGCCGGTTGCCTCGTTCGGCGGGCCAGACAGCACGGGATCGGTCTGTTCAAATTGCAGGACATCCGGGAAATCGTCGCCGCTGTCATTGAGCGTGCCCATCAGGCGCCTCCTCTGGTGTAGGTTCCATCGCGCCGGATCGTGCCGTCACGCCGGATCGGTGTTGCTGTAAAGTCGAGCAGCTTCAGGTGGCAGCGGGCGGGCGCGGCGCGCTCGATCAGACCCCGCACGAACGCTGCCTGCTCGGCCGTGATCGGTCGGTCCAGATAGACGCGGTATTCCGCCCAATGATCGGCCGGGGCACGCGTTTCTGACCCGTCGCGGATGATCGTGCCGTCGCGGGACTTTTCCCCGAAACGCTCGACGATGCGGGCTTCACCGAACCCTGCAAGGCGCAGGACCCGGCGCACAGCAGCGACTGTTCCCCGCAACCTGTGGATGGCGATCGCCTCGGACACGACCTCGCGCTTTCGGGCTTCGGACCAGGATGTGTCCCAATCCTCGACCCGCAATGTCCATGCCAGCCAAGGCAAGAGCGCGGCAACGCAAGTAGCAGGGCTCCAGAGAGTGTCGATCGGCACTGGCAACGTCGGTGAGGTCGCCCCCCGTGTCAGGGCCTGCTCAAGAGGCGTGGCGTTTGGGGGCAAGAGCGCTGCCGTCATGCTGGCCCCACCGTGATCGTGGTGCAGATCGCGACCTCATGCGGCGCAGGCGTGACGTTTGCGATGGGTGCGAGCAGCGTCACGTCGCGCACGCCGGGCCGATAGAGGGCTGCAATCAGCCCCGCCCGCGTGACCTGCCCGCCGATGCGGAACCGCTCGGCCACAAAAGCCTGCACTGCGGCCTTGGCGGCCTGCAGGACCGGGGCAGCATCCGGGCCGTCCGCCAAGGCCAGTTGGGCCGCGACTGTGAACGTGACTTGGG
The DNA here is from genome assembly GCA_046296275.1 of Roseinatronobacter sp. Taxonomy (GTDB): domain Bacteria; phylum Pseudomonadota; class Alphaproteobacteria; order Rhodobacterales; family Rhodobacteraceae; genus Roseinatronobacter. The sequence continues at coordinate 28,306 of JBKBLP010000017.1, read as the reverse complement.
TCGCGGCTTCCACATAGACATTGTCGCACAACAGGCGAATGTCTTCGCGCGTGACCATCTCGCGCACGGCACTGATCATCGCGTCTTCCGAAAGGCTTGACGTCGGGTCGCGCAAGACGACCACCCGCACGTCGCCGGGTGCGGGACTGTCAACCATCGCGTCCAGGACGGCCGGTGTCGCGGTCATGGCCCAAAACTGATACGCGCCTGCGGGACCACCGCAGCTGAAGGCTTGCAAGGACAACTGGACGCGGGCGCGCAGGCGCGCATCGCTCTCAAGAACCGCCGCGACTGGGGGCAGCGCATTCAGGTTTGCCGGGGCGATCACGGCGCGGCTGACGCCAAAGAGCGCGGCCAGATTATCAAGGTCCGCGCCGGTTGCCGTCGGCAGCATGACAGCGCGGGCCGCGTCATTGACGCGCGCACGGTCGTGCAGTCGGACATAGGCAACGGCCTGCAGGACCTTGACCGCTGGTTCACTTTCGAGTGCCAACACCGCCGCAAGGCTGGGGTCGGCCTCGGTCACATGCGCGATCATCTCGGCCAGCAGTGCCTCGTAATCGAGAGGCTCGATCACGTTGGGCATGGGCAGGCGTGACAGATCGATCTGGTCAAAGCGCTGGGTCATCCCGACAACTCCATTTCCAGGGCGATTGGCGCGGGGCGGCCCAACACAGTGCCCTCGAGCGACAGCGTCAGGCGACCGGCTGCGGCGGCTAGGACCTGCACACGCGACAGGGAAAAGCGCGGCTCCCAGCGATCCAGCGCGTCGGCCACGGCCATGAACAGGTCGACAAGTGTGCCGCCATTGATCGGCGCGTCGATCAGCGCCGGGATTTCAGACCCATAGCTGCGCCGCATGACGCGGGTCCCGACAGGGGTCTGCAGGATATCCATGATCGATTGCGACAGATGCGTTTCGAAATCGATCCGCGTGCCTGTGTTGCGGGACATGCCAGTCATGACTGCGCCCTCGGGTTCTTTGCCCGGGTCTTGCGGGGGGCTTTGGGGGCGGCGGGTTTGGCCGGAGCGGGAACCGGCTGAACGTTCTCAAATTCAGCTTGCTCGGGCGAGAGTTGAACCACATCGCCCGCGCGCAGGAACACGCCTGCAACCCAGCCATCCGAACGCACAATGTAGGCCGTTGCTTTTGCACGGTTCATTGCGGAGCACCTGTCACTGTGCCGATACTTTCGGGGTGGATGTGACTGACCAGGCTGATGTTCGATGCGGTGACGTCCTCGGACACATCGATGCGCCCGGTCACGGTGATGTTGCCCGTGATGGTCAGATCGCCGGTGATCACCAGCGTCCCGCCGCCAAGGTCGATCGTCGGATGTGCTTCGTCTTGCGCGACTGCACTGCCATTTTGGGGCACTGCCCCTTGAATGATCGCCCCTCCGATCTCGCCCGAGGGGGCAAAGACCACGACCTGTTCGCCGACTGACGGCATCCAGTGCAGACGGATTGCACCTGAAGCGAGTTGCGAAACCGGGATCATGGGCGTGACGAGATCGCCGACCTGGACACGGGCGCGCATCGCCGTGCTGTCGATGGCGATCACCCGGCCGATTTGCACGATGTTCGCGAGGCGGCGGTCCAGTTCGGCTTGCTCGAAACTCATGGCAGCACCTCGCCGTCCAGATCGCCGCCCAGATACAGTTCCAAAGGCAGCGCGACGCCTTCCGGCAAGGGGGCGAGCGTCACGGGTTGAACCCATGTCACGGCGGCCAGAGACAACGCCACGCCACGTGCGGCGCCATTGATCAGCACGCGCTCCTCGGCGTCCTGTGCCTCGCCGATGCCTTCGGTTCCCCAGCGATTGTCGGGGATCAACGCGAGCAGCGCTGCGGTCAGATTGGACAATGCCGCATCGCGCGGCAGGCCCGTCCGGTCGCGGGTGATCACGAAAGCGGCCATCATGGCGTCAAACCGGCGATGCGGGCCTGCGCGGGTGTCGCGCGGACGCAGACCCAGCCGCGTGACCCGGATGGCCGGGGCCTTGACGGACGTTCGCTTCAATTCGTCCAGATCAAACCCGCCCAGCATGGGCACGCATTCTGCCAGATCGGGAAGATGGGCATGGATCGCAGCCGCGATCACGCCGGGCAGGTCCGAGAGCAGGCTGTGGGGCGTGCCGGTCATTGCAGCGGCTCCGCGATCGTTTCCGTGATCAGGGTCGTGATCGCCGTCACGTCATGGGCCGACAGGCCCAGATAGGGGCGCGCGGGCATCGTGACCTTGATCCCGAGGCCGAAGCCGTTCTCGATCTCGCCACCCAGCTGGTGGATTGCGCCATAGACCAGGTTGTTGCCCACGCGCACGGTCGTGCCGGTCGTGAAGTTCTGGGTGGCAGTCAACAGGCTGTTGCTGCTGACCAGCAGCGAATGCTGACCCTTGCGGGTCTTGGCGTAGCGCGTCGACCAAGGGTCCCACGGGGTTCCGTCAGGCGCGGCCTTGCCTGTGGCGATGCGCTCTTGCGTGCTGCTTTCCAGCAGCGCGCCAACATTGAACGCGAGATCTTCCAGATCGGTGGCGGCCAGCGCGCCCAAGGCGCGCGCGGCGCCCTCGATCCCTTGCAGCGTCAGTTCAACCTGGACACCGGCCATGATCAAAGCCCCCGCATCTGGTCACGGGAAAACAGCCGATCCGGCCCACCCGTAACGATCGGGCGCGGGCTGGTATCGGGGGCCGGTTCCGCCTGTGGCTCGGGCGGCAGCACGAGTGCGGCCTTCCCCTCGGCAAGGCGCTTGAGGGTTCCAAGCGCATCTTCGTAGCGCGTGCGGTGGATTTCGGACTGCACATCGGCGGTCGCAGCAAGGCGATAGAGCGCGATGTCAACTGCCAGTTGGCGCAACAGGCCCGGCACAGCGGGCAAGGGCAAGCGGTAGCGCACACCGATATGGCTGTCGATTTCTTCAGAGGCGGCCACCAATGCGCGGCCGACTGCGGCTGTGTCTGCGGCGCCGTTCCCGTCGCGATCTGCCACGAGCAGCGCGTCGTCACCGTAGATTTCGACAATGTCGGCTTGCGTGGCATAGGCCATTGAAGGCTCCGTTCAATCGGGGGGTGAAGGGTGCCGGGTGCCGCTCGATCGCAGCACCCGGCCGTCGCGCGGGGGGTTATTCTTTGGGCGGGTTCAAGTCGGCCCAGACTTCGGCTACCAGCGCGGTGGTGATGGCAGGCGCGTCCTCGGGCAGGGCCGCGCGCAGAGGCTGCACTTTGGGCGCGCCGTTCGCCCCGAACGCGTCGACAGGCAGGGCTGCGATCGCGGCCTTCAGCCGATCCTTCAGCGCGTCCGCGATCAGTGCCGCGCCCTCGGCCTCGGCCCCGGCAGGGGCGGATTCGAGGTGCAGCATCTTTTCCGCGCGCAGGCGGTCCATCACCTCGGTCGAGAGAGTGTCGGCGTCGATGATCCGGCCCGCATGCGGCCAGAATTCGCCCGCCCGGAAAAATCCATCGGCAGGGATCGCGGAAATCTTGAGCAGTTTGGACATTTTGTCCTCCGGTTGGGTCGGCCATTTGGGTCGGTTTGTGATTTGGGGGCGGCGCACCGCCCCCGCACAAAAACCGGCCAGCTTATGCGGCCCACGGGTTGACGACTACTTTCGCCAAGTTGAAGTTCGGGTTGTTGCCACCGCCGGCGAGGAACTGCGTTTCCACGATCGCGCGAGCGGCACTTTCCAGCGTGGGCGGGACCAGCAGGATGTTCGGAACGATCCCCAAGGGCCGCCCACCGTCACCCTTGACCTGCCGCATCGCCGTGCGACCGGCTTCAAAATTGGCAGCATTCAGGGCAGCTCTGGACGCACGCGCCATCTGCCAAAAGCCGAAGCCTGCCGCGCAGCGATAGCGAATGCCCCACTGGTAGCGGTCTTTCGTGAACACATCGTCGGACGTGGATGGGTTGAACTTCATTTCCAGCTCGGGACGGGTCCGCTCTTGGAAGATGAAGGGACGAAGGGCTTTTGACGTGTCGAGCAGATACCAGGCGGGGCCTGCCCCATCGACCATGTTAGAAACAGTCGTGGTCGCGCCCGTACCATCAGGATTGGCGCGCACGGGGTGGTCTGTGTCAAAGAAGAACTGGCCATCATAGCAGGTGGCCGTGAAGCCGGACGCGATCAAGTCATTGATCAGAACGTCTGGGTGCTGCGCGGCTTCCTGCCCCATGCTTTGCGCGATGGGCGAGTAATGGCCATACTGGTCATCCTCGATCTGGGTGCGGGCAATCCCGAGCGTGGCTTCGAACAGGCGGTTGTCGATCTTGTAGCCGTGTTCCTTGATGTCCTTGACCACGCGATCGCCGATCCATTCCCGCAGGCGCGGGAAATCCCCCAGCCAGCCATAGGTGTTGGACGCGGTGGTCGAGGGGACAGTCGTCGCGACCATGTTGTAGAACGCGACATCGCGCATGGACGCATAGCCGTCCTGAAAGTTCTTGCGCAGGCCAGTGTTCAGTGCCTGCAGAATGGCGGCGGTAATCAGGGCCATGGGGGCTTACTCCTGCTGGGCGGCTTTGGCGGCCGCGAAATCGGTGGGGGACATGCCCATCTGGCGGCAGACGGCCAATTCCTCGGCCGACAGCGCGCCGTCGGTCTGCACGGTCTTGGCAGTCTGGGTGCCGCCACCTTTCGGCGCGATCACCGGCGCGGCGGCGATGAAGCTTGCGAACTTCTCGAAGCCCCCGTCAGTCCGGCAGACGGCCAGATGGTAATCGCGGCTAGCCGGCGCGATCTTGCCTGCCTCGACCGCTGCATCGACGGCGGCGGTGATTTCGGCCTCGCGCTGCGCCTTGACCTGCGCTTCCAGCGTCGTGACGCGGTTGGTGGCGAGATCATAGTCGGCTCGCGGCACGAACTGCGCCGGGTCCGGGTTCGCCGCGCGGTTCAGCGCGGTCTGCGCGCCCGTGCGCAGCTTTGTGATCGCGACCACGGCATCCGCCGCGCTCGCATCGGGGCCAAGGCCAAGGGCCTGAATGACGGCTGCGTCCATCTCTGTCTCCTCGTGTTCGCCTTCGCGGTTCAGCGCGGGCATGGTGAAATTCGGCAGGTTCGTGAGCCCCACCGAAACGATCCGGCGCACCGCACCGGTCAGTTTGTGAAAATCAAAGCCGGGGCTCACGAAGCGGTAGCCTTTGGAGGCCACGGCCTCGCGCCCGCTCTCGTTCCATTCGACGCGCCCCCAGATCGCGCCGTCGCGGGCGTCCAGTTCGCGGACCCAGCCCACGGCAGGCGCGGCTTCGCCACGCGCGCCCTTGACGTGGGTTGCGTGTTCAAAGTCGACCGGGATTTCGATTGTGCCGCGCACGGCCCGGCAGGCGGCGATCACGGCTGTCGGGTCAGCCATCGTCCATTCGCGCCCGTCCATCCCCGGCAGACGCGGGCCAGCGGGCGTGAGCTGCACCCATTCGGGCGCGGATGCCTGATCCGCGTCCGTGCGGTTCAAGGCAATGGGAAGGGGGGCGAGAAACGCGTGACTGAGCATGGCCGCACCATCGCAAGACGCGCGCGGGCAATCGACCTCGACACCTGTCGAGGCGCACATCATGGGGATGACGTCGATGCGCCGTTTTTTTGGGCCACACAGGCCGCTCGGCCCTGTCAGGGTATCCGGGCACCTGCAAACCCGGCAAGGCCCTTTAATGGGTATTTAACGGCGCGCTGTGCCGCTGTTGCGCCCGCACCCATCGGATCACCCGGCGTCCGGCGCGAAAATCCGGCGCAGGGCTTCCAGAAATGGCAGGTCGTCACGCCAGTCCGGGTGGCGGCGCGCGCGTTCGGCCATCCAGCCATCCTCCAGATCGCGTAGGGCCACTCGTGCGATTTCAGGGGCGGCGCGGCGGGCCTTGTCGCGCAACAGGTCGATGCTGGCCTGCACGCGCTGTGCGCCCGGATTGTGCTGCCAGCCGGGATCGATGCCGACGGGGACGCGGGCCACCTCGCCGGTGCGGGTATTGACCACATCAGCCATCGGAATGTCGGGGCTGGGGCTGATGCCTTTGGCTTCGGCCTCGGTGCGGGTGATCTGGCGCACCCAACACTTGCAGCCCCAGCCGTTGGGGGGATACCAGGACGCCCAGAACGGGTCATCGGCAGACAGGACAATCCCCTCTTTTGCCTGGTGGTGGGGGCGGTGGCGTTCGGACGGCCCAAGCCGATATTCCAGAAAGGGCAATGCGCGCTTGGTGCGCTGGATGCGTTCCCACTGGCCGGCCGCGCGGGCCGAGCGCAGGTTCGCGTCATAGATCACCCGCAAGCGGCGCGGCGATCCCAACTGGACGGGTCGTGCCTGACCTGTGGCGGGGTCTACCATGTCTACCTTGCCCCACCAGCCGCGCGCTTCAAGCCTTGGGCGCAGGTCGCGCTGGAACTGCTCGAACGGCAGCCCCTCGTCGAGCGCGCGCTGCAGCTCTTCGCGGATGTCGCTCAGAATGTCGATCTGCATCGCCTTGGCCACGGTGAAGGCGGTCGCATGCAGCTGCGGCTCGACGTCCTCCCACGAAAACGCAGGGAGCCAGTCCTTGTTGGCCAAGAAGCGCGACGCCTCGGGTGGCGGGAACGCGTTGAGGGAATAGGCCGGGCGGTCAACCATCCTGTACGTCCCCTTGGGCGCGGGCAAGGAAGGTGCCCTTGACCAGCGCATCGATCATCCGGGCGGCAGGCAACGGACCAAGAGCGGAGAGGTTGGCCAGCGCCTCGTCATAGCTGCGTGCTTGCGCGACTGCCTGCTCGACGGGGTCCAACACTTCGGTCATGACGGGCACCCAATCGGCCAGCATCTCGGCCGCGATCTGGTCGAGCGGGTCGCTGTCAGCATTGGCCAGGTCGGCGCGGTTCAGCCCCAGCCCATTGCCCGGTGGGTTCGAAGGCGTGGGCATGCCGCCCACGACCTCCTCGCCTGCCTCTGGATCAGAAAACCCTAGCACTGTGCGCAGTTCGCGCGCGGACAGGCGCAGGCCATGGGTCATGGCTTGCCCGGCTGCATTGATCCGGCCAGCGACATCTTCGGGTTCGGCGATCGGGATCGACAGCCGGGGATAGGCGTCCTGCACGCCGAAATTCAGATCGACATAGGCCCGCACGATATCCCGCATGATCGTGCCTGTGACCGCCGCTGCGTCGGCCGCAGCGATGTCATGGCGCACTTCGTTGTGTACGTTGGCCTGTGCCTGGCTGGACCCGTTGTCGCTGGTCATGGTCTGGCCCAGAACGCCCTTGGAGACCTGTTCGTCCAGGTAGCGGGCGAGGTTTTCGAACAGCTTGTCGCCGCCTGTTCCGGTGGCGGCGCTCTGGAACTCGATGCGCATGCTTTCGGGCAACACCGCAGCGGCGTCTGTCCCGATATTGGCAACCGCCTGGAACAGTTTCTCGACATCGTCGCGCGTAGCCTCTGGCCCGTAGCGGCCCAGCCGCAGGGGCAGCCCGTAGAGTTCGGCAAACGCCACCCAGTCCTTCAGCGCGAAGGCCTTGCACATCCAGGTGAACGCCACAAGCCGCGCCAGCCCGCCGCGCAGGGGAATGCCGGATTTCAGGCGCGGTGTGTGGAAGGCGAACTTGAAGGGGGCCAGTGGCACACCATCGACCGGCGCGCTGTCGTCGATCAGATGGGGGACGCGCAGCGTCTCGCGATCAAAACGGATGAAGCGCGGGTCGACATGCTTGAAACTGTCGGGCCACCACTCGCGCTTGGACCGTGCCCAGTTGATCTCGACCACGGCAAAGCCCTTGCCCAGCCCGTCAAGCAGATCCTCGACCAGAGCGCGGAAACCAGCATGTTCGGCCACGCGGTTGCGCACGGCATCGGCGATCTCGGTGTCGCGGGCGCTGTCGGACGCGGCTTCGACAGTGGGCACGACACCCGACACCGCGCGTTTGCGGGTGCCCAGCACCGACGCGTAGTGCAGATCGCGCTCCTCCATTTCCTCGGCCAGCGTGACATAGGGGACCAGATCGCCCTGATCGCAGGCCGACAGGATCGCCGCCAGCTTGTGCGGGGTCAGCCCCGATGCGGTCGAGCCGCCCACGACCTGGCGAATGCCAGTCAGGCCGGGGCGTGCCAGCGGTTGTGTAAGGGCCTGCACGCGCACAGGACGGCCGAACTGGTCGAGCAGCATCAGAACACTCCTTTCATCGCGCCAAAGCCCGAGGTGGTCTTGATCCGGCGGGCATCTTCATCGTCATTTCCACGGCGCGGCACCGGGCGATAGGCGTATTCCTGATAGGGCGTCTGCGCGGCCCCCACGGCCAGCGCGAAGGCCCAGAAGCGGTCGGCGTGGCCGTCCGTGTCGCCGTCGGCAACCAGTCGGCGGTTGCCTGTGATCCCCGTCTGCGACTGGATCGCGTGCAGATCGGCTCGCAGCGCAACGTCGCCCGCAGGCAGGCGGGTGCGGCGCTCCTCCATCGCTTCCTTCAAGGCCGTCGCCAGATCGAGCTTGCGGGCGCTGGAAAACAGCACCCCCTCGACCCGGCTTTCGCCGTGATTGCGCTTGGCATCCTCGACGGGCTTTTCGCCCATCCCGGTCTGGTCCATCGCACAGCGCACCACGCGGTAACGGCACATCACCTCGGCCAGCAGCTGGTCCTGTTCGGCAAAGCGGATGCGGCGGCGGGCGATGACTTCGCGTGTCCAAAGCACATCGCCCACCAGTTCCAGCACCACGATCACGAAAAGGTCGTTGCGCGCGGCAATGTCGACGCCCACGAAGCACGGTCCGCCCTGATAGAGGCCCGGCAGACCTGCGGCTGGGTGCTCATTGGCGTTGATCAGATCGTAGCTCAGCCATGCTGTGGCTTCGTCCAGCCACTTCAGCTCGTATTCCTGTGCCCACAGGTCCTCATCGGCCATGCCCCGCCGCAGCATGTTGATGTCGCGGTCCAGCCCCTGGCGGACGGCCTCGTAGATATCGACCACATGGCGCGACCAGACACTGTCCTCGGCGGTCATCAACTCATAGAACTTGTTGCCCTTGCCATTGGGTGTGCTGATCACGCGCAGCTTCAGACCGCGCTTCGAAATCACGGGAAACAGCGCGCCCCAGATCTCGCGCGATTTGGCATGGAACGCGAATTCGTCCAGGATCACATTGGCCGAAAACCCGCGCGCGGTGTCGGGGTTCGCGGGCAATGCCGTGATCCGGCTGCCATTGGGGAACTTGACCTCCAGCGACTTGTAGACAGCGTCGGGTCCCTTTTCCTGCGGGGCGCGGAACTCGCCCTCTTCAAAGCGGGGTTCACCCCCTTTTAACAGGGTGTTGTAGACCTCGTAAAACGCCTTGGTGAAGGGCTTGATGACTTCGGTCATCATCTCGGCCGCTTGGCGTTCGCCGCGCGACAGGATCACCCAGCGCGTGCGCCGATCCTCGATCCAGCCCTGCACGCAATCGTCGGCGCACTCGCCCCCGGTCGTGAAGGTCTTGCCGGTCTGGCGGCTGAACATGCCGATCTTGAACAGCGACTGATCCGCGATCCACGCGCGCTGGTAGGGCAGGAAGCGGACGACCGAGGTGAGGGCTTTGTCAGTCATCGGAAACAACCTCCGACAGCAAGCGGTCCAGACACGCAGCCGCGCGCCAAAGGCTGGTGGCAAGTTGCGTTGCCCCGAACACGACCTGCCAATGATCGACCGTGCGAGAGTGTTCACGCAGATTTTGGGCTAAGTGCTTCAACTTGCGTCGGTCGCGCGTGGCGGGTGGCTCCAGCATCGCTTCTTCGATGGCGTTTGCCGCGCGGTTCATGTGATTTAGCATCTTGCGCTCGTCACCGCACAGCCGCTTGTCCCAAAACCGCACCCAAGCGCGCAAGTCATGTGCCACTTGTCCGGGCAGCGCCGTCATCCGCGCACCTCGGCGATCTGCCACAGATACGGCACGCCCCGCCAAACCGCGATCCGGTTCAGGCAGCCCAGATGCTCGACCACGATGCGCCGCCCCAGCACCACGGCCAGCGCCCGCGTTATCCAGTCGGCCTCGCGCCAGTGGGCGTCGGCGGCGAGCACAAACACGGACAACTCCACACCGCGCAGGTTCATGCTTCGTCGTCCTCGGGCAACTGCACCCGACCCGGGCGAAAGATGGCCCGATTGATCGCCATGAAGCCTTGCTCGATATGCGTGCGACCTATCGCGAGCCAACGCGGGTCAGCAAAGCCATCTTCGGCAAGATCATCAAGCGCGCGTAGGATTTCTTCCTCGCGGTGCTTCATGGTGTTCACGCGTGCCACGTTTTCAGCAGGCTGCGGCTTATACCCCGCAACGGGCAGACCGGAAACCTTCTCGCTCATTCTGCAAACCCCATGATCCGGCGCGCTTTCGCGGCGGCTTCGCGGTCGATGTCGCCAGCCGCGACGGCTTCATCCAGGCGCGCGGCCTGTGCCTTGCGTTCGGCCACGATCAGGCTTTCGCGGATACCAGACGACGCCATCACGTCCTTCAGCATCCGCCCTAGGAAGTGCAGTTCCTTGGGGTCGATCTCGCCGCCCTCTTTGAGCATCTGCGCTTGCATGACCTTGAAGGCCAAGGTCGTGATCATCTGGAACAGGACGTTGTGGCGCTTGGCCTCCTCGGCCAGACCCTGCTCCTGCATCCAGTCCGCCGCCCATGCGCTGGCCTGTTCCTGGTAGCGCACGAATTCCTCGTATTCCTGCCCGAAGGCGTGGATCGCGGATTTGCGGATGCGCAGGTCAAGGCCCGCTTCTTCCAGCCGGAAATTCAGGGCCTCGGCCAAATCTTCATAGCCGCCGAAACCGCGCGCGCGCAGTTCCTCTTGCAGCCATGTTTTCAACTCGGCGGGCAGCAGGTCGACCTTGCGGGGGGGCGGCATGTCAGACCCCGCGATCGCGCGGATGGGGGCGCTGGATATCGGGGTGCGTGGCTGCGCCCTGCGCAATCTCGACCCCGCGCTCAGTCGCGGTGGTGATTACAAAATCGCCCCGGTCATCGTTTTCGGTGAACCCATTTTCGGCCAGCCACGCCAGTTCGGTGATCACCTGGCTGCGGGTCGAGGTCACGCCCACTCCGCGCAGCACATCGACAAGGATCGAGGCGTTGCTGGTGTAGTCGGTGCAGCGCTCCAGGTGGCGCAGGATCGCAAGACGCCGGTGCTTGCGCAGGGTCGCTTGATAGTCGCTCATCGTTTGCCCCCGTCCAGCAGGTGTTCTTCGTGACGGCCGAGGATGTTTTCCATCCGGCCCATGATCGCGCGCATCTCGCGGACGTCGCCGCGCACTTCGCTCAAAGCCAGTTGCAGGCCGTGGACATCGGCCTGCGCGGGCATGGCGCGCATGGATTGTTCGAGTGACGTGGTGCGCTGATCGAGTGTGCGGATGCTTTCGGAATGTCCGTCCAGACGGCGGGCATTGGCCTTGGCCCCACTAGAAAACAGCCCGTAAAGGGTCAGCCCGAAATTCAGTAGCAGCGCCAATGCGCCGACGACTCCGACGACTGGCTGGATATCAAGCACCATCGCGGGCACCCCGCGTCACGCGCACAAAGTCCTTCAGCGTGTGCCCGCCCATGTAAAGGGCCATGTAAACGCTGGTCAGACCCAGCAGCGTGGCGCTGTCGGCAGGGGGCAGCGCGATCTTCCAGATCGCGTTGGCGACGTGCAGGATCACCAGTTGCCAAAGCCACAGGAACGCCAGCAGCCACATCATCGCGGGCCGCCATGCCCAGCCCAGCCAGTGCCCTTTTTGCTCGGCCTGCAACAGCGCGAACTGACCTTCCAGCCCTTGGGCATAGTGCGCGATGTGTTCAGGCAGCGCAGCCTCGGCCTCGCGGATCGCATCGATGACGACGGGCGGGTTTTCCTCGGCCAGCCGGTCCAGATCGGGAACGCTGACGCCTGCTCGGCGCGCGATTGCATCGATTACGTCAGTGGCCAGATCAGCATTGCGCCCGCCGATCCGGTTCGACAGAACCTGTCGGACCAGCGGTGCGCCGATCTGGGTGGCAAGGGCTAAAACGGCATTCATCAGATGCTCCACAGTTTGCGTGCGAGGCGGGGGAATTTGGGGGCAAGCATCGCGGCCAACGCGTCGCGGTAGCGCCACGCGAACCACGCCAGCAGGACCACGCCCGCGGCCAGCGCGGCGGGTCCCAGCCATGCAAGCGCGGGGTCCAGATCAGCGGTGGCCTGCACGCCGGTGTCGGCTGCGCCGACGGTCGTCACGCCCACCGGCACAGCGGCGCGGTCGCGCGCATCGATCATGCGCTGCAGCGTGGACAGGGTCGCGCGCCCGACGATCCCATCGACGGTCAGATCGTGATCGCGCTGGAACCGCTTCACCTCGGCCGCGTCAAAACCCAAAGGGTCCGGCCCAATCGCCGTGTAGCCCAGTCGGACGAATGCCGCGCGGGCCGCGCGCAGCTCTTCGAGCGAGAGTGAGATTGCCAGCCGTGCCAGACCAGAACGCGCGGGGCGCGTGGCGAGTTTCGCGCCATAGTCGCGCCGTGCCAGCAGCGCGAATTCCTCCTCGCGGCGGCGGGTCAGGCCGGGCAGGACACGACCGCCGCCCTTGTTCCAAGCAAGCAGGGCCACGCGCGCGGCGTCAAGGTTGCCAGCGATCCAGCGCTTGACCCAGCTTGCCCGATGGATCGCGCCGGTATTGAAGTCGAAACTAACGCCCGCGTCGAACTCGTGCTGCTTGGCGCCCGGCATCGCCTTGGCGACGCGCGGCTCGTAATTGCGGTGCAGTGCGAGTTGCAGCAGGCGCGTGGCTTCTGCCTCGCCGATCACCATCCCCGCGCGCGGCTTGACCACGCCCGACGCAGCGGTCAGGCCCGCGCCGATGGTCCAGACCCCTGCTGGGCAGCGATAGGCTTTCAGCACCACGCCTTCGTGGCGCTCCAGAAACTCGACACCCTGCGCGCTGGTCTGCATGCAAAAACCCCCAATCAAAACTGATGGTGGCACCTTCGCAATTCGGGGGGGCTGGTGGCACCTCGACACTTGTCAAGGTGATCGGTCCTTAGCACAGCGCCACCTTGGCAGATCAGCCTATGGCCCGTCAAACGGCAGGTTGATCTGGCGTTCGCCTGCCTCGTGCTCGATCTCCGCGCGCAGCCGCGACACAGTCCGCGTGTGCATGTCGCAGGCCAGCGCGACCTGTTGCAGCGACTGGCCCGCCCGCAGCATGGCACGGGCTTCGGCGCGGCGCGCGAACTGGCCGCGCATATGGGCGCAGGGCAGCAGCACCTTGCCCGGACCCAGCGCCTGGACGATCTGGGCGGCAGCGTCCTTGCCCACGATCTTGGCCAGTGTCGATCCGGCAACGCGGCGGGGGATATGCACCTCGCAGCCGCCCCGGCGCTTCAGCAGCCGCACCGTCAGGTCCAGCCCGATGGCCTGTTCGATCTGTCCGGCGATGCCAGGAAGTTGCGTCATTCCGCGCGCCCCCGCCGCTTTGGGCCGAAGCGCACATCGCGTTTGTTCACCTCCAGCACTGTGGTCACAACGCCGTCAACGATACGGAAATTCACACCATCGACCGTCAGGCCGCAGGCGCCGCATCGCGCGGCCGCGTCCAGCTTGCGCTCGAGGTCTTGGCGCAGGGCCTCGACATCCAGACCCATCGCGCGCTCCATGTAGCGCAGGACAGCATGATCGGTTATCTGGATGCGGGTATGTTTCATTTGGTCACGCTCAACCCGTGACGGCGGCACATGGCTTTCAGCGCCTCGACCACATCGGCGATCTGCTCGGCCTCGCGCATGGCGTCGATATCGACGGGCACGACGCCCCACGCGTTTTCGAACCGCGACCGGATGAAGGCGTTGAGTGCCTTGCGCCCCGCCGTCACATGCCCCGCGCGCGCCAGTTTTCCCCACAGCGCGTGGATGTAGCGCAGATCGGGCCGGGTGGCGCGGGGCTTCCAGTCGGGGTTTGCGGCGGGCTTGAAGCCCCTGTTTTCCAGCGCCTTCAACACCGCCTTCAACTCGGCCTCGGTCATGTCGCGCATGGACGCCTTGCCCGTGACCTGCGTTTGCAGGTCACGGCGCGTGTCCTCGTCCAGACCAAGGGCGCGGCAGCCCATGTGGATTTTTCGCTGGAGGGCACGCATCACGCGCGCCCCTTGGGCTGGGCGAAGATCGCCTGCGCGGCGGCGCTGTCAGGGCGGCCGTGGTTGGCCAGTGCGCGGGCCGCGACCTTGGCGCGCAGATCGGCCTCGACCGCCGTCACGGCCTGCGCCATCAGATCGCGCAGGTTGATTGTGTAGACACGCTTGTCGACCTTGATCTCCAGTCGGTGACCTTGGACGGTCAGGTAAAGCTTGGCGGGACGGCCCAGCACCTCAGCCTCCCCGAAGTCATGGACCATCGAAACCGACGTGCGGTCCGAGGCGTCGATCAGGGGCACTTCCAAAAGGGCGATTTGGTCAGGCATCTTGCCCGTCCTCTTCTGCGTCCCGCTTTGCCCTTTCTAAAGGTTTGGTTGTTCCGTCGTATCCAGCCCGTGCGCGATCTGCTGCCCAATCGGCCAAGGGGACCGCTATTTCTTCAAGGCGGGAAATTCCATCTGGGCCCACGAAGTTGATCCGCAGCGACCAATGTTGAGAGAGGGGGGTTTCGCCGTCTTGCTGTTCGGCAACGACACTCCCGAGCATTGCGGCGACGTCTTCAAACTGGTGTTCGCAAATCCGCCTAATTGTGCTGAGCGGCAGCTTGAGTGGTTCGTCCACCGGTGCGAATTCCCTGTGCAAACGCCAGAAAATAGCCGCGATCTTCTTGTGCAATTCTAAGTCGGGGTCACTCGGCAGGCGGGAGACGAATAGGTCGCGCAAATGCTTGTAGCCTTGGCTTCCGTCCCCGACGTCGCCAGTCTCATCTTCCAGTGCAAGCGCCAAGAGAAGATCAACCGCGTCCTGTCTCCGGCGCATTTCTTCAACCGCAAGATTGATTGCATTCTTTTCAATCTGCGTGATCGCATTAGTCATAACGGTCTCCTTGTTGAGTTTGGTATTGAGGCTCACGCCCGCGCCAGATCGATGGTGACCGCCTGCCACGCACCGTCCTGTGTGGCGCGCTGGTAGCAGCGGATGTAGGTCTTGGACCCCACCACCCGGATCGCATCGCGAATTGCGCGCATGGCCTGTTGCCAGCGGGGGTCCTCGATCTCCAACCGCAGCAGCATGAAGATCTCGGAGCGGTTGATCTGGCCCGCCTTGTCGGTGTTGAAGGCGCGGGTCACGATGGCGCGGATCTCGGCGCGCGCATCCGCCGCCCATTCATTCAGGCACTCGTCCACCAGTTCCTTGGCAACCTGCAGCGACGGGCCAAAGTCAATGTGATCGGCCACTTGCACCTGCACCTTGAACAGCCCGTCATGCGACATGAAGGTCTTGTTGCCCTTCGCACCACCTTTGGTCAGTCCGTATTCCTGCGCCCGCAGCGCTTCCAACGCGCCAAGGTCCTCGAAGGTGTGGCCCTTGAAGCGGGCGACCTGATCGGACAGGGCCATGGCAAAGCCCATGATCTTGCGGACGGTCTCGTCCTCCAGCTGCGCGGCGGGCGCGATCATTTCGACGGGCACCAGATTGCCCTTGGCATCGGGCATGTAGGTCTTGCCGTTCACATCGACGCGGCCGTCGGGGATGAAGTGGGGGGTATGTTCAGACATCGGCGGGTCCTTTCAGCGGGTTTTCGGGTTTGTCGATCAGGGGCTGTGGGCCCGCAGCACCACTGGGCGGGATGGGGCGCAGGCCAAGGATGGCCAGCATCGCGGCCATGGCCTCGACCTCGTCGCGGCTGACGAGTGTCGCGCCGCGCGGGCCGAGCGTGTCGACCTTACCAAGGCCCCGCGCGGCGCGTTCGGTGATCTCGGGCAGGGTCCAGCGGTCAGACATCGGTCGACCCCTCGGAACGGCGGACGCGGTCCAGCAGGGCGTTGGCAGCGCTGGTGCCTGCGAGGGCATCGGCGGCAATGTTCCAGACCTCCGCCGAGAAGTGCTTGATGTTGGCAGAAATTTCAGAGCTGTTGGCCGGGAAAGCCAGCATATGCGCGGCTGCCAGCAAGACGCCCGCACAGAAATCCGCATCGTCTCGCGCTCGCTCGACCAAGTCTTCGGCGTGAGCCATGATCGCCGCGTCATTGTAGTCGTCACTCATCGGACGTGCCTTTCGTGAAGCGAGGACATTTCTTGCAAGCGCGATACATCCGCACCCGCAGGCTGTTGGCGTTGTTGAAGTGCCGGGCCTTGGCCATCCAGTCGTGGCACTCGTTCAGCGGAAGCGCGCCCATAGCGGGGCACAGGACGGTCTCGGCCATGAAGTGGCCGCGAAACAGTTCCTCGACTGCGTTCAGGTCGCCCGGATACTTCTTGCGCAGCACCTGGCTGATCAGCCCCGCAGACCGCCCAAGCTTGGCCGCGACTTTATTCTGGCTGCTGGCCGCGCATTGCTCGGCCAAGCGCGCGATCCAGTCCGGCATGTCCGCGCCCCAATGCTCGCTCGCAATCTCGACCGGCCCGCTCATGCGCGTCCCTCCAGATGCGTCAGGGTGCCGAGGTTCACGTCCTCGATGGCGCGCACACGGCGCAGGCGTGGGGCTTTGGGTCCCGTGTTGCGGATCAGCCGGTAGACCGCCTCCCGCTTGCCGGAAATGGCCTGCCGCACCACGCGCAGATAGCCCGCCCGCAATAGGGTCTGGCAATACTCGCGGGCGCGTTCAGGACTGACCTCGCAATTCTCGGTCGTCGCATGGGCAGACAAATCGGTGGGCGAGAAGTTGGACAAGCGGCGCATTACAGTCCAGCAATTCGCCTCGATCCCCTCAGTGCGGGGCAACGGATTGACGGGCATCGCAGCGCCACTGTCGCGCGGCACGGTGAAGTGCAAAAGTCGGCTGTCTCCCCGGCGCTCCTCGCGCACACGGCCCTCGCGTAGCCAGCCGCGAACACGGTCCTGCGCCTGTGAACGCGACACGCCCGCTTCGCTCGCGAGTTCGTCATATGTAAACGTGCTCAGACGCTTCGCCGCGTCCCAAACCATCTGATGACGGGCGGCGCGATGTTCATCCCGCAAGCTCATGCGACATTCCTCCGAGGGGTGGGTGCGGTGCCGGTGAAAAACTGACGGGTGTCGAAATCGGCCAGCACCATCTGGTCGCGGCCCGACATCTGCGCCAGCTCGCTGATCCGGGCGAGATTGATGCTGATCCGCCGAATGGACCGCCCCGAATGCTTCAGGATCGCATCAGCCAGTGGGCGAGCAATCTGCAGACCGGGCGCATAAATCGGGCGCAGCTTGTCGACGTCATCCAGTGTCGCGGGTTCTGCAGCGACCCAATCCAGCATGCGGCCATGGACCCGTTCCCATTGCAGCAACTTCTGGGGCAGCAGTTCTTCGCCGATCAGCACGACCGCAGCTTGCGACCCTTCATAGATATCGCGCACGATCTCGATCATGCGGCGCGCCACCAAATGGTCAGCTTCATCGATCAGCAGCGGCACCGCTGTGATTGCCAAATGCTCGGAGATCTGGTCGACCATGTCCGCGATGGTGCGCGCGGGGCGCAGGGCCATTTCGCCCAGCACCGCCTCGCAGAACTTGCGCGCCGTCCAGGCCGATTTGACCTGCACCTGATAAGCGCGGGACTTGTTTTCGGCATAGATGGCGGCGGTCGATTTCCCGAACCCGGATGGCCCGTAATAGCAGGCCATGCCGGGCAGCCCCTGTGCGCGGTTCTGCACCCGGTCGACTAGGGCGACCAGCGCGGCCACGTTCCGCAAGGGCGCAACACTGTTGTAAAGCGGCCTCTCTTCTGTCATTTTCTTCTCCATTCTACTGCTACACCGCCGGTGGGCCTCTCACCGCCGCCGGCGGACCTTCAACCGAGGTAGGACACCCCGAAATCGTCCAACATCTGCCGGTGCGCCCGATATTCGGACGTCTGCGCATACGTGCGCAGCCAGCGTTCTTGCTCTGGTGCCAGTTGCCCGCCTGATGCGGCGCGCTCTTCCAGTTCCAGCGCGCGCTTGAAGCGGTCCATTTCCCTCTCTTGCGATTGCGCATTGGCCGCTCTGCGGGTTTGCAGATCGGCCACCACCGCAGCCTGTGCCTCGGTCAAATCAGCGGCGGGCGCGGTGATCGTGGCGGGGCTGCGCTTCTCGAAGACGGGGCGCACGATCTTCGCGGCGACGGCGGGCGCGGTCGGCGCAATCGGTGCTGCATCAAGGTCTGTCCCCAACTCGCGCGCGGTCAACTTGCGATGCGCGTCAGCGGCTGCGCGCTCAGCCTTGATCCAAGCGGCACGGTCGCGGCTGGTCCGTCGAGCCTCGTCGATCGACAGGAAACCGCCCTTGGCGCGCGCGGGCGCGTGGCCCAGATACTCGTTCTCGGTCGAATAGACGTGCAGCCCGTCCCACAGATCGGCGGGATCGAAACGGGCCACGACCCGCTTGCCCGCAATTGCGTGCATCCAGGCAGCCCAATACTGGTTGCCCTGAAACCTCAACTCGCCCGTGGTGGCATTCCCGCGCAGCCCTTCGGCCCCCATCATCCACATGCGGCGCTGTGCGTCGGTGGCTTTCTTGATCGGCGCCTGCGCGTAGCTTTCGTCGAAAACCTCGCGGAAGGACCGGCCCCACGCTACCTCTGACCGCCGCCCTTGGCGCAGATTGTGCTCGCGGATGCCCTCGTCCACAACGCGCAGGAACTCGTCCAGCGGGATGGCCCGGTTGGAATAATTCTCGGGCTTGGCGTCAATGGTGTTGCCCGTCCAAGCCCCCTCGAACCGAGGATCGCGCGAGATCGCATCGCACATGTCGCGGAACGCGCGTTCAATCGGCTTTGACTGCCCGCTATAGGGGGTCGCCCAATGGACCTGCACGCCCAAGGCCACGAACAGGCCCGGTATATCGTCCTCGCGCACCTTGAAGCGAAAGCGCGTGGCCGTCCCTCCGGTCACAAGTTTGGCCGCGAATTCGCGTCCGTTATCAAGCACCACATGGTCAGGAATGCCCCAATCCTCGATCATGTCACCAGCGGCCAGCATGACCCCACTGGAATTTGCTGTCAGGTCCAGTCGCCAAGACAGGATCAGGCCCGAATAGATATCCTGAAACGCCACCATCTGCGGGCGCACAGGGCGCGCCTCGCCGGGCCAACGCACGAACACGTCGAACTTGTGATAGTCGGCATTGACCACTTCCAGTGCGCGGAGCGCGGTCTTGTCGCGGACCTGCGCCGGGAACATGCGCTTCAACTTGTCGACGCCGTAGCGCGCCAGAACTTCGATGGGGCGCGTGACCTGTTCCTTGTAGCGCCGCCGGGCCGTGTGCTCGGGCACCACAGCCCATCCCTTTTGCTCGGCCACCCTCACGGCGCGACGGTAGCAGGTCGACCAACTGGGCCGCTCAAGGCGCAGAAAGTCGCTCTTCAGCCAGTCCATGAACTCGGGATCGACCTCGTCGCGGGTCGATTGGCGCTTGGCTGCACGGTGCCGGGGAGCCAGATAGGGCAGCCGGTCATCCAGCCGCACGCCCTCGATCATGGCGATCCAGTTCCAGACGCTGCGCGGGGCAACACCCTCGCTGCGCGCGATGCTGTCGACCGCCATGTGGCGGCCCAATTGACCCTCGACCGCCTCCACCGCTTGAATGATCCGCAGACGCAGGCGCGCCTTGTCTTGCGTGGCCTCGGGCAACCCCTCAAACCACGCCCACGCCCCCTCACGATCTGGGGCAGGCGCAGGCGGCTACAGGCTCGCAGCACTGGCCAGCAGCTTGCGTTGCGCGCGGCCGGGCAGGGCCTTCCAATGATATTCCCATCCGCCGCCACGCCCCGCGCGGCGGCGCGCCAGATCGGGATGCGCGCGCAGATTGATGCGTTTAACCCATGCCTAAATGTTCTGCCGGGTGGCGGGCAGGTCGGGCAGCGCCGCATCGGCAAGTTCCGACGCGCTCCACCATTCGCGGTCTGGGGCAAGCGTGGTCATGCGTCGTCCTCATGGATCGCGGCATCATCGGCCTTGGCCCAATCGGTCAGCGCCACGCCCTTGTTCTGGGCCCCCCACACGTCCTTTGCATGCTCTAACAGAAACCGCTTGCGCGCCGCCATCGGCGCGCGTGCCCATGCCTTCGCCAGCGCTTGAAACGCGGCTTCAACGGGGTTTTCAACAGGGGCTGTTTCACCCTGCTCCGCCCGCCATTGCTTGCGCGCTGTGGCGGCGTTCTTGGCATTTCCCCATGCCAGCTTCATCACGACCTGCGCGCGTTCTTCCGGGTCCGCAATCTTGCCAATCAGCGTGATATCCGACAGCGTGACCTTCGTAGGCGCGGATCGCAGATGCGATACCTCTGCCCGCTTCAAGGCCCGGCCCGCCGCTGCGATCTTTCTAACTTGGCGGACAGTAATCGCCCGCTTTTCGGCGATGGCCTCTGCAAAGGAACTTAGTTCCGTTGCATCCCACCGCGCCACTGCGCCCGCCGCGCCGCGTGTCGTCTCGGGGTGCAGCTTCTGATACGCATCTGCATACGCAGCCAAAAACACCGCATCATCCAGCGGCGACAGGCTGGCACCGGCAAGGTTCTGGCTGCTCTCCAGCGCACGCGCTTCATCATCCGTGCAGGATGCGGCGACAACCGGAATGCGGGTGTTGCCCAGCCGTTGCATGGCGACAAGGCGATGCGCCCCGTCGATCAGAACGAAGCCCTTCTTGGTCTTGCGCACCAGCACCGGCACAGTGAACCCATGCTCCTGGATCACCTGAACCAGCACCGTTACAGTCGCCTCGGACACAGGCCGCAAACGAGTGTCCAGAACTTTGATCTCGTCAATACCCAGATCAGTGATCGTTGGGTGCAACGTGATCATGCCCGCCCCCGATCAAGGATATCGGATATGCGGCCCAAGGTGCCATTGGCCTCTAAAACCAGCAGGTCGTCGATGATCTGGCGGGTCAGATGGGCGCGCGCAAAGCCTGTGGCTGTGTCTACAACCCTCGCATTGCGGCGGATACGGGCCAAACGATCAGCATCAACTTGTTCAGAGTGCGGCTCTGTGGCGGTGTGGCTCATGACAGCACCCCCGCGAAGATCACCAGCAGCACAATCGTTGCAGCCAGACAAACACCGCCAATCAGATCACCTACCCAAGAATTGTCCAGACGTTGGACCACTCGGATCAGACGCCCCCGCGCGCGCGGTCTGGCATAGAAGGGGTCAGCCATGGGTGATTTCCTTTCGTGGTTTCATTTCGGGCTGGTCGTCCAGAACGGCATCGACCATGTCATCCTCGGCAATCGCCTCGAGCAGCCGCTCGACCAATTCGCATGGGGTCAGGCCGCGCTGACACGCATGACGCTGCAAGGCCTGCAAGGTGTCAGGCGAGACGGTGAGGCGGCGAAATTCGCCGCGCCTTTTGGTGTAAGACAGCAGGCCAGATACCTGAGAAGGCGTGATCTTGTGACCACCGTCGGCAAAGGCCGCGACAATCTGGCGGACACTCAGCCCCCGCGCATTCAGTGCGCGACACGCCTCTGACCGGCTAGGATATCCCAAGGTGGGGACCGCAGACGTCATTCGACCCTCCATTGATGAAGCCTGTCCAATCGCTGCCAATAGGTGTGGATCGCACTCTTCTTGGGGCATCTCGCCCCGAAGTGCCGCGCACCAAGTGCGGCTGCGCGCTGCGTGCTCATTTGGCGGTGCGACCGCGTCAGAAAGGCGCGCACCTCGATATCGTCCCACCACGATGGTCGGCGTCCGTTCGACCAGATGGGCAGGTGGCTCAACCGCGCCAGAAACGCGTCATCGACCTCTGGCAGGACAGGGGCGGTCTTGGGGCTGCCTGCGGGCTTGAATGCGCCTGCCATCACGTCGCTATGCGCGGGGCGGGCGACATTGGCGGGCCACGGCAGATCAATGGGCCAGACCGAATGGAACCAGCCAAGCACGCGCTCTGCAGTGGCGGTGCAGCAGTCCGCCCCACGCTTCAGACCTGCAAAGAAATGACCCTTGCCAAGCGCGCGGCCGGACAATGCGTCCAGCGACGACCCTTCATGGGCGGCCAGCGCTTCCGCCAGCTTCACCAGCGCGAGCGTGATGCGCGAAGCTTCCCGCATCACGCAACCCTCCGCTTCTTGAAGCTCGCATCGGGGCGGGGAATGTCCGATGGCCATGCAAGGTCATCTGGCCAGTTCTCGTGGAACCAGTTCATGACGCGGGCGGCGGTGCCGGTCCGGCAATCGCCGCCCCGCTTCAAATTTGAAAAGAAGTCGCCCTTTTTAAGGGCGCGCATAGAGATCGCGTAATGCGTCACACCCTGATGGGCGGCCAACATATCTGCGAGAGTGATAAGGGTGCGGCTCTGTGTCATAAACACAAGTTAGCCTATAGTAGCCTTTATAGTCAAGCCGCTACAGGCTACATCTTTACATTTTAGCCTATAATGGCTATTAGTGTGTGATGGACCTGATTCTAGACATCATTGACGATGCTTTGCGGCGAAAAGGGCTGTCTGATGCGGCAGCTTCGAAACTTGCTGTGGGTCATCCGTCTCTTATCAAGAACATGCGCATAGATCGAAAAGGCGAAAAACGTTACAATTTGCCTGCGTTGATGAAGCTATCTGATGTTTTAGGATTGGAGTTTTATTTCGGTCCGCCGCGCGAAGCGCAGCAACCAGCTCAGACCGAAGTTGACGGCACGGTGTTCGACACAGTAGCGCGCTTTGACGCGGCTGGATCAGCAGGGGACGGGGTTCTGAACCTCGACGGCCCGCCCATCGACCACCTGGCATTCTCGAAGCGATGGCTGACCCAGAACGGGATCAATGCAGGGGACTGTGTGCTGATCGACGTGACGGGCGACAGTATGGAACCTAGCTTGTATGACGGCGATCTGGTCATGATCGACCGCCGCAAGACATCGATCAGATCAGGCCGCATCTATGCGTTCCGCGATGGCGATGGCCTGCGGATCAAGCGCCTTGAACTGATACCAGGTGCCGCGATCATCCTGCGCAGCGACAACCCCAAACACGCGCCCGAACATCGCACAGGCGAGGCGATGAACGGGATCAGCGAAAACATCCTTGGCCAGGTTGTCTGGTCAGGGCATACTTGGGTGTAGTTCCAGAACAAGGTTAAACCATGAGACGCATTTTACTGATCAGCATGATGGTCATTTCTGCATCCCAAGCTGCCGCGCAAGGGTTCGAATCGATGCAGAAGGCCAGCAATCTTGGCACCGTCATCGCGTCCGAACAGCAGTGCGGCCTTTCTTTCGATCAGGACGCGATTGAAGCTTGGATCGACGAAAACACAGACCCGTCTGATATGAGCTTCGCGGGCAATTTGCAGATGATGATCCAAGGGTCGCAGTATAACACCGGGTCCTTGTCAGGCAGCGCATTGACAGCACATTGCCGTGCGGTCGAGCGGACATCGCGCCACTTCGGCTTCATCCAGTAACGCGGATTGCACGAAAATTCCGTGCATGTTCGGCTGATGGTTTTCTAATTCGGCTACTCGCCAAGGTATTGAAAAACCGCAGCAAAAACGAACATGCACGGCAAAGCCTGAACATGCACGGAAACGTGCATGTTCCAATAGTCCCGCATCGGACCTATTTTTGCATAAGTGCCTGTAAACGGGGTTTTAATGGGGTGTTGGAGCGCACTGTTGCTCAGGCTGGACTGAACGGGATCGGGCACTTCTGGGGTTTTGTGCAAACTTTGACCAGCACCCCGATTACCCCGCCAAGGCAAGCCTAACCCTTTGGTTTTCGTGCCGTATTCGTCATAGCCCTTCCACACCCACGCACTTCCGACTTCCTGCAAATATCTCTGTCAACGCACAGGAAGGCTTAATCCCATCACAGGACCGCCACCCACAGGCACCGGGAGGGCGTCTGCGGGGCATGTCGCAGGCATCCGGTGCGGGATTTACGGGCTTTAGATTTTGTCCTGCGCTATCGGAAGGGCCGCGCATTCCGTGGTCATGCCGGTTTCCAAACGCCCCATGACCCCCCGGAGCGGTCTTCGAGTTTCGCGCCTCGGCGCGGAGACTGGCCCCGTACGCGTCTGTGCGCCTAGGGGCGCTGACATCGCAAATTCCGGTCACGGAATTGCGCCTAGACCCTCCCGGGCCTCGGGCGGGGAGGGTCCCTTTCTTCTTCATCCTTTCAAAGCAAAAAAACCAAACCCCCACTCACAAAACGATCTCGAATTTCGCGCCCCGGCGCGCCCCCGCCCGCGCGACAGCGCGCATCGGGCGGAGCTTTGGGTGAGAACATCTCATTTTTGAGAGCGAGGACATCACAGCTTTCACAAAGGCATTCCAGAAGCAGTTGGTTCATCCGACCAAATCACGGGGCAATCCCACAAGATATAGGCTGCCACCATTCAAACGCCCTCCACCCGAGACCGGGGTCTTTCCAGCGCAAGTCGGGTCACCCACGGAACGCGCTTGGCCATGGGTCAGCACGCGAAGCACCCGGTTCACAGATCGAGATTTTTCGGCCGGAATACGCGCAGCATTTCGGTCGCATCGCGGATGATGTCGAGGCCATTGGCGCGCAACGACCGCGGCAGTTCCGGCCCTGACAGCCAGCCTGCGACTCGCTTGAGCAAAGGTTCGAACATGTTCATCACGGTCTGAAACAAGGAAATCTGACGCTTCGGTTCATCACGCATTCCTTCCAGTTCTGCCGTGACCGCGCGTCGCTCTGTCCCGATCTCTGATCGTGCAACGTCACGCGCGCGGGCGATTTCTGCCTCGGCGGTGGCCCGCATCGCGGTCGTCTCCGCGATGCCCGCCTCACGCGATCGAATAGTCGCTTCGACCATGTCGATCGTCGCGTGGTTGGCTGCGCGCAAACGGTCGACCAGAGCGCCGGCAGCCTGGAGCGCCGGGATGATCTCCGGGCCTGCCGCGCGCAGGGTTTCCGGAGCTTTGGCGTCGAGCATCCCGTTTTCCCTGCGGGCCAAGGTCCCGGCAGCTATCTCCTCGGAGAGTGACGCCGGCCCGGCCGTCAGCGCATCTGCACGCGCCTTCGCTTGCGCGGCCTCAGTCTCCGCCGCATCGGCAATCCGCATCTTGTCCGCGGCGTATTGGTTGGCCGCTACCCGCATGGCCTCTGGCGCGTCCAGCGCCAGCCGCGCAGCCGCCGCATGGGCCTTTTGCTGGGCCCGCGCGCGCTCAGCCGCCGCGAGCCGGCGATCGAGTTCCACCCGCTTGGCCTTCGCCTCTTTGATCGCGCGTTTGCGGGACTTCTTCACCTGCGCCTCTGCCTGCACCATGCCGTCCGCGATGGCTGCATCGGCCTCTGCCCGGGCTTCCTCAAGGATCTGGTCGCACTGTTACTGGGCCAGAAGCCGCTGTTCGCGCCGCCATTCCGACGGGGGCACATGCTGACGCGGTTCTGGGGCGTCGAAGCCCGCGTCACGCGCCTGTCGTAAAGCCGCGGCCCGGCGCTTACCCCGATGGATACCCAGATCAGCAAAGGCTTCTCCGGCGAGGTCTTGGGCGTACTCATAACTCGCGAGAAGCGGATTGGCGGAAGGCTGGAGCAGCCATTGCCGCCCCCGGTTTTGACTGGTTTGCTCTACCCAGACAGCGATCACGAAGTGAAAATGGACCGCCTCTTCATCCTCATGGTTGCTCACATGCCGGAGTTGCCCACCCGGAAAATGCGTCATCAGGAAATCAAGACCACGCTTTTTGAATGCCTTCACACGAACTAGGTCCCAATCTTCAGATCCGGTTCCGCCAAACCAGAGCTTGTTGACCGTCAGAACGCCTTCGCGCAACGGACCCTCACGCGTGAACTTCCACGGATCGACAGGTCCGCGTTCGCGGACCTCTTCGGCCTCCTTGTGGCGTCGCTTGCCCTCGCGCGCGGCGATCTCTTCGTCCAGATTGTTTTCCTGCGCGAGGGCGATTTCATCAAGCAGCCGCGCAATCCAGTTAGGCTCACCAGTGACCTGAGTGTTCAGATACGACAGGTCCGTCTGGACATGAGACAGATCGCCACCGGTCCGTTTGTCATGCATGTCCCGGCGCTTCAGGTCGCGCGGGAACATGCTTGCGATGCGCAACACGATCGGCGCGGTTATCAGCGCGTTTACAGATGTGGGGTTGTCAAAGCGGGGGTGGATAGTCATGATCGGACCGTGAGCAGCTTTTGTTTGTGCAAAACTCGGCGAAGACCAAGAAAATCCGAAACGAAATTTTGTGGTTGACCAATCTGTTACTCACTAATGTTTTTGCACAGCCGGAAAATCCGGCCCCACAAAAACCCGATCGCGATGGGGAAACCCCCTCGGGCCCTTCTCGCGATTTGACCGGCCCTGCGGCCGTTCAATCGCTGCGAGCAGCGGCGTGCCGGGCCCGTGCGACCTCGTTCTTGATTTGAATTTCCTGTTTGTTTGATTGGGCACTGTGCCAGTCATCGAGGCGTCGCGGATATCCTGCCCGCATCCCACCCGCCTCCCTTCTCTGGCCCGTAAGCGCGGGCCAGTCATCACCCGATGTGGGTGTGATAGCCCTGCTATTCTACTGACGGCAGGTTGATCGGTCAGGCCATCCCGAGCTGCTCTTTGCCCTGCGCGATGAGCGCCAGATTTCGGCGCAGCGGGCGGTCGCGCTTGAGGTGCCATTCACGGCGCATGGCCTCAATCCGCGTTGGCAGCCGTTCCGCGTAGATCACCGACCACGTGTTCCCGCGCGTGGATTTCGCACCAGCGCCGGAATTGTGCTGGGACAGCCTGCGCTCAAGGTCGAGTGTCCATCCGACATACGTGCGATAGCCCGAGACGGTCTGACTGCCCAGCACATAAACATACCCGGTCACGACGGTGCCCGTTCCCTGGAACGCTCACCTGTTCCCATCGATCCACTTTGACATCAGCCCCTTGTCGCGAAAGCATTCGTCGGGCACCGCGCGCCGCTTGATCCGGGCGAGACGTTCGGCGAAAGCAACCTGCTTTGACGTCGGCCGGCTGTCCCGCGTGCCGGGCTTCAGCTTGGACTGCGCGTCGATCCAGGCGCTTAAGCTCCGCAGGTCTTGCTGCACATCCAAAGGCAGAAGCGTCTGGTTGCGCAGCGCAAGGGCACGCGCATAGGCGATCTGTTTGGGTGTCGCGGGCAGGGCAAAACTCGGGTTTTCCATTGGGCGTCTCCCTTCATGGCGAGAGCACCAAATTAGAACATATGGCGAACAAAATCAAGCCATCCGCAGAGATCATCGGGTTTGGGCGGAACACGGAGATCCAAGGGGGCAGGTCCGTAGAGAAATGGTCCAGATCAGGACGCCCTGACCGCATAATCCACTGTTGCAACCGGTCAGTAATGAGCGCGCGGAGGTGATCAGTACTGAGCGCCAAAGCGTAATCAGTACTGATCCGAAATTCCACATTTGGGATTTTCTTGGGTGTCGCGGATGATCGCATGACGGATCGAGAAAGGGCCGAAATGTCGAGAAAACCCGGTTCAAACACAAAGACAAAAGCCGCGCGGGAGCGGCATTCGAAGAACGTGCAAGCGTCTGATGCGCGCAAGCGGGAGATGGGGCTGGTCCGGATCGCGGTCTGGGTGCCGCTTGATCAAGCGGAGGCGTTCAAACGCGACGCGAAACACGCGGTCGATCAATATCTGAACCTTGTCAGTACTGATCGCGACCAACGCATGATTCCAACGCCGTGGCGTAATCCGAAGCCGCAGTATGACCGACGGCAAGCCCAGTTACCATTTTGAGATCTCGCCGTCGCGGTGCCAAGGGGCGGCATGATCGTCGAACAGGGCGGGAAGCTGTCGGTCGGCTTAGCAGCAACAAACACCTAAATCGCGGAAAGCGGTCGTTCGGTAATCGCCTCAGGTTCCGCGCGATTCCGTCAACGCAGACATGCAGGGCGGTTACCTGCTTTCACTCATTGCATCAGGACGATTGGCACCTTGCAGGCGCGGATCATGGCCGGGGGGGTGGACCTTATGATCAGGCTGCGAATGCGCGAATGGCCATAGGCGCCCATCACCAGCATGCCGAAACCGGCATCCTCGACCAGCCGCGCCAGCGCCGTTTCCGGCTGGCCGGGCAGGGTGGTTGTTTCGGCCATGATGCCAGCAGCGTGCACAATGGCTTGGGCATTCTCCAGTCCCTTCGTGACCTGCGCGCTGGCAGTGCCCACGGTCACCACTTGGATCGTCAGCCCCTGAAACACTGGGCTGCGCGCGATGTGATCCACAGCTTCCAACGCGGAAGTGCCGCCATCAAACGCGACCAGAACTTTCTCGATGGGCCGGAAGGCGCGAGAGGCAACAAGCACTGGTTTGCGCGCGCTGCGCAAGATGCGTTCCAGATTGGACCCCAGA
>JBKBLP010000016.1:0-56576 GCA_046296275.1 Roseinatronobacter sp. | reverse complement strand
CATCCTTGTAGGCTTGCAGCCGCACGCCTTTACCGCGCGCCATTTCGGGCAGTTCGGCAAGCGGGAACACCAGAAGTTTGCGATTGTCGCCCACCACAGCCACATGATCGCCACTGACCGGCCGCACGAGAAGCGCGCGGGTGCTGTCGCGCAGGTTCAGCACTTGCTTGCCCGTGCGCGTCTGCGCGAGCAATTCCGCCCCCGGCACGATGAACCCATCGCCTGTGTCGGACGCCACGATATAGGCCCCCTCGCGCCAAGTGAACAGATCGACAATGGCCGCTTCATTGGGCAGATCCACCATCAGCCGCACAGGTTCACCCATGCCGCGCCCGCCGGGCAAGTTTGCGCCCAAGAGCGTATAGAAGCGCCCGTTAGAGCCAAGCAGGATGATCTTGTCGGTGGTTTCGGCGTGAAACGCGAAGCGGCCTTCGTCGCCATCCTTGAACTTGAAGCCCTGATCCAAGGGCAGATGGCCCTTCATCGCCCGGATCCAGCCCATTTTCGAGCAGACAACCGTGATCGGCTCACGCTCGATCATGGCGTCGAGGGGGACTTCCTCGATCTCGCCTGCCTGCGCGAATGTCGTGCGCCTGCGGCCCAGATCCGTGGCCTTGCCGAATTGGGCCTGCACGTCGCGCAGTTCCGATGCGATGCGCTTCCATTGCAGCCGGTCAGAGGCCAGCAAATCTTCCAGCCCCGCGCGTTCCTTGAGCAGGTCATCGCGCTCGCGGCGCAATTCCATTTCTTCCAAGCGGCGCAAAGAGCGCAGGCGCATGTTCAGGATCGCGTCGGCCTGAACTTCGGTCAATTCGCCCTCGCCCGGGGCGGGGGGGATATAGTCGCGCTCAGAGGTGGCACGCGGGAACGTGCCGCCCCAGACCTCGCGCATCAGTGCGTCGCGGGGGGCTTCGTCGTAACGGATGATGTCGATCACGCGGTCCAGGTTCAGATAGGCGATGATGAAGCCTTCGAGCACTTCGAGCCGCGCGTCAATCTTGGCCAAGCGGTGCTTGGAGCGGCGTTGCAGCACATCGCGGCGGTGATCGAGAAACGCGCGCAGCACCTCGCGCAAGCTGCATACACGCGGGGTCAGCCCGTCGATCAGCACGTTCATGTTCAGGCTGAAGCGGATTTCCAGATCGCTGTTCTTGAACAGCATCCCCATCAGAAGTTCCGGGTCCACATTGCGCGCGCGCGGTTCCAGCACGATGCGCACGTCATCAGCGGATTCGTCGCGCAAATCCGCCAGAAGCGGGATTTTCTTGGTCTGGATCAGGTCGGCAAGCTTCTCGATCAGGCGGGATTTCGGCACCTGATAGGGAATTTCGGTGACAATGATCTGCCATGCGCCGCGCCCCAAATCCTCGACCTGCCAGCGCGCGCGCAGCCGGAACGCGCCGCGCCCAGTCTGATAGGCGGACAGGATGCTTTCGGGCGGTTCGACAATGACGCCGCCCGTGGGGAAATCGGGACCGGGGATCAGTTTCAGAAGCGCCTCATCGGGCAGATCGGGGCTGTCGATCAGTGCCACGCAGCCTTCGATCAGTTCATCCAAGTTGTGGGGCGGAATGTTCGTGGCCATCCCCACCGCAATCCCGCTTGCGCCATTGGCCAGCAAATTGGGGAAGGCCGCAGGCAGCACGACAGGTTCTTCAAGCGTGCCGTCGTAATTGGGGCGGAAATCGACGGCATTCTCGGCCAGCCCTTCAAGCAACAGCTCGGCGGCTTTGGTCATGCGCGCTTCGGTATAGCGCGCGGCAGCCGGGTTATCACCATCGATATTGCCGAAATTGCCCTGTCCATCCACGAGCGGGTAACGCACGTTGAAATCCTGCGCGAGCCGCGCCATCGCGTCATAGATCGCGGCATCCCCGTGCGGGTGATAATTGCCCATCACGTCGCCCGTGATCTT
This sequence comes from Roseinatronobacter sp., assembly GCA_046296275.1. Taxonomy (GTDB): domain Bacteria; phylum Pseudomonadota; class Alphaproteobacteria; order Rhodobacterales; family Rhodobacteraceae; genus Roseinatronobacter. Next base: position 54,661 of record JBKBLP010000016.1, on the reverse strand, counting down.
GGCGGATTTGCGGAAACCGCCTGTGGGTGCGAGCTTCAATTCCCGCATGGCAAACAAGATGCGCCGATGCACAGGTTTCAGCCCGTCGCGCGCATCGGGCAGCGCGCGGTGCATGATTGTGGAGAGCGCATATTGCAGATAGCGCGACCCAAGCGCACGGCGCAGGGTTTCCGCGACCATCTCGCCGCTGCTCTTTGGGGTCATGTCATCATCTTGTGTCATGAGCGTTTGCTTAGCGCTATTGCTGGGGCGGGTCCAGTGGGGTGTTTTGGGGGGCGCTTGCGGATGTCGCGGCGGCCATCCCCAAGCGTCTTCTTGCTCAGTGCCGGAGCCGTGTCTTGCAGCGCCCGCAGCCGGGGCGTAACATTTCTTCAAAGCCATCGGCTGTGAAAGGGTCTGGTCATGCGCGTGTCTGTCATCTTGCTCGGGGTCACTCTGGCCCAACCGCTCTGGGCCGATCCGGTCGTGCGCGCCGTCACGCTGTCCACCGGCGGCGTGGCCATGATCGAGGCCACAGGCACGCTCGGCGCCGATGGCCTGACCCTGCCGATCCGGCGAGCGGATATCGACGATTTCCTGAAATCCCTGCGGCTTTCGGACCCCACAGGGGCTGTGCCGATGCTGAGCCTTGCCGGGCCGGGCGGGCTGCCTGACACCTTCGCCACCCTGCCCTTCCCGCCAGAGGCTTTGTCTGACCTGCGCCGCCTGATCGACACGATGACTGGCGCGCCTGTCGTGGTGCAGCGGCGCGGCATTTCCACAAGCGGGGCGCTGATGGGCACGCGCGATGTGCCCTGCGCAGATCGCGAGGGGGTTTGTGTCAGTCTGGCCCTGCGCGGCAGCGATGGCGCGCTGCGCCAGATCGCGCTCGATGACGGCACGGACCTGTCCTTTGCCGACCCCGTTGACCAAGCCGCCCTTGACCGGGGGCTAAGTGCCTTGCGCGGCGCTGCACGTGCCGATGCGCTCGCCGTGACCCTGTCCAGCGCCACCAAGACCGAACGCGAGGTCACGATGGGCTGGCTGCAACCTGCGCCGCTCTGGAAAACCGCATGGCGGGCCGAGGAAACGCCGGAGGGTCTGGTCCTGACGGCCTGGGCCGTGATCGAAAACACCACAGGGCAGGATTGGGTCGATGTGGACCTGACCCTTGCCACAGGCGCTGTGCAAGCGCTGCAAGCCCAGCTTTACGACCGTGTGCCTGCCGCGCGCAAACTGGCCCAGCCTGACGCGATGCCGATGGTTGCGGCCGCCCCGATGGCGCGGGGCATGGCGTTTGAAGCCGCCTTTGACGTGGCCCCGGTCAGCACCGACAATACCGACAGCTTTTCCAGCTTCACCCTTTCCACCCCTGTTAGCCTGAAAGCAGGCGAGGTGCTCTCGCTCCCGTTCCTGCGCGAAACGCTGCCCGATGCGCGGCTGACGCTCTATCGTGGCGGGATGGGGGCCGAGCACCCGTCCATCGCGCTTGATTTCGTCAATCCCCTGCCCTTGCGGATGCCTGCGGGCGTGCTGACACTCTACGCGGCCCAAGGCCATGCGGGCGACGCACAGGTGCCCGAACTCGCGCCCGGCGCGCGCGCGCAACTTGACTTTGCCCGCGATACAAGCGTGCATGTGCGCGAAGGGTTTCATGACATGCGCGAGACTGTGCTGGAAGCGCGACTGGTCGCAGGTGTGCTAGAAGTGCAAGAGCGCGTGGAAATCACCACCCCCTACCGGCTGGAAGGCGCGCCCACCGAGCCGCGTGTGGTCACGATCCTGCATCCCGGTGCAGCCGCGTGGGACGTGGCGGGCAACGACTGGGTGCGCGAGGGGCTGGACATGCTGCGCCGCGATGTGGTGCTGGCGGCTGGGGAACAGGCCGAAGTCGCGATCACCGAAAGCTATGTGAAGAGCACGCAACTGGTACTGAACACAGCCGATGACCAGACACTGGTCTATTGGTCGGGCCGCGTGCCCGATGACGCGACCCGCGCCACCTTGACCGCCCTGCGCGACCTGCGCACGGAGCGCGCGCGGCTTGTGGCCGAGAGCGACAGGCTCGCGCAGCTAGAAGCCACACTCATCGCCGATCAAGCGCGGCTGGTGGGGCTGATCGTGCAGCTTGGCGATGACAGCGCGGCGAATGTGACGCGCCGTGCGCGGGTGGATGCGATCGAGGAGCAGATCCTTGAGGCCCGCACGGCCCGCGAGGGCGTTGCAGGCAGGCTGCGCGACCAAGCCGCACAAATCGGCGCGCTCTTGCGCTGATCTGTGCGTCGAGGTCGTCGCGTGATTCTTGCGCAGACCTGGGGTCCAGTTTTGCCCGCGACGCTCTAGAAATCCTGCGCTTGCGCCTGACCTTTGGGCGAAAGCCTCAGCCCCTCGCCTTCGCGGGTGATCAGGCCGCGATCAAGCGCGCGGAGCGTCGCGGCTTGCAGGCGCGCGCGCGACCAATGCAGATCGGCGCGCAATTGCGCAGCTTGGCTGCCGCGCGAGGGGCCAATGGGGGCCGCATGAGTGTCCAGATGCGCGACCAGCGCGCTTGCATCGCGGTCAAGGCGCAAAAGCGCCCGCATCCGGGCGCGGGCGAGCACACCGTCACGGGGGGCGAACAGCATCGCTGCGGCAAAGAACCCGCCTGCCACCAGCGCCATCGTCCCCCCGATCGACACATCCGCCTGCACCGCCAGATGGTAGCCTGTGACACTGGCAAGCACGCCCAAGCCAAGCGCAAGCGCGATGATGAGCGGCAGCTTGCGCGAGAGCAGATGCGCCGTCGCAGGGGGCACGATGACGAAGGCAAGGAACAGGATCACGCCCACAGCCTCGAACGCGGCGACAGCCGTGACAGCCGTCAGCGCGCTCAGCCCCAGCCCCACGGCACGCGGGGCAAGGCCAAGGGCTTGGGCCAGCGCCGGATCGAAGCTGGACAGCGTCAATTCCTTCCAGAGCGCAAGTACGAAGCCAAGGTTGAGCAGGAACACCAGCGCGAGTGTGAGCACTGCGCGCGGCACGGCAACACCGCCCAAGGTGACAGTGTCGAGCCAGACAAAGCCGATCTCGCCCAGCAGGACCGAATGCACATCCAGATGCAGGTTGCGCGCGTTCAGGTTGATGAGCAGCACACCGGCGGCGAAGAACGTGGTGAACACCAGCCCCAAGGCCGCATCCATGCGCAGGATGCCTTGCCGCGCAAGCCCCTCGGCCAAGGCCACGGCCAGCACACCTGCCAAAGCCGCCCCTGCCACCTGCACAGGGCCAGAGGTCAGGCCCGTTGCCATCCAGACCAGCACGATCCCCGGCACGATGGCATGGGCGATGGCATCCGTCTGCATGGCTGTGCCGCGCAGCACCAGAAATGTCCCCAACAGCGCGCCCGACATGCCCACAAGCGCGCCGGTCAGGATGATCATCGCGGGGATGGAGGCGAAGAACTCAGCCATGGCGCTGCCCCCTGCGCGCCAAGACCCCGCGTTCCGGCGCGAAGATCAGTGACAGCGCCACCACGGCCAAGGCGATCAGCACCACGACGGGACCTGTGGACAGACCGCGCGCAGTCGCACTGACCAGCGCGCCCGCCATGCCCGACCCCGCGCCGAACGTGGCCGCCAGAAGCACAGTCGCGCCCAGCGAGCGCGTCCATGCCCGCGCGGCCACCGCAGGCGCGATCAGCAGCGCCACCATCAGCACCACGCCCACAAGCTGCAAGCCCAGCACCACGGCCAAAGCAATGGTCAGCGTCAGCGCGGCTTCCAACACCTTGCGGGGAAAACCCGCAAGATCAGCGCCTTGCGGGTCGAAGCTGAGCAGCTTCAAGGGCTGCCAGAAGGCCGCGAGAAAAAGCGCGATCCCCACAGCCACAGACACCAGCAGCCCAACATCCTTGGGCGTGATCGCCGCCGCTTGCCCGAACAGGAAGCCTTCCAGCGCCAAAGCCGCCCCGCCTGCGCGGTTTTGCAGATAGGTCAGTCCCACAACGCCCGCAGCGAAGAACAGGCTCAGCACGATGCCCAAGGCAGCATCCTGCTTCAGCCGCGTGTGCGTGATGATCTGGTGCAGCACGAGGGCTGCCAGAGCGCCCGATGCAAACGCCCCCGCAAGCAGCGCCCCCAAATCGCGTTGCCCGGCCAGCAGATACCCCAGACACACGCCCGGCAGGGCTGCATGGCTGATCACATCGCCCAGCAGGCTTTGACGCCGCTGCACGGCGAACACCCCCAACGCGCCTGCCAAAGCGCCGATCAGCCCCGCCCCGGCCAGCGCCGTTTGCACAAGCGGGCTTGCGAAAAGCGTGGTCATGCGCCCCCTGTCAGGATGGGCAGGCCCACCCCATAAGCCGCGCGCAAGGTGGCCGCCGTATAAACCTGCGCGACCGGGCCTTGGGCGATGATCTTGCGGTTCAGCACGACCAGCCAGTCGAAATAGCTTTGCACGCTGGTCAGGTCATGGTGCACCACGATGACCGTGCGCCCCTTCGCGCGTTCGCGCCGCAGCAGGTTCAGGATCACGGCTTCGGACGCGGCATCGACCCCCGCCATGGGTTCATCAAGCACCAGAAGGGGCGCGTCCTGCACCAAAGCGCGGGCCAGAAACACCCGCTGTTGCTGCCCGCCCGATAGCGCGCTGATCTGGCGGTCTGCGTAATCTTGCAGCCCCACATCGGCCAAAGCGGCTTCGGCGCGCGCGCGATGCGTGGCACGCGGACGGCGGAACAACCCCAGTTCCCCATAAAGCCCCATCGTCACCACATCGCGCGCGGTGGCCGGAAAATCCCAATCGACAGATTGGCGCTGCGGCACATATGCAATGCGGCGGCGCATCTGATCCACGGGCTGCCCGAGCCAACGGATATGCCCGGCCACTGGCCGGACAAGCCCAAGGGCTGCGTTCAGAAGAGTGGACTTTCCCGCCCCGTTCGGCCCGATGATCCCGGCCAGGACGCCTGCGGGAATGTCCAGATCGACATCCAGAAGCGCCGTTGTGAGGCCATGGGTGACGGTCAGATCCTCCAGATGCAGCGCCGTGCCGGGATCGTGGAAGGCGTCATTGGCCATGGCGCGCGGCCCAATCCGCCAGTTCGTCTGGCCAGTCGGGCAATGTCCCGCCCAGAGCCGTGACTATCGCCGTCACATTATGCCGGATCATGCCGATGTAAGTGCCCTCTGCCGTGCCCGGATCGCCCATCGCATCGGAAAAAAGCGACGCGCCAAGGGTCAGTGTCCCGCCCTGCGCCTGCACTTCGCGCACGAGTGCTTCAATTGTGCGGGGGTTGATCGTGGTTTCGGGGAACACGGCCACAACGCCACGTTCGCGCACGAAATCGGCGACCGCGCGAATATCGGCGATAGCGGCTTCCGATTCGGTGCTGATGCCTTCGATGGCCTCAGAAGCCTCTATCCCGTAGGCGGCGCTGAAATAGGTGAACGCGTCATGGGCCGTGACCAGAACGCGGCGGCCCTCGGGGATAGAGGTGATCGCGTCGCGTACCCACATGTCCAAAGTGGCCAGTTGCGCGCGCAAAACGTCGGCATTACCCTGCATCTGGTCGGTGCAATCAGGCGCGACTTGTTCAAGCAAGCCAAAGATCGGGTCAATGATCTGCGCCCAGAGTGCCACATCCATCCAGATATGGGGGTCCGGCGCGCCATTGGCGCTGCGTATCAGATCCGGGCGCAAAGCGGCTTGCATGACCCCCAAGGTTGGGCGTGTCGCGCCCAGACGGGCCAGCACATCGGCCAGACGCGCCTCTAGCGCAGGGTCCACGAACACGATCGCTTGCGCTTGGGCAAGGGTTTGCACATCGCCTGCACTGGGACGGTAAAGATGCGGGTCGGCCCCGGCCCCTATCAGGCTCTGCACCTGCACGCAATCGCCGCCGATCCGCGTAGTGATATCGGCCAATTTGCCGATCGTCGTCACCACGCGAGGCGGCGTGTCGGCAACAACCGGGTGAGCAAGCGACAGGGCCAGACCACAGATGGCAATAGCGCGCAGCATTTCTTCCTCCTTCAGGCAACCATGCTGTAAATGCAAATCATTCGCAAGTAAAGCCCTCTGGACCTTCGCAAACGCGCAAGGCAAGGTGGCGCGCATGGGCCTGCTGATATCATTTGCGGCGCTGTTTGCCTCGGTCATCCTGTTGCAACTGGGATTGGGCGGGGTCGTGCCTTTGGACGCATTGTCGGGCGTGGTGCTGGGCTTCAGCACGACGGAAATCGGGGTGTTGGGTTCCGCGCATTTCTTTGGCTTCTTCATCGGTTGCTGGTGGGCACCGCGAATACTGGGCGAGGTGGGCCATTCACGGGCTTTTGCCGCCTTTACCGCCGCAGGCACGATCAGCATTCTGGCACATATGATGGTGCCAGAGCCTTGGGCATGGGTCGCGCTACGGCTGCTGACCGGGGTATCTGTGGCAGGCTGTTACACGATCATTGAAGCGTGGTTGCAGGCCAAGCTGACCAACGAGTCGCGCGGCCGCGCGATGGGGGTTTACCGGGTCGTGGACATTGCGGGCAACCTTGGCGCACAACTTCTGATCGGGGTGCTGGAGCCTGCGGTCTATGCGTCTTACAACCTGCTCGCGCTTCTGTGCTGTGCCGCGCTTTTCCCTCTTGTCCTGACGCGCGCAGAGGCCCCGCCGATGCGCGACGCCCCGCGCCTGCGCCCGTCGCTGGCTTGGGCGCGCTCGCCGCTTGCAGTGGCAGGGGTGATCGTGTCGGGCATCACAGGGGCCGCGTTTCGGATGGTGGGGCCGATTTATGGCTTAGCAGTGGGCTTGCAGGCCGACCAGATCGCGCTGTTTCTGGCAGCTTACGTTGTGGGGGGTGCGTTTGCACAGATCCCGGTGGGGTGGCTGGCTGACCGCTACGACCGGCGCACCGTTTTGGTGTGGCTGTCGGTGGCTTCTGGTCTGGCTTGTGGGTTGACGGTCCTTGCTGCGGGCGCGGGGATTGTGGCGATTTTTCTGGCTGCGGCGTTTTTCGGGGTCGCCACGTTTCCCATTTATTCGATTTCCGCAGCCCATGCCCATGACTTCGCCGAACCCGGCGAGGCTGTGGAACTGTCCGCCGCCTTGCTGTTCTTCTACGCCATCGGGGCCACGATCAGCCCGGTCATCGCCTCGCTGCTGCTAGCGCAGATGGGCGCGCAGTCGATGTTCGGGTTTTTGGCCATCAGCCATATCGCGCTGGTGGTGTTCGGCCTGATTCGGATGCGGATGCGTCCCGGCCCCGATGCGCGCACAAGCTACACTTACGAGCCGCGCACATCGTTCCTGATCGGGCGCTTGCTGAAATCGAGCCGCCGCAAAGAGTGACGCGCCTTGCACGCGCGGCCCGAATGGTCCACAGAACGCACGTTCTGCCAAAGGCCCTTTTCATGCGCAAACCTGCCCTGATCTCGCTCTACCTTGCGCTGTCGGTCATTGCCGCCCCGCTTTGGGCCTATGCCCTGCGCCGCCGTGCGCGCGACGGCAAAGAGGACCGCGCGCGCTTGCCCGAGAAATGGGGCCATGCCAGTGTCCCGCGCCCCGACGGTCCACTTGTCTGGATGCACGGGGTCAGCGTGGGGGAAAGTGCGGCGCTTCTGACCCTGATCGAGCGGCTGCGCGCGGCCCGGCCCGATGTGACGGTGCTTTTGACCACGATCACGATGGCGTCCAGCGACGCTCTGGGCAAACGTGCCCTGCCTGACGGGGTGATCCACCAATTCCTGCCTGTAGACACTCCCGCCGCCGTGCGCCGCTTTCTGGACCATTGGCGGCCCGACCTTGTGGCCATTGCCGAGGCCGATTGGTGGCCGCGTCTGCTGATTGCGACCAAGAAGCGCGGACTGCCGATGGTGCTTTTGAACACCCATGTCACCCCCCGCCGCTACCGCCGCCGCAAGCGCGCGCCAAAAGCCAATGGCTGGCTGATGGACCTGTTTGACGCGATCCATGTGCAAGATCAAAAATCCTTCGACCTCTATCGCGACCTTGGCGCGCCGATGGGCAAGATGACTGTGACGGGGGTGCTGAAAGCGGCCTCCAACCCCCTGCCCGACATGCCAGAGCTTCGCGCGGTGCTGGAGGCGCAGATCGGCGACCGCCCCCGCTGGTTTGCCGCGTCCACCAAAGCGCAGGAAGAACCGCAGCTTTTTGATGCGCATGTGCAGGCTTTGGCGCAATGTCCCGATTTGCTGATGATCATTGCCCCCCGTCAGAAGCGCGACACGGACAAGACCGAAGCAAGCGCACGCGCCTGTTTCGCGCCGGAAGCAATTGCGCGGCGCTCGCGCGGGGATGCGGTCACTGCGCAGACCCGCGTCTATATCGCCGACACGATCGGCGAGATGGGGCTTTGGTATCGCCTGGCGCCGGTGGCCTATACGGGCCAGTCCCTGCCCGTGGAAGAACGCATCCTGGGCGGCAAGAATCCCTTCGAAGCCGCCGCCCTTGGCTGCATGATCGTGCATGGCCCGAATGTCGCCAATTTCGCCGAGGCCTATGGGCGGCTGCATGAGGCAGGCGGCGCATACCGCGTGGAAAATGCCGCGCAAATGGCCGATGTCATGGTGCGCGCCCAAGACGCAGGCTTTCGCGCGCCCTACATCGCGGGGGCCATGCAGGTTCAGGCCCACAACCAGCGCCCGCTCGACATGGCGCTAGAGTTGCTGTTGTCGCGGTTGTGACGATAAGGGTTTTCCTTGCCCGCGCGTCCCGCTACAAGATGTGCGGCGCGCGCTCCGTTGAAAGGATTTCAGATGACCCCCCTTCGTGTGTATATCGGCTATGACTCGCGCGAGGATATCGCCTATCAGGTCGCACGCCAGTCGCTCTTGAAGCACGCCACGATCCCGGTCGAAGTGTTCCCCATCAAGATCGAAGAGATGGTCGCGCAAGGGCTTTACACGCGCGACATCGACCCGCTGGCTTCGACCCAATTCACCTATTCGCGCTTTCTGGTGCCGCATCTGGCAGGCTATGACGGCTGGGCGATTTTTGTCGATTGCGATTTCCTGTTCTTCGGCGATGTCGCGGAATTGCAACAGTATATGGACCCGAAATACGCAGTCCTGTGCGTGCAGCACGACTACAAGCCCAAGGAAACGATCAAGATGGATGGCGTGCCCCAGACCAGCTATCCGCGCAAGAACTGGTCGTCCTTCATGCTGATGAATTGCGGCCACCCCTCCACACGGCAATTGACACCCGACGTGGTGAACAGCCAGACCGGGGCTTATCTGCACCGGATGCAATGGGCGCAAGACCACGAGATCGGCGCGCTGCCCACTGGCTGGAACTGGCTGGAAGGCTGGTATGAAAAGCCAGAGCAAGGCTATCCGCAAGCCGTCCACCACACGCGCGGGGGCCCTTGGTTCAGCGAATGGCAGGATGTGGACTATGCCGCCGAATGGCTGGCCGAGGCGGCGGAGTATCAGGCAACCCAAGCGGCCTGACCGGGTTCGGGCTTAGATGGTTCCTGGCTGGAAAATCGCCCGCGAAGCGCGCCGTCTGCGCGAGCAAGCAAAGGCGTTTTTCCTTCGCCCCCTGTATGAATGGCGGCAACGTAAGCACGATGCCAACCGTGACAACCGCACCCGCATCAGCACGGGCAATCTGCCGCTTGGCGCGGATGTCGTGGTGCTGCTGGTCTATCAGCCGAAAGGGCTGGCCGGGTCCATTTTCCACACCCTCGACAATATCCGCGCGCAGGGCATGTCGGCGATGGTGGTGATGAATGCACCTGTGTCAGACGCTGACCTGGGCCAACTGCGCGCCCATGCGGCCCTAATCATGGAGCGGCCGAATTTCGGCTATGATTTTGGCGGCTACCGGGACGCAGTGCTTTATCTGACCCGGCAGGGTCTGGATTTGACCTCGATCACCTGCCTGAACGACTCGGTCTGGTTCCCGGTTTTTGCCGAATGTGACCATCTGGCCCGAATGCGCGCGATTGACGCGCAGCTTGTGGGCTATGCTTATGCCAAGGGCCTGCGCAACCGAAAGAACGCCCATGTGCAAAGCTATTTCTTCATGTTTCGCGGTGTGGATTTCCTGAAATCCAGTGATTTCGTTAGCTTCTGGCGCGATCTTCGCGTTTCGGACAGCCGTTACTTCACCATCCGCAACAGCGAAATGCAGATGACACGCTACTTCGCGGATCGCGGCCACCAGATTGGCTGGCTCTTCTCCGCCGATGATATGGAGGCGATTTATCGCTCCTGCGACGCACGCAATCTGGATCTGACACGGAATTATTTGCAAGCGATTGGACATAGACTAAGCCCGTCGCTTGCCCAAGCCACCGACCCCGAGGCTTTGCGCGCGCTGATTCTGGACGCCTTCGCGGATGGCACGCTCAGCCGTAACGTCATCGGGTTCGAGCCTGTCACGCTCTACCAGCACGCCCGTTTTGGCGCCATGAAAAAGGCCATGACGCAGAATTACATCCTGCACCGCCGCCAAGCCCTGCGAGACGGCGTGGTGGACAGCTTTGCACCGGCGGTAGCGGCGGAAATCCGCGCGCGGGATTAGCGCATCAGTGACACCAGACGCCGGATCAGGCGATCCGGGCGCATCAATAGCCGTGTCCAATGATAGGGTGCAGCCCCCAGATTCTGCGTGATCCGGGCCATCAGAGCATCGCGCCGGGTATAGAACGCCTTCTCTGGTTCAGAGGACGGCGTTTTCGGCTTGCGCAGATGGATGATGAATTCATGTCCTTTGGATTTGCTGACCTCGATGATCTCTAGATCAAGAAGTCCAAGGAAATTCAGGTCGCGCAGCATCAATTCCACAGTTTCGGGGAAGAAAACCGAACAATGCGCATCCCGGTATCCGCCCGGATCGGCCTTGACCTGTTTGTAAAGATCATAGGTTTCGGCCAGCTTGTGATTGGCGATGAAGCGGCGTGGTGAATCACGGCCAATGCCGCAAGCGGGACGCAGCTTGCCACGCTTGAGATACATGGATTGCAGCGAGAGCGCATCAAACAATGTCTCGGCGCTGGGTTGGCGGCGATCTTCATGATAGGCCGCGAGCCAGTCAGACAGCCGCGTGGGCATCCGGTAGAAGTCGAAGCAAGCTCGGCCATCGGGCACGGCCATGGACACAACGCCACCCGGCTTCAGAATGGCCGAACAGCCGCGCAGGAACTTGATCGGGTTCGGCAGATGCTCGAAATTATGCGAGGACACGATATAGGCAATTTGGCCAGCATGGCCTGCATCCGTCACCAGCCGCTCGATATCGGACGCATCGCCCACCAGATCAACGGGCTCAATGCGCGATGTATCCTCGATCAGCGGATCGGCTTCGGCGCGGCGGCGTAATTCGTCGGTTTCAAACACGTCGATGATCAGGACATCGTGCTTTGCCTTCGACACGAGCGGCTTGTAATAGGGCGCGACCTCGATCCCCTTCTGGGTCAGGTCGGCATGTTTCAGGATGCGCTTGATACGCGGGGAGCGCAGTCTCATCTTGTCCCTTTCACAGTCCAGCGTGATGCGGCGCCGTTAAGCACAGAAGGGGCGGCCAGTGTCAAGAAGCGGCGCGCGCGTGCTCAGGCGCTGGACCAAAGCTGCATCAGATCGCGCGCGCGCACATCTGCCAAGCCCCGCCTTTGCAGCACCAGCACTTCGCCCCCGATCAGCGCAGCCAGCCGCCAGCCTTGGATCACACGCTCGGACAAGCCGGGAAGTGCGGAATACATCTGCTCGATCCCGTGGCACGCTTCGGTCATGGCAAGCCCGACCTCCAGCGCAGCCGCATCAGGCCAGCCTTGGGCCAGCGTGCGCGGCAGGGCCCCGATGGGCGGGTTCGGGTCCAGAATGTACTGAACCGCAAGGTCGTTCATCTGGGACAGGCGGTTTTCGGGCATGATCGGTACGGGTTACGCGGAGTGACCCGACAGGTCTAGCAGATTTCAACCCTCAAGCCAGTCAGAAACAGAGCCTAATACGCGCGCGTCCTCACTTCTGCTCGAAACCTTGCCGTCCGGCCCAAACCTGTGACTTGCCCTTGGGTTTCGGCAAATCGCCGGGCTTCACGCTCTGCCGCAGATGCACGCGCGCGATGAAGAAAGCCGTGATCGGCGCGGCAAGGAACAGAAAGAGCGTGATCATCAACTCGTGGAAACTGAGCCGACCGTCGATCAGCAGGAAATAGAGCATGGAGGCGAGGAGCACGCCGCCCACCCCCAGTGTCGTGGCCTTGGTGGGTGCGTGCAGGCGTGTCATTTGGTCGGGCAGTTTAAGCAGCCCGATGGACCCCACCAGCCCAAAAACAGCAGCAATCACAAGAAGGGCGGCTACGATGAGTTCAGCAAAGATCATGGTTTGCCCCTATTCGATGATGTTGCTGCGCAGCAGATAACGGCAATAAGCGACAGTCGAGATGAAGCCCACCATTGCCACCAGCATCGCCGCCTCAAAGAACACGACTGTCTCGAAGGCAATGCCGTACAAGATCACCAGCGAGATCGCGTTGATCACCATGGTATCGAGCGCAAGGATACGGTCGCCCAGATCCGTGTAACGCACGACGACCCAGAGGTTCATCGCCAGCCCCAAAGTGAAAGCCGCGATGGCGAAAGTCAGAGCAACAGACAGGATCATTCGAAAATCTCCTTCAGGCGGCGCTCGTAGCGGGATTTGATCTCTGCCACAGTCGTGTCCGGGTCGGGCGCATCCAGACAATGCACAAGCAGGCTGCGGCCATCTTGCGACAGATCGGATGCCACTGTGCCGGGCGTCATCGTGATGGTGCCTGCGAAAATGGTGATGGCTTCGGGCGTGCGCAGATCAAGCGGGATCGTGATCCAAGCAGGCTGCAATTGGGCATTTGGCTTGAACAGGATGATTTTTGCCACCTGCACATTTGCCACGCAGATATCCCACAGCACAACAAGGATGTATTCCGCGATCATCTTGGGATTGCGCAGGCGCGGCACCTCTGGCCAGTAGGCCGAGGTGATCAGCGGCAGGATCGTGCCAAGGATCAGGCCGAACACGATTGCGTTGAGTGTAACAACATTGACCAGCGCCACCCAGACAGCGGCCAGAACCAGTGTCAGGATCGGATGGGGAAAGGCTTTGCGGAGCATTGGCATCCCTCCTTACTCGGACCGCAGGACCGCGGCGATATACTCGGCAGGCGTGAACAATTGGGTCGCAGTGGCGTCCAGATAGGCGCTGACAGGTCCGGCCCCAAGCGTCATGGCGATGATCAGAAGGGCCAGCAGCCCCACCCCCCCGAGCGCGAGTGCACGTGCGGGCGCATCCGCCGGCGCGTCGTCGGCGGGAACCGCGTGGGCCTTCCAAAACACAATGGAACCAGCCCGTGCAAGCCCCATGATCACGATCAGCGACCCGCCCAGAATGATGGCCCATGACCAGACCCAAGTGGACGTGTCGCGCACGCCGTCAAGCACCAGAAGTTTGCCAAGGAAGCCCGATAGCGGCGGCATCCCGGCCATGGCAATCGCCGCGAAGAAGTAAAGGCTTGCGATCAACCCGCTTTGTGCAATCACGCCGCGCAATTCCAGCGCACAGGTGCCGCGGCGGGCTTGCACCATGTCCACGACCAGAAAGATCATGGCCGCGGCCAAGGTCGAATGCACCATATAGTAAAGCGCCGCCCCCATTGCGACTTCGGTGAAAGGCGCAACCGCGATGAACAGCGTCCCCATCGATCCAATGCCTGCAAAAGCGGCCACACGCGCGAGTGATCCGCCTGCCAGCACGCCCACCATGCCGACAACGGTCGTGATCAGCGCCCCCACCAGCACGATCTGGCCCGGCAGCGTGCCGGTCAGCGCAAGCGACGGGCCGAAAGCCAGCGTGAACATGCGGATGATCGCATAGGCCCCGACCTTCGTCATCACCGCAAACAGGGCTGCGACCGGGGCCGGTGCATGGGCATAGGTGTTGGGCAGCCAGAAATGCAGCGGCAAAAGCGCGCCTTTGAGCGCAAAGACCAGAAGCAGCATCACCGCCGCCGTGCGCACAAGGGCTGCGTCCGTGTCTGGCAGGGTCGCGGCTTTGGCGGCAATATCGGCCATGTTGAGCGTGCCAAAGACCGCATAGACAACGGCCAGCGCGAAAACAAACAGCGTGGACCCGGCAAGGTTATAGATCACGTATTGCGTGCCTGCTTGCAGCCGCAGCCGCCCGCCGCCATGCACCATCAGGCCATAGGATGCGATCAGAAGCACCTCGAAGAACACGAACAGGTTAAACGCGTCGCTGGTCAGCATCGCGCCGCACAGCCCGAACAACTGGAACTGATAGAGCGGGTGGAAATGTGCACCGCGCTGGTCCCAATCGGTCCCGATGACATAAAGCAGAACCGCCACCGCCAGAAGCCCGGTCATCGCCACCATGAGCGCCGACAGTCGGTCAAGCACCATCACGATACCAAATGGCGCAGGCCAGTTGCCCATTTCATAAACGACAATCGTCCCGTCGGCGGCAACACTGACAAGCCCCAGCGCCACAGCGGCCAAAGCCACAGTGCCTGCAAGCGACAGCACCCGCTGCACACCCAGATTGCCACGCAAGAGCACCAGAACCGGCCCCAGAAGCGCAGGCAGGATCAGGGGCAGAACAACCAAATGGCTCATTGTGCGCCCTCCTGGTTAGTGGGCGTGACCTCTGGGGCGGTGTCATCCATGTTCAAACTGTCCGAGCCGCTTTTCAGGAACGCGGCCAAGGCCAGCACAACCGCAAGCGCGGTCATCCCGAACGCAATAACGATGGCCGTCAGCGTCAGCGCCTGTGGCAACCCGTCGGTATGCGGGCCGTCCACATACAGAAGCGGTGGCGCGTTCAGCATCAAGCGACCACTGGCGAACAGGAAGAAGTTCACTGCATAGGCCAGAAGCGACAGACCCAGAATGACCGGGAAGGTGCGCAGGCGCAGCATCAGATAGACACCTGTCCCGGTCAATACAGCAATGGCAGAAGCAACAAGATATTCCATTCTCAGTTATCCTTGGCAGCCGGGACCGGGATCACCCCGTCCTTGGTTGCAATATCCATGGGCGCAGGCTTGGCCTCGGGGTCGGTCAGGCGGCCCATACGCGAAAGCTCCGCAAGCCCCAGCATCACCGCCCCCAACACTGTCAGGAACACGCCCACATCGAAGGCCATGGCCGATGCGAGTTCAAACTTCGACAGCGGCGGGATGGTGACATAGCCAAATGTGCTGGTCAGGAAGGGATAGCCGAAGAACCACGACCCAACCCCGGTCAGCGCGGCGATGAGCACACCCAGGCCGATCATGGCCTGATACGCGATGCGCTGACGCGCTTGTGACCATTCAAGGCCAGAGGCCATGTATTGCATCAGGAAGGCAATCGACACGACAAGCCCGGCGATAAAGCCGCCCCCCGGCTCGGAATGGCCACGCAGGAAGATATAGACCCCCACGGCCAGTGCGATGGGCAGGGCTGCGCGCGTGGCCACGACCATCATCAGCGGGTGACGGTCACCCAGTTTCGGCAGTTGCGCCATGGCCCGCAGACGGCGCACCCCTGCGCCCCCCTTGAGCACATTCGACACGACAGCGAAAATCACTAGGCCCGCAATCCCCAGCACGATGATTTCGCCGAACGTATCAAAACCCCGGAAATCCACGAGGATCACGTTGACGACATTCGTGCCCCCGCCGCCTGTGTAGCTGTTTTCAAGAAAGAACCAGCCGATATTGTCCGGCTCGCGTGTGAGCAGCGCAAACATCAGCCCGCCAACCCCAAACCCTGCGCCCACCGAGATCACGACATCGCGCAGGCGTTGCCCGGAGGAGGATTCGACAGGCGTCATTTTCGGCAGGAAATGCAGCGCGAGCAGAAGCAGGATCACTGTCACAACCTCGACCGAAAGCTGGGTCAGCGCGAGGTCAGGGGCCGAGAACCACGCGAAGGTCAGCGACAGGAACAGGCCCACAACAGCGATGATCACAAGGCTGAGGTACCGGTCGCGGTGCACGACCATCAGAAGCAAGGCAGGACAGACCAGCCCAAGCCAGCCCATCACCACAACAGGGTTCAGCGGAATGACTGGCCGCGTGCCGGGTGCATAGGCCCCTGTGAAAAACGCATAGGCCGGAAGCGCCACCACAGCGGCGGTGAAAATCGCAAGATAGCGCGACATGTTGCCGTCATGCAGCCGTGCGGTAACAACGGCGCAAGTCCGGATGACGGCGCCCACCAGCGCGTCGAAGATGTGCTTGGCTTCCGGGCGCGGGGCCGCAATCCACACGCGGTCCAGCTTGCGGTGGATGTAGAGCAGCCCTGCCCCCAGGGCGACCGCGATGATCGACATGATCAGCGCCTCATTCACGCCATGCCAGAGCGCGAGCGAGTAATAGGGCAACTCCTCCGCCCCCGTGACCGATTTCGACACAGCCGCCACCAGCGCGCCGACAGTGGTTTTCGGAAACAGACCGATCAGGATGACCAGCACCGCCAGCAGCGCGGGCGCGGCCCACATGCCAAAGCCCGGATCATGCGGCTTGGCGGGATAATCCTTGCGCTTGGGGCCAAGGAACACATGCACCACAAAGCGCAAGCTGTATGCGACCGAGAACATCGCCGCAATCGTTGCCACGACCATGAACAAGGGCCCCGTCTGCGCCATCTGGTCGAGCATCATTTCCTTGGAAATGAAGCCGTTGAAGGGCGGGATGCCTGCCATCGAGAGTGCGGCAATCGTGCCGATGGTGAAGGTCACAGGCATCAGCAGCCGCAGGCCCCCAAGACGCTTGATGTCGCGGGTATGGGCTTCGTGGTCCACAATCCCGGCTGTCATAAAGAGCGCCGCCTTGAACGTGGCATGGTTGATGATGTGGAACACCGCGACGACCGCCGCAACCTCGGTCCCCAAGCCCAAGAGCATGGTGATCAGACCCAGATGGCTGACAGTTGAAAAGGCCAACAGGCCCTTCAGGTCATCCTTGAACAGTGCAATCACTGCGCCCAGCGTCATCGTGATCAGGCCCGCGCCTGCCACCAGAATGAACCAGATTTCAGTGCCTGACAAAACTGGCCACAGGCGCGCGAGCAGGAATAGCCCGGCTTTGACCATCGTGGCCGAGTGCAGATAGGCCGAAACCGGCGTCGGTGCTGCCATGGCGTGGGGCAGCCAGAAATGGAACGGAAATTGCGCCGACTTGGTGAAAGCGCCCAGCAAGATCAAGAGCAGCGCAGGCACATAGAGCGGAGAAGATTGGATCAACTCTTTGTTCTGCAAGATCACGGTCAGGTCATAGCTGCCCACGATGTTGCCAAGGATCAGCATCCCCCCGATCAGCGCCAGTCCCCCCATACCTGTCACTGTCAGCGCCATGCGCGCGCCTTGGCGGCCTTCGGGCAAGTGCTTCCAATAGCCGATCAGCAGGAAGGACGACAGCGACGTGAGTTCCCAAAAGATCAGCAAAAGCAGGATGTTGTCGGACAAGACAATCCCCACCATCGCGCCCTGGAACAAGAGCAGATAGGTGTAGAATTGCCCCATCGGGTCGGTTTTATACAGGTAAAACCGGGCATATAGGATGATCAGCAACCCGATCCCCAGGATCAGCGTGGCAAACAGAAAGCCCAGACCATCCAGAAAGAAATTCACGTTCAACCCAAGGCTGGGCATCCACTCAATCCGGGTCTGCACGACTTCGCCCGCCAGAACAGCGGGCAGATGCGACATCAAACCCAGAAGGGCAAGTAACGTGACAGAGCCTGTTGCAAGCGCACAGGCATTGCGGCCCGCGCGAATCATAAGGCCCGGCAAAAGCGCGCCAAGAAAGGGCAGCGCTGCGATCAAGGCAAGGGACATGTGCGTTCAATTCCAAACTTGGCCTGACACTCCCAGTCCGGAGCGGACCGGTGGCAATGCGCTCAGGCAAATGTGAAGTTGGTACGTAATTCGTCAGAGTGTCGTAAACTGTCAAGGCAATCCGGTCGTGATCACAGGAAATTCGACAATTGAAACAAAAACCGCCCGCGGCATGGGCCGGGGCGGTTTGATGTTTTCCCGAAGGAAAAAGCGGGCGATCAGGCCAGCGCGAGGTTGGTCGCGGATTCGCGGCCATCGCGGCTTTTTTCCAGATCGAAGGTCACTTTCTGACCGTCATTCAGAGCGCGGATGCCTGCACGCTCGACAGCAGAAATGTGAACGAAAATGTCTTTTGCGCCGCCATCGGGTTGGATGAAGCCGTAACCTTTGGTCGAGTTGAACCATTTCACTGTGCCAGTGGCCATGGTGAGTCTCCTGTTATCATACTGCCCACAACATGCGGCAGCCCGGCTCAGTCAGTGCAAGATCGAAGAGACTGTAGCCAGAAAGGAGAACAGTGGTCGATAGAGGTAACGTCGCGCGCATCTTATCGCCTGTGACGGCTACAAAAGCAAGAACTATCCCTGCCGCAACGCAGAAATCCGCGCGGCCATGTCGAGCATCCGGCAGGAAAAGCCCCATTCATTGTCGTACCAGCCAAAGACACGCAGCATTCCGCCTGCGGTCAGGCGAGTTTCGGGCAATGCAATGACCACGCTTTCAGGCCGCGCGCGCAGGTCAGAGGATACAAGCGGGCGCTCGGTCCAGCCGATCACGCCGCCCGCCGCCCGCAAAGCCGCGTTGACTGTCGCAACTGTCGCAGCGCGTTCGAGCATCACCGTCAGGTCAACAGCGCTGACCGACGCTGTGGGCACGCGCACCGCCGCGCCCTCGATCCGACCGGCAATCTGGGGCAAGACCACATCCAGCAGCTTGGACGCGCTGGTGGTCGTGGGCACCATCGACAAGCTTGCCGCGCGCGAGCGTGCAGGGTCGCCGCGCGGGGCGTCGACGGTGGGCTGGCTGCCTGTGTAGCAATGCACTGTGGTCATAAAGCCTGTGGCGATGCCAAATTCCGCGTGCAACAGCCGTGCAAGGGGCGCGAGGGCGTTTGTGGTGCAGGATGCGTTCGAGATCAGCGTCAGATCCGGCGTTAGGTCCGCGTCATTCGCCCCCAGCACGATTGTCCGTTCCGCCGCCGCTGACGGACCAGAGATCAGCACGCGCTTGGCCCCTGCCCGCACACCGCGCAAAGCCACGTCGCGCGTATCCGCGCGGCCCGTGCATTCCATCACAAAGTCGATATCGGACAGATCGAGCGTGGACAGGTCAGGCGCATGGGTCAGCCGCAGGCTGTGACCCGCGACCTCGAGCGTGCCTTGGCCCAAAGCCACAGGTCCACGAAAGGGGCCAAAGACCGAATCGTATTCAAACAGATAGGCGCAATCGGCGGGGCTTGCGATATCGTTGATGGCCACGATCTGCACATCGGGCCAGTTGCCTTGCAGCCATGCCCGCAAGACAGTCCGCCCGATCCGCCCGAATCCGTTTATTGCGACTCGCATCCGGCCCCCCGCCATTTCGGCGTGCAGCAACAGTCAAAATTTGGGCAGATGCAAGGGGCGTCGATTTGAAAGTGAAAGACTCGGGAATTGACATATCCGAGTTAATTTGTCATCTATAGGCCAAGCCAGCCGTCCGGTCAGCCCTAAACCCTCTCCGGCACGAGGATATCATGAACGCCATAACCCGCATCGACACACCCCGTTATTCTGGCACGTCGGACCCAATCCATGATGCCTATACCCTGACCAAAGGCGGGACGACGGCGCAAATTCTGCTTGATGGCAAAGTTTATCAGTTGCGCATCACACGCGCAGGGAAATTGATCCTGACAAAGTGAGGGCCGCACACGCTGGGGTGCGACCCGAACTGGTTCAGTTCCCGCAACAGCCGTCGGGATTGCCGCAGGTGCAGCCCGATTTGACCGTATTGGCCGAAATCATGCGCGCGATCTGATCTTTTAGCGCCATGCGCGTGCGCCGCATGTCAGATTCGACATGCTCTGCCACCGGTTCGACCAGCGTCTCGGCCCGGTGAATGGCGCGATTGATCTCGTGATACTCGTCTGCAAGCCGGGCGAAATGGGCATCGTCCAGTTTCAGTCGCTGCATCAGCGAGATTGCGTCCGGGAATTCTTCGCCCAGTTCGTGGGGGGTATGGGACATTTGGCGCTCCTCTTTTGCTCGCGCAAGATGTTGCATGCGCCGCGCGCGCCTACCTTGATCCAGCGCAAATCAACCCCGCAGCGCCCGCACCCGGTCGGACAACCAGCGCAAATCGGGGTCCGCGATGCCCAAAGCCTCCAGATGGGCGGCGGTGTTGTGCAGATAGGTACAATTGCGCCCCCGCCCGCCGACAGCGCGGGCGATGATCTGCGCCTGTTCTTCGAGCGGCAAACCACCGCAATACTGCCCATGCGCGCGGTCGATGATGTAGGTCACAGCATCCACCACGCGGCCTGTGCGCAGGGTTACAGGGCGGACCACTTCCAGATAGGCCGCAGACACAAGTTCCCGCGCGCGCAGGTATTCGAGTGTTTCCTCGGCGATGCGGGCGGGCACTTCGAACGCCACCCCGTCACAGCCCCCCGGCCCTTCGTCGAGCGCGAGCACCAGCCCCGGTTCCGCGACTGTGCCGCGATGATGGATCGAGCGCATACAAAAGCTGCGTTGATAGCCGTCCAGCCGCGCAAGATGCTGGGTGGAAAACGCAAAACCCGGCTCCCACAGAAGCGATCCGTAGCCGAACACCCAAAGTTGTTGCATCGTCTCTGGCCCTTTCGTGCGCTGCCGGTGTAAACACCGCCACAACCAAATTGCCAAGGGGACATGAATGCGGGTTATCGTGGGCAGTATTGTTGCGGCGGCGCTGATCTGGTCGGGCTATTGGGCCTTTGCCGCGCATGGCGTGCGCGCCCAGATCGAAAGCGCTGTTGCGGCCAACCCCGATATCTCTGTGGGCGACTGGCAGTTGGGCGGCTTTCCCTACCGCTTCGAGTTGGATGCGCGCGAGGTGGCCTTTGTGACCCCAGACGGCGCGCATGGCTGGCAGGGACCGCGCGTGGCGCTGACGGCTTTGGCCTACAAACCGCAACACCTGATTGCGACCTTCCCCGCTGAAAGCCGCTTGCGTGTTCTGGGCCTGGACATGGACCTCGGGCTTGGCGAGGGGCGCGCAAGTGTGATCGTGCAGCCCGGTCTGCGGCTCGATCTGGACCGCGCCAATCTGGCTTTGGATCAAGTTGCGCTGAAGGCCTTGGGGCTGACCCACAGCGCCGATGCCCTGCGCCTTGCCCTGCGCGCGGACGGCGCAGCGCTTGACGTGGCGCTAGAGGTCACGGCCATCACCCCCGACGCGCTGATCCTGCCTGTGAGCGAGGTGTTGCCTGCGATGATCGGGCGCTTCGGCCTTGACGCGCAACTGACCTTGTCTGCCCCCGTCGCGCTGGCAGCCCCCAGCCCGAACCTGACCGAAATCACCTTGCGCGCGATCGTGCTCGATTGGGGCGACTTGAAACTGAGCGGCACTGGCACCCTGCGTCCCGATGGCCCCGGCACGTTTGGCGGCGATGTGGCACTGAGCGTGCAAAACTGGCCCAAGCTGCTGGGATTGCTGACCGCGAGTGGGGCCTTGGAACCCGAGATGCTGGGCATGGCACAGATGATGCTCGCGGGCATGGCTGACCCCGCAACGGGGGGTCTGACCCTGCCCCTGTCCTTGCGCGCATCACAAGTATTTCTTGGACCATTTCCACTCGGCAGTTTTCAGCGCCTTTGACCCCTTCGCCAAATCAGAACAGGTGATCCATGCCCGCAGACCGTTTCGCCCATGTGGCCCATTGGGTCTTTGACCTTGATAACACGCTCTATCCGCCCGAATGCCGCCTGTTCGACCAGATCGACCAGCGCATGACGGCCTATGTCATGCGCGCGCTGAATGTGGATCACGCCACCGCCGACCATCTGCGCGACAGCTATTGGCGCACGCATGGCACGACGCTTGCGGGGCTGATGCGCCATCACGATCTGGACCCACTGCCCTATCTGGAGGATGTCCACGATATA
Organism: Roseinatronobacter sp.; assembly: GCA_046296275.1. Lineage (GTDB taxonomy): Bacteria > Pseudomonadota > Alphaproteobacteria > Rhodobacterales > Rhodobacteraceae > Roseinatronobacter. The sequence goes on along the minus strand of JBKBLP010000016.1, from coordinate 32,738 downwards.
GATTTCTCGGTCCTCTCCCCGGACCGTGAACTTGCTGCGCGGATTGCGGCCCTGCCGGGGCGCAAGATCGTCTATACCAATGGCTCTGCGCCCTATGCCGAGCGTGTCTTGGACGCGCGGGGACTGTCTGGGCTGTTCGATGCGATCTATGGGGTTGAACACGCGAATTTCCGTCCCAAACCCGAAGCCGAGGCCTTTGCCCAAGTGTTCGGCCGCGACGGGCTGGACCCTGCGCGCGCGGCGATGTTCGAAGATGACCCGCGCAATCTGGCAGCCCCCCACGCGATGGGGCTGCGCACAGTGCATGTGGCCCCTGATCCGCATCCCGCGCCCTTCATCGAACATCACACGGATGATCTGGCAGGCTTCCTGGCGCTTCTGCGCCCTTGATCCGGATGTGCGCTTGTGTCGCGCGACATTCTGACCAGTTTTTCTGCGGCGCGGCAAAAGCTATGTCCAGCGAAAATCATATCTGGAGGATACACCATGGCCACCACCTTTGACACGATGCCTGCGACCCCTGCGCGCCCGAAATTCGTCCAGAACTGGCGTGCCGAAGACGAGCCGTGGCCGATCTGGGCTGCGATCCTTGTGTATCTGAACATCCTTGTGATCTCGGCCAAAGTCTGGGGTCCGGCGGGGCTGGTTTCGGTCGCCGTTCCGGCGGCGTTTGTCATGCTGAGTGTTCTGCTGATGATCGTGCGCGGGAAGTAAAGTGCGCGCGCAAAAGATGACATACAGCCCTGTCCACACGGACAGGGCTTTTTGTTGTGCAGGTGCGCCCATGGTTCACGCTTCTGTGAGACGCGTGCCACATATGTAACTCTGGGCCAATCTGCCGCGTAACACGTTACAAGACATTGCAACGTAAAGGCGCAACAGGATGACCTTGATTTTCGGCTATCTTGCCGGGCTTCTGACGCTGATCAATCCCTGCGTGCTGCCGGTTCTGCCCATCGTGCTGGCTTCGAGCCTGCAAGGCGGACGGTTTGGGCCGCTTTGGCTTTGTGCAGGTATGTCGGGCAGTTTCGTGGCGCTTGGCTTGTTTCTGGCGCAGGCTGGCCCCGCTTTGGGGCTTTACCCGGAAATGGTCGAAGCGGGTGCCCCGCTGATCATGGTGGCCTTCGGGCTTGTCCTGTTGGTGCCTGCTGCCAACATGCGCTTTGCCACAGTGACCGCAGGCTTTGCGTCCCGCGCTGATGCGCAACTGGGGGCGCTCGATCAGGCTGGACCGGCGCGGATGCTGGCCGGGGGCGCGCTTTTGGGGGCTGCCTGGTCGCCTTGCATTGGCCCGACGCTGGGCGGGGCGATTGCGCTTGCCGCGCAAGGCAACGATCTGGGGCAAGCGGCGGCCACGATGATCGCCTTCGCTTTGGGCGTGTCGAGTGTGATGCTGGCGCTCGCCTATGGTGCGCGGACGCAGATCCAGAAGCGGCGCGCGGTGATGATGACTTTGGCTGCGCGCGCGAAACCCATCATGGGCGTGGCCTTTGTCGCCGTCGGGCTGGCCATCTGGTTTGGCCTGCATCTGCGGGCAGAGGCATGGGTGCTGGACACTCTGCCCCACTGGTTCACTGATCTTTCCATCCTTTTTTGAAAACCGGAGCAACAATGCTGACACGCCGTTCCCTGATCCTGACAGGCCTTGCCTGTGCCGCGCTGCCCATGACTACGCAGGCCGCGATCCAAGCCTATACGCCCGGTCTGGCCGAAGAGGCGATGCGTGCGGGCAAGCGCGTCGTGCTGATTTTCGGGGCGGATTGGTGCTCGACCTGCCGCAGGCAAGAGCGGATCATGGCGGATTTGCGCGCCGCTAACCCAAGCTATGACCGCGATCTGACGCTCATTCGCGTCGATTGGGACACCCACGGGACAGGTGCCTTGTCGCGCAGCCTGAACGTACCGCGCCGTTCGACGCTGATCGCGCTGAAGGGCGAAACCGAACTTGCCCGGATCGTCGCAGGCACGCGCGAGGCCGAGATCAAGGCCCTTCTGGACCGCGCATTGACAGCCTGAGCGTGGTGCGCGCCGCGGCTCAAATTCCGACTTTGCCGATTTTGACCTGGCAAAGGACAAAAACACTTGGGATCACACGTTTAAGGCGCTAGGCTTGGGGAAGGCATCGTTTTGCGCGATGTCAAACAAGAAAAAACTTGGGAGGATTCCATGACAAGACATGCGAAGGGCGCAGCTTTTGTGTCCCTCACAGCGTCGCTTTTGACCTTTGGTCTGGCAGCGCAGGCCGAAGAATTGTCGATTGCGACAGGCGGCACCGGCGGGGTCTATTACCCTTATGGCGGTGGTGTGGCTGAAATCATCGGGCGGCATGTGGACGGCGCCACAGCATCGGTCGAGGTTACGGGCGCATCCGTCGAGAACATCGCGCTGATCCAGCGCGGCGACAGTGACATTGCGCTGGTGCAGGCCGATACGGCCTATGCAGCATTTAACGGGGTTGGCCGATTCGAGGGCAACGCGGTGCCGGAACTGCGCGCGTTGATGTCGATTTACCCAAACGTGATCCATCTGGTCACTTTGGCCGATGCAGGCATCGAGACGCTCGACGATCTGCGCGGCAAATCGGTGTCCGTGGGCGCGCCCGGGTCGGGGACCGAGGTTTCCGTGCAGCAAATTCTTGCTGCCAATGGCATCACCTATGAAGATTTCGATGCGCAGCGCCTGAACTTCAACGAAACGGCCGACGCGTTGCGCGATGGCGTGATCGTGGCAGGCTTCTGGAATGTGGGCCCGCCCACATCGTCGATCATGAACCTGGCCGCCACCCGCTCGATCCGCATTCTGCCAATCGAAGGGGCCGCTTTGGAAGCCGCTTTGGCCGCAGAACCCACTTTCGCGCCCTATACGATGCGCGCAGGCATGTATGATGGGATGGCCGATCCGGTCACGACCGTTTCGATGCCCAATGTGATGATCGTCAGCGCCGATTTTGACGAGGAACTCGCTTATCAGATCACCAAAGCGATTTATGACAACATCGCCGAACTGATTGCCGTTCACCCGGCCGCGAATGATACGACTGTCGAGTTCTCGGTCAATGCAACGTCGATCCCCTTCCACCCCGGCGCTTTGCGCTATCTCGCAGAGGTCGGCGCGACCATTCAGGACCGCCAGCGGCCCTGATGCGCATCCCGAAAAGCGCCGCGCTTGTCGCGGCGCTTGCTTTCGCGCAAGGCGTGGGCGCGCAGGAATTGGCCGTCTGGGATGGGCAAAGCCTTGTAGCATCCCACATTCTGCCGGTCTGTCTGGTCTGGAACCATTCCGTGACGGGCGGCTTGGTGGCGGATTGCTTTGGGGCACGGGATGGCCTACTGGTGCTGACCCACAGCTACCTGCACGATTTCGCCGCAGGTCTGGGAGAGGTTGCCGGGCGCGGCACACTCCGACCCGATCAGCGCGGGGGGTATTGGATTGACGCAATCAACCAGCCTCTGCCCCATGGCCTGACCCTGCGACTTGGCGGTCCACAGGTCGCCCACCGCCTGATGCCGGACCCTTTCGCCGCATACGCGCTGCCCCTGCCCACGACGCGCCGGCGTATAACACTGGCCATAATCCCCGACTGCCCCACCCCCGACTGAACCGCGTGACCTTGATGCAAAGCCTGTCCCCGACCTCGAAACCTGTTCTGTGGCTGATCGCTCTTGTCGGCGTGGCGATGTCGCTGTTTCAGCTCTATTCGGCGGGCATCCAACCGCTTGGGCTGTTCTATCAGCGCCCCATTCATCTGGGCTTTGTGCTGGTGCTGTGCTTCCTGATGTATCCGGTCTGGGGCTATGGGCGCAAACGCGGGCTGCTGGGGTGGCTGATCGACGGGCTTCTGGTCGCAGCCGGCTTCTACGTGGCCTTCTACATCACCTGGAATCTGGACGCACTGATCAACCGCGCGGGCAATTGGGCGCGGATGGATATCTGGGTGGGGATTGTGTGTATCGTGGCCGTGTTGGAGGCCAGCCGCCGCGCCGTGGGCCTGGGCATGACCATCATCGGGGCGGTGGCGATCCTCTATGCCTTTGCCGGACGGCGCGGGGCGCTGCCGGATCTGGCCGACTGGATGCCCGGTATTCTGGCCCATCGCGGGGCGAGCGTGGACCGGGTCGTGTCGCAAGTCTATCTGGGGCAAGAGGGGATTTTCGGTCTGCCGCTTGGGGTTGCTGCGACTTATGTGTTCATGTTCGTGCTGTTTGGCGCGTTTCTGGAAGTCACCGGCGCGGGCAAGTTTTTCATTGATCTGGCCTTTGCTGCAACAGGGCGCAAACCGGGCGGGCCCGCGAAAGCGGCGGTGCTGGCCTCGGCGGGCATGGGGTCGATTTCCGGCTCGGCCATCGCCAATGTGGTGACGACCGGGGCTTTCACCATCCCCCTGATGAAAAAGCTTGGCTACAAACCTGCCCAAGCAGGCGGGATCGAGGCTGCGGCCTCTACCGGTGGTCAGATCACGCCGCCCTTGATGGGGGCGGGCGCGTTCCTGATTTCCGAATATACCAATGTCCCCTATAGCCAGATCGTGATGGTGTCGATTTTCCCGGCCATCCTGTATCTGGGGACCGTTTACCTGTTCGTGCATCTGGTGGCGATGAAAGCGGGCATGAAGGGCTTGTCCGCCGCTGACCTGCCGATCGTGCGCGATGTGATGCGCGCAGGTTGGCAATTCATCGTGCCGCTGCTGTTGCTGATCTGGCTGTTGATGAACAACATCTCGCCGACGCGGGTTGGGTTTTGGGCAATTATCTCGATTCTGGCCGTCACGGCTTTGCGCGCGCTCTGGGCGCTGTGGGTCGAGGGGCTGACATGGGCCAGCCTACGTGATGCCTGTATCCGCGGGGTGGCGCTGGTCTGGCGCGCGCTTGAACTGGGCGCGCGCAACGCGGTCGCGGTGTCGGTCGCCTGTGCAGTGGCCGGGATCATCGTGGGTGTGGTAGGGCTGACAGGACTGGGGCTGAAATTCAGCTCGATGATGATCGCGCTTGCGGGCGATTCGCTGGTTCTGGCGCTGATATTCGTGCTGATCGCAAGCCTGATCCTTGGCCTCGGCCTGCCAGTCACCGCCGCCTATATCGTGCTGATCGTGCTGGTGGGCCCGGCGCTGCACCAGACCTTCGGTATCCCGCTTCTGATCGCGCATCTTGTCGTGTTCTGGTATTCGCAAGACAGCAACGTGACCCCACCTGTGGCCTTGGCGGGCTTTGCAGGCGCGGCGGTGGCAGGCGCCAAGCCCATGGAGACAAGTATCCAGGCGTGGAAATACGCCAAGGGGCTTTATATGATCCCGGCCTTCATGGTGTTCAACCCGGTCATCATCACAGGTGGCGAGTTATGGTATGTGCTGTTCACCGGTGCCATCATCATCATCGCGCTCGTGGCTTTCGCGGCGGCCATTGAGGGCTATCTGTTCACATGGATCGACCCCGTGTCGCGCGTGCTGATGGTCCCTGCGGTGATCGCGGTCTTTAACCCGTCATTGGTGATCGAGGCTGTGGGGGCAGCGGTGTTGCTTGCGCTTATGGGGTGGAACTGGGTGCGCGCGCGCGCCAACGCGCGACAAGATGCGCGACCATCGTAGCGCGCTGACTAAAGCAACAACGCCCCACCGTCGAAGCTGTTCACCCCCACCAGCAGTACCTCGCCATTCACCACCCCATTCCCGGTGCTGTCCACACGCAGAAGCGACGTGCTGGCCTCGAACGTTACCGACCGCGTGCCGCCGCCCACAAAGCCGCCCGCATTGAACACCAGCCCCCCGATCCCGGTCAGGTCGATGATGTCACCCGAGAAATCTGTGATCCGGTCGCGCCGGTTGCCCAGCCCCATTTCACCCACAGTTGCCCAGATGAACGTGTCCACCCCGCTGCCGCCGGCCAATACATCCGCGCCGGTCCCGCCCCGCAAAGTGTCGCTGCCCGATCCACCAATCAGCGTGTCATCCCCGGAGCCACCGTCCAGATAATCGGCCCCCGCATCGCCCTCAAGGCGGTCACTGCCCGACCCACCGAACACAAAATCATCCCCGCCGCCGCCGCGCAACGTGTCATTCTCGGACCCGCCCGTCAGCGTGTCATTGCCCCGCCCCCCTTCGAGCAGGTCGCGGCCCGATCCACCGTCGAGCACATCATCCCCATCCCCACCGAAAAGCTGATCAGCGCCCGACCCGCCCGAGAGCTGGTCATCCCCGTCCTCACCATGCAGCGTGTCATTGCCTGTGGCACCCAGCAAGGTGTCGTTGCCCGTGCCGCCATAACCAAGATCCGCGCCCGTATCGCCCGAGATCAGATCGTCGCCCGCCCCCCCATACAGCGTATCGCGCCCCTCGCCGCCATAGAGCGTGTCGTTGCCGTCATCGCCATAGATCAGGTCGCCGCTGCCGCCGCCATAGATCAAATCATCGCCGGCGCCACCATGTAGCGTGTCAGACCCAAGGCCGCCCATGATCGTGTCATTGCCCTCGCGCCCATAGATCAGGTCGTTGCCTTCGCCGCCATCCAGCCAGTCGTCATCATGGTACAGGAAGATGGGCGTGACATTCATACCCGCCGAACTCGTCAGGGTCTGGCCACCGCTGACGCGATTGACCATCTGGTTGCCGCTGCCAGCCATGGGTTGCCACCACTGGACCAAATCCGGCGCGCCCTGTTCGGCCATGTCACTCATCGAGCGCGCGGCGATGCGCGCGTCCGACAGGGCGGTGTTGTAGATGACAATGTCACCGATGGCACCGCGCATGGCGTAGTCGGGGGAATTGGCTGGACCCCACAGGCCTTGGCTTTGGCCAAAGACCAAGGATCCGGAAGTGCCGAAACTGTCACCGGGGCGATGAACGATTTCGCGTGCAAAATCTCCGTCAAGATAAAACCGAAATGCGCCGGTCACGCTATCGCGCGAAATTGTCAAGCGATGAAGATTACCATCAGAAATCGAGTTGCTCGAGATACCTGCCCATGCGCTGCTGAGTGAGTTGCCGTCCCGACGGATCAAGAACAGATTGGGATTGTCTGAGTTCCACAATTGCAACTCGAATTCGAGATTGCTGCTGACATCAGGCCGAAACGAAACAATCCGTTGAAAATGCGTCACGCTTGGATCGAATTGCAAAACCATGTCCAGCGTGAAGGACGCGGGCAGCGGCGCGGGACTCGTCAGGCGCAAGGCTTGATCACGTGCGGCCCCCGCATTGATCGAAATCAGATCAATCACAGGGAGCGTCGCATCAGGCCTTGCCCCGTAGATCGTATCGTTGCCGACCCCGCCCTCTATTGTGTCGTTGCCAAAGCCGCCCCACAACCGGTTCGCGACCGCATTTCCGGTGATCAGATCATTGCCGCTCCCCCCCGTGGCATTCTCGATCGTGACACCGTGCGCGATCGTGTAGCCGCCTCGGGCGACAGTCCAGGTCCATTCCGGTATGCGAATGTAGGAGAGGTAGCCGCCACCCCCTTCCCCAACCTGCAAAGTCGCGGCGCGCAAGTCGATGACCGCATCGTGGATCGCCTCGGAAAAGTCGATGCGGTCCGTCCCACCTGTATCCCAGATCGAACGTAGCATGTTGGGCACACGGTAAACTGTATTGCCACCGGCATGGGACATATTGGCCCCATAAATCCATTGCAACGCAGCAATATCGATTGCCATGAAGTTGGGCTGAGGCGTGGCAATCGCCATGTCGACTAGGGGATTGACCGCGGCACGATAGGACATGGTCGTAAATAGCTCGGAATTCAGTCCAAAGCTTCCCGCATCATATGGGTCTGCTACGCCGGGGAAAACGGCCGTTCCGTCATGCGTGTGTTCCAGCCCCAGAGCATGTCCGATCTCGTGGACCACAACGTTATTGTAATTTTGAGCGTTGATCCAGTTCTCCCCTAAGATGACGTTTGAGCCGAAAAAATTGCTCGGATAATACGCAAACCCCGCCCAGCCCCCCGCCACTTCGGCAACTTTCTGGAACCGCATATTGCTGCTTGTGTCGGGAGTAACTTCAACAAATTGAAGTTGCACGAAAGATGACACATGCGCAAAGACATCTCGCACGACAGTCATTTCATCTGCCGTGAACGCAGAGGTGAAGTCTGAACCGCCTGAATAACCGCCCTTGTCCGCTTCCACACCCGCTGGGGTAAAGGAATAGGTCACTGTCAGATTGTTCCAGCGTGACCCGCTGACCAAAGCATCGACCAAAGGCCCCATGCCAGTGCCGGGCGGCGGCAGGGCCGAAGGCCCGCTTTGCAGCATGAAGGCGCGGCTTTCACAAATAAGACACATGTCACCTAATCCTTTTGGGGTGACCTTCGAGAGCAAATAACTTGGGCCAAAAGAGAAGGTCTATCGCGATGATAGCGAAGGGGTTGGAGTCTGACAACAAATTTGCTGTGGGAAAGGTTCTGTCCGGCACAGCTCAGGCTTCGTCAGGATCCCAGCCCGACACGGCCTTGACTTCGAGGAAATCCTCGATCCCCCAAACACCGCCTTCGCGGCCATTGCCCGATTGCTTCATACCGCCAAACGGCGCACCAGCCGCGCGCGAGATGCCGTTCATCTCGACCATGCCCGAACGCAGGCGGCGGGCAAGACGGTTGCGGCGTGCGCCGTCCTGACTTTGGACATAATTGGTCAAGCCATAGACAGTGTCATTGGCAATCGCTACGGCCTGATCTTCGCTGTCGAAAGGCAGGATCGACAGGACTGGGCCGAAAATCTCCTCGCGCGCGATGATCATGTCATTCGTGACATCGGCAAACACGGTAGGCCGGACATAGTAGCCCCGGTTCATCCCCTCGGGCCGTCCAAGGCCTCCCGCGACCAGCCGGGCGCCTTCGGAAATCCCCTTGGCGATCAGGCTCTGGATACGGTCGAACTGGGTCTGGCTGACCACTGGCCCGATATGGTCGCCTTGCAGATGGGCAGGGCCGACCCGTGTCGCCTCGGCCACCAGGCGCGCGGTTTCCACGGCCTGCTCGTAGACCGAGCGCTCCACCAGCATCCGCGTGGGCGCGTTGCAGGATTGGCCGGAATTTTCCATCACATGCGCGACCCCGCGCTTGACCGCATCCGGGTCAGCATCGGCAAAGACCAGATTGGCCCCTTTGCCGCCCAGTTCCAGATGCACGCGTTTGAGCGTTTCAGCGGCATTCCTTGAAATCGCGATCCCTGCCCGCGTCGAGCCTGTGAAGCTGACCATGTCCACATCCTTGTGGCGCGAAAGCTGCGTGCCCACGCCGGGACCGTCCCCATGCACCATGTTGTAGACACCGGGCGGCGTGCCTGCATCGATCATCACCTGCGTCCAGACCTGCGCCGACAGGGGGGCCACTTCGGACGGTTTCAGAACCACAGTGCAACCAGCCAGAAGCGCCGGGATCACCTTGAGCGTGATCTGGTTCATCGGCCAATTCCACGGCGTGATCAGCGCACAGACCCCCACCGCTTCGCGGATGATCCGGTCGCGCGGGGTCTTGGCATTCAGCGGTTCGATGAAGCGGATCTGGTCAAAGGCCGTGATGAAGTTTCGGATATGCCATGTGCCCGCGCCGAACTGGTCCGCGCGGGCAAGGTCGATGGGTGCCCCCATTTCCAGCGACATGGCTTGCGCCATTTCCTCGGCCCGCGCTTTGTAGGCGGCTTGAATGCGCTTGACCAAAGCCAGCCGCTCGGCGGGGTCCGAGTGCATGAAATCCGGCAGGGCGGCTTTGGCGGCGGCCACTGCGGCATTGGTCTCTGCCTCGGTACCTAACCGCAGGGTCGCGCACACATCCTCGGTCGACGGGTTGATCACGTCGATGACAGGCCCCTGTCCGTTCACCCACGCGCCATTGATGAAATGCTGGTTCAGTGCTTGCATCCGCTACCCCTTGCGCATCTGCGCGCGCATCAGCCAACCCGCGATCAGCACGGCCAAGGCCACAATCCCGATCACGATGGTAGCCAGCGCATTGATATCCGGGCTGACCCCCAGCCGCACTTTCGAGAAAATCACCATCGGCAGCGTGCTCGCCCCCGGCCCGGACACGAAACTTGCGATCACAAGATCGTCGAGCGACAGCGTGAAGGCCAGCAGCCAGCCCGAGACCAGCGCAGGCATGATCACTGGCAGCGTCACGTCAAAAAACACCCGCACCGGCCCCGCGCCCAAGTCACGCGCGGCTTCCTCGAGACTTTCATCCATGCTGCGTAACCGCGATTGCGCGATCACAGCCACGAAGGCCGCACAGAAGGTCGTGTGTGCGATGATCACTGTGGTCAGGCCCCGGCCCGCAGGCCAGCCCAGAAACAGCTCCATCGAGATGAACAGAAGAAGCAGCGACAGGCCCGTGATGACCTCTGGCATGACGAGCGGCGCGGTGATCATCCCTGTCAGCAAAAGCCGCCCCTTGAAGCTGTCAAAGCGGGTGAGCACGAACGCGCCGAGCGTGCCGATGATCGTCGCCAAAGTCGCGCTGATCACACCCACTTTCAGGCTGATCCACGCAGCCCCCATCACTTGGCGGTCATTCAGAAGCACCCCATACCAGCGCGTCGAAAACCCGCCCCAGACTGTGACAAGCCGCGAATCGTTGAACGAGAATACGATCAGCGACACGATCGGCAGATACAGGAACAGAAAGCCCAGCAGCACGGCGATGGGCAGGAACCAACCACGTCCCATCAGCGTTCCTCCCGCCGGTTCTGGACTGTTTGCAGCCACATGATGGGCGCCACAACCAGCACCAGCATAACCACTGCCACAGCGGAGGCCACAGGCCAATCGCGGCTGGAGAAGAATTCATCCCACAGAACACGGCCAATCATCAGCGTATCGGGCCCCCCCAGCAGGGCCGGGATCACGAATTCTCCGATGGCCGGGATAAACACCAGCATACAGCCTGCAATGATGCCGGGCAGCGACAGGGGCAGCGTGACGGTCAGGAACGTGACCGTGGGCGAGGCACCCAGATCGCTCGCTGCTTCCAGAAGTGCGCCGTCCAGTTTGGTCAAGTTGGCGTAAAGCGGCAGGATCATGAAGGGCAGATAGGTATAGACAATGCCCACATAGATCGCGAATTCCGTCTGCATCATCACCAGCGGCTGGTCGATGATCCCCAAGGACATCAGCGTGTTGTTGATCACACCGTTATTGCGCAAAAAGCCCATCCACGCATAGACGCGCAACAGAAAGCTGGTCCAGAAGGGCAGGATCACCAGCAACAGCAGGATGGAACGGCGCGGTTCCGGCGAGCGTGCGATAAAATAGGCCATCGGATAGCCGATCAGCAGCGCAAAGAATGTCGAGATCAGCGCCACCCGGATCGAGGACAGATAGGCATTCAGATAAAGCGCATCGTTCAGCAGAAAACGATAATTGTCGAGCGAGGCAAGAAAGGTCAGCGACCCGTCCGGTGCCCGCTCAAAAAGCGGCGTATAGGGCGGGCGCGCGATGATCGCCTCGGCCAGTGAAATCTTGCCCAGCACAAAAAACGGCGCGAGGAAAAACACCAGAAGCCAGACCATCGGAATGGCGATGACCAAGCTCCGCCCCGTGATCCCAAGCCGCCCCCAGAGCGCGCTCATTCGGTCAGCACCCGGAATGCAGGCGGCTGAAGGGCGACCCAGATGCGTTCATCCCATGTCAGCGGGTCCTCGTCGCGCAGGCGGTTCGATTGGCTCGCCCGGATCAGGCGGCCCGATTCGAGCCGGATGCGGTAATGCGACATATGGCCGATATAGCCCACTTCCTCCACGACCCCGCGCCATTTGTTGGGCGTGTTGGTGGGCTCCGCGCGCGTCAGCGCAAAGCGTTCGGGCCGCACGGCGCCCCAGACTTGCTGGCCCAAGGTCAGACCGTTTTGCGGCGGGGACACGACCGGCCCCAGATCATCCGCGATAACCCGCACGCCGTCAGGCGCCGACGCATCCACGCGCGCGTCAAACAGGTTCACTGAGCCAATGAAATCGGCCACGAATTTGGAATTGGGCTGCTCGTAAATCTGCGCGGGCTCGCCCACTTGCTTGATGACACCATCCTTCATCACCCCGATCCGGGTGGCGAGGGTCATCGCTTCATCCTGATCATGGGTCACGACGATAAACGTGATCCCAAGGCTTTCCTGAATCTTGATCAATTCGAACTGCGTTTCCTCGCGCAGCTTCTTGTCCAGCGCGCCCAAGGGTTCATCGAGCAGCAACAGCTTTGGCCGCTTGATCAGCGCGCGGGCCAGCGCCACGCGCTGCCGCTGCCCGCCTGACAATTGATCCGGTTTGCGCCGTGCAAGCTTTTCCAGCTTCACCATGCGCAGCATCTCGGCCACGCGGGCATAGGCCTCGGCCTTGGCAACGCCTTCGCGCAACAGCCCGTAGGCGACGTTCTTTTCGACCGTCATGTGCGGGAAAAGCGCATAGGACTGGAACATCATATTGGTGGGACGGCGGTCGGGCGGTACGCGCCCCATATCCTCGCCATCGAGCAGGATGCGCCCGGCTGTGGGTCGTTCAAACCCGGCCAGCATCCGCAACAGCGTCGATTTCCCGCAGCCCGATTCGCCCAGCAGGCAAAACAATTCCCCCTTGAAGATGTCAAGGCTGACATCATTGACGGCTGTCACATCGTCAAAGCGCTTGGTCACGCCCTGCACCGACAGGAACGGCTTGTTCGCCGTGTTGCGCCACGGTTTGGCAACCGAGGCCAGAGCAGAAGAGGCCAAAGCAGAATCGGACATGCGCCCTCCGACAAAAAAGAGCCGGCCCTCTGAAGCGAGGGCCGGGGTCTGTGATGTTACTGCCCTGTGCGGATCTGAGTCCAGAGCCGCGTTGTCAGCCGCTCTGCCGCATTGTCATAGGGCTTGAGTGTCCAAAGGTTCGCTTTCGCCTCGGGGGTCGGATAAATCGTCGGGTCCGCCAACACTTCGGCATCTACAAGCGGAGTCGAAGCAGCGTTCGCATTGGGGAATTTCACGTAATTGGTAATATCCGCCGCGATCTGCGCATCCATCACGAAGTTGATGAAAGCATGTGCGCCTTCGGGGTTCGGGGCATCCGCCGGGATGGTCAGCATGTCGAACCACAGATGCGCGCCCTCGTCCGGGATCGCATAGCCGACCTCAAAGGGTTGCTCGATCTCTGCGGCGCGGTCGGTCGCTTGCAACACATCGCCCGACCACCCCACCGCCAGACAGATTTCGCCATTGGCCAGATCGCTGATGTATTGCGACGAATGGAAGTAGCGCACAAACGGGCGGACAGAGAGCAAAAGCTGGGTCGCAGCCTGGAAATCGGCTTCCGATGTCGAGGTGGGCTCCAGCCCCAGATACCGCATCGCGACTGGCATCAATTCCTTGGGCGTGTCGAGCCATGCAATCCCACAATCCTGGAACAGAGCGGCTTTTTCGGGATCGAATATGATCGACCAGCTATCGACTTCGTAATCTTCCCCCAGACGCGCCTTGACGGCTTCGGTATTGAACCCGATCCCCGTAGTGCCCCAGAGATAGATGACCGAATGCTCCATGCCGGGGTCAAAGGCTTCGGCCAGACCCATCAATTGCGGGTCCATGTTCGACAGGTTCGGCAGCTTCGACTTGTCCAGCTTCTGGTACACGCCCGCCATGATCTGACGCTGCATGTAGTCCGATGTCGGCACAACCACGTCAAACCCAGACGACCCCGCAAGCATCCGCGCTTCCAGCGTCTCGTTCGAATCGAACACATCGTAGTTCACGGCGATGCCAGTCGCGGCGGTGAATTTCTCGATCGTGTCCGGGGCAATGTAGTCGGACCAGTTGAAAACATTGATACTTTGCGCCTGTGCGATTGCAGGCAGGCTGGCCAGTACAAGAAGTGCGATGCCCCGACGGGCAACGTGCTGTTTCATCTATGATCTCCCTGTCGGCGCGAAGGTTGCGCCAGTTGCTTTTAGCTGCACGCGTCCTCGAGCGACCCGTACAATTGCCCCTATTGGTTACGAATAGCGCCCGGCTTTGCAAGCAGGTTTGGGAGGCATTGCCGTTTTTTTCATCACGACTCCGCGAAGCGCTTGATCACTCAGCAATCCGCAGCACGATCTTGCCGATATGGGCGGAACTCTCCATGCGCGCATGGGCCTTGGCCGCGTCAGCCAGCGCAAATTCGCTGTCCATCACCGGGGCCAGACGGCCTGCGGCCAGCATTGGCCAAACATGCGCTTCCAGATCACGCGCGATTCCCGCCTTGGCCGCATTCGATTGCGGCCGCAGGGTTGACCCCGTGATCGTCAGCCGCCGCACCATCAGGGGGGCGAAATTCACTTCGACCTTCGGCCCTTGCAGGAAGGCGATCTGCACAAGCCGCCCGTCATCTGCCAAAGCGCGCAGGTTGCGTGGCAGATAGGGGCCACCCACCATGTCAAGGATCAGGTTCGCCCCTCCTTCGGCCTGCATCACCTTCACGAAATCCTCGGTCTGGTAATTAATCGCCCGCTCCGCCCCCAGTTTCACACAGGCGGCGCATTTCTGGTCCGATCCGGCCGTTGCAAAGACTCGCGCGCCGAAAGCGTTGGCCAACTGGATCGCCGTTGTCCCGATCCCGGATGAGCCGCCATGCACCAAAAACCGCTCACCCGCCTGCAAGCCGCCACGTGTAACCACATTCGACCAGACCGTGAAGAACGTCTCGGGCAGGCACGCCGCCTCGCGCAGGCTCATGCCTGCAGGCACAGGCAGTACCTGGCCTGCATCGGTCAGCGCGTGCTCCGCATAGGACCCGCCCGGAAACAGCGCACAGACCCGGTCCCCCACTTTCCAGCGCGTGACACCCGCGCCCAAGGCCGCGATGGTCCCTGCCCCCTCCAATCCCGGCAAGTCGCTTGCACCGGGGGGCGGGTCATAGGCCCCTGCGCGTTGCAGCGCGTCGGGGCGGTTCACGCCCGCATAAGCAAGGCGCACCACCACTTGCCCCGGCCCCGGCACAGGCACAGGGCGCGTGGCTTCGCGCAAGACCTCTGGCCCGCCGGGCTGGGAAATCTCGATTGCGCGCATTGTATGGGGCAGATCCATTGGTTCCTCCATTGCTTTATCTTGCCCGAAATACTCCGGGGTGAATTGGGCGCGGCACGCGCCCAAGAGGGGCAGCGCCCCTTTCTTACTTTTTGCTTAAAGCATAATCCCAATAAAGTTCCCGCGCCCGCTTGCCCATCCGCGGCACGCCCAGATCGCGCTCCAGATACCGCGCCACAGGCATAACCTTCGCGATATTTCCGGTCACGAAAATCTCCTCTGCCGCGTCAAAATCGGCCAGGGTCAGGCTGGTTTCCACCACCTCGACCCCATCTGCGCGCAACAGCCCGATCACCCGCTGCCGCGTGATCCCGTTCAGGAACATGCCATTGGCCACCGGCGTGAACACCACCCCGTCGCGCACCATGAACACATTGGTCGATGCCGTTTCGGCGACAAACCCTTCGACATCCAAGGACAGTGCATTGGAAAAACCGCGCTTGCGGGCATCGGCCATAATCCGGGCATTGTTGGCATAAAGCGAGCCTGCTTTCGCTTCGGTCAGCGCCATATCCGGGCGCGGGCGGCAATAGGGCGACACGCCCAAGCTGAACGCCCCCGGCGCGGGCATGGGCAGGGTTTCGATGCACAGCGCGAATGCGGTCGAGTCCGGGACAACATCAATGATCCCCGGTGTCGAATCGCGCGCCCACATCATCGGGCGCAGATAGAGCGCCGCATCATCGGGGAAAAGCTTGCAGCCTTCTTCCAGCAGCCCATGCACAGTCGCTGCATCCACAGGCGGGACCATGCCCATGGCTTCCGCCGAGCGGATGATCCGCGCGCTGTGCAAGTCCAGATCGGGCAGAACCCCCTCGAACCGCCGCGCCCCGTCAAAGACCTGCGAGCCGAGCCAGGCCCCGTGATCAGCCGCGTTGATGATGGGCACATTGCCCCTGTGCCAGCGCCCTTCCAAAAAGGTCGCGATTTCCGTGCCGACAGCCATCTGTCCCCCTTTTTGCGTTTTTGCGCACCCTGCGGGCTGGGGGGCGTCGCGTCAACCCTGCTCGGGTTTCGGGCGCACGTGGCCGGGCAAATCGTTGCGCGCGCATTGGGGCGCCTTGATCCGCTCAAGGATGGCTGTCTGAAGCTGCGCAAAGGGCCGCGTCAGCGGGTTTTCGCGCGCGGCGGCCTTCATCTTTTCCACCGCCATCACGTTGTCGATCCGGCGATCCAGAAAATCCCACGTCGCCTGTTGCCCCTCGCTGTCATCGCCCAGCCAGAACAGGACTGTAGCCGAATAGACGCCTGCAAGCGTGGCGCGCTTGGTGTACCAATTGCCATCGCGGCTTGTATCGCCAAGGGCGGTCCAGATCGCATCGACCGTGCCCCAGATCGCACGCACCCCGTCTGCGGCATAAATCGGCAGGCTGAACAGGGTCGTGCCACGGCGTACCAATTCGCGATCCTCGGCCACTTCCAGCCGCACGCGCACAGCGCGCGCCACGCGGTCGCGGTAGCGCAGAAGCGTCAAATCCTCGGTCGCCAAGCGCGCCTTCATCTGCGCGTCGCCCCGCTTGTGAAACGCGAGCGCCAGATCGACCCCGCCGCGCGGGAACAGCGCGCGCGCGACCGTTACATCCACCCCGCAATCGCGGGACGCCGCGCGCAGGGCGGCATCGGACCAGCCGTCAAACGGCACATGGATCAAGGCTGCATCAAGCAGGGTGTCGGCTGTCACACTCATCATTTCCCCCATGGTCACTTGTGCTGGACATAGTGCGCCCCCTTTGATAAGCGAGCGCATCCTGCGATGACGCAACTCTAACTTGGAAAGGTGGTGAAAACCACATGCAGGTATCGGTCCGCGACAATAATGTCGAACAGGCGCTTCGGGCACTGAAGAAGAAGCTTCAGCGCGAAGGGGTGTTTCGGGAAATGAAGCTCAAAGAGCATTTCGAGAAACCCTCGGTCAAGAAGGCCCGCGAGAAAGCGGAGGCCGTGCGGCGCGCGCGCAAGCTTGCCCGCAAGAAGGCCCAACGCGAAGGGATGGTCTAAGCCCCTCCCCTCCGCGTGTCGGAACAAACCCCCCCGGGCGCGGCCTGCGGGGGGTTTTTGTTTGGCCGCGGAGGATTGCGCAAGTTCCGGGTCGCCGCGCGCGCCTCCGGTTGCTACCTACTGGCAACCAAACCCAAAGGCCGCCCATGACCGCCCCCGAACCCAGCGACTACCACTACCAGACCATCAAGCGCGCCATCGCCCTGATCGACGCGCCCGGTGGCACGCGGCTCTCGCTTGACGACTTGGCCCAAGCCATGGACATGAGCCCCGCCCATTTCCAGCGCATTTTCAGTGCCTGGGCCGGTGTCAGCCCCAAGCGCTATCAGCAATACCTGACGCTCGCCCATGCGCGCGAGATGCTGGCGCGGCGCATGACGCTGCTGGATGCGGCCCATGACCTTGGCCTGTCGGGCACGGCGCGGCTGCACGACCTGTTCCTGCGCTGGGAAGCAATGGCCCCGGGCGATTACGCGCGTGCAGGTGCAGGTTTGACCATCCGCCATGGCTGGTTCGACACGCCCTTTGGCCCCGCACTTGCCGCCGCGACCGAGCGGGGCCTGTGTGGTCTGGCCTTTGCCGACATGCAAGATGCCGCCACCCTGACCGACATGGCCGCCCGCTGGCCCAAGGCGCAGATGATCCATGACCCTACAGGCCCTGCCCCGCATGTGGCGTCGGCTTTCGCGCAGACAGGTCAGGCGGCGCTGCACCTGATCGGCACGCCCTTTCAGATCAAGGTCTGGGAGGCGCTGTTGCACATCCCGCCCGGCCATGTGTCCACCTATGGCGCGATTGCCGCGCGCGTCTGCACCCCGCGTGCCGCACGCGCAGTGGGCGCGGCTGTCGGGCGCAACCCGCTGGGCTTCGTGATCCCCTGTCACCGCGTGCTGCGCGGGGGGGCGGCGGGGGCTGCGGCCCTGGGCGGCTATCATTGGGGACTGCCGCGCAAACGCGCCATTCTGGCATGGGAGGGCGCGCGGATTGATGCCGAAACAGAGGCTGTCAATCACTCGTGACGTGACGGGCTTTAGGGAAAGCGCTATCAGAGCACAAACCCTGAGCTGAAGGTGTCACTATGAAAACCCAGATTTCTGTCCTTGCCGTGTCCGTTCTGGCACTAACCGCGTGTGCGCCTGATCCCAACTACACAGGCAACCGCACTGTGGGCGGCGCGATTACGGGCGCTGTTGCAGGCGGCTTGCTCGGCGCGGCGGTCAGCGATGGCGACCGGGGCACAATCCTTGCGGGCGCGGTCCTTGGCGGTGTGACAGGCGGCGCGATAGGCGCACAGCTTGACCGGCAGGCGGCGGAACTGCGCGCGCAACTTGGCAACAATATCGACGTGCGCAATACCGGGCAGGAACTGATCCTGACCTTGCCGCAAGACCTGCTGTTCGCTACGGACAGCACAGTGGTCCGCCCGGACCTGCAAGCCGATCTGCGCGTGATTTCGCGCAATCTGGTGGCCTATCCGCAAAGCGATGTGATCGTTGTGGGGCATACGGATAATGTGGGCTCTGCGGCCTACAATCAGGGCCTGTCCGAGCGGCGCGCGGCTTCGGTCGCGGCAATCCTGCGCAGCGAAGGCGTGGCAGCAAACCGCATCCAGACTATTGGACGCGGGCTCACACAGCCGATCGCCTCGAACGACACGGCCCAAGGGCGTCAGCAAAACCGCCGCGTCGAGATTTTCGTGCGCCCCTACCAGACGCGCTAAGCGCAATTCGGCAAAACTCTGCAAGAAGGTCAGCGCAAGCTGGCCTTTTTGATTGCGCAAACGGTGGACTGGTCATATCTTTTTACCAATCTTTGCCCAAAATTTGCGTAATCCTGCCCGAATCAGGGGCAACTGGCTGGAGGAGCCATGCCGTTTCAGCGTATCCAGCCCGAGAAACTGTCCCACTCGGTCGTGCGCCAGATCGAGCTGTTGCTGTTGCGCGGCATCCTTCGCCCCGGCGAGCGGCTGCCTGCCGAGCGGGAACTGGCCGAAAAGCTGGGCGTCTCGCGCCCCAGCCTGCGCGATGCGCTTGCGGAATTGCAAGAGCGCGGGCTTCTGACCAGCCGCGCAGGCGCGGGCGTCTATGTCGAGGAATTGCTCGATTCGGCCTTCTCGCGGTCCTTGGTGCAGCTTTTCGCGGCCCATGACGAAGCGTTGTTTGATTACATCAGCTTTCGCCGCGACCTCGAAGGGATGGCCGCAGACCGGGCAGCGCGCTATGGGTCCGACACGGACCTGCAAGTGATCGACACGATCTTTCGCAAGATGGAAGCCGCGCATCGCAAGCGCGACCCGTCCGAAGAAGCCCAGCTTGACGCCGAATTTCACCTGTCCATCGTCGAAGCGTCGCACAACATCATCATGCTGCACATGATGCGCGCGATGTTCAACCTTCTGCATGAAGGCGTGTTCTACAACCGCCAGATGATCTTTCGCCAGCGCGCGACCCGTGATGACCTGCTCGCGCAGCACAAGGCCATCAATGACGCCCTGCAAGAGCGCGATGCAACAGCGGCACGCCGGGCGGCCGAGGCGCATTTGGATTTCGTCGAGCAGATGATGAGCGATCTGAAGCGCAGCGAGAAAAACGAACAGATCGCGCGCCTGCGGTTTGAACACGCGCAGGAAATGTAAGCGCGCGCCCGGTCTGGGCGCGCGCTGTTTCCTTATCCTGCCCGACGCCGGTTCTGCGAGCCTCCGCGCGACTGCCCCTCGCCACCCTGACGACGCTGGCCTTGCGGGCCTTTGCCCTGTGCTGGCCGCGCGGCGGGCTTGCCATCACGCGACGGACGCGCTTGGGGGGCACCGCGCTTGCGTGCCAATGCGCGGGCCGCATCGGCCATATCGGAGGCCCAAGGTGCCCCGCCCACCACTTTCAACTCGCGCCCCATCAGTTTCTCTATAGCGCGCAGATCGGCCATTTCGGCCGGCGCGCAGAGCGCAATCGCCTTGCCGCTCTGGCCCGCACGGGCCGTGCGGCCAATGCGGTGGACGTAATTCTCGGGCACTTCTGGCAATTCGTAATTGTAGACATTGCCCATGTCGGGAATGTCGATCCCGCGGGCCGCGACATCGGTCGCCACCAACACCTTGATTTGCCCGTCGCGGAACGCGGCCAAGGTCCGCTCGCGCTGGCCCTGGCTTTTGTTGCCATGGATGGACCCGGCAGGGATACCCCATCCGGCCAGCAACTTCATCAGCTTCTCGGCCCCATGCTTGGTGCGGGCGAAAACCAGCGCCCGATCCTCGGGGTGGTCGCGCAGATAGCCTTCGAGCACGCGCGCCTTGTCGCCTTGCGCCACAAAATGCACGCTTTGAGTGACTTTATCCGCGGGTTTGCCGGGGGCTGCCACTTGAATGCGCTCGGGGCGGGTCAGGTAGGCATCGGCAATCTCGTTCATCTGCTTGTTCATCGTGGCGCTGAACATGAGCGTCTGGCGCTCTTTCGGCAGCAGGCCCGCAATCTTGCGCAAGGCATGGATGAAGCCGAGGTCGAGCATCTGGTCAGCTTCGTCCAGCACCAGCATCTGCGTTTGCGCGAGCGTCAGCGCGCGCCGCTCGAGCAGGTCGAGCAAGCGCCCCGGAGTGGCGACCAGAATATCGGTGCCCTTGGCCAGCTTCTGGATTTGCGGGTTCATGCCCGCACCGCCCACGACATGATGCACCTTCAGCGGCGTCTTGCGCGCAAACGCATCAAGCGTCGTGCAAATCTGAATGACCAACTCGCGCGTGGGCGCAAGGATCAGCGCGTGCACGGCCTTTGGCGCAGGGCGAGGCGCGGCCAGAAGCGCATCCATCACGGGCAGGCCGAAGGCCAAGGTCTTGCCTGTGCCCGTCTGCGCCAGCCCCAGAATGTCACGCCCCTGCATGACCACCGGGATCGCACGGGCCTGAATGGGGGTGGGCTTGTCAAAGCCAAGCTGGGTGAGCGAGGTCATCAGCGTCGGGCGCAGCCCGAACATGGTAAAATCAGTCATAGTTCTGTCCTGTCGCAACCCGATGTCAAAGGCGCAATGGCCCCGGCAACAGCCGAGGGAATGGTTTGGGGGTGCATGACATCTGCACCGCCCCCCACGCGTGATGTCGGGAAGCAAAGAGGCGGGCATGGGCCCTGACCGCAACAATTGGGCTGCTCACGCGGCAGATTGCGGTTGACGTGCAGATGGGGGCTGTGGCCCCATAAGTCAAGCCTTAATGCGGATCGGGTTGTCGGGCGGCCAGTGCCAGAGCGCCCGCCACCGCACACATGACAATCGGGAACATGGTGAACACGCCAAAGCCGAAAGTCGCATACATGCCCGCGCTTGACACCAGAAGCAGGCCCCCTGCCCATAAATGCAGCGACCGCGCCATTGCAGCGCCTGCAATCGCAAGCACAGGTGCTGCAAGCGATGTCACGCGGATCAGGCCCGCATTCTGCACACTGCCTGTGAACTCGGCCAGTTCCGGGAAGCGAATCAGCAGGTCCACATAGCCAAAGCTGAAAAACCCGACGATCATTCCCCAAAGCCCGCCGATCAGGCCAAGGATCAAGGCTGCATTGCGCATGGGCGGTTCCTGTCTGTCATGGGCAAAAGAGCGGCAGTTGACGCCCCTCTCGTTCAAATATCTTGCCTTTTTATGCGCCTATGGCACAATTTCATTCGGGATGACAGACTTTCGACCACCGCCTTTGCGTTCTCGCAGCCGGACCTGAAAGCCCCTGGCTGAACGACCCCGCTGCAATATCGCTGCGGACCAGAGAGAGAGAACGAGGAGCACGTCCATGCCGACAGGCACAGTCAAGTGGTTCAACACCACCAAGGGTTTCGGGTTTATCGCACCGGATGGCGGCGGCAAGGATGTGTTCGTGCACATCTCTGCGGTCGAGCGCGCGGGCCTGACGGGTCTGGCCGATAACCAGAAAATCGCCTTTGAACTGCGCGCAGGGCGCGACGGGCGGGAATCTGCGACCGAGTTGAAGCTGCTCTAGGCCTTTAGATCGCGATGAGGAAAAGTGGGAACCGGTTTTCCTCAATCATCGCACGACAAAAAAGACCTAGATCATGATGATGTTTCCATCAAACATCATCATGAGTTAAGGCCGACTGCACATCAGCTTTCCACCCCAGATAGAGCGTCCCGTCATGGTCAATGACGGGACGCTTCATCAATGTCGGGTGCTGGGCCAGCAGTTCTGCGATGGGCAAAGCGCGTGTGGTCTCGTCCAACCCACGCCACGTGGTTGATGTGCGGTTCACCAAGCTGTCGCCAAATGCGGCAATGAAGCGTCCAAGTGTCGCGGCCTCGAGCGGTGTTGCCCGCACATCCACGAATTCCGCACCCGGCAGGGCGGCCAGCGCTTTGCGGCAGGTATCGCAAGTTTTGATCCCGTAAAGACGTGTCATTCCGTGTCCTTTCCTGTGCCACAACACGCACAATCTGCGCGCTTCGACAGCCGCATGATCCGCGTGTCCATCTCCAAGCCGTCAACCAGTAGCATACGGCCTGCCAGCGTGGTCCCAGCGCCTGTAATCTGCTTCACAGCCTCCAGCGCCATCAGCGAGCCGATCACACCGGGCAAAGGCGCGATCACGCCTGCTTCGGCGCAAGCAGGGGCCAGACCGGGCGCAGGCCGCGTGGGGAAAATGCATTCATAACACGGCCCCCCACGCGCTGGGTCATAAAGGCTGATTTGCCCTTCCCACTGGGTCATGGCGGCAGCGATCAAGGGCTTGCCCAAGCGCGCGGCTGTCCTGTTGACCATGTAGCGCGTGTCGAAATTGTCCGACCCGTCAAGGATCAGATCGTAATCGCCCATCACCTCGGCGGCAATCTCTGGGGTCAGGCGGCGCTGATAGGGGCGCACAGTGACAAACGGGTTGATCGCCATCATCGCCTGTTGTGCCGAAAACACCTTTGGCATCCCGATGCGGGCGTCGCTATGGGCGATCTGGCGTTGCAGGTTGCTGCCATCCACCACATCGTCATCGACCACGCCAATCGTGCCCACACCGCTTGCTGCAAGATACATCAGCGCAGGCGACCCCAAGCCCCCTGCCCCCACGACCAGCACGCGCGCAGCTTTCAGCTTGCGCTGCCCCGCGCCCCCAACTTCGCGCAGCACGATGTGGCGCGCATAGCGGTTCAGCTCGGTTTCGCTGAATGTGCCGGTGGGCTGGGGCACGGGCGCGTCGGGCTGCCGCAACCGCCGCAGCACCGCACGATAGGCCAGCACCAGCGCAACCAAGCCCCCCAGCACGATCCAGGGCCGCGCATCGCCGCCTGTCGCGGCGCGCAATTCGGTGCCATCAGGCAAGACCAGATGCGCCGACAGAACGGCCACATAGATCACCCCAATCATCACCAGACGCGGGCGCACGGGCGTTTTCAGCACGCCGCCCATGATCCAGACCAAGGCCATCAGGAATAGCACAAAACCCATTCAGCTTACCCCAGTCGAGCCATAACCACCCGCGCCGCGCGCGGTCATGTCCAAGGCCGTAACCTCGGCAAAAACCGCCTGCACCACAGGCGCAATCACGATCTGGGCGATCCGCGCGCCGTGGTCGATAACGAAAGGCGCATCGCCCCAATTGATCAGGATCACCCCCAAAGGCCCGCGATAATCGCTGTCGATCGTCGCAGGCGCGTTGGGCAGGCCGATGCCGTGGCGCAAAGCAAGGCCAGAGCGCGCGCGGATTTGCATCTCGAAACCCGGCGGAATGACGCAGGCCAAGCCTGTTGGCACCAGAACACGACCACCGGGGGCGAGTGTCAGGCCGTGGGCGCGCACGCCCTCGGGCAGATTGGCACGGATATCGGCCCCCGCCGCGCCTGTGGTGGCATAGCTGGGCAAGGCGATGGCGGGGTCAAAACCCGGCAAGCGCTGGAACAGAACCTGCACGCTCATGCAAGCGCCTGCGCGATACGGTCGGCCAGACATGCAGCCACTTGGGCCTTGGGCAGGCGCGGCCAATCCTCGACGCTTTCGGCTGTCACCAGATGCACGGCATTCTCGGTGCCGCCCATGATGCCCGTGGCGGGCGAGACATCATTGGCCACGATCCAGTCACAGCCCTTTCGCGCGCGCTTGGCTTGTGCGTGCGCTACGACGTTTTCGGTTTCAGCAGCAAATCCCACCACCAATTGGGGCCGCTGGGAATGCGCGCACAGGTCGCGCAGGATATCGGGGTTCTCTGAAAATTGAAGCGCAGGCAGCCCTTGCGCCGTTTTCTTCATCTTCTGCGCGAAGGCATTTTCGACCCGCCAATCGGCCACCGCCGCCGCCATCACCGCCGCATCCACAGGCAAAGCCGCAGCCACGGCAAGCGCCATCTCGCGCGCGGTTTCCACGCGGACGACCTGCACGCCCGACGGTGCAGGGACAGCGGCAGGGCCAGTGACGAACACCACCTCTGCCCCCAGATCGCGCAAAGCCCCCGCAATCGCTGTTCCTTGCGCACCAGAGGAGCGGTTGGCGATATAGCGGACAGGGTCGATGGGTTCATGTGTGGGGCCAGACGTGACAAGAATACGCTTTTTCGCCAATGGCTTCGGCCCCAAACTTTGCGTAATGTGCGAAAGGATCGTGGCGGGTTCTGCCATCCGCCCCGGCCCATGCTCGCCGCAGGCCATGTCGCCCGCATCCGGCCCCACGACCTGCACCCCGCGCGCGCGCAACGTGGCAAGATTGGCTTGTGTCGCCGGATGCTCCCACATGCGGACATTCATCGCAGGTGTGATCAGCACAGGCTTGTCGGTAGCCAAAAGCAACGTCGTGGCCAGATCATCGGCCAATCCCAAAGCCATCCGGGCCATCAGGTCAGCCGTCGCCGGGGCCACAACGATCAAATCAGAGGCGCGGGACAATTGGATATGCCCCATCTCGACCTCGTCTTTCAGATCGAACAGATTCTGGAACACCTTTGCCCCTGCAAGGGCGCCCACCGAAAGCGGCGTCACGAATTGCGCGCCGCCCGCGGTCAAGACAGGGGTCACGCCCGCCCCTGCCGCACGCAAAAGCCGGATCAGCTCCAACGACTTATAGGCAGCAATGCCGCCCCCGATGATCAGAGTAATCCGCTTGCCCTGCACTTGATCCCCCGCCTTTGCCCTGTTGTAGAACCAGCACGGCAAAAGGAAAAGGGTCAGCGCACCACCAGTACCGAGGTCTGAGCGTGACGCACCACACGCGACGCAGTCGAGCCGATGAAATAATCGCTCAAGCCCGGCTTGTGGCTTGCGATCATGATCAGATCGGCATGGGTTTCGCGCGCGCATTCAAGGATCTGCTCGGGCGCTGTACCGCCGCGCACATCAATATCCACCCGCGTGGCCTTTGCGCTCGCCGCGAGCGAGGTCAATTGCGCGCGCAGCGCCTTGCGATGGTCCATGATCTGGTCTTGCGTAACCGAGGCGGCCAGGTAATGGGGGATTTCATCCAGCACATGAACCAACGTGATCGCGCCTTCGGGATCAACCAACACATTTGCTTTCTCGATCAGCTTGCGGGTCGTGGCCCCGTGATTGAACAGGGCGGCGGCGATGACGATGCTGCGATACATGAGTATCCTCCGATTTCAAATCGCTTTGACCCTCATGAAACCACAGGCTGCGGGTGAAAGCAAAGGGTATTGCCTATCCAATCATCATCGCCGCATCCCCCATCCGGTCATGGATCAACCGCAAACGATGAAGCGCGATGCGCAAAACGATCTTGCCCGAGCGTGCGGACCAACCCAAAGCGGCCTCGGCCGTTTCGACCCCTTCCAGATGGCAGCAGCAGCGCAACGCCACATCGCCCAGACCCGGTCCGAGTTCTTGTAGCACTGCGACCACCCTGCGCCGCGCAGCCGCTGTGCCGGGGGCAGCGAGGTTCGCGCCTGTGCGTTGCATCGCTGCGACCTCAGACAGAAAAGCGTCAAGGGGCTGAAGTGCAATCTTGCTTAGGCCCGCTGTCACGAAATCCTCATGCATCCGCTCTGCGGCGTGAACCAGCGCGACAGACAAAAACGGCATCCCGTCCTTGTCGCGCCGCCGCGCAAGGATCGACACTGGGCTTTCAGCTTGACCGTAACGACCGCGGCGGGGGCTGGCCTCGTCTTCGCTGATCAGGGCCTGATGCGCGCGCAGCGCCGCGCTGCCCGCCGTCGTCAAACCATAGCAGGCCACCCGCCCCGGCTTCGTGCACCGGATCCAGTCGCGCAGCGCCATATCCTCGGCCAGTTCACGGTCGAGCACCGCCAAACGATGCGTTTGGCCTGTCATATCCTCGCGCATGATGACGGCCTTGGGCATTTCGCTGGCCACAACCAGCAGCGCACCGGGGCCAGACAAATGCTGTAAATAGTCCATCAGTGCTGTGGTCTGGTCAGGCTGCGACACAGGCGGGGCATGGTGCTGGATATTGGGTGTCATTGTGGGATTCCCTTTTTGATTGGCTTGGCTAGGCTGCCGCAGTTCACGGTCGCGCCGGGACATCGCCCCATCGACAAGCGCATCATCGCGTCGGTTTTCCTGCTTGCGCACTTGCCGGAGGATGGTCGAGGGATGGCACCCCTGTTCCCGCGCCAAAGCCCGCAGGGATTGGCCCGTGGCGACGTGGCGCAAGTAAAGGGCGACGCCTGCAGGCAGGGTGTCTGGCTTCGTCGTCGACCCGGCGCAGGGGACGGCAGAACGCGTTGTCATTGCGTGGCATCTCCTCGGCAGCAATTCTATCTATGGTTGAAAACGTTACCGGAGTCTAAACTCTCCGGGCACAGAGCCAGAATGGTTGAGAAATGATAAACGTCCCTGAACGTAGCGTTCGCTCCGGGTCGTAAATACGCAACACCAATAGGTTTTGTGCATATTGGCGCAACAGTTGAAAATAGGAGAATCCGAAGTGAAACCGCTGCGCCATGGACTTGATGTCACCATCCGCCCTCGCCTATTGGTTGTAGCAGCGCGCCATGCGCTGGCAGGCTACAACCGTGACACGACGCTGCCGCGGGTGCTTGGCTTGCCGCTGCATACGCCGCTGATGCCCTCAGAGGCGCTTTTGGAAACATTGATCGCAAGGGAAGCGGCCATGAACGACGCTCGCTGTAGCCATCAGGCAGGCTGGCGTGCGGGCGATCATGTGCTCTTGATCGCAGCGCTTCTGCACGAAGCGCAGCTTTTCGATGTGTCTGCGTGTCAGGCTGTGGCCTGATTATTCCGCCGCGACTCGACGCGGTTTCAGCAATGGCGCGAGATAGCGGCCCGTATGGCTGGCAACGACCTTGGCCACATCTTCGGGGGTGCCAGTGGCGACGATCTGCCCGCCCCCATCGCCGCCTTCGGGGCCGATGTCGATGACCCAATCGGCGGTTTTCACCACATCAAGGTTGTGCTCGATAACGATGACCGTGTTGCCCTGATCGACCAGTTCATGCAGCACTTCCAGAAGCTTGCGCACATCTTCAAAATGCAGGCCCGTCGTGGGTTCGTCCAAGATATACAGCGTCCGGCCTGTGGAGCGGCGCGAGAGTTCCTTGGCGAGTTTCACCCGCTGCGCCTCGCCCCCCGAAAGGGTCGTGGCTTGCTGGCCCACTTTGACATAGCCCAAGCCCACCCGCATCAGCGCGTCCATCTTTTCGCGGATGGCGGGCACGGCGGTGAAAAAGCCCTGTGCCTCTTCCACGGTCATATCGAGGACATCGGCAATCGACTTGCCCTTGAACAGCACTTCCAGCGTTTCGCGGTTATAGCGCTTGCCCTTGCAGGTTTCGCAAGTGACATAGACATCTGGCAGGAAGTTCATTTCGATCTTCAGCACGCCATCGCCTTGGCACGCCTCGCACCGCCCGCCTTTCACGTTAAAGCTGAAGCGCCCGGGCTTGTAGCCGCGCGCCTTTGCTTCGGGCAGGCCAGAAAACCAGTCGCGGATCGGACCAAACGCGCCGGTATAGGTCGCGGGGTTCGAACGTGGCGTGCGCCCGATCGGGCGCTGGTCAATGTCGATGACCTTGTCGAGATGCTCGAATCCTGTGACCGTTTCACACGGAGACGGCGTTTCGCGCGCCCCATTCAGCCGCATGGCCGCCGTTTTGAACAGCGTTTCAATCGTCAGCGTGGATTTGCCACCCCCAGAAACACCCGTGACGCAGACAAACTTGCCCAGCGGAAATTCCGCCGTCAGATCGCGCAGGTTGTTGCCGCTGGCTTTGACGACCGTCAGTTTCTTGCCATTGCCCTTGCGCCGGGTCTTGGGCACCGCGATTTCGCGCTGGCCGGACAAATATTGCCCGGTCAGGCTGGCCGGATCGCCCATGATCTGCACAGGCGTGCCGTGCGAGACCACCCGCCCCCCATGCACCCCCGCCCCCGGCCCAATGTCGAACACATAATCGGCGGTGCGGATCGCATCCTCATCATGTTCGACCACAATCACCGTATTGCCCTGATCGCGCAGGTTGCGGAGCGTCACAAGCAGCCGGTCATTGTCGCGCTGGTGCAGGCCGATGCTGGGTTCATCGAGCACATAAAGCACGCCTGTCAGGCCCGACCCGATCTGGCTTGCCAACCTGATCCGCTGGCTTTCGCCGCCCGACAGCGTCCCGGCATGACGCCCAAGCGTCAGGTAATCCAAGCCCACATTCACCAGAAAGCCCAACCGCTCGCGGATTTCCTTGATGATCGCGCGGGCGATTTCGTTCTTTTGCCTGGTCAGGGCGGCGGGGACAGATTCGAT
Source organism: Roseinatronobacter sp. (assembly GCA_046296275.1). Taxonomy (GTDB): domain Bacteria; phylum Pseudomonadota; class Alphaproteobacteria; order Rhodobacterales; family Rhodobacteraceae; genus Roseinatronobacter. The sequence continues at coordinate 4,033 of JBKBLP010000016.1, read as the reverse complement.
CCAGTCGAGCGCCTGTTTGATCGACATTTCCGTGACTTGGCCCACATGCAGACCGCCGATCTTGACCGCCAAAGCTTCGGGCTTCAGGCGGTGGCCGCCGCACGTGCCGCAGGCACGGTTGTTCTGGTATTGCTCGAATTCCTCGCGCACCCAAGCTGAATCCGTTTCGCGGTAGCGCCGTTCCATATTGGGCACCACGCCTTCAAACGCGCGCGTCACATTATAGACGCGACCCCCTTCGTCGTAGCGGAAAGGGAGTTCCTCGTCGTTGGACCCATGCAGAAGAACTTGGCGCACATGCGCGGGCAAGTCTTTCCATGCGGCTTTGGCGTCGAATTCATAATGCCGGGCGAGGCTGTCGATGGTCTGCGTGTAATAGGGCGATTTACCCTTGGCCCAGGGCGCGATTGCGCCTTTCAGCAGGCTCAGCGACTGGTCTGGCACGATCAGGCGCTCGTCAAAGAACAGCTCCACCCCCAGCCCGTCACAGGCCGGACATGCGCCCGAAGGCGCGTTGAAGGAAAACAGGCGCGGTTCAATCTCGGTGATCGTGAAGCCGCTGACCGGGCAGGCGAATTTTTCCGAGAATGTCGTGCGCGCGGCAGTGTCATCGGCGAGTTCCAGAATCGCAATCCCGTCGGCCAAATCCAAAGCGGTCCGCAAGCTGTCCGCCAGCCGCGTCTGGATGCCATCGCGCACCACAAGCCGATCCACCACCACGTCAATGTCATGGCGGAATTTCTTGTCGAGGGTGGGCGGTTCATCCAGATCGTAGAATTGCCCGTCCACTTTCACGCGCTGGAACCCCAGCTTGCGGTATTCCAGCATTTCCTTGCGATACTCGCCCTTGCGATCCCGCACCACGGGCGCGAGCAGATAGGCGCGCGTCCCTTCCTCCAGCGCCATGACACGGTCCACCATGTCCTGCACCTGCTGCGCTTCAATGGGCAGGCCAGTTGCAGGAGAATAGGGCGTGCCTGCGCGGGCGAACAGCAAGCGCAGGTAGTCGTAAATCTCGGTCACAGTGCCCACAGTCGAGCGGGGGTTTTTCGACGTGGTTTTCTGCTCGATGCTGATCGCAGGCGACAGGCCAGAGATATGGTCCATATCGGGCTTCTGCATCATGTCCAGAAACTGCCGCGCATAGGCCGACAGGCTTTCGACATAGCGGCGCTGCCCTTCGGCATAAATCGTATCAAAGGCCAGCGACGACTTGCCCGATCCAGACAGCCCCGTGAACACCACCAGCTTGTCGCGGGGAATGTCGAGGTCGATGTTTTTCAGGTTATGCTCGCGCGCGCCGCGCACTTCGATGAACTTCTGTTCCGCCATACTGCACCCCCAAGCGCACCTGCCGCATAACGTAGCGCGTGCTTTTGCCAGCGCCAAGGGAAAAAGCGGAACATTGCGCGAACAGCAAAGATTGGTGTCAGATCATGACCGCATTTCGCGCAGACGCGCACGGTTCAGCGCCAACCAATAGGCAGATTGTATCAGCGGGCCATTCTGCGCTTCGTTCGTGGGGATCATGTCCAGCAAGCGGTCCAGTGGGATGACATGGCTGCGGATATCCTCGGCCTCTGCTGCAAGGCCGGTGACGCCTTCGAGCGTATCGGGCAAATCGCACAACGCCACGAAATTGAACAACAATTCCGTGATCGCCCCCGGCGAGGGGTAAGACGTCCCAATCCGCACCAGCGCATCCGCACCAATGCGCAGATGCGTTTCCTCGGCCATCTCGCGCAAGGCGGCCTGCTCTGGGTTCTCGCCCGGATCAATGCGACCCGCGACAGGTTCCAGTAGCCATGGATTGGCGACACCGCGAACAAACGGGCCATAGCGGAACTGCTCGATCACCAGCACACAATCGCGCACGGGGTCATAGGGCAGGATCGTGACCGCATCAGCCATCACGAAACCCGCGCGGCGCACGATGGGGCTAAGACTGCCATCGAAGCGGCGGAATTGCAGATCATCAACCTGCACTCCGAAGAAATAGGTATAGGGCTGCATCCTTTGACGCGAGATCACGTCCGCGTTCTGCGCCGGACGGCGCAGCGTTGCAGGGACATTCTCGCGCCCTGCCCGAATTTGCGAGGCGGCATGGGCCAGAAGCGGCGGGAAGCGCACGCGCAGAACCTCGGGAGTGTGGAGTGTGGCCAGGCTAAGGGCTTCGGCCACCGCAAGGCGCATCGCGGGGGCAAGTTGGTCGTGCCAAAGGCGCCGATCCCAGTCACAGAGCGGCCCGTCAGGCGCAGGCACAGCAAAAAGGGTCGCGTCGCGCGGCTGTGCGCCCACCAACACACGGACCTCGCACGCCACGGCCCCAGTAATGGACGCCAATAGCGCGAGCCGGGCATGGGCCGTATCGTTCAGGCTGACATACTCCCCCGGCACGTGTTCGCCCTGCCTAGGGACCAGAAAATCCGGCCCCGCCCCAGTGTTTGAACGAATTGAATGATCGGGCAGCACAGCCGATGTCAGCGCCAGATCAGCCCCCAACACAGTCGCGCGTAATTCCGGGTCGCACAGAGCGCCCCAAAGAAAAACCTGAATTTGGGTCATTTACGCAGCCTGCGCGCCTCGGCCCAGCGAAAGACCAGCGACAGGATCACCCCAATCACCAGCACGATCACGCCGATCTGAATCAGGAAATCTCGGTCAATCATCCGCAGCAGGTGCTCGCCTGTGATGTTGAAGAACCCGAAAACGGCATCATTCAGTGTCTTGTAGCGCACAGCATAGCCCAGACGGAACACTTCCATCGTGCCGAACAGGGCAAGGGCCAGCATCAGGCCAAGGATCACGCCTTGCAGCGTGTCGAAAATGTCCGTGACAAGCTGTCCCTTGATCCGCCCGCCCGTGAATTTCCAGCCGGCAAAAGCGAAGGTCGGCGCGAGCAGAAGCGTCAATTGCCCCATACGGGGCGGGTCTTCGTAGAGCAGCTTGTATTGCTCGCCCATATAAAGTGCGGCCACGGCCAACAGGATCGCGCTTGCAAGGCGGGTCAGACTGGGCATGACAGGCTCCGGTTTTGGGTTACGCACACGCTACCCGTGCCGAACCAGTGCCGCAATCCCCTGCCCTGTCAGGCACCCGCGCGCGTGGCGCGTTTGCACTGTCACTCGGGGCGGCGCAGCACCATCTGGGTCACATCGCAGGATCCTGCCTTGAACGCCGCCGCGCAAGAGGTAAGGTAGTATTCCCACATCCGCCGGAAGCGTTCGTCATAGCCCATGGCCGTGATCTGGCCCCAATGCTCGGCAAAGGCCGTGTTCCAGCGCCGCAGCGTTTCGGAATAGCTATGGCCGAAATCATGGGTGCCGATATAGGTCAGGCCGGCCGCTTCCGCCACGCGCCGCACAGGCCCCGGCGCTCCCAGCATCCCACCGGGGAAGATATATTTCTGAATGAAATCAACGTGATTGCGATATGCTTCGAAGCGCGCATCGGGCACCATGATGATCTGGATCACCGCCTGCGTGCCCGGTTTCAGCCGCTCTTGCACGGCTTTGAAATAGGTGGGCCAATAGCGCATCCCCACGGCCTCGAACATCTCGATCGAGGCGATGCCGTCGAAGGTGCCGCGCGTGTCGCGATAATCCTGAATGCGGATTTCAACCTGATCTGACAGACCCAGACGGGCCATGCGGGCGCGGGCATACTCGGCTTGAGCCTGGGAAATGGTCAGCGCTGTGACGCGCAGCCCCCGCCGGGCGGCGGCATATTCCGCAAAACCGCCCCAACCGCAGCCGATTTCCAGCACATGATCGCCTGCTTTCACCCCCATCCGGTCCACCATGGCCGCGTATTTGGCTTCCTGCGCGGCTTCCAGACTTTCCTGCCCCGTGGTGAAAATTCCCGAGGAATAGGTCATGCTGTCATCGAGCCACAGGCTGTAGAAGTCATTGCCCAGATCGTAATGCGCCGCGATATTCTTGCGCGCCTGCGTTTTCGAATTGTCGCGCAGCCAGTGGCGCAGACGTTCCATCGCGCGGATGATCTTGAGCGGCAGCATTTCGTCGTAAAGCGC
>JBKBLP010000015.1:0-60524 GCA_046296275.1 Roseinatronobacter sp. | reverse complement strand
TGCGCATATGCTGACGCAAACCAGCGCAGCCCCAGATCTTCAGGGGCAGATCACAGAGCTGCGCCGCATAATAGCCGCGCTTCCTGCCCCAGAGCCTGCCCCTGTGCCTGCCCCGGCTTTTGATCCCACTGACCTGATCGCGCGGCTTGATGCGCTGGAAAGTGCAGAGCCAGTCGCACCAGACCTGAGCAGCCTGACCGAGCAGCTTGCAGACCTGTCGGCCCAGATCGCTGCGTTGCAGTCCGCGCAAAGTTCCGTTCAAGACAGCGTCCTTGCCGCGACCGCAGGACAGCGCGACGCCCTTGGCGCCTTCGCGGCAGATATCGCACAAGTGCAAGCCGATCTTGAAGACCTGCGCGCCTTGGCAACCGAGCGTGTGCAGGCCGCGCAAGCCGCCCGTGACATGGCTTTGGCGCAAGCGGGCCTGGACCAGCTTCGCGCGGCCCTTGTGACAGGTGCGCCTTTTGCCGGGGCCTTGGCGCAAATCACCGAGGCGGGTTTCGCGCTTCCTGACGCCCTCGCGGGCCGACAGGGTGGTGTGGCAACCATAGACGCCTTGACCGAAACATTCCCTGCCGCCGCCCGTGCGGGCCTGCGCGCAAGCTTGCTGGATGCGCCTGCAACCAGCACAACCGAGCGACTGGGCAATTTCCTGCGTGCGCAAGTTGGGGCCATGTCCACCAGCCCCCGCCCGGGCGATGATATCGACGCTATCCTGTCGCGTGCGGGTGCGGCGATGGTCGAGGGCGACGTGGCTGCAGCTTTGGCCGAACTCGCGCTGCTGCCTGAAACCGCGCGCGCGCCCATGGCCGATTGGATCGACGCCGCGACAGCGCGACAAAATGCGCTTGCTGCGCTCGAGGCGCTTGCCGCCGACATTGCCCCCTGAGTGAAGAAACAAGGATAGCCATATGTTCTGGACGCTTTTCAAAATCCTTGTCTTTACAACCCTCGTGATCGCTGCGGCCTTCGGGGTTGGGCACTTGATGGATTCAGGCGAAACGGTCGGGTTGCGGCTGCTTGGGGTGGAATATGAACTTGGCGCCGTGCAGGCGACATTGGCCTTTGCGGCGTTGATTTTCGCGGTATGGCTGGGGTTGAAGGTGGTGGGCTTTGGCTTCGCGGTTCTGCGCTTCCTGAACGGGGACGAAACAGCCGTCCGGCGCTTTTTCATCCGCAACCGCGAGAAGCGGGGCCTGGATGCTCTTCTCGCATCGCTCCTCGCGCAATCAACAGGTGACAACAAGACCGCGATTGCCAAGGCTGAAAAGGCGCACAAGCTGCTCAATCGCCCGCTGATCACGAGCCTGCTCATTGCGCAGGCGGCCGAGGCGAAGGGCAATTCCACCCTCGCCATCGAGAATTACAAGCGCTTGCTGGATGATCCCCGCTCGCGCTTCGCAGGTATTACTGGGCTGGTGCGCGCGAAGCTCGCCGCAGGTGACACCGACAAGGCCCGCGCGCTGGCCGTGAAAGCGCTCGAAATAGAGCCCGCGCATGACGGGACGCAAAACACGCTCTTGCAATTGCAGACGCAGGCAGAAGATTGGTCCGGCGCGCGCGCCACACTCAAGACCAAGAAAACTTCGGGCAATTTGCCGCGCGATGTGTATTTGCGTCGCGACGCAGTGCTCGCCTTGCAAGAGGCCGACGCGCTTGCCGCCAAAGGTGATCTTGCCCGGGCCCGCGATGCGGCAATCGAAGCCAATCGCCTGTCGCCGCAATTGATCCCCGCTGCTGCTGCGGCGGCACAGGCACTGGTCGCACAGGGCAAGCATTCCTATGCAGCCAAAGCGATCAAAGGCGCATGGAAAGCCACACCTCACCCTGACCTTGCTGCGGCATTCGCGGCTATTGAACGCGACGAAACTCCAGCCCAACGCTTGAAGCGCTTTGGCAAGCTCCTCGACATGCATCCCGAGGCGCGGGAAACGAAATTGCTGCGCGCCGAATTGCTTGTCGCAGCCGAAGATTTCCCCGCAGCGCGGCGCGCTCTGGGAGATTTGGCGACAACGGCGCCCACGACTCGTTCCCTTGCGATTATGGCAGCCATAGAGCGTCGTGAAGGGGCAGATGACGCCGTGGTGCGCGGTTGGCTGGCCCGCGCGCTTACAGCCCCACGCGGTCCGCAATGGGTTTGTGCCAAGTGCCAACATGTCCATGCGAGCTGGCAGGCTGTGTGCGATCATTGCGGGGCATTCGACACACTCGACTGGCGCGAAGCGCCTGACAGCGCCGGTCCTTCGGCGACTGGAACGGAATTGCTGCCCTTGATCGTAGGCCGCCCGCCAAGCCCGGTCAGCGATGAATCAGTCGTTGATGCAACCTCTGAACGCGTAGAGAAATCAGCATAAAAGGTCTGGTGCCTGCGTTTTTCCAGTGCTAAGACGCGCGCAGGTAGCCGCTGTAGCTCAGCTGGTAGAGCACGTCATTCGTAATGATGGGGTCGGGGGTTCGAGTCCCTTCAGCGGCACCACTAATCCAGAAAAACACTATCGACTTAGCCCCGTATTTTGAGGGCGCTCTTTATGATGCCCGTCAGCGAAGCGGGGTTTGATGGTCAAACGTCAGAGCAGCCCACAGACCGGGTTTTGCTGCGAATTAACCATAAATTCGCCTTAACCTTTGGTATTGATTGCACAGAGTATCGTTAACCAAGGTAGCATCCATGACCCCACACTCGCCCGAAAATCGTTCGCTCTTAACCCGCTTGATACAGGCGTTTCGCTTTCAGAAACCCACGAGTGAGCCGCTCTCGCCCCGTTTAGAAGAACGGATGATGCGCATGGAAACGGAACGCCATCGTCGCCTTCCGGGGCGCGGATACGTCAAATCGTGACGCTGACACCCGGAAGCGCGAGGGTGTGGAGCAATTCTCGCAATTCCTGACGCGCGGCGATATGCGAGAAGGTCAAGCTTTCGCCGCCCGTATCGGACAGGTCCAAGAGTGTCAGGCCCTTCGGGAACAATTCACGGAATATCACCCGCTCGCTGAAGCCCGGGGCCAGTCGAAAGCCGATCCGGCTGCGCAGTTCTTCCAAAGCGCCGCCGACCTTGCGCTTGTTGTGCATGGCCGTCGTGCCCAGACGGTTGCGTAGCACAACCCAATCCAGCGGGCGCAAACCAGCCTGCGCACGTGTCTGGCGCGCTTTCCACACCATTTCGGAATAGATGGATGGCGACAGAACCTTGCCCGTTTCGGGGTCCGTGCGTGCGAGCAGATCGAAATCTACGAAGCTGTCATTGATGGGCGTGATCAATGTATCGGCCACAGAATGCGCATATTGGCTGAGCCGCGTATGCGATCCGGGGCAGTCGATCAGGATGAAATCACTTTCGGGTTCGAGCGCTTCCAAGGCGGCACTCATCCGCGCGTCATGCGGGTTGGCGGCGGGGTCGGTGACGCTCACCTCTGGCAAGGGCAGAAAACGCGGTCCCGGCAGGCTCACACCATTGCGCGCCGTCCAGTTGTTGCGGTTTTCGATGTAGCGCCCGAAGGTCAATTGCCGCAGGTCAAGGTCCATTGCGCCCACGCGCCAGCCCATCCGCGCAAGCGATACAGAGACATGCATCGACACAGTCGATTTTCCCGACCCGCCCTTTTCATTGCCCACAACGATAATATGCGCCATTGTCCGCCCGCCTGTTTTTTCCGTCTATGGCCCATGCAGCCGAGGGCTGCAAGGGACGTTGCCGCAACAAAAAAGGCGCGGATAGCGCGCCTTTCTTCGTATAAATCAGAGGTATAAGACTTAGAAGCCCAGACCGGCATACTTGTTCTTGAACTTCGACACGCGCCCGCCCGCATCCATCAGACGCGAGGTGCCACCGGTCCAAGCCGGATGAACAGAAGGGTCAATGTCGAGGGAAAGCGTGTCGCCTTCCTTGCCCCAAGTCGATTTCATCTGAACGATGGTCCCATCGGTCAGCTTGACATTGATCAGGTGATAATTCGGGTGGATATCGGCTTTCATATGACCAGTCCTTACGCCTTGTCGTTCAACGAACGATAGTTGGTTTTTTCTGCAATCCGTGCCGATTTGCCACGACGATCACGCAGGTAATACAGCTTCGCACGGCGCACGCGGCCACGGCGCACGATTTCGATGCTGTCCACATTGGTCGAATAAAGCGGGAACACGCGCTCCACGCCTTCGCCAAAGGAAATCTTGCGCACTGTGAAGGACGCGCCGATGCCTGCGCCGCCATTGCGGCCGATGCAGACGCCTTCAAAGTTCTGCACGCGCGAACGGGTGCCTTCGGTCACTTTGTAGCCCACACGAATGGTGTCGCCGGCCTTGAAATCCGGGATGGTCTTGCCGAGGGCGGCGATTTGCTCGGCCTCGATTTGTGCGATCAGGTTCATCGCGTGTCCTTTCGAATGACGGCGGTTTGTCCGCGCCTGTGATGCCGTCCAGAGCTCTGGTCTTCGACCGGGTTCATCGCAATGCCCGCCAGAGATGGCCTGACTATTCTGATCCGCCCGCTTTGCCCATGTCCGATCGAAGTAGCCGGATGCATCATAGCGCAGCGCGTCCGCACAAAGCCTTGTGCAGCCTGCGCGCGTATAGGCTTATGCCGTGCGGCGGTCAAGGGAATTTGGGGATATCAGCGCTTGGGCAGGCTCATTGCAAGCCTGAGCAGGCAACGCTCCAACATCGCCCACGCGGGCGCGCTCGACGACGAGCGCAGGGTCAAATCCGTCTCCACCAGATCGAGCAGCGCGCGTTCAAGCCGTGGCACGCCCCATTGCCCCGCCTGCCCGGCCATCTTTTCCCGGCGCGGGCCAAAGATCGGCGGGCGCACTGCCCCCACCCCGCCCGGATTGGCCGCAATCGCGTGCAAAGTGCGGAAATGGCGCAAGGCCATGATCGCAATCGTCACCGCCGCCACCCCCTGCCCTTGCAGGCGCGAAAGCAGCGGTGCAGTCTGTCCCGCACGCCCCTCGGACACCGCATCGAGCAGGTCATCAAGCCCGGCTTCAAGCGTGACAGGGGCGAGCGCTTCCACTTCGGACGGCTGGAGGGGCGTCGCATCGCCGAATTTGTAGAGCGCAAGCTTGTCCAGCAATTGCCGGAAATCGCCGGGATCAAGCGCGCGCGACAGCCCCATCAGGTCGCGCAGCGCGTCCGGCGCGATCTGAACCAGCCCTGCACGGCGCAGCGTGTCCTCGACTTCCTCGCGCGTGGGCGGCTCGTCGTAGATCGCAAGCACAGCCGCATTGCGCGCAGCTTCAAACAATTTCCGTAGCTTGGACGTGGATTTCAGCGCGCCTGCGGTGATGACCAATGTCGCATCGCCCGCGCGCCACGCGGTCAGGGCGGCTTGCACCGGGTCTGTGGCCATGTCGCTGGCATCCTCCAGCAGCACGGCGCGCGGGCCGGGAAAGAAGCCTTGCGCCTTGACCGCGTCGAGCAGTTGCGCAGGATCACGCCGCAGATCGGCCCCTTGCATCCGGGTCAGTCGCATTTCGGCCTCGCCCTGTGGGCCGACAAGAGCGGCGATCAGATCCTGCCGTTTGACCGCCACACGGCCCGCATCGGCACCATAAAGCAGCACGGCAGCAAGCTGGGGGTCGGGCTTGGCCACAATCCGCGCGAAATCGCGCGCGGTCAGTTTCATGCCGAGAGTGCCGCGATCAGACGGGTTGCGACCTGATCGGCCAGAATGCGCGCGAGCCTGCGTGCCGCGTCTTCGGCCGCGCGCAAAGTCGCCAATTGGGTCGCAGTAGTGGAGTAATTCGTGATGCCGCGAAGTTGGTCGCGCGCCACGACTTGTCCGGTCGTCGTATCGGTCAGGACATAATCGATAGTGCCGATCAGCGCGATTCGAGTCTCGCCCAAGCCTGCAACCTGCCCGCTGCCGCGCTCGTTGGTCTGGATCGCATAGGTAAGAGTGTAGCGCGGCGTTTGCGGGCGGCCCAAGCGGTCCTCTAACGCTGCCACAAAGTCGAAATCGAGGTCCGAGCGCGGGTCATCCGCCCGCACTTGCCCGCGCAAAGCCGCGCCCGCGCCCCCCGGCGCATAGGCCGGCGTGAAGCCGCAAGCCGCGAGCGGCAGTGCGGCCAGTGCCAAAAGTATCTGCCTGCGGTCAGATAACGACATTCACAATCCGCCCCGGCACCACGATCAGCTTTTTCGGTGTGGCGCCCGCAAGCGCCTTGATCACAGCATCCTCGGACAGGGCAAGTTTTTCAACCTGTTCCTTGCTTGCCTCTGCAGGAACCGTGATTTCCGCACGCCGCTTGCCATTGATCTGGATAGGCAAGATGATCGTGTCGCGGGCGAGCATCGCCGGATCGACTTTGGGCCACGCGGCTTGCGCCACCAATCCAGCACCGCCCTGCCGTGCCCAGATATCTTCGGCCAGATGGGGGACCATCGGCGCCATCAGTTGCGCAAGCGTGCGCATGGCGGTCTTTTGGGCGGATGCGCTGGCCGTGCTGCGCGAGAGCGTGTTGGTGAAGGCGTAAAGTTCTGCAATCGCCTTGTTGAAAGTGAAGCTGTCGATGGCCTTCGTCACGCCGTCAATGGCCCGGTGCATGGCACGCATCAGGTCGAGGTCGCTGTCCTGCGTATCACTCTCAAGGCCTGCAATCCGCTCGGACAAGGCCCAGACGCGCGAGAGGTGCTTGTAGGCCGCTTCCGCCCCTGCGCTCGTCCATTCCACATCGCGTTCGGGCGGGCTGTCGGACATCACGAACCAGCGTGCAGTATCGGCACCATAGGCGCTGACGATGGCCACGGGATCGACCACGTTTTTCTTCGACTTGGACATCTTGGCCGAGGGGATAATCGTCACGGCCTGCCCGGTGGATTTCAGTTTTCCGTCTTCCACATCTTCGGGCAGGTGATAGATCGCACGGCCCTTGGCATCACGAGTCATGTAAATTTCGTGCGTTACCATGCCTTGTGTGAAAAGGGCATGGAAGGGCTCCTTGCACTTTTCCGACAAATGGCCCGTTTTCACCATCGCGCGGGCGAAGAAGCGGGAATAGAGCAGGTGCAAGATCGCGTGCTCGATCCCCCCGATATACTGGTCCACGTTCATCCAGTAATCGGCCTCTGCCCGGTCCGTGGGCGTGGCCGCGTGGGGGCTGGTGAAGCGCGCGAAATACCACGACGAATCCACGAATGTGTCCATCGTGTCGGTTTCGCGCTTCGCCGCCCCACCGCATTTCGGGCAGGTGCATGCGGCCCATGTCGGGTGACGGTCGAGCGGGTTGCCGGGCTGGTCAAAGGTCACGTCATCGGGCAGCCGGACGGGCAAATTCGCTTTCTTTTCAGGCACAACGCCGCAGGCCGGGCAATGCACGACCGGGATCGGGCAGCCCCAATAGCGCTGCCGCGACAGGCCCCAGTCGCGCAGGCGGTACTTCGTGACACCGTGCCCCACGCCGCGCGCTTCGCAATAGGCAATGGCGGCTTCCACCGCCGCTTCGCCGGTTTGTTCAACATCACCCGCGAAACCCCTGACGTAGCGCACTTTTTCGCCTTTGGGCGGCACGAAGGCTATCGTCGTTACAGGCAGGTCACTGTCCAAAGCAAAGAACACATCCGGGTGCGGCAGGCTATATTTGCGCGCGAAATCAAGGTCGCGCTGGTCATGCGCCGGACAGCCGAAAATCGCGCCAGTGCCGTAATCCATCAGGATGAAATTCGCGATGTAGACGGGCAATTCCCAAGACTCGTCAAAGGGATGGCGCACACGGATGCCCGTGTCGAAACCCTTCTTCTCGGCCTTTTCAAGCGCTTCTTCCGTCGTGCCGAGCTTGCGGCAATCGGCGACAAAGGCCGCTACATCTGCGTCATGCCGCTCCAGATATTTCGCAAGTGGATGATCGGGCGAGATACCGACAAAAGAGGCGCCCAACAGCGTGTCGGGGCGGGTCGTGTAGACTTCGATCCGGTCAAAGCCTTCGGGTGCGTTGACAGCCCCGAACGCGAATTGCAGGCCGCGGGACTGCCCGATCCAGTTGCGCTGCATCAGGCGAACCTTCTCGGGCCAGTTATGCAAGCCGTCAAGCGCGCTCAGCAATTCGGCTGAATAGTCCGAAATCTTGAAAAACCACTGGGTTAGCTCGCGACGCTCAACATCCGCGCCCGAGCGCCAGCCTTTGCCGTCGATGACCTGCTCATTGGCGAGCACAGTCATATCGACTGGATCCCAGTTCACAACGGCATTTTTGCGATAAACCAGCCCTGCATCCAGCATATCGAGGAACATCGCCTGTTGCTGGCCGTAATATTCCGGGTCGCAGGTCGCAAATTCGCGGGTCCAGTCAATGGACAGACCCAGAGGTTTCATCTGGTCGCGCATGACGGCGATATTGCCATAGGTCCAGTCCTTGGGATGGCCACCCTGCTCCATCGCGGCGTTTTCAGCCGGCATCCCGAACGCGTCCCAGCCCATCGGGTGCAGCACGCTGAAGCCCTGCGCGGATTTGGTGCGCGCCACCACATCGCCCATCGTGTAATTGCGCACATGCCCCATATGGATACGCCCTGACGGATAAGGGAACATTTCCAGCACGTAATATTTAGGCTTCGCCGGATCGCGGCGCGCGGCAAAGACCTGCGCCTGATCCCAAGCCGCCTGCCAGCGGGCTTCGATCTGTTGCGGGCTGTAGCGGGGGTCTGACGCAGTGGACATGGAACTTCCTGAATCTGATGCAAAATGCCCGGCGCTTTGGCCCGGCATCTTTAGACTGAGCCTGCGTCCGCGTCGAGAGGGGCTTACAGGTTGCGGTCCTGAATGCGCAACTGGCGTGCGCGGGTCAGGATCGCATCTTCAACGGCACGGATTGTTTCGCGACTGGCAGGCCCGCTCTGGGTCATGATGGCGACGTTCAGAGAGCGGGCATCAAGCGCAGGGTCATTGACCAGCACCGCCGCGCGATAGGCACGGCCCCCACCGGGCGGAGTGCCGAAGCCCGTCACAATCACGCCTGAAAACGGGTCAACCGATTGCACGGGCAGGAAATCGAGCACTTCGAGCGATGCCTGCCAGAGGTATTTGTTCACCTCGACTGTCACTGAGGGGTTTTGCGCCCCGCTGAACAGGTCCCAGATGGTCGAGCCGCGCGAGGCACTGTCACCACGGTCACGGGCATGGATTTCCGCAGCAGCCGCGCGCGAGCGCTCGCCCCCTTGAAAGAAATTCCCAAAGCCGCCGCTACAGCCCGAAAGGACAAGGGCAAAGCCCAATACTGCGCCGGTATGCAAAATGGCTTTTGGGCCCATGTCTCGCTGTCCCCTTTGGAAGTCACGCTATGTGTAGCCAATTCGCCCTCATGGAACAAGTCCTGCCTTGCATGTCGTGGCCCTCTTGTCGCGGCGATTTGGGGGGATAAACTAGGGATTGGGGGCAAGGACGGGTGAGACATGGCAGGACCGCTGCATCTGGTGAAGCTGTGCGTGGGTGCAGAGCGGGTTGAGGATCTGGTAGCCTGGCAGGCAAGCCGCGAGGCGAAGGGGCCGGACGGTCTGCCATGGCATGTCACGCGGATGTGGCCCAAACGCGCGGACGAGGTGCTGTCGGGCGGCTCGCTCTATTGGGTTTTCAAGGGGCTGGTTTTGGCGCGGCAGCGCATCTTGCGACTGGACGAGGTGATGGGCGGGGACGGGATCGCACGTTGTGCGATTGTGCTCGATCCGGCAATCGTGCGGACCATTGCCGCGCCCAAGCGGCCATTTCAGGGGTGGCGCTATTTGCAAGCAGCGGATGCACCGCCCGATTTGCCCAAAGCGCGCGGCGGGGATGATCGGTTGCCACCGAAGCTGGAAGCGGCGCTGGCAGAGCTTGGGTTGCGGTAGTTTTTTCAAAATGCGCGGCTGCGCCGCACACGATTGTGGGTCCTGCGCATCCGCGCAGGACATTTTTTGAGTATTTGGGGCAAGATAAAATCAGGGTTTCGTGGCTTTCTCGAGCGCTTTCGCGGTGTTCCAGAGCGCGTCCATTTCGGCGAGCGTGCTGTCCTCGGGGCGGCGGCCTTGCAGGGCCAGAGCCGCTTCAATCGCGCGGAAGCGGCGGGTGAATTTGGAATTGGCTGCGCGCAGGGCTGCTTCGGGGTCCACGTCGAGGTGGCGCGCGAGGTTGGCCATGACGAAGAGCAGATCGCCCAGCTCCTCGGTGATCTCGTCTTGGGTGAGCGTAGCGCGGGCTTCGGTCAGTTCGCGGGCTTCTTCCAGCATCTTGTCGAGAACCTGCGCGATGTCAGGCCAGTCAAAGCCCACACGGGCTGCGCGTTTCTGCAGCTTCACGGCGCGCGAGAGTGCCGGCAGGCCGAGGGCCACATCGTCGAGCACACCGCTTTGGGCGCGGGCGGCGCGCTCGGCGGCTTTGACCTTTTCCCAGTCGCGGGTCTGATCGGCGGCGGATTTGTCGCGCGATTCGTCGCCAAAAACATGCGGATGGCGCGCCACCATTTTGTCGCTGATGGCGCGGGTGACATGGTCGAGGGTGAAATGGCCCGCTTCCTCGGCCATTTGCGAATGGTAGACGACTTGCAAGAGCAAATCGCCCAATTCGCCTTGCAGGGCGGGCCAGTCCTGTTTCTCGATCGCGTCGGCCACTTCATAGGCTTCTTCGATCGTGTAGGGCGCTATGGATGCGAAATCCTGCGCGATGTCCCATGGGCAGCCCGTTTGCGGGTCACGCAGCGCGCGCATGATGGCGCGCAGGCGGTCGAGCGAGGCATCGGGGGCGAAGATCAGCGGATCGTGGGACATGGGCGCGCTTTCAAGGGGTGCCCCTTCTGTTACAGGGCGCGGGCGCGCTGTCCAGACACTGCGCGCCGGATGAGCAGGGCGGCTATCGTGGCAAGGGCCGCGCCTGCGGCCCAAAAGACCGGCGCGCTGCCATCCAGATTGCCCACCATAACGCCCACCAGCGCCCAGATGACTGTCAGGCCATATTCAGGCGCGTGCGGGCGGGCGCGCAGGACCAGAAGGGAGAGCGTGAGCGCACTGGCGAGGACAAGTAGGGCTGCGGCCTCGCTGGACAGCCAGCCATAGCCGCCGAGCACCACGCCCGCCGACACATGCGCAGCCGCTGTCAGCCAGCCTGCATAGATCGCGATGGGGGCTTGCACGAGCCAGCGGTCGGTCATTGGCGCGCGGGCGAGCGCCCAAAGCGCGCAGGCGAGCATCCAGACGATCAAGACGCTCGCCGCCACGGGGGCAAACCCTGCCACCCAGAGCCACAGCGCCCCCGGCCCAAGGCTGAGGGTCAGGGGCAGGTGGATGCCCTGCCAAGCAGGCGCGGCGCGGCGCGCGGTGGCCCCTGTGATCGCAAGCACGGCAAGCCACAGATAGATCAGCCCCCAGATGGCGAAGGCATAACCTGCGGGCTGCACGGGTGGGTTGATCTGCGGCACGGGGAAGCGCGCAGGGTCAAAGCCTGTGAAGGGGGGCGTGACGAAGGGGGACAGCAGGAACAGGGCTGTGGCGACCACGGTCAGGAAGGGGGCAAAATGTTTCATGTGTCTTATACGCAGCAAATGCCCGCGCGGTTCCTTTTCAAAAGCAAACCGCCGCCCGGTTGGGGCGGCGGTTCTGGTGTCAGGCAGGATCAGCGCGTCTCGATCTCGACATAGTCGCGCTTGGCGGCACCCAGATAGCGCTGGCGCGGGCGGCCGATTTTCTGCTCCGGATCGGTGATCATTTCCTTCCACTGCGAAATCCAGCCCACAGTGCGCGAGAGCGCGAAAATCGGCGTGAACATCGATGTGGGGAAGCCCATTGCGTCCAGAATGATGCCCGAATAGAAATCGACATTCGGGTAGAGTTTCTTGGACACGAAATAATCGTCCTCGAGTGCGATGCGCTCCAGTTCCTTGGCCACCTGCAGGGTCGGGTTGTTTTCAATCCCCAAAAGCCCCAGCACTTCGTCCGCCGATTGCTTCATCACCTTGGCGCGCGGGTCGAAATTCTTGTAGACGCGGTGGCCGAAGCCCATCAGGCGGAAGGGATCGTCCTTGTCCTTGGCGCGTTTGATATATTCGGGGATGCGGTCCACGGTCCCGATTTCGCGCAGCATTTCCAAGCACGCCTGATTGGCGCCGCCATGTGCCGGACCCCAGAGACAAGCGATGCCTGCCGCAATGGACGCAAACGGATTCGCGCCCGAGCTTGAGGCAAGCCGCACGGTCGAGGTCGATGCGTTCTGCTCGTGATCGGCATGCAGCATCATGATCCGGTCCATTGCGCGGGACAGGATCGGGTCCACGACATATTCCTCGGCGGGGACCGCGAAGCACATATGCAGGAAATTGCCTGCATAATCGAGGCTGTTCTTGGGATAGACGAAAGGCTGGCCAATCGAATACTTGTAAGCCATCGCGGCAATCGTAGGCAGTTTGGCGATCATGCGGATCGAGGCCACTTCGCGCTGCCACGGATCGTTGATGTCAGTCGAATCATGATAGAAGGCCGACATCGCGCCCACGACCCCCACCATCGTGGCCATCGGATGCGCGTCGCGGCGGAAGCCGCGGAAGAAGTAGTGCATTTGCTCGTGGATCATCGTGTGGCGCGTCACGCGCAATTCAAAGTCCTCAAGCTGGGCGGCTGTGGGCAGTTCACCGTAAAGCAGCAGGTAGCAAACTTCGAGGTGATGCGATTTCTCGGCAAGCTGTTCAATAGGATAGCCGCGATACAGCAACTCACCCTTGTCGCCGTCGATATAGGTGATGGTCGAGGAACATGCGGCGGTTGACGTGAAGCCGGGGTCGTAGGTGAACACATCCGCTTCGCCGTAAAGTTTGCGGATATCCAGCACATCGGGACCGACCGACGGCTTCAGAATGGGCAGTTCATAAACCTTGTCCCGGATACTCAGCTTGGCCGTTTCGCTTGCATTTGCCATGGCACGTCCTTTTCCTATTCCACGGGCAAGGCGGCCCGCGCGCGATCCTGACTATCCCTCAACGTCCCGGCCTTGGGCTGGGTTTAGAGCGCAGCCTCGTTCAATCGGGCGAGCGTCTCGTCCCGCCCCAGAAGCAGCATCATGTCGAAAACGCTAGGGCTGGTCAGACGTCCGGCAAGAGCGGCACGCAGGGGCTGCGCGATCTTGCCAAGGTTCAGTCCGTGTCCCTGTGCGATTTCGGTGACGACCCCCTCCAGCTCCGTTCGGAACCAGTTAGCAGTTTGCAGGCGCGGCGTCAATTCCCGCAGTATACCACGGGATACATCATCCAGCGCATTTTGCGCCTTCTCGTCGCGCTGGACGGGGCGTTTTGTCAGGACAAAATGCGCTTTTTCAAGGATTTGACCAAAGCTTCGGGCCTTGTCCTTGACCAATGGCATAGCCTGTAGCAGGCCATCTGCCTGCGCTTCTGTCAAGGGCTGCGCCTTGGTTGCAGCCAGATACTCCTGCAATTCATGCAGCAGCGCAGCATTTTCTGCCACAGACATGTGTTGCCCGGTCAGATAGTCCAGCTTCTTGAAATCAAGCCGCGCAGGCGCGCGGTTGATTCCCGGCAGGTCGAACCACGATTTAGCCTGCGCATCGGTGAAGAATTCGTCATCGCCGTGGCTCCAGCCCAAGCGGGCAAGGTAATTGCGCAAGGCTGCAGCCGGGTAGCCCATGCGCTGGTATTCCTCCAGCCCCACCGCGCCGTGGCGTTTGGACAGTTTCTTGCCGTCCTCGCCATGGATCAGGGGAATATGCGCCCAGACCGGCACATCCCAATCCATCGCGTTGTAAACCATCATCTGCCGGGCGGCATTGTTCAGGTGGTCATCGCCCCGGATGACATGGGTCACGCCCATGTCGTGGTCATCCACCACCACGGCAAGCATGTAGACGGGCGTGCCGTCCGAGCGCAGCACGATCATGTCGTCCAACTGGTCATTGCGGATCGTGACATCGCCCTGCACTTGGTCACGGATCACAGTCACACCGTCCTGCGGGGCCTTGATGCGGATGACATAGGGCGCATCCGGGTGCGTCGCGGGGTCGGCATCACGCCAGGGCGAGCGATAGAGGGTCGAGCGCCCTTCGGCTTTGGCGGCTTCCCGAAACGCCTCGATCTCGTCTTGCGTGGCGAAGCACTTGTAGGCCCGCCCCCGCGCGAGCATCTCATGGGCCACAGCGGCGTGGCGGTCGGCGCGGGCGAATTGGCTGACAGCCTCGCCATCCCAATCTAGCCCCAGCCAGCGCAACCCTTTCAGAATCGCCTCGGTCGCCTCTGGGGTGGAACGGGCGCGGTCGGTGTCTTCGATCCTGAGCAGGAACTTGCCCCCCCTGCCCCGCGCATAAAGCCAGTTGAACAACGCCGTCCGTGCCCCCCCGATATGCAAATACCCGGTGGGCGAGGGCGCAAAGCGCGTGACAACGGGTGTGTCGGACATGGTTGTTAACCTTTTGGTAACTGGATTGGCAGCAAGCTTGGCACGGTTCTAGGCAAGCAGCGGGGGGGAAACAAGGGTGGCGTTGCTGACCTATGCGGCCCCTCCGCGCTTGGGCTTGTTCGCGCGCGGGCTGGAAGCCATCGCGCGCCAACGCGGGCGGCTGTTTCTGTTCGTACCCGTATTCATGGGCATTGGCATCGGGACGTATTTTGCTTTGCCCGCCGAACCCGCACCCGAATGGCTTTGGGCAAGTGCCCTCGCTGCGGCTTTGATCGCATTCCTCGGCCTGCGTGTGGGCGACGATTGGGCACCAATTGCTATGGCGCTCGCGCTGGTGCTCTTTGGAATTGCGCTGGCGGGGGGACGGGCGCATTCTGTCGCGGCCCCTGTTCTTGGCGCGCGCACCTACGGGGTGATCGAAGGGCGCGTGCTGAAACTCGACCGCTCTAGCAGCGATGCGATCCGCCTGATGCTGGATCATGTTTGGATGGAAGGGCAAGACAAGACACCCGAACGCGTGCGCCTGTCGCTGCATGGCGGCCATCCCGTGCCCGATCTGATCCCCGGCAGCCGCGTGCGGTTGACAGGCCATCTGGGCCCGCCCCCGCCCCCTGCGGAGCCGGGCGGTTTCGATTTCCGCGCCTTTGCATGGTTCGAGCGCCTTGGCGGCGTGGGCTATACCCGCAAACCCATAGAGGTCATCGCTCCCCCTGCCCCCGACGAATGGGCTTTGTCCATCCACCGAATGCGGATGGCCATGTCCCGCGCGATCCAAGAGCGCCTGCCGGGCGAGGCCGGGGCCTTTGCCACAGCGATCCTGACCGGCGACCGCTCGGCCATTCCCGACGAGCGGTTAGAGGAGTTGCGCCGCTCGAACCTTGCGCATCTGCTGGCGATTTCAGGGCTGCATATGGGGCTTCTGACAGGCTTTGTCTTTGGTCTGCTTCGGTTTGTGATGGCGCTGGTGCCATGGGTTGCGCTGCGTCTGCCCACCCGAAAAGTGGCCGCTCTGGGCGCTTTGGGCGCGGCAGCTTTTTATCTGGCCCTGTCAGGAGGAAATATCGCCACGCAACGCGCCTTCGTGATGGTGGCCGTGATGCTTGTTGCGGTCTTGGTGGACAGGCAGGCGATTTCGCTACGTTCGGTCGCGCTGGCGGCGGTGATCATCTTGCTCTTGCGACCCGAAGCCTTGGTGCAGGCAGGCTTCCAGATGAGCTTTGCCGCCACCATCGCCTTGGTCGCGGTGTTCCGCGCGATCAACGATCACCCCGACCAGCGCAGCCGCATTCCGCGCGGGGCCTGGCCTGTGTTGTCGGTCGTGATCTGTTCGGTCGTTGCAGGGTTGGCCACGGCCCCCATCGCCGCCGCTGCCTTCAACCGGGCGTCGGATTACGGGCTGATCGCCAATCTGCTCGCAGTGCCGTTGATGGGAACAGTGATCATGCCCGCCGCCGTGCTGGCCGCTTTGCTGACCCCGTTCGGGCTGGAATGGGTGGGATTGGCGATCATGCGACCTGCGATCTTGTGGATTCTGGATGTCGCCGCCTTTGTCAGCGGGCTTGAGGGCGCTGTGCGCGGCATCGTGCAGCCACAAAGCTGGGTGCTGCCTGCGATCTGCGCGGGCGGATTGTGGCTGGTGCTGTGGCAGGGCCGCGCGCGCTGGGTGGGGGTCGTCGTGATGGCCCTCGCCTTGGCTGGCTGGTCCCAAGCCACGCGCCCCGATTTGCTGATCGCGCGCGAAGGCGAAGTGGTGGGTGTGCTGACAGCCCAAGGCCGCGTGCTGAGCCGCGACACCGCCGGGGCCTTTGCGGCGGAAAGCTGGTTGCAAGCCGATGGCGACCTGACACTGCAACCCGACGCCTATGCGCTTGGCGGCCAAGACCCGCGCGTGCCTGTGCAAAGGCTCGCCTTGCGCGACGGGACCGAGGTTGTGCATCTGGTAGGCAAAAAGGCGCTTGCCCTGTTGCCCGACCTTTGCACCGCAGGCCGGATCGTCGTGACCAATCAAGAGCCCGAAACCCGACCGCGAGCCTGCTATCTGCTGACCCCACGCAACCTGCGCTGGAGCGGGGCGCGCGCGGGATGGGTGCGCGCAGACGGGTTGGTCTGGGTTCTGTCGCGCGATGCAGCAGGCGACAGGCTTTGGACACGTCGATCATTCGACTAAGGCGGCCGAACACAACCTCCCGCAGAATCCAGCTGCGGGGGATTCACAAACACGCCGCGATGTGCCACTATCTACCAATAGAGCGCATCAATGCGCTGATAAAAGAGCAGCCATGACCCAAACCCGTCCCGCGCTTGGCGCGATCCTGTTTTTTGGTGCCGCCACTGTCATGGGGCTGTACTTCACCTTTGCCGCTGTGCAGGGACAATTCGGGCTGTTTAACCGCGTGCAGGTTCAGGCCGAGAACGCCACGCTGACCGACCAGCGCGATGCGCTGCGCACAGAGCTTGCCACGCTTGAAAATCGCACGCGCCGTCTGTCAGACGAATTTCTGGACATCGACCTGCTCGATGAACGCGCGCGCGCCGTGCTGGGCTGGGTGCGGTCGGATGACATCGTGATCCGCTGACCCAAAAAGTTCAGTTCGCAGGGTCGTACCCTTCCACGATCACGACATCCGCCTCTGACACAGGGTTGCGCAGGGCTTTGGCGGCTTGGTATTCGGGGCTGTCATAGCACGCCTGCGCGGTTGCCAGATCACGGAACGCAATGATCACTGTCCGCGCCCGCACCTGCCCCTCGACCACCTGTTGCGGACCGCCGCGCACGATGAATTCGGCGCCATATTTGGCGAAAGGCAGCGCATTCGCCCGGATGTAGGCGGCATACCCTTCAGAATCATGCACGCTGACATGAGCTACCCAATAGGCTTTGGCCATGTGACACGCCTTTTTTTGCAGCAGAACCGCGATAGCCCTTCACGTTTGCGCCACCATTTCGCGGTTTCTTGCGACATGTCAAGATAACGTCCTTGTTTGCGTGGCACATTGGGAATCTGTCTGGACACAGCGTATGCAATCGCGCACAACCTGTCGCAATAGCCCAACGCACAACCTTTGGTTGCAAATCGATATAACAGGGAGAACACAACATGCCGATGGACCCCATTTCTTTCTGGCTTCAGGCTTCCGTTTTCTGGGCCAAAGTCATGCGTCAGCAGCACGAAACCTATCTGCGAATGCTGGGCGCTATGGTCGAAAAAGTCCCGCACCCGACCGCGGCGGACCTGTCCGAGCAAGCGCAAGCACAAGCGGCCCCGGATGCGGCCTCGGTCGTGATCCTGCCCGAGATCGTCAAGCCGCGCGCCAAGGTTGCACCTGTCGCGGCAGCGCCTCTGGAAGCCAGCGCCGCGACCGCCTGAACGGCGTGAAACGTAACAGAGGCGCTCAGCGCCACTTCACTCAGCGCCCCTTTAGCAAGGTTCCCAGTACCCCGCGCACGAGCGCCTGCCCCGTGCGGCTGCCCAATTGCCGCGCCATCGACTTGGCAAAGGCATCCACTGGCGTGTCGCCCCGCCGCGCTGTAGGCGCGCGCGTGGCCGTTTTGGGTGTGGTGGCCCGCGAGGGCGGTTCATAGCGCCGCGCGGCCGTAAATTCGCGCGTGCGTTCTTCGGCGGTGCGCGTTTTCGCAGCTTCAGCCGTAGCAAGGGCGGCCGCCGCCTCGCGTGCTGCTGCTTCGGCCCGGCGGGCCAGCATTTCATGGGCGCTGTCGCTGTCGATCATCCGCTCGTATTTCCCCGCCACTGGTGAGCGCAGCATCAACATCTGCCGCGCCCCCGGCTCAATCGGTCCCATCTGGCCTGACGGGGGGCGGATAAGCGTGCGCTCGGCGATACCGGGATTGCCCTTCTCTTCCAGAAACGAGGTCACGGCCTCGCCCACGCCCACATCGCGGATGGTTTCTGCAATGTCAAAGCGCGGGTTCGGGCGATAGGTCTGGGCGGCCCGGCGCAAGGCTTGCTGGTCGCGGGCCGTGAAGGCGCGCAACGCGTGCTGGATGCGGTTGCCAAGTTGCCCCAGCACCACATCTGGAACGTCATCGGGGTTCTGCGTGCAGAAATAGATTCCCACGCCCTTCGACCGGATCAGCCGCGCCACGCGCTCGATCTTTTCCAGAAGCGCCTTGGGCGCGTCCTTGAACAGCAGATGCGCTTCATCGAAGAAGAACACCAGTTTGGGTTTGTCGGGATTGCCGACCTCGGGCAATTCTTCGAACAGTTGCGACAGCAGCCAAAGCAGGAAGGTCGCGTAAAGCTGTGGGGTCTGCATCAGCCGCTCGGCGTGCAGAATGCTGACATAACCGCGGCCATCTGGGGCCACGCGCATGAAATCTGACAATTCCAGCGCCGGTTCACTGAAGAAATGCGCGGCCCCCTGATTTTCCAGCACAAGCAGTTTGCGCTGGATCGCGCCGATGCTTGCGGTCGTCACATTGCCGTATTGCATCGACAGTTCGCGCTGGTTTTCCCCCATGAACGCGAGCATCGCGCGCAGGTCTTTCAGGTCAAGGATCGGCAGACCCTGTTCATCGGCGATGCGGAACGCGACGTTCAGCACACCTTCCTGCGCGTCAGTCACATCGAGCATCCGTGACAGCAAGAGCGGCCCTACTTCAGCCATGGTGGCGCGGATCGGGTGGCCATGTTCACCGAAGAAATCCCAGAAGATGACAGGGCTTTCGCGATAGGTATAGCCCTCAAGCCCGATGGTTTCGGCGCGCTTGGTCAAAAAACCCTTCTCGGTCCCCGGCATGGCGATGCCTGCGACATCGCCCTTGATATCGGTCAGGAAAACCGGAACGCCTGCGGCACTGAATTGCTCGGCCAGAATTTGCACAGTGATCGTCTTGCCGGTACCTGTCGCGCCTGCAATCAGCCCGTGGCGGTTGCCATAGCCCAACCGCAAAAGCTGCGGCTCGCGCTGGCTTTCGCCGCCGCCGCCTACAAAGATCGCCTCGCTTGGTGCCTGCATGCCGATTTACCCCTGAAAACCACATCTTGCCCGCAACCTAGACCAAAGGCGTCCGGCGGGGAAACCGAATCTTTACCTGTCTCTGGCTTGATGAGGATGTGCAGCACGTTCCTTTACGCCTGCACCTTTCCTCCCTGTCAGACTGGCTGCACCTTCGGGTGCAGCTTTTTTCAGCTGGGCTGTGTCGGAATGCGCAGTACATTCGCGTCAAACCAGACTGACAAAGTTGAAAACTCCGACGCGCTTTCCTGTTGACGGAGCAAATTTTTCACCATAGGCTTTCGTTCAATCGTCGGCCGGTCCGACAGGGAGAGAAAAAAGTAAAAGGAAATAAGGGCCTACGGGCCCTTATTTTCACTTTGGCAGGGTCGGCACAACCGCGTGATCTGGAACCCCAACGGTATACATCGCCGCGTTTTGGGGCTGACAGTTTTGCGCCTGCATGGTAATCCCCAACAAAATGAAAGCATTCAGGGGCACGCACATGATCTCTCACTCGGCGGTTTGGATAAGGGCACTGGCCCTCGCTTTTGGTTTAAGCGCCACAGCAGGCGGCGTCGTGGCGCAAGACGCGCTGGGCCTGTCGACCGGCGAGCCGATTATCGAAGGCGACGGGACAGGCGAAAGCTATGTCGCAGCAACTTTTGACGATTGGGAAGTCGTCTGTGTGACCATGCCCGAAGGAGAGGCAGAGCCTTGCCAGATGTATCAGGTTCTGCGTGACAGCGAGGGGAATGCAACAGCGGAAATCACCCTCTTCCCGCTAGAGCCGGGTCAGGAGGCCGTTGCCGGTGCGACCATCCTTACCCCGCTCGAAACGCTGCTGACCGCGCAATTGGTCATGCAGATCGACAATAGCGCCGCGAAGCGCTACCCGTTCACGTTCTGCGCAGCGATTGGATGTATCGCACGCGTCGGCTTCACAGCGGCGGAAGTGGACGCTTTCCGCCGGGGGGCAATGGCCGTATGGCAAGTTGTACCAGTGGCGGCCCCAGATGCGGTCATCCCCCTGCGGATGTCGTTGCGCGGCTTCACAGCGGCGTTCAACGATGTGGCGGCGCGCGGGGTTCAGTAATCGCTAGCGTGTCGCGTTCATTCGCATGCGCGCGACACGCTCTAATTTATTGTTTTCGCATGTTTTCATGCGCAAAACCGCTTCACACTTTTGCGCAACATGCTCTAGATCAGGCCCGGATCAAGCGACCGGGCCAGTCGCAAAGCTGCATGACGCGCGAAATCCTGAATGATCCGCTTTCGCCGCGCTGGTGCAAGCGGATGTTCCGGGGCCATCCGTACCAGTTCCGACCCATAGCCATCGGCCAGAAACAACCCTGTTTGCTCGGGCAGCAGGTCTTGCGGAAAATCTGGCCCGACAGCCCAGAAAAAGCGGTCACACCAGTTAAGATATCCCTGCCATTTGTGATCGGCACGAAAGTCGGCACGGCTGGACTTGCATTCGATGATCCAAAGCTCGCCCTTCGGCCCAAGTGCCATGACGTCAACGCGCATCCCGCGCGCGGGCACAAGTTCCGTCAATGGTGCAAACCCCAACTCGCAAAGCCCTCGCACGACCCCACGGGCGAGGACTAATCCGGGTGCAAGTGGCACAGATGGGACGGGCGTATTCATCACCACATGATGAACACAAAGGGAACATTTGACAAGATAGACTTTGCCCCTTGTAACCTTTGTTGCCCAAGCCTAGCTTTATGACAGGCAGGTGCTGCTCTTCGCGTGTGTGGCTACTTTTCCAGTGGCCGATAAGCATTTCCGAGGGGGCTGGCTCTGACAAGGTCTTGGCCTTGTTATCTGGCGCCCACCTGATACGTCAGGCTCTCGGGAAATCCATGCCACCACGGTCGCTGCGGGCCTGCCGCCTTACCCGCTTGTCGCTGTATCAGGGACGACCGCGCCGCTCGCGCCTGTCATTGCTGGGAATCAGGACTGGCTGCGGTGTGTGGTAGCCTACGCGCGTGCCGCCCCGGGGTTCATCATCGTCATCGTCGTTCGAACCCATGCTCATGATTTTGATGGCGAATTGTACCGCTGCGAAAACCAGACCGTTAAAGAAGAAGATCAGGAACAGGCCCAGATAGCCATCTGCGGAATTTGTCACCAGATGCCCAAGATTGCCTACATTCATCACCAGCAAAATCGCAGTGAACACTGCCGACAGGCCGAAACCGATGGCAACTTGCTGAATATACACCTTGATCAACTTGGGCATGATCGATCCTCCATCCCTCTAAGCTACGCCGAAACGGGCCGATTACAAGGGCCAAGCACGCCAAAGCCACAGGATGCGCAAAGAGATGCTCAACTATGAAGCGAAGGCTTGAAAATGGTCGGGGCGATAGGATTCGAACCTACGACCTACGGTACCCAAA
This sequence comes from Roseinatronobacter sp., assembly GCA_046296275.1. Lineage (GTDB taxonomy): Bacteria > Pseudomonadota > Alphaproteobacteria > Rhodobacterales > Rhodobacteraceae > Roseinatronobacter. The sequence continues at coordinate 38,806 of JBKBLP010000015.1, read as the reverse complement.
ACCGTCGCGCTACCAGGCTGCGCCACGCCCCGACGTGATGCTTCTAGCGGGCCTTGCGCCGTAGGGAAAGAGGCAAAGCGCTTTATTCGGCACAAGACCACCGTGCGTGGGCTTGATCAAGACGGGGGTGACGCATCTCGTCCCCCTCTGCGATGCCAAGCGCGCGCGCAAGTCCGCCGTTAATTTCCAGCACCATCAGCACATCGTCGCCCCCAGGGATGGGCGTCAGGTCGCGCGGGCGTGCCATGTGATGCACGCGCGTCACCAAGCCTGTTTCATCCATGAAGATCATGTCGAGTGGGATCAGCGTGTTCATCATCCAAAACGAAGCCGTCGTGGGGGCCTCATAGATAAACAACATCCCCGCCGACCGCGGGAGGCTTTCACGATGCATCAGGCCAAGCGACCGGGTGGCATCTGTATCGGCGATCTCGACTGAAAAGCGCACCTGTCCGAAGGCACCGCGCAGGTCCACGCGACCGGGCGCACATTCGGCCCAAGCCGACAAAGGAAACAGAATTGCAAGGGCGAGCACAAGTGCGCGGGTCATTCGGTTTCCGCAGGCAGTGTCTGGGGCGCAGGATCATTGGCCGAGCGAAGCCCTGCCTCCCATGGCTCGATCCCAACTGCCATACGCCCGCGCTCACCTTCAAGGACGCGCAACGCCAGCGCCTCGCCGGGTTGAAGATCGGCCAAGCCTGCGCGGCGCAGCGTTTCCATGTGCACGAATACATCTTCGGGGCGGCCAAAAACATTGGCAAATCCGAAGCCTTTGACCTTGTCGAACCATTTGACGCGGGCAGGCTCAAGCGGGCAATCAAGCCCAGCACGGGTCTGCGCATCGGTGGGGTCGTCGGGATGGGGGGCGGGGGCTGTGACGCCAAGAACTTCAACCACCTGAAACCCGCGCGGGGTATTGCCCACGACGAAAGAAATGGTCGCACCGTCACAGACGGAGTTCAGGCCGAAATTGCGTAAGGCATTGGCATGCAACAAAACATCGGACGCCATGCCCTCGACCACTATAAAGCCGAAACCCTTGTTCGGGTCGAACCACTTGACCAAGCCGGTCATCGTTTCGGGTGGGGCGTCTTGCGCAGTCATTGAAAGTCACTTTCAGCATCAGCCGCATGGCATACAAACAGGCTCAACGGCGAAACAAGGTTGAAGAATACCCAGACCTCTCAACTGATCAAGGGGAGAGTCGGATCACATCCCAAGTCAGGCCGGGTGCAGCGCGGGTCCAACGGAAGCGGTCGTGCAGGCGGAAATCACCATCGGCCCAGAATTCGATCTCGACAGGAGTGATCCGAATTCCGCCCCAGAATGGCGGGCGTGGAGGCGTCAGCCCATGCGCTGCGGTCTGTCGTGCGACCTCTGCCATCAACTCCATGCGTGAGCCAAGTGGTTGCGACTGCCGCGACGCCCAGGCCCCCAGCCGTGACTTGAGCGAGCGCGAGGCGAAATAGGCATCCGCCTCTGGCCCCTCGAAACGCTCGGTCAGGCCGCGCACGCGGATCTGTCGGCGCAAGGATTTCCAATGCAGCACGAAGGCGGCCTTGCCTGCGGCTTCAATCTCGCGCGCCTTCACGCTGCCATAATTCGTGTAGAATACGAAGCTGTCGGCCAGAATGTCCTTAAGCAGCACCATACGCACATTGGGCAGCCCATCGGCCCCCACAGTGGCAAGTGCGATGGCGTTCGGGTCATTGGGTTCGCTGCGCTCGGCAGCAGTCAGCCAGTCGCGCGCAATCGCGAAAGGGTCTGTGCCCGCAAAAATTCCGTCCCGTTCGGCCATTGCGATACCTCTGCGCGTGAACATCCCTGCGCGTTTTATCGTGCGGACGCACAGTTGCAACCTGCAATTTTTCTGACTCTATGGTAAAATTAGCACCCAGGCACAATTTTTCGCGACTGAGTGGCATTCGGGCTGCGCCTTGCGCCCGCGCCCGCCTTGGCCTATGCGAGAGCCATGTGCATTCATGGGACAGGAGCATACCAATGACCGCTTTGATGGCAGGCAAGCGCGGGCTGATTATGGGCCTTGCGAATGACAAATCCATCGCTTGGGGGATTGCCAAAGCCTTGGCCGATCATGGGGCGGAACTGGCCTTCTCCTATCAGGGCGAGGCGCTGAAAAAGCGCGTCCTGCCCTTGACTGAAAAGCTTGGCACGCCGCATCTGTTTGAATGCGATGTGTCGGATATGGACTCGGTCGATGCCGTTTTTGCGGGCCTGCGCGATCTGTGGGGCAGCATTGATTTCGTAGTCCATGCGATAGGCTTTTCCGACAAGAACGAATTGCGCGGGCGCTATGTGGACACGTCGCGCGACAATTTCGCCATGACCATGGATATCTCGGTCTATTCCTTCACCGCTGTGTGCAAGCGCGCGGCGGAAATGATGCCTAATGGCGGCTCGCTTCTGACGATGACCTATTATGGCGCCGAGCAGGTCATGCCGCATTACAATGTGATGGGCGTGGCGAAAGCCGCGTTGGAGGCGTCGGTCAAGTATATCGCCGAAGATCTGGGCAGGCATGGCATCCGCTGCAATGCGATCAGCGCAGGTCCTATCAAGACGCTCGCAGCCTCGGGCATCGGCGATTTCCGCTACATCATGAAGTGGAACGAGCTGAACTCGCCCCTGCGCCGCAACGTGACACAGGAAGAAGTGGGCAAGGCTGCGCTTTATCTGCTGTCGGACTTGGGCTCTGGCACGACAGGCGAGAACCTGCATGTCGATGCAGGTTATCACGTCGTGGGCATGAAAGCCGTGGACGCGCCCGATATCGACGTGGTGACAGGCAAGAAGGACGCTGCGCATTGACCCTTGGCGCGCTCGCCACATTCTGGTTCGTGCACCTGCTGGCCGCAGCCAGTCCGGGTCCGGCCATCCTGATGGCCGCGCGCACAGGCGTGACGCAGGGCTTTATCTCAGGCATGTGGCTGTCTTTAGGCATTGGCGTCGGTGCGCTATTCTGGGCTGTGGCGGCATTGTTCGGCATGGCCACGCTCTTTCTGGTGGCCCCGTCGCTGCTGTGGGGCTTCAAGATCGCAGGCGGGCTATGTCTGTGCTGGATCGCGTTTCAGATGTGGCGGCACGCGCGCGAACCGCTGGAACTGCCCAAGGACGGCGCAACCCCGCGCAGCCCGTGGTCGGCGTTTCGCCTTGGCGTGCTGACGCAACTGGCCAACCCCAAACCCGCTGTGTTTTTTGGCGCCGTTTTCGTCAACACCATCCCCAAAGGCACCAGCTTGCTCTGGATCGGGGTGATTCTTGCGCTTGTGCTGCTGAATGAACTGGCCTGCACCTTTACGGTTGCGCGCGCTTTCAGTTTCGAGCGCCCACGCGCAGCCTATCGGCATTACAAGACCATCATCGACCGCAGCTTTGGCGGCATTCTCGCCGCGCTCGGCATCAAGATCGCCGCCACCTGAAAGGACGCCCCATGACTGACCGCCTGCCCCATGAAAAAGGCTTCCATATCTCTTGGGACCAAATCCACCGCGACAGCCGGGCGCTCGCGTGGCGGCTTGACAAACAGGGGCCGGATGGTGGCCAATGGCGCGCAGTTGTGGCCATCACGCGCGGCGGGCTTGCGCCTGCGATGATCATCGCGCGCGAGTTGGACATCCGCATGGTCGATACGATCAGCGTGAAATCCTACAACCATCAGGCGCAGACCGAAGCCATAGTGCTCAAGGCCCCGCAGCCCGAGATGATGGGCGATGGCGAGGGGATTTTGGTCATCGACGATCTGGTGGATACCGGTAAAACGCTTGATCTGGTGCGCCGCCTCTATCCCAAGGCACATTTCGCCACTGTCTATGCCAAGCCCCAAGGCCGCCCGATGGTGGACACGTTTATCACCGAGGTCAGCCAAGACACGTGGATATTCTTCCCGTGGGACATGGCGCTGCAATATGTGGAACCCTATCGCGGGGCTTAAGATGTTCAAGCGGGCCGCGATCTTTGTGCTGTCGGTCCCGCTTGTCACCCTTGCAGGCGCGCTCGTTCTGATCTTGTCGCAACCACCCGCACGGATGTTGTGGGGTCTGCCACCGGGGGCGATGGCGCGGGGCTTGCCTTTGGTGGTCTAAGCCTGCCCGGCGATCCGGCACCGCTTGTGCCCTTTGTTACCCGCGACGGTAGCACGCTTCTTCTGCGCCACTACCCCAGCACAAACCTGGATGCGCCGCTTCTGATCCTGCTACACGGGTCGGGCTGGCACGGACTGCAATATGACGCGCTGGGCAAGCGTCCGGCGGCGGATGGTCTGGCCGAGGTTCTGGCCCCTGACCTGCGCGGTCACGGGCCGCTGACGCAGGCACGCGGGCAGGCGAGCCACGACGATCAGGTCGAGGATGATCTGGCCAACATGATCACAGCCTTCGCCAAGTCCGGCCAAGAGGTGATCTTGGGTGGCATGAGCCTTGGCGGCGGGACAGTCACCCGCTTCGCCGATGGCGCGCATCGCGACCTGATGGACCGGGCGCTGCTGCTCGCGCCGTTTCTGTACAATGACGCGCCCACAACACGCGCCAATGCAGGCGATTGGTCGCAGCCGCTGGTGCGCCGCTTCATTGGCCTGACGATCCTGAACCGCTACCACGTCCGCGCGCTGAACCACGTGACTATGCTGCAATTCCGCTTCCCCGCGCATATTCTGGCGGGGCCTGCTGGGGCGAACCTGACGCCCGCCTATAGCTGGACGCTTTGCCACGCGCTGGTCCCGCGTGCCGATTGGCCGGCGGATGTGGCAGCCCTGCCCCCGTTCCTGTTGTTCGCCGGATCGCAGGACGAGGCATTTTTTGCCGAGATTTATGAACCCACAATGACGGCGCTTACGCAGGCAAGCGCTTATCACGTGCTGGAAGGCGTAGGTCATCTGGGGATCGTGGACGCGCCCCAGACCTATGATCTGCTGCGCGACTGGCTGCAAACGCGCCCCTGATCCGCCCTGTGTGACGCGAGCGTGCGCCATTTGCCGCCACCAAGGCAGGCAGCCCCCCTTTACGCTGCCCCCTGCCCCGCCCTATAAGGCCAAACGGCGCTGCACGCGCCCCTCTCCGATTCCCCGTGCATGACGGAACATCTGAATGAGTTTCTTTCCGAGCCTGTTTTCGTCTGACATGGCCATCGACCTTGGCACTGCGAACACACTGGTCTATGTGAAAGGTCGTGGGATCATTCTGAATGAACCCTCTGTGGTCGCCTATCACACCAAGGATGGACGCAAGGCTGTGCTGGCGGTGGGCGAGGATGCGAAGCTGATGCTCGGGCGCACCCCCGGCTCGATCGAAGCCATCCGCCCCATGCGCGACGGCGTTATCGCCGATTTCGATGTGGCAGAAGAAATGATCAAGCATTTCATCCGCAAGGTGCATCGCAATACGATTTTCTCGAAGCCCAAGGTGATTGTGTGCGTGCCCTATGGTGCGACACCTGTGGAAAAGCGCGCGATCCGGCAATCGGTGCTGTCGGCGGGCGCGCGGCGCGCAGGTCTGATTTCCGAACCCATTGCGGCTGCGATTGGCGCGGGGATGCCGATCACAGACCCTACGGGCTCGATGGTGGTGGATATTGGCGGCGGCACGACGGAAGTGGCCGTGCTGTCGCTTGGCGATATCGTCTATGCCCGCTCGGTGCGCGTGGGCGGCGACCGGATGGACGAGGCGATCGTCAGCTTCCTGCGCCGGAACCAAAACTTGCTGATCGGCGAGTCGACGGCGGAAAAGATCAAATGCACCATCGGCACAGCACGGATGCCCGATGACGGGCGTGGCAAGTCGATGCTGGTGCGCGGGCGCGATTTGCTGAACGGTGTCCCTAAGGAAACCGAGATCACGCAGGCCCAAGTGGCCGAGGCTTTGGCCGAAACTGTGACGACCATCTGCGAAGCCGTGATGATCGCGCTGGAAACCACGCCGCCTGATCTTGCCGCCGACATCGTGGATCGCGGGGTCATGCTGACAGGTGGCGGGGCGCTTTTGGGCGAGTTGGATCTGGCGCTGCGCGAGCAAACGGGGCTGTCGATCTCGGTCGCCAATGAAGCGCTCAATTGCGTGGCCATCGGCACTGGCAAGGCGCTCGAATATGAAAAGCAACTGCGTCACGCCATTGATTACGAAAGCTGACGCCTTCAACCTGCTGGTCTGACCCGTGGCAAGTGACCGCAAAAACGAGCAGGATTTCGTCCGCCCGGTGCGGCGGATCCTTGTGGGTCTGCTTGCGGTTCTGTTGCTTGCGGTGTTCCTGTTTTGGCGCATCGACAGCCCGCGCGTGGAACAAATCCGCATCGAGATCATCGACCGGGTCGTGCCATCCTTTGACTGGGCCTTGCAGCCTGTGACGCGGATCACGGCGATGGTCGAGAACCTGCGCTCTTATGCGCGGATCGTCGAACAAAATCAGGAATTGCGTCGCGAATTGCAGCAAATGCGCGCCTGGCGCGAAGCGGCGTTGCAACTCGAGCAACGCAATGCGCAGCTTTTGTCGCTCAATCAGGTCCGCATTGACCCCTCGCTCACGCATGTCACAGGCATCGTGATGGCCGATAGCGGCTCGCCCTTTCGTCGTTCGGTCCTGCTGAATGTGGGCGCGCGTGACGGAGTGCAGGATGGCTGGGCTGTCATGGACGGACTGGGGCTGGCGGGGCGGATTTCGGGCGTGGGCAACCGCACAGCGCGCGTGGTGCTGCTGACCGATACGGCCAGCCTTGTGCCGGTCATCGTGCAACCCTCCGGGCAACGGGCGCTGCTCGCGGGGGATAACTCGCCCTTCCCGGTGCTGGAATTCATCGAAAGCCCCGACGATCTGCGCCCCGGGGATCGTGTGGTCAGCTCCGACGATGGTGGGGTTTTCCCCGCAGGTCTGCTGGTGGGCGAGGTCGTGCAGACCCGCGACCGCAGGCTTCGTGTCAGGCTTGCTGCCGATTACGGGCGGCTTGATTTTCTGCGCGTGATCCGCTCGCGGCCGGTCGAGACGATTACACATGCGGGCAGCCTGATCGCGCCCGGAACCGCGCCCGTGCCTGCTCCTGCTCCTGCTCCTGCTCCTGCTCCTGCTCCTGCTGCGGCGAGCCAATGACATGGTCGAACGACGCAGCACCCAGCGGATTGTGCACATTAGCCTCTTTCTGGGGCTGGCGGCCATCTTGACGCTGTGGCGGCTCTTGCCGCTGCATGACTATTCCGGCGGGGTCGAATTGGGCGCAGGCCCAAGCACCGACATTGCCACGCCAAGTTTGTTTAACACCGGACTCTGGTTTGGACCGGACTGGATGCTGTGCCTGACGCTGGCTTGGGTCGTGCGTCGCCCCGATCTGCTGCCCGCCCCGATAATTGCGGTCTATTTCTTGTTCGAGGATTTGCTGTTGCATCGGCCGCCCGGATTGGGGGCGCTGGTGGTGCTGCTTGGTACCGAATTCCTGCGCACGCGCGTCCACATCCTTCGCGGCGCAGGGTTCTGGCTGGAATATGTGACTATCGCCGTCATCATGGTGGTGTCCTTCCTGCTTTATCGCCTGCTTCTTGCAATCGTGATCGTGCCGCTACCGTCCTTGGACTTGAGCTTTTTCCAGCTCGCGGGCAATCTGGCGGTCTATCCGGTGGTCGTGGCCGTGGTGCATTGGGTCTTGCGCGTGCGTAAACCGGCAACGGGCGAGGTTGACGGGTTGGGACAAAAGCTATGAAACGCACGGACCGCGAGAAAGAGCAGAGCCAACGAGGGATTTCGCGCCGAGCAGCCGTGTTGGGGGGCGCGCAACTTGCTTTTGCAGGGTTGCTGACATGGCGGCTCAACGACATGCAGCTGCGCCAATCCGAGCAGTTTCGCCTGCTGGCAGAGGAAAACCGCATCAACCTGCGGCTTCTGCCGCCCACGCGCGGGCTGATTCTGGACCGGAACGGCGTCATGCTTGCGGGCAACGAGCAGAATTACCGTGTCGTGATCAAGCGCGATGATGCGGGTGATGTCGAGATGGTGCTCGACCGTCTGGGCCAGTTGATCCCGCTTACACCGGAAATGCTGGAACGTGTGCGCCGCGATATGGCCCGTCACCGGGCGTTTGTGCCGATCACGGTCGCCGAGCGCTTGAGCTGGGAGGAAATCAGCCGCGTTGCCGCCAATGCCCCGGCGCTTCCCGGCATCACGCCCGAAATGGGCCTGTCGCGCTATTATCCACTTTACGAGGATATGGCGCATGTCGTGGGCTATGTAGGGCCTGTGTCAGAGCGTGATCTGGCCACTTTGGATGCGCCCGACCCTGTCTTGATGATCCCGCGCTTCCAGATCGGCAAATCCGGGGTCGAGCGCGCAGCCGAGGACCGTTTGCGGGGGCGTGCGGGCTCGCAGCGTGTCGAGGTCAATGTCGTGGGGCGCGTCATGCGCGAATTGGACCGGGTCGAGGGCACACCGGGTCAGCCTGTACACCTGACAATTGACGCAAAGCTCCAGAACTACGCGCTGCAGCGCATGGAGGGCCAAAGCGGCGCAGCGGTGGTGATGGAGGTGGAAACAGGCAATATCCTCGCCCTTGCATCGGCCCCAAGTTTCGACGCCAATCTGTTCGTGCGCGGGATCAGCAGTGCCGATTATGACGCGCTGCTCAATCATCAATACCGACCGCTGAACAATAAAAGCGTGGGGGGGATGTATCCGCCGGGGTCCACATTCAAGATGGTTACAGCCTTGGCGGCGTTGGAGGCAGGCGTGACCAATGGAGAGGAGCGCGTTTTCTGCCCCGGTCACATGGATGTGTCGGGCAACCGCTTCCATTGCTGGAAGCGTAGCGGTCATGGGCGCGTGGGGCTGGTCGCGGCCTTGGCGGAAAGTTGTGACGTGTATTTCTACGAAATGGCCCAGCGCTGCGGGATCGACCGGATCAATGCCATGTCCGAGCGGCTGGGACTGGGGGGGCGTTTTGATCTGCCCGTGTCGGGCATGGCCAGCGGCCTGAACCCGACACGCGAGTGGAAACGCACCAACCGCAATGCCGAGTGGCGGATCGGGGATACGGTCAATGCCTCGATCGGGCAGGGTTTCGTGCTGACAACGCCCTTGCAGCTTGCAGTGATGACGGCGCGTCTGGCCACCAATCGTGCGATTGAACCGCGCCTGTTTCGTGAACAGACAGAGCGCGAGGTACCGCGTTGGGCGAGCCTTGATCTGCGGCCTGAATGGCTGGCCATGATCAAGCGCGGCATGGATGAAACCGTGAACAGCCAACGCGGCACGGCCTATTCGTCACGCATCGCAGCATCTGGGCAAGAGATGGCGGGCAAGACCGGGACATCACAGGTATTCTCGATCACACGGGCCGAACGCGAGTCAGGTTTGCGCAGGCAGGCGGATTTGCCATGGAACCGCCGCAACCATGCGCTGTTTGTGAACTACGCGCCGCGCAGCGCGCCACGTTTGGCGGTGGCTGTGGTGATCGAACATGGCGGCGGGGGATCTGCGGCAGCGGCGCCTATTGGCCGTGATATCACCCTTGCCGCGCTTAATGACGGCGTGCCGCCGCTATCGGCCTATCCGCCTCCGCAGCGCAACCGCATTCAGGCCGAGCAAGAAGAGTTGCTCCCCCGCCTGCGCAAGCCCGACGACCTGCGGATAGGACGGGCATGAGGGCGCGGGCATGAGTTATCTTGAATATAACACCCGCACGGTTCCCACTGGCCTGCGCAAGGTGTTGCATGTCCAATGGGCGCTGGTGGTGCTGCTGATCGCGGTGGCCTGCTATGGCTTTGTCATGCTCTATTCTGTGGCAGGCGGCGACACTGAACGCTGGATGCGCCCCCAGATGGAGCGTTTCGCCTTTGGGCTGGTCGTGATGCTGGTCATAGGCTTTGTCCCGATCTGGTTCTGGCGCTCAATTGCGGGCGTGGCCTATCTTGTTGCGTTGCTTCTGCTTTTGGGCGTGGAGTTCTTCGGCTCGGTCGGCATGGGGGCCAAACGCTGGCTGGTGATCGGCCCTCTGCGGCTGCAACCCTCGGAATTGGCCAAAATCACCTCGATCCTTGCGCTTGCAGCCTATTTCGATTGGCTCGACATAAAGAAAGTCTCGCATCCGTTCTGGGTGCTGATCGCGGCTGTGATTGCGCTGCTGCCGGTGCTTCTGGTGGTGCGCCAGCCTGATCTTGGAACGGCGCTGCTGCTGTCGGTGGTAGGCGTTGCGGTCATTTTCGCAGCCGGTGTGCATTGGGCCTATTTTGCCGCGGTCACAGCGATGGCCGTGGGCGCGGTCGCCGCTGTCATGGGGTCACGTGGCACGGAATGGCAAATCCTGAAGGATTACCAATATCGCCGGATCGACTCGTTTCTGGACCCGACGCTTGACCCGCTTGGCGCAGGCTATCACGTCAACCAATCCATGATCGCGCTCGGATCAGGGGGCTGGTCTGGACGCGGCTTCATGGAGGGGACACAAGCCCGGCTGAACTTCCTGCCCGAGAAACACACCGATTTCATTTTCACCACCTTGGCCGAGGAATTCGGCTTCCTTGGCGCCATCTCGCTTCTGGTGCTGTATCTGATGGTGATGGCGTTTTGCTTGGTTGTGGCCGTGCGCACCACCAATCGCTTCGCGTCCTTGGTGGTCGTTGGCGTGGTCGCAAACTTCTTTCTGTATTTCGCGGTGAACATGGCGATGGTGATGGGCCTTGCCCCGGTCGTGGGCGTGCCATTGCCGTTGGTCAGCTACGGGGGGTCGGCAATGATCGTTCTGATGGTAGGCTTTGGTCTGGTGCAATCTGCTGAAATCCACCGACCGAGGTTGCCCACATGACCCTGACCCTTCTTTTCGCTGCCCCCGAAGCCCTGTTTCCCGATTATGAGGCCCCTTTGCGTGCGGCGCTTCACGCGCGCGGGCTGGGCCAGGCGCAACTTGTGACCGACGTCGCCGCACAGGAGGTCGATTACATCATCTACGCCCCCGCGAGCAGGTTGCAGGACTTCGGGCCCTATACGCGCTGCAAGGCCGTGTTGAACCTGTGGGCCGGGGTCGAACGGATTGTGCCCAACACCACACTCACCCAACCGCTTGCGCGCATGGTGGACCCGGCGCTGACACAAGGGATGGTGGAATATGTGACTGGCCATGTCCTGCGCTACCATCTGGGGATGGAGGCGCATTTCCGCGCCGCCCCCGGCGCTTGGGAGCAGGTCGAACCACCGCTTGCCCATGAGCGGCCTGTGGGGATTTTGGGGGCAGGCGAATTGGGGCAGGCCTGCGCGCGGGCACTGATGGGTCTGGGCTTTGATGTGCAGCTTTGGGGGCGGTCTGCGCGCGAAAGCCCGGGTTTGGTGCTTCAGCATGGTGCGACGGGCTTAGAGGCTGTGCTGCGCCGCAGCCAAATCCTTGTCACCCTGCTGCCCCATACCCCCCAGACCGAGAACCTGCTCGACGCCCCACGCCTTGCCCAACTGCCGCGCGGGGCGTTTGTAATCAATCCGGGGCGCGGGGCGTTGATCGACGACTTGGCCCTACTGGCCGCCCTCGATACAGGCCAGATCGCACATGCCACCCTCGATGTGTTCCGCACCGAACCCCTGCCCGCAGATCACCCCTATTGGCACCACCCGAATGTCACTGTGACCCCCCATATTGCCGCTGCCACCCGCCCGACAACCGCGTCAGAGGTCATTGCCGAGAATATCGCGCGCGGTGAGCAGGGGCTGCCTTTTCTGCATCTGGTGGACAGATCGCGAGGGTACTGAGCAGAGGGGCGATTACTTCCGCAAGTGCCAGTCCTGCATTGCACGGGCGTTGTTGCAAAACTCTGACCGTGTAGCATTCACATCGTGAATCCAAGTGGTTATACGGGTGGCATGAGCAAGCCATCACCCGCCCGCTCCCGCACAACGAACTGGTCCAGCTACACCGCCTCACTGAGAAGGCGCGGTTCTTTGTTGATCTGGCTGGACAAGGATATGACCTGGCTCGCGCCCAATGACGGCAGCCCCGGTCGCCTTGCGGTGTTTGCGGAATGAGGAGGATCGGAAAACAGTCCGGGGGACTGTTTTCCCGACGAATGCGATCCAGTTCTGCCTGACGATCAAGGTTCTGTTCAAACTGCCCTGGAGGCAGACCACCGGGATGGTGGTGTGTGTTGAAGATGGCCGGCTGGACTGGGTGGTGCCAGATTACACAACCCTTTGCCGGCGGCAGAAGACGCTGGCTGTCCAGATCCCATATCGGCGCGCCGATGTCCCCTTGAACCTGCTCGTCGACAGCACCGGAATCAAGTTTCTAGGCGATGGCGAATGGCAGGCTCGCAAGCATCGCGTTCAAGGCCGACGCCGGTGGCGTAAGGTGCATCTGGCCATGGACACGGCCACGTCTGACATCCGCGCCGTGGAATTCACGCCAAGCAGCGATGGTGACAGTCCCGTGCTGCCAGATTTGCTTGGCCAGATCCCCGAAGGCGAACAGATTGGCACAGTGACCGCCGATGGTGTCTATGACACACGCCGGTGCCACACCGCGATCATCGACCGGCAGGCCACGCCGATCATCCCGATCCGCAAGAACGGACGACCTTGGAAGGAAGATTGCCCGGCCGCGATCGCCAGAAACGAAACCCTGCGCGCCACCCGGCACTATGGCAGGATGTTCTGGAAATGCTGGACCGGATACCATGCCCGAAGCTGGATCGAGGCCAAGATGCGGTGCCTGAAAGCCTTCAGTGAACGCATCGCCGCTCGACACCCCGACAGCCAAACCGCCGAAATCCAGATCCGCGTCGTCCTCATCAACCGCTTCAACGCACACGGCACCGCGGAGATCATCCGCATGACCTGAACCGGACGGGGAAAGGGGCTGTCATGCATCACGCGTGAGTTGCGCAACAACGCCACTATTTGTTCCCCATTTTTTCGACGCGAAACCAATGACTGGTCAGGCGCGGCCACCCCATTCCGCCAGTCGTGCGACATAGCGGGCGAGCGTGTCGATTTCCAGATTGATCCGGTCGCCCATGCGCACATCGCCCCAGGTCGTGACCTGCTTGGTATGCGGGATCAGGTTGATGCCGAATTCCGCGCCCTCGACTTCGTTCACGGTCAGCGACGTGCCGTTCAAGGCCACGGACCCTTTGGGCGCGATGAAGCCTGCCAGATGATCCGGCGCGCGCAGGCGGATGCGGGTGCTGTCGCCCTCTTTTGCCAAGCCCACGACCTCGGCCAGACCATCGACATGGCCCGAAACGATATGGCCGCCCAATTCATCGCCCACCCGCAGCGCGCGCTCCAGATTGACGCGCCGCCCCACTTGCCAGTCGCCCAGATTGGTCTTGCTGACCGTCTCGGCCGAAACTTGCACCTCATACCAATCTGGCCCCAAAGCCACGACGGTCAGGCACACCCCGTCAGATGCAATGGACGCCCCCAGATCAATCCGCGCTGTGTCGTAACCCGTGGTGATACGCGCGCGCAGATCCCCCGTTTGCGTCAGGGCAGCGACGCGCCCGATGTCTGTGATGATACCAGTGAACATCGTAAAACCCCTCGTTTTGCGTGCCAGACCTAGCCCGAGGCCCCGCTTTGGGCAAGAGCGCCACATCTATGCCGCAGTGTTGCACGATTTACGCTGCATAATACTGACAGAATCCCATGAATTGTTTACGGTATGACAAAAGTGTGACGCCTAGAATGGCGCATGAGCAAAGCAGGCACGATGATGCAGACAGATCCCGCTGCGCGGCGCTTTCTGTTCCTTCAGGGACCACACGGGCCGTTTTTCTACCGGCTCGCACAGATGCTGCGCCGCACCGGCGCGCAGGTCTGGCGCGTGGGCTTCAATCAGGGCGATGCGGTATTCTGGCCAGACAAGGACAGCTTTATCCCCTTCACGGAGAAGCTCGAAGATTGGGCGACGACCTTCGCAGCCCTTCTGGAGCAACACGCCATCACGGATATCGCGCTCTACGGCGATGTGCGGCCCATCCATGCGCAGGCCGTTGCGATGGCCCGCGCGCGCGGGATCTCGGTGCATGTGTTCGAGGAAGGGTATCTGCGCCCTTATTGGGTCACCTACGAACGAGGCGGATCAAACGGGCATTCCGCGCTGATGGAGATGAGCGTGGCCGACATGCGCCAAGCGCTTGCCAAATACGATCTGGAACTGCCCGACCCGCCTGCGCATTGGGGGGACATGCGGCAGCACATTTTCTATGGCGCGCTCTATCATTTCTTCGTGTTGGTGGCCAATCGCGCCTATCGCAATTTCCGCCCTCACCGCGCGCTGAGTGTGGCGCAGGAGTTCAAGCTCTATTTGCGGCGTCTGGCGACGCTGCCTTATACGGCGCTCGAGCGGCGCATCACAAGCTGGCGCATCCGCAACGGCGGCTTTCCCTATCACATCGCGCTGTTGCAGCTTGAACATGACAGCAGCTTTCAGGCCCATAGCCCGTTTTCCAGCCAGACCGAGTTTCTGGAACTTCTGTTCGACGGCTTCGCCCGCGGGGCGCCGCGCCATCACCATCTGGTGCTGAAATCGCACCCGCTGGAAGATGGCCGCGCGCCGCTGATCCAGACGATCAAGCGGCTGACCGCATTGCATGATCTGAAAGGCCGGGTGCATTTCGTGCGCGGCGGCAAGCTTGCGCAGCTTCTGAACCACGCACGCACTGCCGTCACCGTGAATTCCACCGCGGCCCAGCAAGTGCTCTGGCGTGGCATTCCGCTGCGGATTTTTGGCCGCGCGGTGTATGAAAAGCCCGAATTCGTCTCGACCCAACCGCTTGCGCAGTTTTTTGCACAGCCCGAGCGACCCGATGCCCGCGCATATCGCGATTATCGGCGCTATCTGCTCGAAACTTCGCAAGTGCCGGGGGGCTACTATTCGTTGCGGGGGCGGCGACAATTGCTGCGACATGTGGTGGATATGATGCTTGCACCCCATGACCCCTATACGGCGCTCTTGCGTGGGCAAGCGGCGGTGCGGCAACACTTGCGCATGGTGCGTTAGGGGCTAACTCATTTAAGAGCTTGGCGAATTGGCGCAGTTAGCGTATTGTCGCGCCATAATCAGAGGCAATTCCTTCCTTCAAAGGAGCCCGAGCAGTGTTTGCTAACCGTTTTTCCTGGGGCCGCCCCGTGGTCCTGCTCGCTGTTGTTGCGGCACTTGCATCGTGTGCTGCGTCCCGCGATGGCCCGACCATGGGCGAGATTTTCGAGGGCTCTGTCATGCGCAAGGGCGAGGCACATATCATCGCCGTCAACCGCGCCGTTGCCCAAGTCGCCAATCGCCCTGTCAGTCTGGGCTTCAGTCACAACCTGAAAGCCGGCGCGATCCTGAACACGGACACAATCCGCCCGGGCGACATTGTCAGCATCAACGTGTTTGAAAACGTCCCCGAAGGGCTGTTGACACCTGAAACGGCGCGCAACGCCATTGTGGCCGATTTGCAGGTGGACAATGCGGGCAATATTTTTGTCCCCTATGCGGGCACTGTGCGCGCTGCGGGAAAGTCCCCGGCCGCCCTTCGGGCTGAATTGACCAGAGCTCTGGATGAGCAGACCCCGGAGCCTCAGGTCATCGTGATCCGTGAAGCCGGAGATGCCGCACAGGTGTCTGTGACAGGTGGGGTGAACGCGCAGGGCGTCTATCCGATTGACCGCGGCACACAGCGCCTGAGCGGGATGATCGCGCGGGCGGGCGGGATCAACATTCCGCTTGAAACCGCGCAAGTGTTGGTCACGCGTGGGAACCGTCAGGACAGCGCGTGGCTGCAAGACATCTATTCGCATCCGCAGCTTGATATCGCGTTGCGTGCGGGCGATCGGGTTCTTGTGAAGCAGGACCAACGCGCTTTTGCTGTGCTCGGTGCGACAGGCACCCGCAGCCGCATGACATTCGACACGCAGACGATTTCGGCAATTGACGCTTTGGCCATGGCGGGCGGCCTTGATCCGTTGCGCGCCGATCCCAAGGGCGTATTCATTTTCCGCGATGAATTACCCGAAGTGGCCAGTGCGATCTTGGGCGGAGTGCAGGTCGTGGGCGACCAGCGCTTTGTCTATGTGCTCGACCTGACCAAGCCGATGGGGATGTTTGACGCCCGCGATTTCAAAATCCGCGACGGCGATACGATTTTTGTCACAGAAGCCTCGTCCGTCCTTTGGGCGCGGCAGATTGCATCGCTGACAGGTTCGCTCGCGACTGCATCGGCCGTGCGCTCTGCGGCGGGTGATTGACGATAAGTCCTGTTGTGTCCCGTCTAGGCAGAGTTTTTGCCTATAGCGGCGGGTTCTGGGGGCCATCTTCCACTGCCCGCCGTTTGCGTTTGATCCTGCGCGAAGCGGGTCTGCCCCTGCGCGCAGGTTGGCCAAAGGCGGGCGATCGCGTCGCCGTCTGGGGTCATGCGCCCCGTGCCACGCGCGGGGAATGGGTCGCGGCCAGGAGCGGCGCGCGGTTGATCCGGCTAGAGGATGCCTTCCTGCGCTCGTTGCAGCCCGGTCGGTTGGGCGAGCCACCGCTGGGGTTGCTGATTGACCAGACCGGAGTGCATTATGACCCGCAGCACCCGTCCGATCTGGAAACGCTGCTCGCCACCCACCCATTCGACGATCACGCCCTGATCGCAGCCGCACGCGAAGGCATCGCACGGCTGACCCATCTGGGCTTTGGCAAATATGCAGGCCACGACCCGGATGCAGCCTTGCCAGAACCCGGCTATGTGCTGGTGGTGGACCAAGTGCGCGGCGATGCCTCGCTCGCGCATGGGGGGCTGCATGGGGCGCTTTCGCCGCATGTGTTCCGCGAAATGCTGGTTCAGGCGCAGTTGGACTGGCCGGGCACACGGATCGTGATCAAGACCCATCCTGAAACCGCCAAGGGCCTGCGCGCGGGCCATTTCGGGCAGGGGGATGCGACAGGCAATATCACCCTTCTGACTGAAGCTGTCGCCCCTTACCCGCTTCTGACCGGGGCCTTGGCGGTTTACACAGTCAGTTCCCAAATGGGGTTCGAGGCGATCCTTGCAGGCCACCGCCCACAGGTTTTTGGCTTGCCTTTCTATGCGGGCTGGGGGCTGACCGACGATCAAATCCCCCATCCCCGCCGCCGCCGCAAACTGACGCGCACGCAGCTTTTCGCAGGCGCGATGCTGCTCTATCCGCGCTGGTTCGACCCCAATCGTGGGCGGCTGTGCAGTTTTGGCGAAGCGCTTGACCATCTGGAGGCGCTCGTGCGCGCGTGGCGCGAGGATCGGGGCGGCCATGTGGGCCTGAACATGCGGGCTTGGAAGAGGGGGCATTTGCAGGCGATGTTCGGGCAGTGGAAGCCTGTGCGTTTCCAGCCCATGGCCGACCGACCCGTGATGGTCTGGGGCGCGGCCCCTGCCCCCGAAGGCACCGCGCGGCTGGAGGACGGGTTCCTGCGCTCGCGCGGGCTTGGGGCAGAATTGACCCCGCCGCTGTCGCTGATCCGCGACCCAATGGGCCTCTATTACGACCCCGCGCGCCCTTCGCTGATCGAACACCACATGACACAGCCCCTGCCACCGGGGGGCGAGGCGCGGGCAGAGCGGCTGCGCGCGCGCATCAATGCAAGTGGTGTGAGCAAATACAACCTGCCCGGCGCACGGCCTGAAATGCCCGAAGGCCACCGGATTCTGGTGCCGGGACAGGTCGAAGATGACGCCTCGATCCGGTTGGGGGCGGGGGCGGTGCGCACAAACCGCGCGCTTCTGGAAGCTGTGCGCGCGGCCAATTCGGACGCTGTGATCGTGTACAAACCCCATCCTGATGTCGAAGCGGGCCTGCGACCGGGGGCCTGTGTGACAGACGGACTGGCCGATCTGGTGCTGACAAAGGCCGATCCCGTCTGGCTGCTGGACCAAGTGCAAGAGGTCTGGACCATCACCTCGACCCTTGGCTTTGAGGCGCTGTTGCGCGGCGTGCCCGTCACGACGCTGGGGGCGCCGTTCTATTCCGGTTGGGGGCTGACGCGCGACCTTGGGCCTGTGCCTGCGCGCCGCGCCGGGCATCGCGTAAGCCTGCCTGCGCTGGTCCATGCCGCCCTGATCGCCGCGCCGCGTTACCACGACCCGATCTCGAACCTGCCCTGCCCGCCGGAAGTGGCGCTGGAGCGGCTGATCCACGGCCCCCTGCCGCGCCCCCCTGCCCTGCGCGCCCTTGCAAAGCTGCAAGGCGCGCTTGCAAGCTACGCGCATCTTTGGCGTTGACGCGTGCCCGGCAACAGGCCACTGATCGCGCATGGTGCCCTCCCCCAGCCCCCGTGATTTGCTGCACGCCACCCTGTGGATGGGGCTGGCGCTCGCCTCTTTCACAGCGATGGCTGTGGCCGGGCGCACGATCCAAGTGGAACTGACCACATTCGAGATGATGTCCTGGCGCTCGCTGATAGGCTTTGCCCTGATCGCGGGGTATGTGGGCTTGCGCGCGCGCGGCGATTGGTGGGCTGTCGTGCGCCCGACCAGTCCGAGGCTGCACCTGACGCGAGGGGTCGTGCATTTCACAGGTCAAAATCTGTGGTTCTACGCGCTTATGCTGATCCCGCTCGCGCAATTGGTGGCGCTTGAATTTACCATGCCCGTCTGGGTCGCCCTGCTCGCGCCCCTTCTGCTGGGCGAGGCGTTCACCCGCCGCAAGACCCTTGTCGCGGGACTGGGGCTGGTAGGCGTGCTGATCATCGCCCAACCCGGCGCGCAGGCTTTGGGGATCGGGCATCTTGCGGCCATCGGGGCCGCTTTGTTCTTCGCGCTGAATTTGATTGCGACACGCGCGATCATGCGGGTGGATAGAGTTATTTGCGTGCTGTTCTGGATGACTGGGCTGCAAACGCTCATGTCCCTGCCCCTTGCCTTGATCTGGGGCGGGCTGGACTGGCCGCCTGCTGCTCTATGGCCGTGGATCGGGCTGGTTGCGGTTACTGGCCTGAGCGCGCATCTGGCGCTGACCTCGGCGCTCGGGCTTGCGCCTGCAACAATCATCGCGCCGATGGAGTTTCTGCGCGTGCCGCTGATGGCGCTGGTGGGGATGTGGCTTTATGCCGAACCGCTCGATCTGATGGTCTTGGCGGGGGGCGCGGTGATCCTTGCGGCGAACTGGCTCAATCTGGCGCCCGGACGGGTCAGAAAATGACCTCCACCCCGGCGCAAAGGCAATAATCCTTCACAGCCGCTTGTGCCGCAGCGCAGAAACGAAAATGTTAGCGGTAAATTGGTCAAAAAAATTGTTCACAGGGTCCGCGGACTATGGTCTAAATCCGACACCCGCGACATATGGCGCGTGTCAATAACACCATGGGAGGAATTCATGGATCGTCGTTCATTTTTGAAAACGTCGGCGCTGGGCGGCACGGCGGCAGCAGCCTCGACACTGGCTGCGCCTGCTGTTGCGCAGGGCCGCATCACCTGGCGCATGGTCACGACTTGGCCGCGCAACTTCCCCGGTCTGGGCACTGGCGCGCAGCGCGTGGCAGATCGCATCACCGCCGCGTCTGACGGCGCGCTGACAGTCGAAGTCTTTGCCGCAGGCGAAGTGGTCCCCGCGCTGCAATCGCTCGACGCAGTCATCGACGGCTCGGCCGAGATGAGCCACGGCGCGGCCTATTACTGGCAGAACAAGTCGGTCGGCCTGTCCTTCTTCACGGGCGTTCCGTTCGGCATGACCTCGCGCGAATTGGCGGCTTGGGTCCGCTATCTGGGCGGACAGGAACTGTGGGACGATATCTACGACGATTTCGGTCTGGTGGGCTTCCTGTCGGGCGACACGGGCACGCAAGCGGGCGGCTGGTTCCAGAACGAGCTCAAGGGCATCGAGGACCTACAGGGTCTGCGCTTCCGCACCCCCGGTCTGGGCGGTCAGGTCTGGCAGAAGATGGGCGCATCGGTCACGAACATGGCCGGCGGCGAGATTTTCGCAGCCCTGCAATCGGGCGCGCTGGACGCAGCCGAATTCGTGGGCCCCTACAATGACCGCGCGCTGGGCTTCCACCAGGTGCGCAAGCATTACTACACATCGTCCTTCAACGAGCCAGGTCTGGCGACCGAACTTGCTGTGGACAAGGCCAAATACATGGCGCTGCCTGCAAACCTGCAAGCCATCGTGCGCGATGCCTGCCAGGCTGAATACGATCAGGTGCCGTCGGAATTCTACGCAAACGACCCGATCGCACTGGCCGACATGGTCACGAACCACGGTGTGACCGCGCACAAGAACTGGCCCGACAGCATTCTGGAAGCCGGCGCGAAAGCGTCGAAGGAATTGCTGGTCGAGATCCTCGACAGTGCAGATGCCAAGACCAAAGCGACAGCGGAAAGCTTCGTGAAGAACCTCAACCTGCTGCGTCAGCGCACCGAGGGCACGGACCTGACCTTCGCTCTGGCCCGCGAGAAGTATTTCGACATCTCGGATCTGGGCTGATCGCCATAGCAGGTGCGCGCGATGCACCTGCACATCCCTTCTCGGCCCCGGACGACTTCCGGGGCCGCTTTTGCACACGCCCCAGACAGGAGCACAGCGTGATTGCCCTTTCTTACCTCATGCGGCTGATCAACCTGATCAACAGGATCATCGGCAATGTGTTCATGTGGCTCTCGGTGGCCATTGTGCTCGTCTGCTTCTGGGTTGTGATCGAGCGGTATTTCTTCGGCAACACGCGGCTTTGGATGCAGGACCTGTATCCTTGGATGAATGGCGTGATGTTCACCGCTGTTGCCGGCTATGCGCTTTATCGCAATGATCATGTGCGGGTGGATATTTTCTATCGGCCTGCGTCAAACCTGCGCAAAGCGTGGCTCGACTTGTTGGGCTGCGCGATCTTTCTGATGCCATTTGCCTATATCGTCTATACCTACACGAATGTGTTCGTGATGCGTTCGATCAACCTGATGGAGGCATCGGCCAATCCCGGTGGCATGCCGGGGCTGTTCGTACTCAAAAGCTTCATTCTGGTCTTTGCTGCGGTCATCGCCATACAGGGCGTCGCGATGATCCTGCGCTCGATCCTTGTCATCGCGGGGCGCGAGGATCTGGTGCCAGACGATTACAGCTACAACGCCTATAAGTCGGAGTAACCACGCGATGGATCCTGTTCTTTTGGGCGAAATCCTCGCCGGGTTGATGTTTGTGGGCGTGATCGGCTTTCTGCTGATCGGCTTTCCTGTCGCCTTCACTCTGGCGGGCACGTCGATCCTGTTTGCCTATCTGGGCCTCTATTTCGGTGTGTTCGACATGTCGAACCTGCGTGCAATGGCGGGGCGCTTCACAGGCTACATGATCAACGAAGTGCTGGTCGCGGTGCCCTTGTTCATCTTCATGGGCGTTATGCTGGAACGCTCAAACATTGCCGAGCAATTGCTGACCACGATGGGCAAGCTCTTTGGCAA
Organism: Roseinatronobacter sp.; assembly: GCA_046296275.1. Lineage (GTDB taxonomy): Bacteria > Pseudomonadota > Alphaproteobacteria > Rhodobacterales > Rhodobacteraceae > Roseinatronobacter. The sequence continues at coordinate 17,447 of JBKBLP010000015.1, read as the reverse complement.
TATGCGCGGCGGTTTGGGGATTTCCGTGATCATCGTGGGCGCGCTCTTGGCGGCATCCACGGGCGTTGTTGGCGCGACTGTCGTCACGATGGGGCTGATTTCGCTGCCAGCGATGCTGCGCGCGGGCTACGACCCGAAACTGGCCTGCGGGACCATTTGTGCAAGCGGCACGCTGGGTCAGATCATCCCGCCGTCAACTGTGCTGATCTTCATGGGCGACATGATCGCGGGCATGAACAGCCAAGTGCAGATGAGTCTTGGGAATTTCTCGCCCAAGACTGTGTCAGTGGGCGATCTGTTCGCGGGCGCGATCATTCCGGGGCTGATGCTGGTTGCGCTCTATATCCTGTTCATCGTCTACAAGGCGATTTTCGATCCCAAAAGCTGCCCGGCGACACCCGTTCCGCCGGAAGAAAAGCAAGGGCTGCTGAAAGAGGTGCTGACCGCTTTCGTCCCACCGCTCCTGCTGATCGGGGCGGTGCTGGGCTCCATCCTTGGCGGGGTCGCCACACCGACCGAGGCTGCCTCTGTGGGTGCCGTCGGGGCCACGTTGCTGGCTGCGGCCCGCTTGCGGCTGTCGCTGTCAGTGTTCGTCGATGTGGCGCGGCGCACAGCGGTCGTGACGTCGATGATCTTCGTGATCCTGTTTGGCGCGTCGATCTTCGCCATCGTGTTCCGCCAAATGGGTGGCGACAATCTGGTCCGCGAATTTTTGATCTCGATGCCCGGTGGCGCAATGGGGGCGATGATTACCGTCATGGTGATCATGTTCATCCTTGGCTTCATTCTGGACACGTTCGAGATCATCTTCATCGTGCTGCCGATCACCGCGCCGACGCTCTTGCTGCTGGGCGCCGATCCGCTCTGGTTGGGCGTGATGATCGGGGTGAACCTGCAAACCAGCTTCCTGACCCCGCCTTTCGGCTTCTCGCTCTTTTATCTGCGCGGGGTTGCGCCAAATTCGGTGACGACTGCGATGATCTACAAAGGCGCGATCCCGTTCGTGGGCTTGCAGATCTTCGCGCTGGTCTTGCTGTTCGCCTTCCCGATTCTAGTGCTGTGGCTGCCGGGGTTGTTGTTTGGGTAAAAGAAAAACCCCCAGCCAAACGGCTGGGGGTTTTGATTTGAGTATTTGGAGCAAGATAAAGTCAGGCTTCGGAAAGTGCGACTTTCATATCCTTGACGATATAGATCACGTCGCCATCGGCCTCGACAATGCCATCGGCCACGCCCATCGTCAGGCGGCGGGTTTGCAGCGCCTTGGTGAAATCGACCTTGTAGGTCAGCATTTTGCGATCCGGGCGCACCATGCCGGTCAGCTTCACCTCGCCCACGCCCAAAGCATAGCCCCGCCCCTGCCAGCCGCGCCAGCCCAGATTGAAGCCGGTCAGTTGCCACAGCCCGTCCAGCCCCAGACAGCCGGGCATGATCGGATTGCCGGGAAAGTGGCAGTCGAAGAACCACAGGTCCGGCGTGATGTCGAACTCGGCCACGACATGGCCCTTGCCATGCAGGCCGCCATCCTCGGAAATCTCGGTGATGCGGTCCATCATCAGCATGGGCGGCGCGGGCAGTTGCGCATTGCCCGGCCCGAACAATTCGCCGCGCGCACAAGCCAGAAGCGCGTCCTTGTCAAAGGATGTGGGGAAGGGGGACATGGGCAGCACTCCTTTCGCAAGCGGTTGTCCCCATTAGCATTGCGGGCAAGTGGCTGACAAGGCAGGCCGTCACGCCACAGTGACGCGCCAAAGCGCGGCTGCAACAGATTAGGAATTGAAACTGCCCGGCCCGGTGCCATATACTCGATGTATGGACGTTGATTTTGCCGCTCTGACTGACAGCACCCATGACGCAGCTCATGCGTGGCTTGCGCGTGCCCATGTGCGGCCCACACGCCAGCGCGTGGCTTTGGCCGCTTTGCTGGTGGGCGATGGCTGCGACCGTCATGTGACCGCCGAAAGCCTGTTCATGGCCGCGCGCGACAGTGGCGAGTCGGTCTCGCTTGCCACAGTCTACAACACGTTGCGCGCATTTTGCGAAGCAGGTCTGATGAACGAAATCACCGTCGATGCGACGCGGTCCTATTTCGATACCTGTGTGGACGAGCATCCGCATTACTTCTGGGAAGATACGCAGGAACTGACCGACGCGCCCGAAGGCAGCGTTGCGTTCGAGCGGTTGCCTGAAGCACCGGAAGGCGCGATGATTGCGCGCGTGGATGTGGTAATCCGCCTGCGCCGGGCCTGACCTGTTTCCTGACAACGTGAAGCACTCACCTGCTTGCAGGCGGCAAGTTTGGCTTGCCTGAATCAGGCGTAAGAACATAATAGGAACACTCGCTGCCCAAGATGGTCCCATGCCCGCTTACGCCGAACTTTGCGTGACCTCGAATTTCACCTTCCTGACCGGGGCTTCGCACCCGGAGGAGCTGGTGGCGCGCGCGGCCGAACTGGGGTTGCACGCCATCGCCATCACGGACCGCAATTCACTGGCAGGCGTCGTGCGCGCGCATGTGGCCTTGCGCGAACTGGCACGCGCGCGGGCGGATGGGTTGGCCGTGCGCTCGCACAAGACCACGGACACGTCGAGCCGCCGGACGGAAAGCGGGCCTGCGCTGCCTGTGCCGGACGCCCCCCTACCGCGCCTGATCATCGGCGCGCGGTTGGTGCTGAGCGATTGCGCGGTAGAATGGCTTGCGCTGCCCACCTGCCGGGCAGGCTATGCGCGGCTGTCGCGGCTCTTGAGCCTGGGCAAGCGGCGCGCGACCAAGGGCGGGTGTGACCTGCGGCAGGCCGATTTGTGGGAACACTGCGCCGATATGGTGCTGATTGCGCTGGTGCCGGACCCGCTCGCCTCGCCCCCCGACACGGAGGCTTTGCGCGCCATGGCGCGGCACTGGCCCGATGCCTGCCATCTGGGCGCGGCCCCGCGCTATGACGGGCAAGACGCAGCGCGGCTGGCGGCTTTCGCGCAACTTTCCCGCACAAGCGCCCTGCCGATGGTGGCTTTGGGCGATGTGCTGATGCATCACGGGCGGCGGCGGCGGTTGGCGGATCTGCTGACCTGCCTGCGGCTGGGCTGCACGATTGACAGCTTGGGCACGGGCGCCTTGCCCAATGGCGAGCGGCGGTTGAAATCCGGGGCCGACATGGCGCGGATGTTCCGGCTGTATCCGGCAGCGCTCAAGCGCACGGTTGATATTGCCGGGCGCTGCGCGTTCAGCCTCGATGAATTGTCCTACGAATATCCCGACGAGATCACCAATGGCGAAGCCCCCCAAGCGCGGCTGGAGCGGCTGGTCCATCAGGGGCTGTGGCAGCGTTTCCCCAATGGCGCGGACCCCGACACGCTGGAAAAGGTCGCCAAAGAGCTGCGGATCATCGCCAATCTGGGCTTTGCGGCCTATTTCCTGACAGTGCATGACATCGTGCACTTCGCGCGCGGGCGCGGGATATTGTGCCAAGGGCGCGGCTCGGCGGCCAATTCGGTGATCTGCTATGTTCTGGGCATAACCGAGGTGCCGCCCGACACGATTTCCATGGTGTTCGAGCGCTTCATGTCCGAAGCCCGCGGCGAGCCGCCCGATATCGACGTGGATTTTGAACATGAACGGCGCGAGGAAGTCATCCAGCACATCTATGACCGCTATGGGCGCGAGCGCGCGGGGCTGACGGCGACGGTCATCCATTTCCGCGCGCGCGCGGCGCTTCGCGAAGTGGGCAAGGTGATGGGGCTGTCGCAGGACATGATCGCAGCGCTTGCGGGCAGCGACTGGGGGATGCGCGGACAGGCCCCAGCGCCCGAGCGGCTACGCGAATTGGGCCTTGACCCGGACGCGCCGCGCCTGCGTCACGCGATGGCGCTGGTGGCAGAACTGATTGGTTTCCCCCGCCACCTGTCGCAACATGTGGGCGGGTTTGTCATCACGCGCGGGCGGCTGGACGAGTTGTGCCCGATTGAAAACGCCGCGATGGAGGGGCGGACGATCATCGAATGGGACAAGGATGACATTGATGCGCTGGGTATCCTAAAGGTCGATATTCTGGCCTTGGGGATGCTGACCTGCCTGCGCAAATGCTTTGCGCTGATTGCCCAATATGGGGGGCCACGCTACAGCCTCGAAAACCTGCCGCGCGAGGACCCGGCCACTTATGACATGCTCTGCCGCGCCGATGCGTTGGGGGTGTTTCAAGTGGAAAGCCGCGCGCAGATGAATTTCCTGCCCCGGATGCGCCCGCGTTGCTTCTATGATCTGGTGATCGAGGTTGCCATCGTGCGCCCCGGTCCCATTCAGGGCGGCATGGTGCACCCGTATATCCGCCGCCGTCAGGGGAAGGAACCGGTCCACCTGCCCTCAGCCGCGCTGCGGGGCGTGCTGGAGCGCACGCTTGGCGTGCCGCTGTTTCAGGAACAGGCGATGCAGATTGCCGTGGTGGGCGCGGGCTTCACGCCGGAAGAAGCGGATAAACTCCGCCGTTCGCTTGCGACCTTCAAGCGGATGGGCACGATCAGCACCTTCCGCGACCGCTTCCTGCACGGGATGGCCGCGCGCGGCTATGCGCCCGATTTCGCGGCAGCCTGTTTCGCACAGATCGAAGGGTTTGGCGAATATGGCTTCCCCGAAAGCCACGCGGCGAGTTTTGCGCTGCTGGTCTATGCCTCGGCCTGGCTGAAGCGCCACCATCCGGCGGCTTTTGGCTGCGCGCTTCTGAACAGCCAGCCGATGGGGTTCTATGCGCCCGCCCAGATCGTGCGCGACCTGCGCGATCACGGGGTCGAAGTGCGGGCGGTCTGCGTCAACCGCTCCGCGTGGGATTGCACGCTGGAGCGCCGCGCCGATGGCAGCTTTGCCGTGCGGCTGGGGTTCCGGCAGATCAAGGGCCTGCGCGAGGAAGATGCCGACTGGATCATCGCCGCGCGCGGCAATGGCTACCCGGACCCCGAAAGCCTGTGGCGACGCGCGGGCGTGCCTGTGGCGGCGTTGGAGCGGTTGGCCGAGGCCGATGCGATGGCCGCGATGGCGTTGGGGCGGCGCGAGGCGCTTTGGGCCGTGCGGGCGTTGCGCGCGCCCAAGCCCTTGCCGCTGTTCGATGCCGGCATGGATGGGGAGGGGATTGTGGAACCTGTGGTCCCCTTGCCGGTGCTGAGTTTGGGCGAAGCCGTGGTCGAGGATTACTTGTCGCTGCGCCTGTCCTTGCGCGCCCATCCAATGGAATTGATCCGCCCGGACCTGCCCGGCCTGACGGCGCATGGGGATTTGCCCGCACGGGGCAACAAGACGCGCGTTTCGGTTTGCGGGCTGGTGATCACACGCCAACGGCCCGGCACCGCGTCGGGGGTGATTTTTCTGACGCTGGAGGATGAGACGGGCGTGAGTAATGTGGTGGTCTGGCCGAGTGTCTATGCGCGCTTCCGCCGGGCCGTGATCGGGGGGCGGCTGTTGCGCATTGACGGGCATGTGCAGCGCGAAGGCGCGGTGATCCATGTGATCGCGGGGGTGGTCACGGACCTGTCGGGACAATTGGCGGCCCTGCGCCATCCGCGCGCGCGGGCGATTGACCCGACCGAAGGGCGCGGGGACGAAGTGCGCCGCCCCGTGCCCCCTGCCCTGCCGCGCGCCGCGCGCTCTGTGCGCCATCCGCGCGAACAGGCGAAAGTGCTGTTTCCAAGCCGGGATTTTCACTAGAGCGCGTCGCGTTCATTCGCATTCACACAGGCACGCTCTATTCTTTTGTTATCGCATGTCTTTTGCGCAAAACCGGTTCCCACTTTTGCGCGACATGCTCGGGTTTGACCTTATTGCGCGGCCTGCGGCCGCACACGATACTGGTCCCGCGCCCGCGCGGGACGAAAAAAAGGACCGGCCAAAGCCGGTCCTTTTCGGGACAGATACCAAAGGTCAGTTCGCCTGACGACGCAGGAAAGCCGGGATTTCGATCCGGTCATCAGAGGCGGCCGGTGCGTGCTCTTCTTCGTAATTCTGCATCGGCGGAGCCACCCGGCGCGGCTGCGCCGTTGCTGTGGCTTCGGGCGCGCCATGACCCGCCATGCGACTGATCAGCGAGCCAAGTCCGAAGCGCGAGGGGCGCTCGGGCTCTGGCTGCGGCGCAACTGGCATCACGCGCTGGCGTACAGGGGCTTGTTCTGGGGCCTTCTGCACGGCACGCTGCAAACGCTGGAGCGTTTCCGGCGAAGGGGTTCCGGGCAGCGGACGACGCGGTGCTGTGAACTGGCTCGCCGTATTCTGCTGGGCTGCCGGGGCCTCAAACACATCGTCGATGTCAAAGCCCTGCTCGTCCTGCCTTGCATATTCCTGTGCTGCATAATCTTGCGGTGCATAGGACTGAGGCTGCGACGCGGGTCGCGCTGCGACAGGCGGCCGCACGGGCTCGGGGTCATGCTGGAACAGGTTGGGCTGTTGGTATTCCTGCCCGATCGGCTGCTCTAAGCGCTGCGGTGCAGGTCGCTGAGGGGCAGGTTCTGCCACATGCTGCGCAGCGGGTTCAAAAACGGGTTGCGGCGCGGGGGTAGCAGGTTGGGCAAACTCGCGCACAGGGGCCGCGGCTTGCTGCGGCAGCGGCGCGCGAACAGGGTCCACCATGGACCGGCGGGGCTGCTCGACCGGTTGCGCGGCCTGTTGCAGGTCAATGCCAGTGGCCACCACCGACACGCGGATCGCGCCATTCATTGTCGGATCAAGTGTCGAACCAACGATGATATTGGCATCGGGATCGACTTTCTCGCGGATGCGGTTCGCGGCTTCGTCCAGCTCGAACAGGGTCAGGTCGTTGCCACCTGTGATGTTGATCAGCACACCGCGCGCGCCATGGAGGCTGATTTCGTCCAGTAGCGGGTTGGCGATGGCTTTCTCGGCCGCATGGATCGCGCGATCCTGCCCTTCGGCCTCGCCTGTGCCCATCATCGCCTTGCCCATCTCGTCCATGACCGAACGCACATCCGCGAAGTCGAGGTTGATCAGGCCCGGACGCACCATCAGGTCTGTCACACCTTTCACACCCTGATAGAGCACGTCATCTGCGAGCGCGAAGGCTTCAGTGAAGGTGGTCTTTTCATTGGCAAGACGGAACAGGTTCTGGTTGGGGATGATGATCAGCGTATCGACGACCTTTTGCAGGGCTGCAACACCTTCTTCGGCCTGACGCATGCGCTTGGCACCTTCAAACTGGAAGGGCTTGGTCACAACGCCGACTGTCAGCACACCCAATTCGCGCGCAGCCTGCGCGATAATCGGCGCGGCCCCGGTCCCGGTCCCGCCGCCCATACCGGCGGTGATGAAACACATATGCGAGCCAGCGAGGTGGTCGATGATCTCCTCGATGGTTTCTTCAGCGGCGGCACAGCCGACGGATGGGCGCGCACCAGCCCCCAGCCCTTCGGTCACTTTCACCCCAATCTGGATGCGGTGTGCGGCCTTGTTTTGTTGCAGCGCCTGCGCGTCGGTGTTGGCTACCACGAATTCCACGCCTTCGAGCTGCTTGTCGATCATATTGTTGACCGCGTTGCCCCCGGCACCCCCCACACCAAAGACGGTGATCCGCGGGGCCAGTTCCTTGCGGCTGTCGGTTTCAACGAAATTCAATGCCATGTTCCACTCCGCCTCGATTTTTGCTGACGATCCTTGGCCGAATTTGGCCGTGGTTCGGTGCTTTTCTCTGAATCTTACCGTCGATCCGATTCGTCGTCACCATAAAATTCACGTTCCGACACAAAATATGTGAGATTTCTTGATGCCTTTCGCCGGATTTCGACAACTGTGACACATTTTGTGGTTACCAGTGGTCGCGGAACCAGCGCACGGCCCGTTTGAGCGATCGCGCCGGGTAAGTGTCGCGGGGAGTTTCAAAATCCCACCATTCGTCCTGTGGGGCTGTTGCGAGCAGACAAAGCCCGACGGCTGACGCAAAAGCGGGGCCCGATGCGGCTTGCGGCAGACCGCGCACCCGCACTGGCCGCCCCAGCCGGACCTGTTGACCGAAAATGCGCGCGGCCAAACCATCAATGCCCGGCACCTGCGCGCCCCCCCCGGTCAGCACGACCTGCTGGCTGGGCATGGCGCTAAAGCCTGCGCCATCAAGACGGGCGCGGGCTTCCTCGAGGATTTCCTCGATCCGGGGCCGCATGATGCCGATAAGTTCTGATCGACTGACGCGGCGGCGGTCTTTTTCCCAGTCACCACTGTCGGCGTTGATTTCGATGAATTCGCGGTCATCCATGGATGTCGCATGCACGCCACCATGCACAGTCTTGATGCGCTCTGCTGTCGCGAGGTCCACGCGCAGGCCCTTGGCAATGTCAGAGGTCACATGGGCACCGCCAATACGCACCGCTTCAGTGAAAATCATGTGCTTTTTCATGAAGATCGACACACCAGTCACACCTGCGCCAAGATCAATGCAGGCGGCGCCAAGTTCTTGTTCGTCTTCAACCAGAGCGGACATGCCGCTCGCATAGCTGGAGGCCACGATACCTGCGAGTTCGATATCGCAGCGCTTGAGGCAATTGCAGATATTCTGCACAAGGGTGCTGTCTACTGTCACCAGATGCATGTCGCAGGCGAGCGCTTGCCCGATCTGACCACGGGGGTCTGACAGGCCCGAGCGGTGATCGAGCGCGAAATTGATGGGCTGAGCGTGCAGCACATTCCGCCCCATTCCAAAATCCGGCACATCGCAGGCGGCCATGACGCGGGCGATGTCGTTTTCGGTGACTGTCTGACCGTGCAAATCGACTTTGCCATCCAAACCATAAGATCGCAAATTTCCGCCCGAAAGACACACGATGACATGATCAACGCGCGTCTGGGCCATTTTCTGCGCCGCTTGCAGCGCTGTTCGGATAGCGCTTTCGGTTTCGTTCATCGCGGCCACTTCGCCCAGCACCACGCCGCGCGAGCGCGTATTGCCCGCACCGATCACGCGGAAGCCAGCCTGTATACCCAGATTGCCAATTCCCTGCGCCTTTGGCGTGCTTTGGGCCGGTTCGACTTTCAGCACCAGCGCCGAGACTTTGTAAGTGCCAATATCCAGCACCGCGATCACACCGCGCTGAATTGCATCGCGGCGCATCTGCCGCATGGCCCGTTGAGAGGAAAAAGGATCTATCATCGCGTTTTGGCTCTCTGTCTAGGGGGTGCCGCGTAGGGCACGGATGGTTTCAAGTGCGCCTGCGCTGACATGCAGCACCGGCTGCGCGGGGTTGCGCATATCCGCGGCAAGGATGTCGCGGGCCAGCAAGTCTTGGGCTTGATCATAGGCGATGATCCGCTCCAGTGCGGCGACGGCCCCGGTTTCGGGCAAGCGGATGACTTGCTCTCGGTCGAGCATGACATCCCAACGCCGTTCGCCCATATGGACCAGGCCCCGCAGACGGGAATGCAAGGGACTTGCAGCCTCGATCAAGTCCAGGGCCTCGCCCACCCGGCGATTGGCCCCCTCGCCCGCGATCAGCCATAGATCTGGCAGCGCAGCGCGGTCGGTGACAAAACCAATGCGCACGCCTTCGGCATCAAGCACTTCCAGCCCCTCGGGTGAACGCCACAGGATCGCAGGCACACGCTCGGTAATCGTGACGCTCAGAGCTTTGTCTGCGGTCAGGCGCAAGTCAGCCAGACGAATGGCGTCGATCCGCTCCAGTTCCGCGCGCAGCCCATCAAGGTCCAACCGGAACGAAGATTGCGGCAGTGCAGGTTCAAGCACTGCGCGAATTTCCGTCTCGATGGCAGGCGCGACAGGACCGATACGCAACTCCGAGACCATAAATTCCGGTCGGTCGACTGCAAGCGCATAAAGCGCCTCGCCCTGCGCGATCAGACCTGCACGGCGGCTTTCATCCATAAGGTAGCCAAGCGCCGCCACAGCCATCAGCAACAGCGGCAAGCCCTGTGTAATTGCACGTCGATAGAGCGGTGTAAGCCAAATACGTTGCATCCGATAGGCGAAACGCCCGGTGGTGCGCCCCTGCGACTTGGGCGCGCGCCGTAGCTTTGACGCTCGCAAATCCGGTGGGGAGAGCGGTTCACTACGGACGAAGGAAATATGGACAGGTTGCTCAGGCGGCGCAGTGGGCGCCTGTGTCGGATCAAACCCCGGCATTTGCGCGACGAAGGTTGCATGGGAATGTTGCGACAGAGCAGGTTGCTGCGGCCTACTTGCCGGAACAGGGTCCATCGGCAGAAGGGCCAGCGCGTCGTCCTCGGCATATTCCTGCGCTCGGGTCAGGGCCAGATGATCCCAGAAATCCTGCGCGCCGCTCTGGGCCTGCGCGTTCATCGTGTGATCCCAATCATTCAGGCCGGGCGCGGTTGGGTCTAGCGGTCGCATGAGGCGTCCTCGACCATCCAGCGGCAAAATTCCGGGAAGCTGAAGCCGCAATGCGCAGCCTGTTCAGGAGCAAGCGAGGTGGGCGTCAGACCCGGCTGGGTGTTCAGCTCCAGCAGGATCAAGCCATCCAGACCCCGGCTTTCGTCCCAGCGGAAATCCGTGCGCGTCACCCCCCGGCACCCAAGCGCTTGGTGGGCGCGCAGGGCGTAATCCAGACAGGCGGCATGGATTTCAGCGGGAATCTCGGCCGGGATCACATGCCGCGAGCCACCGGGCTTGTATTTGGCGTCGTAATCATACCAGCCATCGGTGATAATATCGGTCACTGTCAGCGCCCGGTCGCCCATGACGGTCGTCGTCATCTCGCGCCCCGGCGCATAGGTTTCAACCATCACGCGCGCAGGCATTTCAGGCCCAAGGGTCGGGGGGGTATTCGCCCCCTCGTCCACCAGATAGACCCCGACACTCGACCCTTCGGCATTGGGTTTGATCACATAGGGGGGCGGCAATTGATGCGCGGCCATGGCCTGCGCCTTGTCCACGATGACAGAGGCCACGACAGGCAGGCCCGCAGCAACGAACGCCGCTTTCGCCCGCGCTTTGTCCATGGCAAGCGCCGAAGCGAGAACCCCGGAATGCGTGTAGGGAATGCGCAGCCATTCCAGCACGCCTTGCACGCAACCGTCTTCGCCCCAGCGGCCATGCAGGGCGTTGAAGACGACATCTGGGGCAAGTTCGACCAGACGCGCGGCCAGATCCGGCCCCGCATCGAGTTCGACCACTTCATACCCTGCCACCCGAAGTGCCTGCGCACATTCCCGCGCGCTCGAGATCGACACCTCGCGCTCTGCCGAGGGTCCACCATAGAGCACACAGACTCGGGGGGCTGCCCTGCTCGACATGCCCATTCCCACTGCCTCTCGGGCGCTTTTGGCCCGTCTTGCTCCGGTTTAGCCCGGAGCGTTGTTTTGATCCGCCAAGATGATCGGCGGCAGGTCTGCGGTTGGCGTTGCCTCGCCCACCCGCATGATTTCCCACTCTAGCGAAATTCCGCTCTGTTGCAAAACCCTTTTTCGGACTTCTTCACCCAAGGCTTCGAGTTCGATGGCTTTTGCAGCACCTGTGTTGATCAGGAAGTTCGGATGTTTGGGCGACATCTGCGCGCCCCCCAGCCGCGCCCCACGCAGGCCCGCATCCTCGATCACCTTCCACGCCTTCAACTCGTGGCTGTCGCCCGCCTGCCCGGTCGAGCTATAACCCGCCGGGTTACGAAACGTCGAACCCGCGCTGCGGTCCTTCGTGGGTTGGGTCGCATCGCGTTTTGCGAGCTGATCTTCCATCCGGGCATGGAGCGTGGCGGGATCACCTGCGGGGGCGTGGAAATGGGCCGCGATAATCACCGCGCCGTCGGGCAGATCGGACTGGCGGTAACGCAGGTTCAGGGTTTGAGCGGGCAAGGTGGCAGGGGTGCCATCGCGCAGGACCACATCAACTGCGTGCAAGTGATCGGCCACATAAGACCCATAGCAACCCGCATTCATCCGCACGGCCCCGCCAATCGAGCCGGGAATGGTGCGCAGAAATGTCAGGTCGCGCCCCGCATCTGCCGCCTTGCGCGCGACATGGGCATCAAGGGCTGCGGCGCCTGCTGTGATCTGGGCACCAATCGTGATGTCATTGAAGACCCGCCCAAGCCGGATCACCACACCCCGCAGGCCCCCATCGCGCACGATCAGATTGGACCCCACGCCCATCGGGAATACCGGAAACGCGGGGTCGAGCGCGCGCAGGAAGTTGGCCAGATCATCGGCATCGGCAGGCTGAAACAGCCAATCCGCAGGCCCACCCACGCGCAACCATGTGAGCGTATCAAGGGGCTTTTGCGCGGTCAGCGTGCCACGAATGGGGATCAGATCAGGGGTCATGCGGCGGGGATAGCGCGGCGCGAATCGGTTGTCGAGGGGTCAGAGAAGGATCACGAAATCCTTGGTCAATTCCTCGGTCACTTCAAAGATACCTGTGAAACCGGGGCGGAGGATATGGCGCGTGCCGGGGGTCAGGTCAGTCTTGTGGCCCTGCGCATCCGTCAACGTGCCGCGCCCCGACAGGACATTGAAATATTCCCACTCGTCGTAACTGACGCGCCACGCGCCGGGGGTGGACCGCCATATCCCGGCGTAAAGCGGCGCGCGGTCCTCGTGCAGCCAAGTGGTGTGAGCCGGGTCGCCATGGATCAGCCTGTCCGGCGCGGGGCGGGTGGTGTCACTGGGACGGTCGAAGGAAAGGGGCAGGTGCAGGTCAGTCATGGCAAGGGTTCCTGTCGGATCGGTCGCTTGGGGCCGCGCGGCGGAGGCGCTCTGCCCGGGAGTATTTGGGGGCAAGTTGAAGGGAAGGTGTGGCGCGGTCAATTCCCCCCAAATATCCCCTGCAAGCGCCGCCCCAGTTCCTGTTCCACCCCTCGCCGCAATGTATCTTGCAGCCGCTCCCCTTCCTGCCGCTCTACACCCAGTTCGCGCTCCAGCCGGGCGGCGGCCTCAGTGCGGGCGCGGTCCTCAAGCCGTTGGGCTTCTTGCCGCGCCATGGCCTCGAGACGTTCCTGTTCCACGCGCAACTGTTCGCGCGCGAGCGCTTCCAGGTCGAGCCGGTAGCGCGGGGCCTCCCACGGGCCGGTGATCAGCAGCGGCACGCGCAAGGTGTTGTCGCCCCGGATCGCCACAGGCACGATGCGATAGTCCAGATTGCGCGCGCCAAGCCCCACAGTCCCGCGCCCGGTGACGGAAAATCCCTCGCCCGCAAGACGCAGGTCGTCATTGCGCAAAACCCCGTCATTTATCGCAAAACTGCCAGTCAGACTGTCAAAACGGGTAATTTTTCCGTCTGCAATATTGGAAATGTCCAGGCTTTGCAAAAGTGCGGTCAGGTCGATGCCGCGCATCTGGCCTTGCGTGACCTCTAGCCGCCCCTCGCCCCGCAGGGTGGACATGATCGCTTGCAGCGACGCGCCCGAGCCAAGGACATTCACATCCAGACTGGCCCGCCCCGAAACACGGTCCGAGCCTGCAAGCTTGGTCAGAAGCGGCACAAGGTCCACATTGCGCGCGCGCACATCCGCCCGCACGGACAGGCCCGAGCGGTTATTGGCGACAAGCTGGCCCGTGAGAGGGCCGCCGAAGGCCACGACCTCGCGCAGGTCGATCACCGCGCGCGCATTGTCAATCTGCACCCCGAGCGTCGTGCGGCCCAGGCTGGTCACATCCGTTTCGATCCCTGCAATGGTTAGGGTCAGGTCGGCGTCGATCACCGAGAGGCTTGAGGCGTCGATGGGGTCAGTGGACCAGCCCGCACGCGCAGCCCCCCCGCTGCCCCCGCCGCCGCTGCGCAGATCGAACGCCGCCAAAGCCACTTGGCCGGTCACGCGCGGGCGCGGGCCGGACATCGCCACATCGACAGCGCCGGTCGCAGTGTAGCGCCCCGCGCGCAAGGACGCCTCGCGCGCATAGAGCGTGCCATCGGCCGTGCGCGTCAGCCGCAGGGTGCCGGAAAGCGGCAGGTAAGCGCTGGACACCTCGCTGCCCGTGCGACCCAGAGCGGCAAGAACTGGGCGCAGAGCCGGCAAGTCTAAGGTCACTGCGCCTTCCAGGGTCAGGTTTTCGAGCCCCGCGCGCCCGTCAAAGCGCACCTGCCCGCCTGCCAGCCGCAGGTCGAGGGTCAATGGCGTCACCGCGCCTTGGGCAAAGCTGGTTGCATTATCGGCACGCAGGGTCAACGCAAGAGGCTGGTCATTCAGTCGCCCCTCGGCGCGCAGGTCGAGCGGGCCTGTCAGATCAGGCAGGCGCAGGGTCGCATCAAAGCCGCTCAGGCGCAGGTCCGTGGCACTTGCCGCATCGCGGAAGCGGATATCGGCATCGCGCAATTCGAGACGCGCCAGCGAGAGCGGCGTGGGCTGCCCGGTCACAGAGGCGGAGCTTGCGATTGTGGCCTGGCTGAAATCCCAGCTTGTCTGCCCCCCCTGCCCCCGGCGCAGGTCAAGGGATGCCCCTTGCAGCACGATCCGCTCCACGGCGATCGCGCCCCCCCACAGCGCCGCCGTGTTCACCCCGATCTCGAGTGTTTCGGCACGCAAGAACGGGGTGTCGCTCGCCCAGTCCGGGTTGCCGATGGTCACATTCTGGGCGCTGGCACCAAGGATGGGGTAGAAACTGGGCCGCACGGCCCCGCCTATGGTCAGGGTCCGACCTGTCGCGGCCTGAAACTGCGTCACGGCCAGTTGCGCGATACGCTCGGCAGGCAGCAGGAACAAAGCTGCCCCGATCAGCACCGCGATCCCGAAGATCATTCCCACCAAGGCTTTGACAAGACGCATGACCCGACCCCTTTTTGCTCGATTTGGCAGGAATCCTAGCGCGATGCGCGTCGAGTGTCTTTGCAAAAATCCGCGACAGGCACCTTGTCAGCGTCGGATTGCCGGGCTTTAGTCAGGTAAATATTGGCAGGGGGGGAAACATGCCGGAGAGCAAAGTGGCGCTGATTACAGGGGCCGCGCGGGGGATCGGGCTGGCCACAGCCAAAGCGTTTGTGCAGGCAGGCTGGCAAGTGGTGATGCTGGACCGCGACCGCGCGGGGCTGATGCAGGCGTCCGAAGAGGTGCCGGGGGCCCTCGTGGCGGCTTGCGATGTCTCGATCCCACAAGAGGTGACGCAGGCGCTGGCACAAGTGACCGATACGTTGGGGCGGCTGGATGCCTTGGTGAACAATGCGGGCGTGGCACTTTTTGAACCGCTGGAATTGTGCGACTACCAGAAGTGGCGCACCATCATGTCCACCAATCTGGACGGTGTGTTCCTGATGTCGCAAGCCGCGATCCCGGCGCTGAAGGCCACGCGCGGGTCGATCGTGAATATCGCGTCCATCTCTGGGCTGCGGGCGTCCACCTTGCGGGTGGCCTATGGCACGTCGAAGGCCGCCGTGATCCACCTGACGCGGCAACAGGCCGCCGAGCTTGGGGAATATGGCATCCGCGCCAATTGCGTGGCCCCCGGACCTGTGCGCACGCAGATGTCGATGGATGTGCATTCGCCCGACATTATCAGCGCCTATGTGGACACGATGCCTTTGGGGCGGTTTGCGCTCGATACGGAGATCGCGGATGCGATTGTGTATCTGGCCGGACCGCAGGCAAGTTTCGTGACGGGTCAGGTTCTGGCCGTGGATGGGGGTTTTCAGGCAACGGGCGTGGGCCTGCCTGCATTGCGGAGGGGCAAAGAATGAACCTGTCACGTTTGGCCGCTGAGCGCGCAGCAGAGGGGCAGCCTGTGCGCGCAGCCCTGATCGGGGCAGGCAAGTTCGGCTCGATGTTCCTGTCGCAAGTGCCGACGATTGCGGGGCTGGAGGTCGCGGTCATCGCAGACCTTGAACCAGACCGCGCGCGGGCGGCTTGCCGGAATGTGGGCTGGGATGATGCGCGCATTGCCGCCACGCGCTTCACTGAAAGCGGGCTGGACGCTGCGAACGCCGATGTGGATGTGGTGATCGAGGCCACTGGAAACCCCGAAGCCGGAATCCGCCACGCGGAAGCCGCCATTGCAGCGGGGCGGCATATCGTGATGGTCAATGTCGAAGCGGATGTGCTGGCAGGGCCCATGCTTGCAGCACAAGCGCGGGCGGCGGGCGTGGTCTATTCGATGGCTTATGGTGATCAACCTGCGCTGGTGGCCGAAATGGTCGATTGGGCGCGCGCGGCAGGCTTCACAGTGGCCGCGGCGGGCAAGGGCACGAAATATTTGCCTGCCTATCATCAGGTCACGCCCGACAATGTCTGGACCCATTACGGCCTGACACCGGATGCCGCCAAAGCGGCGGGGATGAACCCGCAGATGTTCAACTCGTTTCTGGATGGCACCAAATCGGCCATCGAAGCGGCTGCTATGGCCAATGCCTGCGGGCTGGATTTGCCGGAAACGGGCCTGGCCTTCCCGCCCTGTGGGGTGGATGATCTGGCGCATGTGCTGCGGCCCAAGGCTGTGGGCGGGCAGCTTGCGCGCGATGGGATGGTGGAAATTGTCAGCTCCGTTGAGCGCGACGGGCGGCCCGTGTTCCGCGATCTGCGCTGGGGCGTCTATGTGGTGCTGAACGCGCCCAACGACTACGCGGCTGCCTGCTTCAAGCAATACGGCCTGCCCACCGACAGCACCGGGCGCTATGCGGCGATGTATAAGCCCTTTCATCTGATCGGGTTGGAACTCTCGATCTCGGTCCTGTCGGTGGCCCTGCGCGGCGAGGCTACAGGCACCACCCACGACTGGCGCGGCGATGCGGTAGCGGTGGCCAAGCGCCC
This sequence comes from Roseinatronobacter sp., assembly GCA_046296275.1. Taxonomy (GTDB): domain Bacteria; phylum Pseudomonadota; class Alphaproteobacteria; order Rhodobacterales; family Rhodobacteraceae; genus Roseinatronobacter. The sequence goes on along the minus strand of JBKBLP010000015.1, from coordinate 773 downwards.
CTTGCGCGCGGGCGCGCGGCTGGATGGCGAAGGGGGCTGGACAGTCTATGCGCGCGGGGTGCCTGCATCCTTGTCGAAAGCGCAAGGCTTGCTGCCCATCGGGCTTGCGCATGATGTGGTGTTGAACCGCGACGTGGCGGTGGGCGAGGTCTTGCGCATGGCCGATGTGGCCCTCGACCCGACACGGCGGGGGGTTGTGCTGCGGCAGGCGATGCTGGCGGGTTAGAGAGTATCCGTCTTGATCAAGGACGAATTGGGGTCCATTTTCGATTGTCACGAAGGAGCGTATTGGCGCGTTCCACGCATTTTCGCATGAGCGTTGCGAGACCGAGTTTGGGGGCTTTACCTGCGGTGGTCATGCAGTGAGATGTCTCTCGCAGGTCTGGGTTGACGCGCGCTGCGACGAGAGCGGGCATGTAGAGCGCGTCGCGCAGCAATTTGCGCCCCCCTGGATGAAGGCCTTTCCTTGCCATTGTCCGCATTGTCGGTTCATTGGCGCAAGACCCGCGAGACTTGCGATTTGCTTTCTGCGCAGCGTGCCGATCTCGGGGCATTCGATGACGATCCAGCCACCGCCAGCGCGCGCCATAAATGGCCCGGCGCGCGCCGGCCCCTTCTTCGCACAAGAGCCACGCGCAGCATAAGACAAGCCTGTCGCGCAAAAGTGGGAACCGGTTTTGCGCGTAAAAACATGCGAAAACAATAAACCAGAGCATGTCGCGCAAAAGTGGGAACCGGTTTTGCGCGTAAAAACATGCGAAAACAATAAACCA
>JBKBLP010000014.1:0-62468 GCA_046296275.1 Roseinatronobacter sp. | reverse complement strand
GCGGAACTCGCCGAAATACTTCGTGATCGCCGCCGTCAGCGTCGTCTTGCCATGGTCCACGTGACCAATCGTGCCGATATTCACATGCGGCTTCGTGCGTTCAAACTTCTGCTTTGCCATTTGGCATCTCCTTTGTTCACATGCGGTGGGGCATCAGCCACACCCTACAGGGGGTAGGGTGCGTGGTCGCCCACGCACTGCTTTGATTTCAGCCGAACTTCTTCTGGATCTCGTCCGAGATATTCTGCGGAACTGCGTCGTAATGATCGAAAATCATCGTAAACACTGCACGTCCCGACGACATCGAGCGCAGGTTGTTGATGTAACCAAACATGTTGGCGAGCGGCACCATGGCGTTGATCACGTTGGCATTGCCGCGCGAATCTTGGCCTTGGACCATGCCGCGACGGCTGGTCAGATCGCCGATGATCGAACCCGTGTATTCTTCGGGCGTCACAACTTCGACCTTCATGATCGGTTCCAAAAGCTTCGCGCCAGCCTTTTTCAGACCATCGCGCATTGCAGCCCGGGCGGCGATTTCGAACGCGAGCACCGACGAGTCAACATCGTGGTACGCGCCGTCGATCAGTGCAACCTTGAAGTCGATCACTGGGAAGCCAGCAAGCGGGCCCGAATCCATCACCGACTTGATGCCCTTTTCGACACCGGGGATGTATTCTTTTGGCACCACACCACCGACAATGGCGTTGGCAAAGCTGTAGCCCTCGCCCGGCTGGGTCGGTTCGATCACCAGTTTCACGCGGGCAAACTGGCCCGTGCCACCGGTTTGCTTCTTGTGGGTGTAATCGACCTCGGCCTTGTGGCTGATGGTTTCGCGATAAGCCACTTGCGGGGCACCGATATTCGCTTCGACTTTGAATTCGCGGCGCATACGGTCCACAAGGATGTCGAGGTGAAGTTCGCCCATGCCCTTCATGATGGTCTGGCCCGATTCGAAATCGGTCTCGACGCGGAAGGACGGGTCTTCGGCCGACAGACGCGCCAAAGCGAGGCCCATCTTTTCCTGATCGGCTTTCGACTTCGGTTCCACGGCAATTTCGATCACCGGCTCGGGGAAGGTCATGGTTTCCAGCACGACCGGGTTCGCCGGATCGCACAGGGTATCCCCCGTTGTGGTGTCCTTCAGACCCGCCAGCGCGATGATGTCGCCTGCAAAGGCTTCATCAATCTCTTCACGGTTGATCGCGTGCATCATCATCATGCGACCAACGCGCTCTTTCTTGCCCTTGGTCGCGTTCAGCATCTGGTCGCCCTTTTTCAGGACACCGGAATAGATCCGCGTGAAGGTCAGCGAGCCCACGAAGGGGTCGTTCATGATCTTGAACGCCAGCGCCGAGAAGGGCTGTGCGTCATCGGCCGAACGCTCGATGTTGCGCGTTTCGGTTTCGTCACCCGGCAGGAAGCCTTTGTAGGCGGGCACGTCGAGCGGGCTGGGCAGGAAGTCGATCACAGCATTCAGAACCGGCTGAACGCCCTTGTTCTTGAACGCCGAACCCGCCGTCACCGGCACGAAGGTCAGCGACAGCGTGCCCTTGCGGATCAGTTTGCGCAAAGTCGCCTCGTCCGGCTCGGTGCCTTCGAGATAGGCTTCCATTGCCGCGTCATCCTGCTCGACCGCCAGCTCGACCAGCTTTGCGCGCCATTCGGTCGCAAGGTCGAGCATGTCCGGGCGAACGGGCTGACGCACCCATGATGCACCCAGATCCTCGCCCTGATAGACCCACTCTTCCATGGTGATCAGGTCAACGATGCCTTCGAGCTTGTCCTCGGCCCCGATCGGCAGCGCAATCGGTGCAGGGGTCGCACCCGTGCGGTCCTTGATCATCTGAACGCATTTGAAGAAGTCTGCGCCGATCTTGTCCATCTTGTTGACGAACACGATACGCGGAACTTCATAGCGATCAGCTTGACGCCACACAGTTTCAGTCTGCGGCTCGACGCCAGCATTTGCGTCCAGCAAGCAGATGGCGCCGTCCAGAACAGCGAGCGAACGCTCCACTTCGATGGTGAAGTCCACGTGGCCCGGCGTGTCGATAATGTTGAAGCGGTGCTTTTCGCCTGTGCCCTGCCCGGTATCAGTTGTCCGCGTCCAGAACGTCGTGGTTGCAGCAGAGGTGATCGTGATGCCACGCTCTTGCTCTTGCTCCATCCAGTCCATGGTGGCTGCGCCGTCATGAACTTCGCCGATCTTGTGCGACTTACCTGTGTAATACAGGATCCGCTCGGTCGTCGTGGTCTTGCCCGCGTCGATATGGGCCATGATCCCGAAGTTACGGTACAGGTGTAGCGGATATTCGCGTGCCATAATGGCGTCTCCTTACCAGCGATAGTGGCTGAATGCCTTGTTGGCATCGGCCATCTTGTGAGTGTCTTCGCGCTTCTTCACAGCGGAGCCACGCGAATTCACAGCATCAACCAGTTCACCGGCCAAACGCTCTTCCATCGTCTTTTCATTGCGGGCGCGTGCGGCCTTGATCAGCCAGCGGATCGCCAGCGCTTCACGGCGCTCTGTGCGCACTTCCACGGGCACCTGATAGGTGGCACCGCCCACACGGCGCGAACGCACTTCGACCGAGGGTTTGATATTGTCGAGTGCCTCATGGAACACTTCGATCGGCGTGCGCTTAAGGCGCGATTCGACCCGGTCCATTGCATTGTACACGATCGATTCTGCGACCGACTTCTTGCCGTCGATCATCAGATTGTTCATGAATTTCGACAGGACTTTGTCGCCGAATTTCGCATCCGGCAGGACTTCGCGCTTTTCAGCGGCGTGACGACGAGACATCTGTAGCTCTCCTTACTTCGGACGCTTCGCGCCGTATTTCGAGCGGCGCTGCTTGCGGTTCTTGACGCCCTGGGTATCCAGAACACCGCGCAGGATGTGATAACGCACGCCCGGAAGATCTTTTACCCGGCCCCCGCGGATCAACACGACCGAGTGCTCTTGCAGGTTGTGCTTTTCGCCCGGAATGTAGCTGATAACCTCGAACCCATTGGTCAGGCGCACTTTTGCGACTTTCCGCATAGCCGAGTTCGGCTTTTTCGGCGTTGTGGTATAGACGCGCGTGCACACGCCGCGCTTCTGGGGGCACTGCTCCAGATGCTGCGACTTGGAGCGTTTGACTTTAGGCTGCCGCGGCTTGCGGATCAGCTGCTGGATTGTTGGCATACCGGTTCTTCCCGTGTTGCAACCCGTTTACATGGCACTTGCGCGCCTCTCTCATATCGTGCGCCTCATTGTGGAAGCGAAACGCACAAAACCGCTTGCGTCCCCTGCTAGGGCCGCCGCGGTGGAATTTCAGAGGATCGGGGCAACTTCGGCCCGGATCATGACCACTACAATTCTGAACCCCGTCGGCTGAAAGCGGACCGCTCCCAAGACAGGTTGATGTGCCTATAGGGGGAGTCGCAGGGCTTGTCAACAGCCCCCGTCAGGCCCGCACGCGCCTGACCTGACGCTCGCGGTAAAGTGTGTAAATGCCTGTAGCCACGACAATGAAACTGCCGATCAATGTCAGCCGGTCCGGCCATTCCGCAAAGATCAGATAGCCCAAGACCAACGCGACCAGAAGCCCCGTATAGCGGAAAGGCGACACAAAGCTCATCTCGCCCGAGCGCATGGCAAGGATCACCAGAATATAGCCCATGCAGACGAAGGCGACTGCCCCGGCAAGCCAGAGCCATGCCAGTGGTGACGGCATGACCCAAGTCTCTGTGATGCTGCCCAGAAAGCCGAACAGCGTGACCCCGATTGCCGTGGTCAAGGCCACGGCTGAGGAAGGCAGCGTGGCAGCCATGCGCCGCGTGAGCAGATCGCGAAACGTGACCATCGCCACGCAAGCCAATGCGCTGACAGAGGCGAGCGTGAACGCATCCCCGCCCGGCTGCACGATCAGCATGACCCCGCCGAAGCCCACCAGGATCGCGGACAAGCGCCGCCATCCTAACGGCTCGTGCAGGAACAGATACGCGGCCAAAGCGACCGATAGCGGCACGACCTGCATGATTGCCGTGACATTGGCGAGCGGCATCTGAAACAGCGCGACAAAGAAGAAATAGGCCGCCAGCGCCTCGGCACTGGCGCGCAAGAACAGGAATTGCCTGTCGCGCCGTGTCAACGCGGCCAGTTTCACGCCTTCATGCCAGACCACCGCCCCGAAGATGGCGGACACGAACACCCCGCGCATGGCAAGGATCTGGAACAGCCCCATTTCAAGGCCCAACATTTTCAGGAACAGGTCGTTGACAGTGAACGCCGCCGCCGCCCCCATCATCAGGAAAGCTGCGCGAATATTGTCGTCGCGGATCATTTCTTTCTCTCGGTCAGCTTCGGAGCGCGCGCAATTCGGACAGGGTAAAGGGGAAATTCGCGGCCAGAATGCGCGTGAGTTCTGCGTCATCATGGTCGTGCCGCGCCCCGGCAAGATACCCGCAAGAATCGTTGTCGCGGTGCACAGTACGAATGAAGCGTGGGGTTTGGGCATCTGTATAGGTGTTGAACTTGGTATGCACCCGGCGATGGTCCATGCTGAACACACTCTGCGTTGCGTCCCGGCGCGAGATCATAGACAGCCCCAAGCCCAAGGGGGTCTTTTCCGTGACACCGTAGAGCGTGTTGGGGCCGTCAGGGTTGAATTGCAGGAACATGCCCGCGTTGAACGCGATCACAGAAGGCTCATCAAGCCCTGCCATCTGGATCATATGGGGCACGAGCCGGCGCGTTTCGGCGATGCAATCCATGCCGAGCGCGTCGTCATCATCCATCCGCATCGAGATGATATGGCTCGCCGCCAACCGCACCGTCGTATCCAGTGCAGCCCGCGTCGCACGGTAACTGTTCATGGGCTTGAGCTTAACGATGCGCGGATCGTGCAAAGGGGAAAGCGCGCGTTCCAGTCGCTTGCGATAGGGTCTGGGGAAGTCCTTGCCAATCAGACAAACTGTCGTGAAATTCTTGTCTGTCTGCGCCATCAGCGAAGGTAACGTAAGAGCTTCGAACAAAGCAAATCGTCGCTCCAGCCGAGCGGGATCGTATAGGCGCGCACGCACCTCGTCTTCACCACCCTTGCTGATAACAAAGCCACTTAACGCCACATAGGAAAACCGGATCACAAGGATCAGGTGCGGATCAAAGCGCTGCGACATGCAGAGGACTCCTTGACGTATGCAGCAGTGGTGGCGCAGGCGCGGGCAAAAGAAAAGCCCCCGCGCTTGCGGCGCGGGGGCTATTTTTCGTTGCAACAAACTTAGCTGTCGCGTTTGCCGAACACGATATCGGCTTCCGAGCGCTCAACTGCCACAGGTGCCGCAAGGGCCGCTGCTGCTTCTGCTTCCACCCGGCGCGCATCGAGCACTTTCTTGTCGCGGTCGCCTGCGATCTGACGGAGCTTCGTGACCACGCCGCCGGTGCCTGCCGGGATCAACCGGCCCACGATGACGTTTTCCTTCAGACCCACAAGGAAGTCGCGCTTGCCTTGGACCGAAGCCTCGGTCAGCACGCGAGTCGTTTCCTGGAACGATGCGGCAGAGATGAAGCTGCGTGTCTGCAAGCTGGCCTTGGTTATGCCCAGCAGGATCGGCTCTCCCTTCGCCGGTTCCATGCCAAGGGCGACTGCCTTTGCATTAGCCTCGTCGAATTCGTCCTTGTCCACATGCTCGCCCTTGAGCAGGGTCGTCTGGCCGCTGTCCAGAATTTCCCACTTTTGCAGCATCTGGCGGACAATCACCTCGATATGCTTGTCGTTGATCTTCACGCCTTGCAGGCGATAGACGTCCTGCACTTCGTCGATCAGGTAATTGGCCAGCGCCTCGATGCCCAGAATGCGCAGGATGTCATGGGGGGCGGGGTTGCCATCCATGATGTAATCGCCGCGCTGCACGAAGTCGCCTTCCTGCACCGGGATATGCTTGCCTTTGGGCACCAAGTATTCGACCGGCTCAAGACTGTCATCAACAGGCTGGATCGTGATCCGGCGCTTGTTCTTGTAGTCCTTGGCAAAGCGGACATAGCCATCGACTTCACAGATGATGGCGTGATCCTTCGGACGACGGGCTTCAAAAAGTTCGGCCACACGCGGCAGACCACCGGTGATGTCCTTCGTCTTGGCCCCTTCGCGCGGGATACGCGCAACCACGTCACCTGCCTTGATGTCCTGACCGTCTTCGACCGACAAAATCGCATCGACCGACATCGGATAGGTCACGGGCGCGCCCTGCTCGTTGCGTACAGGTTCACCCGTTTCGGCATCCATCAGGATCAGTTCCGGCTTCAGATCGCCCCCTTTGGGCACAGAGCGCCAATCGGTCACGATCTTCTGCGTCATGCCAGTTGCTTCGTCGGTTTCATCCTTGACGGACAGACCGGCGATCAGGTCAACGAACCGCACCCGGCCCGAGGTTTCAGCGATGATCGGCAGGGTGTAGGGGTCCCACTCGAACAGCTTCGATCCCCGCTCGACCTGCGTGCCTTCCTTGACGAACAGCTTCGCACCGTAACCCGGCTTGAATACGGCCCGCTCAACATTGTTTTCGTCGATGATGGCAAGCTGCATCGAGCGGCCCGTGACGATGGTCTCGCCATTGGCATTGGCAATGGTCTGACCATTGCGCAACTCGATCCGGCCAGCCGCATTCGCTTCCTGGAAGGACTGGCTGCCGCCCTGCGCGATCCCGCCGATGTGGAAAGTCCGCATCGTAAGCTGCGTGCCAGGCTCGCCGATGGACTGCGCCGCGATAATGCCGACCGCTTCGCCTTTGTTGACCAATGTGCCGCGGGCCAAGTCGCGGCCATAGCACTTGGCGCAAACCCCTTCTTCGGCTTCGCAGGTCAGCGGCGAGCGGATTTTCACTGTGGCAATTGCCGCAGCTTCGATCATGTCCGCATCGCGCTCGTCGATCAGGCTGTTGCGCGCGACCAGAATCTCGCCCGAAGCCGGGTCGATCACATCTTCAGCCGCCACACGCCCCAGCACCCGCTCCGCGAGCGAGGCCACGACTTCGCCATCGTTCACCGCCGCTTGCGCGGTGATGAAGCGATCCGTGCCGCAATCGTCGCTGCGCACAATGCAGTCTTGCGCCACGTCCACCAGACGGCGGGTCAGGTAGCCCGAGTTCGCCGTTTTCAGCGCCGTGTCGGCCAGACCCTTGCGGGCGCCATGGGTCGAGTTGAAGTATTCAAGAACGGTCAGACCTTCCTTGAAGTTCGAGATGATCGGCGTTTCGATGATCTCGCCCGAGGGCTTGGCCATCAGACCGCGCATCCCGCCCAACTGTTTCATCTGCGCAGGCGAACCCCGTGCGCCCGAATGCGACATCATATAGACGCTGTTGGGTTCCAACTCGCGCCCTTCTTCGTCACGACGGACTGCCGAAATCTCGCCCATCATGGCGTTCGCCACAGCGTCCGAGCATTTGGACCAAGCGTCCACGACCTTGTTATACTTCTCGCCCTGGGTGATCAGACCATCCAGATATTGCTGCTCGAAGCTTGCCACTTGGTCGCGGGTTTCATTCACGAAAGTCCATTTGGATTCCGGGATCAGCATGTCGTCCTTGCCAAACGAAATGCCCGCGCGGAACGCTTCGCGGAAGCCAAGCGACATGATCTGGTCACAGAAAATGACCGACTCCTTCTGACCGCAATAGCGATAGACCGTGTCGATGACGTTCTGAACGTCTTTCTTCCGCAACAGACGGTTGACCAGTTCAAACGGCGCTTTCGCATTGAGCGGCAGAAGCGCGCCCAACCGCAAGCGGCCCGGCGTGGTTTCAAACCGGCGCATGACCTCGTTGCCGTCCTCGTCGATCTGCTTCAGGCGGCACTGGATTTTCGCGTGCAGATGCACGACGCCTGCGGCCAATGCGTGCTCGACTTCTTCGATGGACGCGAAGATCATCCCCTCGCCGGCCATGCCCTCGCGCATCATGGATGCATAATACAGGCCCAGAACCATGTCCTGCGACGGCACGATGATCGGGCTGCCATTTGCAGGCGACAGCACGTTGTTCGTGGACATCATCAGCACGCGGGCTTCCAACTGCGCTTCCAAGGACAGCGGCACGTGCACAGCCATCTGGTCGCCGTCAAAATCCGCGTTGAAGGCCGAGCAGACCAGCGGGTGAAGCTGGATCGCCTTGCCCTCGATCAGGATGGGTTCAAAGGCCTGAATGCCCAGACGGTGCAGCGTCGGCGCGCGGTTCAGCAGAACCGGGTGCTCGCGGATCACTTCGTCCAGGATGTCCCAGACTTCGGGACGCTCTTTTTCGACCAGCTTCTTGGCCTGCTTGACCGTGGATGACAGCCCCTTTGCTTCCAGCCGCGAATAGATGAACGGCTTGAATAGCTCCAACGCCATCTTCTTCGGCAACCCGCACTGGTGCAACTTCAACTCGGGGCCAGTCACGATGACCGAACGGCCCGAGAAGTCCACACGCTTGCCGAGCAGGTTCTGACGGAACCGGCCCTGCTTGCCCTTGAGCATGTCGGACAGCGATTTCAGCGGGCGCTTGTTGTTGCCCGTGATAACACGACCGCGACGGCCATTGTCAAAGAGCGCGTCTACCGCTTCCTGAAGCATCCGCTTCTCATTCCGCACGATGATATCAGGCGCGCGCAACTCGATCAGCCGCTTCAAGCGGTTGTTGCGGTTGATGACGCGGCGATACAGGTCGTTCAGGTCGGACGTTGCAAAACGGCCCCCATCCAGCGGCACCAGCGGGCGCAGTTCCGGCGGGATCACCGGCAGAACGGTCAGCACCATCCATTCCGGGCGGTTGCCGGATTCAATGAAATGCTCGACCACTTTCAGCCGCTTGATGATCTTCTTGGGCTTCAATTCGCCCTTGGCTTCTTTCAGCTCTTCGCGCAGGCGGTTCGCTTCATCGTCCAGATCGATATTGGCCAGCATTTCGCGGATCGCTTCGGCGCCGATATTGGCGGTGAAAGCATCGGCGCCATACTGGTCCTGCGCGTCAAGGAATTCTTCCTCAGTCATCAACTGACCATAGGTCAGGTCGGTCAGACCCGGCTCGATGACGACATAGTTCTCAAAGTACAGAATCCGCTCCAGATCACGAAGGGTCATGTCGAGCATCAGACCGATGCGCGAGGGAAGCGATTTCAGGAACCAGATATGCGCCACGGGCGCTGCCAGTTCGATATGGCCCATGCGTTCGCGGCGCACTTTTTGCAGCGTGACTTCCACACCGCATTTTTCGCAGACAACGCCGCGATATTTCATGCGCTTATACTTGCCGCACAGGCATTCGTAATCCTTGATCGGGCCAAAGATACGCGCGCAGAACAGGCCGTCACGCTCGGGCTTGAACGTGCGGTAATTGATGGTTTCGGGTTTCTTGATCTCGCCATAGGACCAAGACAGGATCCGCTCGGGCGATGCCAGAGAGACGCGGATCTGGTCAAACGTCTTGGTTTGGGCCAGCGGGTTGAACGGGTTGGTCGTCAGTTCCTGGTTCATCTGTCATTCCTTGAAAGGGTCAGGGGAAAGGGTGAGGGGGCAGCGCCCCTCAGGCTTCTTCCTCTGAATCCAGGAGTTCCATGTTCAGGCCGAGGCCGCGGACTTCCTTCACCAACACGTTGAAGGATTCGGGCACACCGGCCTCGAAATTGTCCTCGCCCTTGACGATCGATTCATAGACCTTCGTCCGGCCTGCGACGTCATCCGATTTCACGGTCAGCATTTCCTGCAGCGTATAGGCTGCACCATAGGCTTCCAGTGCCCAGACCTCCATCTCGCCCAGACGCTGACCACCGAACTGCGCCTTGCCGCCCAGCGGTTGCTGCGTGACAAGCGAGTATGGCCCGGTTGAACGCGCGTGCAGCTTGTCATCGACCAAGTGGTGCAGCTTGAGCATGTATTTGACACCCACTGTCACCGGGCGCGCGAATTGCTCGCCTGTGCGGCCGTCGAACACGATGGACTGGCCCGATTGGTCGAAGCCCGCGCGGGTCAGGGCGTCATTGACGTCCATTTCCTTCGCGCCATCGAAAACCGGGGTGCCGATGGGCACGCCCTTGGTCACAGTGCCCGCGGCATCCACCAGTGCTGCGTCATCCATGCCATCGAACACATCGGCATAGAAGTCGTCGCCATAGCCGATCCGCATCGCGTCGCGCACAGGGGTCAGGTCGCCGGAGCGGCGATAGTCCTGCAGCGCTTCGTCGATCTTCACGCCCAAGCCGCGCAACGCCCAGCCCATATGGGTTTCAAGGATCTGGCCCACATTCATCCGCGACGGCACGCCGAGCGGGTTCAGAACCAAGTCAACCGTGGTCCCGTCCGCAAGGAACGGCATATCCTCGACCGGGACGACCTTCGAGATCACACCCTTGTTGCCGTGACGCCCGGCCATCTTGTCACCTGCCTGAAGCTTGCGCTTCACGGCCACGAACACTTTGACCATCTTCATCACGCCGGGCGGCAGATCGTCGCCGCGACGGACCTTTTCGACCTTGTCATCGAAACGGGCCTGCAACTGGCGCTTTTGCTGATCGAACAACGCGTTCAGGGCTTCGACTTCCTGCGCTTGCGCTTCGTCACCCAAAGCAAGCTGCCACCACTGACCGCGCGACAGGCTGTCGAGCAATTCATCCGTGATTTCGACATTCGCCTTCACGCCTTTGGGGCCCTTGACAGCGACTTTGCCAAGGATCAACTGCTTCAAGCGGCCATAGATGTTGCGCTCAAGGATTGCCAATTCGTCATCGCGGTCGCGCGACAGGCGCTGGATTTCGTCACGCTCGATTTGCAGCGCGCGCTCGTCCTTGTCCACACCATGACGGTTGAACACGCGCACTTCCACGATCGTGCCATAAGCACCGGGCGGCAGGCGCAGCGACGTGTCGCGCACATCCGACGCCTTTTCGCCAAAGATCGCGCGCAGCAGCTTTTCTTCCGGTGTCATCGGGCTTTCGCCCTTGGGCGTGACCTTGCCCACCAGAATGTCGCCGGCCTGCACTTCGGCACCGACATAGACGATGCCCGCTTCGTCCAGATTGCGCAGCGCTTCTTCGCCCACGTTCGGGATGTCGCGGGTGATCTCTTCCGGTCCAAGCTTGGTGTCGCGGGCAGCGACTTCGTATTCGTCGATATGGATCGACGTGAACACGTCATCCCTCAGAATACGCTCGGAAATCAGGATCGAGTCTTCGTAGTTGTAGCCATTCCACGGCATGAACGCGACAACCACGTTCCGGCCCACGGCCAATTCACCCATATCGGTGCAGGGGCCGTCCGCGATGACCTCGCCGCGCGACACCTGATCGCCCACATTCACCAGCGGACGCTGGTTGATGCAAGACGACTGGTTCGAGCGCTTGAATTTGCGCAGGCGGTAGATATCCACGCCCGGCTCGCCGGGTTCGAGCATCTCGGTCGCGCGCACAACGATACGCTGCGCATCCACCTGGTCGATCACACCGGCCCGGCGGGCCATGATCGCAGCGCCCGAATCGCGGGCAACGATGCCCTCAATCCCGGTGCCCACCAGCGGCGCATCGCTTTGCAGCAGCGGCACCGCCTGACGCATCATGTTCGAGCCCATCAGCGCGCGGTTGGCGTCGTCATTTTCCAGGAACGGAATGAGCGAGGCCGCGACCGACACCAACTGCTTGGGGCTCACGTCAATCATGTCCACGTTTTCACGCGGGTTCAGCATGAAGTCGCCCGATTTGCGCGTGGAGACGAGTTCATTCTTGAACCGCCCTTCCGCGTCCAGTTGCGCATTGGCCTGCGCGATCGTATGGCGCTGCTCTTCGGTCGCGGACAGATACACGACCTCGTCCGTCACTTTGCCATTCACGACCTTGCGGTAGGGCGCTTCGATGAAGCCATACTTGTTAACGCGGGCAAAGGTGGCAAGCGAATTGATCAGACCGATGTTCTGACCTTCCGGCGTTTCAATCGGGCACATCCGGCCATAATGGGTCGGGTGCACGTCGCGCACCTCAAAGCCCGCACGCTCGCGGGTCAGACCGCCCGGCCCAAGGGCCGACAGGCGGCGCTTGTGGGTCACTTCGGACAGCGGGTTGGTCTGGTCCATGAATTGCGAAAGCTGCGACGAGCCGAAGAATTCACGCACCGCCGCCGCAGCGGGTTTGGCGTTGATCAGGTCTTGCGGCATGACCGTGTCGATCTCGACCGACGACATGCGCTCGCGGATCGCCCGCTCCATCCGCAGCAGACCCACGCGATACTGATTTTCCATCAACTCGCCCACGGACCGCACGCGGCGGTTGCCCAAGTGGTCGATGTCATCCACCTCGCCCTTGCCATCGCGCAGTTCCACCAGCGCCTTCACACAGGCGATGATGTCGTCACGGTCCAGCGTGCGCTGCGTGTCGGGTTTGCCCAGAGCCAGGCGCATGTTCATCTTGACCCGGCCTACAGCGGAAAGGTCATAGCGCTCGGAATCGAAGAACAACTGGTTGAACAGGACAGTCGCCGTGTCCACCGTGGGCGGCTCGCCCGGACGCATGACGCGGTAGATATCCATCAGCGCGGTGTCGCGGTTCCAGTTCTTGTCTGCGGCCATCGTGTTGCGGATATAGGGGCCGACATTGACGCCATCGATGTCGAGCACGTCGATTTCGGTCACACCCTGATCCAGCAGCGTCTTGAGCGTGCCACCCTTGACGTTGCCGTCGCGGTCCAGGTCCCATGTCAGCTCATCGCCCGCTTCGGCATGGATGATGCCCGTGCTGCCATCCACCACATCGCGCGCGATGTAGCGGCCAAGGATATATTCAAACGGCACCAGAAGTTCCGTGACCTTGCCCTCATCGGCCAGCTTCTTGACCATGCGCGGCGTCATCTTGTCGCCGGCTTTGCAGATCACTTCGCCTGTCGCTGCGTCGATCAGGTCCATGGTAGGACGGGTGCCGCGCACGCGTTCGGGGAAGAATTTCGTCACCCAACCTTTGTTCTTCACCAGCTTGTAGGTGACCGTGTCGTAATAGGCCGCCATGATCGCGTTCTGGTCCATGCCCAGCGCGTAAAGCAGCGTGGTCACAGGCAGTTTGCGGCGGCGGTCGATGCGCGAGAACACCATGTCTTTCGCGTCAAATTCAAAATCGAGCCACGAGCCGCGATAGGGAATGATCCGACACTGGAACAGCAGCTTGCCCGAGCTGTGAGTCTTCCCTTGGTCATGGTCGAAGAACACGCCGGGCGAGCGGTGCATCTGGCTGACCACCACGCGCTCGGTCCCGTTCACGATGAACGTGCCGTTACCCGTCATGAGCGGCATGTCGCCCATGAACACGTCTTGTTCCTTGATGTCCTTCACCGACCGCGCGCCGGTATCTTCGTCCACATCAAACACGATCAGACGCAGCGTCACCTTCAGCGGCGCGGCATAGGTCATGTCGCGCTGCATACACTCGTCGGTGTCGTATTTCGGCTTTTCCAGATCGTATTTGACGAATTCGAGCGTGGCCGTTTCGTTGAAATCCTTGATCGGGAAGACCGACTGGAAGGTGCCCATCAACCCTTCGCCCGGCGTGGGCTGTGGGCCTTCGCCGGAGCGCAGGAACAGGTCATACGAGGATTTCTGAATCTCGATCAGGTTTGGCATTTCCTGCACTTCGCGGATTTTGCCAAACATCTTGCGGATACGTTTCTGGCCAACATAAGACGCCATGCGCGTGCTCACCTTTCATGGTCTTCGCGGGCGGGCGTCAGTCGGGCACCTGGCGCCGCGCCGCTTGCGAAACAGGAGGGGCTCAATTCATGCGGACCTGCCCACAGGTCTGCTCCCGAGCCGATCACTCCTCTGGACAAAGCTTTCGGCATGTAATTCGCCCGAATGCGCTGTCCAGAAACAGTGACAAACTGGGGCCGGAAAATCCGGTCCCAGTTCAATTATCACGCAAGTGTGATGCTGTGCATCGTCACCGAATTACTTCAGTTCGACCTTTGCGCCAGCTTCTTCAAGCTTTTTCTTGATCGCTTCTGCGTCAGCTTTGGAAGCCTGCTCTTTCACAGCCTTGCCGCCAGCTTCGACCAAGTCTTTGGCTTCTTTCAGGCCCAGACCGGTGATTGCGCGCACTTCCTTGATCACGTTGATCTTGTTTGCGCCTGCATCAACGAGGATCACGTCGAATTCGGTCTTTTCTTCTTCGGCAGCAGCGGCCGGGCCAGCAGCCGGGCCTGCCATCATCACAGCGCCGCCGGCAGCGGGCTCGATGCCGTATTCGTCTTTCAGGATCGTTTTCAGTTCCTGGGCCTGCAGCAGCGTGAGGTTCACGATTTGCTCGGCAAGTGCTTTCAGATCAGCCATTTTTCAGTTCCATTCTGTTCAGGTTCAAGGGTCCAACGTGCGCAAGATTACACCACGCCGGCCATAGGTTGCTTATGCGGCTTCGCGCTCTTCGAGCGTTTTGAGAATGCCGGCAATATTCGAAGCAGGAGCGCCAATCGCACCAGCCAAGCTGGAAGCAGGAGCGCCGATGCAGGCCACGACGGAAGCAATAAGCTCCTCGCGCGACGGCATCGAGGCCACGGCTTTCACACCGGCCGGATCAAGGGCCGCCGCGCCCATCGCACCGCCGAGGATCACCAGTTTCTGGTTATCCTTGGCGTAGCCGTCCATCACCTTCGCTGCTGCGACGGGATCTTCGGAATAGGCGAGAACGGTCATGCCTGTCAGAAGGTTGGAAATGCTTGCGCAAGGCTTTCCTTCCAGGGCGATCTTGGCGAGCTTGTTCTTGGCGACGCGAACAGCCCCACCCGCATCACGCATGCGTGCGCGCAGGACTTGCATCTCAGCAACCGTGAGGCCGGTATAGTGGGCAACCACTACCACGCCAGAGCTTTCGAAGATCTGGCCGAGTTCGTCGACCACTTTCTCTTTTTGGGCTCTATCCACAGGGTCTCTCCAATTATCAGGGGGTTTCCCCCCCGGGCTCGTTTCAGGGCAGACTTATGTCTGACCTCAGGTCCGTACGGGCCTTTCCCAAGATGGCCCGAGGAAAGCCTCGGAAACCTACTTGTTCCTGTCCCGTCTCAGGCAGGATTTATGATGGAACCCATCACCCACCGTCTCGGACGAATCGTCGACGCCTCTGGCTCGCGCCAGCGGTGACAACAGAGCGTGTGTTAGACGCTTGATCTGGAAATGCCAAGCGGAAAGTTGAATGTTGGAGTGTCGTCTTCCGAGCGATGGAAAGCTGCCTATCGAGCGCCGATCATGGCGTATCTATCGCGCTGTATCTTGATGATCCAGACGGCAACGGGATCGAGATTTATTGGGACAAACCGCGTGCTGACTGGCCTTGGCAGGACGACGGCAGCGTGAAAATGGACAACGCATATTTTGATTTGGAAGCCTTCTTGGCAAAGACGCTCTGAGCCGACACACCCAACCCGCCGAACTACTGGACCTGGATCAATGGGCCTTCTGCGTATTGCTCCGATGGGCTCGCCCTGGGCCTGTCGCGCAAACGTGGGAACAGATTTTGCGCATAAACGCATGGGAAAACGACAAAACAGAGCGTGTCACGTGAATGCGCATGAACGCGACCCGCGATAGAGCGTGATGAGGCAAAGTGGACTCCGGTTTTCCTCAAAAATCACGCGACCACCAATAAGACAGATCAGGATGATGTTTCCATGAAACATCATCCTGATCTAGCGCCCGCTCTCGACCTGCTCGCGAAAGTAATCCGCCTCTGCTCGGGCTTCGCGCAAGCCTTCCATTGCGGCGCGCAATTCGGCTTCGGTCTGGGCAAGCCGTGTTGTCAAATCGCGCTCACGGGTCTGCACATACTCGATCGCCTGATCCCGGATTTCTTCGGCTTCATGCAGGGCTTGGGCCATACGGTCCAATTCCCCCAAATCCTGTTGGCGGACACGGGTGAAGCGGTGCACCAGCCAATTTGTAAACCAACCCAGCCCGAAGGCCACGAACAAGATCAACGCAGTGATGACGATGAATTCGGTCCGGTTCATGGGATCAGGGCCTTTTCCTTTAGCGCTGCGGGCGGGGTTTGGGGCGGGTCGCATCCGCGCCGGGCTGCTGCGCGATGATCACCAGTGCGCTTTCATCGCGCGGTTCAGCTGCTGTAGCGGGCTCTGCCGCACTGCCCTCTGCCTGTGCCACTTGGGCTGAAGCCCCGATCAGCCGAAACTCGATCCGACGGTTAATTTCACGCCCCGCCGCCGTGCCATTGTCGGCGATCGGGCGCTCGGGGCCATAGCCTTTGGCGACAAAACTGCTGACCGGCACCCCACGCGACAAAAGTGCGGCAATCACTGTCTCGGCGCGCGCTTGGCTGAGGCGCATGTTCGACTGAGGGCTGCCTTGGCTGTCCGTATGGCCCGCAATTTCCATGTCCAGCCGCCCGCATTGGCGCAACACATCCGCGATTTCATCCAGCACCCGCCCAGCCCCCGGTGCAAGTGCCGTCGCTCCGGCGGGGAAGGTTATCTTCTGCCGCGCAAGAATTTCGCCGATCCACGCCTCGCACTGCGCGGGCGTGGGTTGGTTGGCGACAGGATCGAAGCGTTCATCATAGCGCAGGTTCAGATTGAACACTGCCCCCCGCCCCAGCTTTTCAACCATCAGCTTCGCCAGATCATCGCGCGCCGCCCTGTTGCCCGTGACGCCCGTCACATCAATCTGACTGGGGCGCACGCGCACGCTGCCATGTTCCATCTGCGAGAGCACATCAATGGCCAATAGCGCCCGCAACGACCAGCCTTCGGGCGTTTCGGGATCAATATTGACCTGCATCTGGACTGCGGGCAGCCCGAAGGCCGAGCGCGCCATCGCTTGCACGGCCTGCCCAAGACGGTCATCTGTCAGCCGCCCGCGCAGAATGACCTGACCTTCGGGATTGCGCGACGCCACGAATTCAAGGTCGCTCTGTGCAGCAAGTGTTTCGGCGTCTGGCAGCAATCGCGTCGCTTGAAGCGAGAATATGTCGGGCAAGCGATTACCCAAAAGCCCAACGGCATCGTCGAACTGCGCTTGTGCCACAGTCGCGGGCACTACAAGCGACACGTCTGTATCCGAAAGCGTCACGGTGCCTTCGCCCAAACCGGCAAGGGTCTGGATTGCGAGCACAGAAGCCGCCTGCCACCGGGGCGACGGGCTGCCCAAGCCAATCCGGCAATCGAGAACACCCACCGCCCCCGCCTGTCGGGCCGCTTGCAAAATAGCCGTGCGCGCCTCGACCGAGTCGGCGGAACAGGCGTCAAACCGCGTGCCCTCTGCGTCCTTCACCAAGCGAAGCGTGAATGGAGTGATCGCCGGGCGGGGCGCGGCTATGTCAATGGTCGTTATCAACCCGCGCGGACGGGCGCGATTCAGTCGGGCGCGGAAGTCTTCGCTTTCACGGTCAGAAGTGGCGAGGCCGAAAATCTCGACCTGATCGGCGGCGACAGAAATCTTGCTGACCGGCACAATCCCGAGAGCGGTCAATCCGAAATCGACGGCCGTATCCCAGCCAAAAGGGATCGCGAAGTCGGCGCTTTCAAGCATATTCACAACCGAGACTTCATTGCCAATCGCTTCGATCCGCTGTGTGATCGCGCTCACGTCGAAACTGGCAGGCACCAGCCCGATGATCGACACATCATCGCCATTGCGCAAAACTTCCAGCGAAAAACGCGGTGCAGAAATGGCGACCGAGGGGCGCACGCTCATCGCATCAATCACCCGTTCGGCGGCCACGATGCTACTTGCTGTGCCCAGCGCACGGAAGCGCTCGGCTTCGGTCGCGGCCTCGCCGGTCAGGGTCACAAGCAGACCATCGGCGCTGACTTCGGGCCAGCTGAGCCCATTCGCCAAAAGGGCCGCCGCGATGTCGCGGGTCACGACACGTTCAAGCGCATGTACTGACAGCACCGCAGAGCCCAACGCCAAAGCCGCAGCCAAGATGAACCCTGCCACTGTCAGGACCATCTGACGCGAGACATTGACCTGACGCGTGAACAGGTCCGCGATATTGGACAGGAGCGGGGGCAACGCCTTCAACATGCGCAGACCCCTAGCCCGATCCTTACGCCGGTGCAATCACACGAAAACGGCACTGGCAAGAAACAGCGCAACCAGAAGCCCCGCATCGCGGTTGGAGCGGAACACCATCAGGCACACCGACGGGTCGGAAATATCGAGCTTTCCCAGTTGCCAATGCATATGCCAGCCCATCGCCCAGACGCCTGAAAGCGCAAGGGCCATCACAATCGGGGCATCGAGCGGAGCAAGGGCCAGAATGACTGCAAGCGACAGAAGCAGCACAGTCACTACCAGAAACCCGCGCAGCCAGAGTTCGGTCTTGCTGCCAAACAGCCGCGCTGTGGATTTGATGCCGATCAGCGCATCATCTTCGCGGTCTTGATGGGCATAGATCGTGTCATAAAAGAGCGTCCAGACAATGCCGCCTGCATAAAGCAGGATGGCAGGCAGCCCCAGCGATCCGGTCTGCGCCGTCCACGCCACCAGCGCCCCCCAGTTGAAGGCAAGCCCCAGAAAGGCTTGCGGCCACCATGTGAAGCGCTTGGCGAACGGATAGATCGCGACCGGGATCAGGGCTGCAATGCCAAGCCAGACCGCCTGCCAGTTGAAGCTCAACAGGATCAGTGCCGACACGGCCATCTGCGCGCCCATCCAGAGCGCGGCTTGACGCAGGCTTATTTGACCCGAAGCCAAAGGCCGCGCGCGTGTCCGCGCCACTTGCGCATCCAGATCGCGGTCGGCCATGTCGTTCCACGTGCAGCCCGCGCCGCGCATCAGCACCGAGCCGAGCGCACAGGCCAAAAGAACCCACAGGGTTAACCCACCTGCGGTGTCCGGCGCGGCCAAGGCCCCCAGAAGCGCCCCCCACCAGCAGGGGATCAAAAGCAGCCACGTGCCAATCGGCCTGTCCGCGCGCGACAGCCGCAGATAGTGGCGCGTGGCGGGCGGGGCGTAGCGGTCCACCCAATTGTCCGGGGACGCGTCGGGGATGACGGGGGCCTCTGGTCTTTGGTCTTGTGTGCTCATAAACTTGGCCCCATGACCCGTGCCATAGCCTCTGCGAGAATCCGGCTTTATGTAGACCAGCCCTTGGGCGCGGGGCAAGAGGTCGCCCTGTCCGATGCTCAGGCGCATTATCTGGGCAATGTCATGCGCCTTGGCTCCGGCGCGCTGGTCGCCCTGTTCAACGGCCGCGATGGCGAGTGGCTCGCGCAAATCGCGACAATCAGCCGCAAGGGCGCCATAGCTGTCTGTCAAGCTCAGGCTGCGCCCCTGCGCGCGCCCGCTGACCTGTGGCTTCTGTTCGCGCCGATCAAGAAAGCACGCACTGATTTCATTGTCGAAAAAGCGGTCGAGCTTGGCGTGGCCCGCATCTGCCCGGTGCAGACCGACTTCACCAATTCCGAGCGCATCCGGCAAGACCGCCTGCAAGCCCATGCCATAGAGGCCGCCGAGCAATGCGGCGCGACGCATTTGCCAGAGGTGGCAGACCTGCGGCCCTTGGCTCGGATTCTGGCTGCATGGGACACCGGGCGCGCGCTGCTCTGGGCGGATGAGGGGCAAGCGGGCGAGGATGGTGCACCAATGCCCCTGCCCCCTGCCCCCGCCGCGATCCTGATCGGACCCGAAGGCGGTTTCTCGCCCCCCGAACGCGCGCGGCTTGCCGCCCTGCCTTGCGTCACGACCCTGCGCCTTGGCCCACGCATCTTGCGCGCGGATACCGCAGCAGTGGCAGCGCTCACGCTGTGGCAAAGCGCACAAGGGGATTGGGGATGATCCGGCCAGAATTGATGGCCTTCCTGCGCCGTTGGTCCGAGGTGCTGACAGGGTTTGGCATCGCAGCTTTTGGACTTTGGGCGCTCAAAAGCCGGGATCAGTTCTTTCAAGTCCTGGCGGGGCTGGTGGTGGTCGCGGGGCTCGCCTTGGCATTTGCCGGGTGGCGACGGCTGCGGTTTCTGAAAACAGGCGAGGCCCCCGGCATCGTGCAGGTGCTGGAAGCACAAATCTCGTATTTCGGCCCTGAAACCGGCGGCTTCATTGGTGCGGGCGAGATGGTCGAGCTGCATCTGCTGGCCGATGGCCCCGCATGGCGACTGATCGGGCAGGACGGCACGCGGCTGGATATTCCTGTGGCCGCCGAAGGCGCGCAGGCGCTTTACGACATTTTCGCGGCCCTGCCGGGGATCGATATGGGACGCGTTCTGGCCGCCCTCGATGCCCCGTCGAGGGAGCCACAGCCGCTATGGCTGCACCCGTCCCGACGCGGACGGTGGCGCGCTTTGCGCTAGAAGATGGCCCACAACCTGCATATCCACTTGCATGACAGCCTGCGCGCCCGGGCGCAGGCGGGCGAGGTGCCGCTGTTCACCCATCTGGCAGCAAGCCTACCCGGCTGGCGGCTGCACTTCCAGCCCGACACGCCCCTTGCGCGGCTGAAAACCCGGCTGCGCGGGGGCTATGGGCTGTTTCACATGCAGCCCTTGCCTGCGGGCGGGCGCATCCTGTGCTTGCGGCGGGCCTATATCTATCCGTTCTGGCGGATCGAGCGCACCCATCTGCGCTGGGAGTTTGACGCCGCGCGCATGGCCTTTGAGCCTGCAAGCTTTGATCCAGACCCAGCAGCGCGCTTTGTCGCGCGTTGGCGCCCCAAGCTGCTGGGGGACCGCCCGATCACGCGCGCGGGCTTCATTCTGATCCCGCTACAAGGCCATCTACAAACGGCGCGCAGCTTTCAGTCGATGTCGCCGCTGCATATGATCGAAGAAACCCTTACCCGCGATCCCCGCCCAGTTATTGCAACCCTCCACCCGAACCAGCGCTACAGCGACGCCGACCGCCGCGCGCTTGCGCAGATGACCGAGCGTTTCCCGCGCTTTTCCCTGTCCCCAAAAACCAGTGCCGACCTGCTTGCGGCCTGCGATCTGGTGGTGACGCAAAATTCCAGTGTCGCGCTGACAGGGTTTTTCGCCGCCAAACCCGCGATTCTGTTCGGGCAAAGCGATTTTCACCACATCGCGGCATCGATTCCGCGCGACGGGCTGGAGGCCGCTTTTGCCCGTCCCGCGCCCACACTGGACGTGTTTGACCGATACTTGCACTGGTTTTTCACCCAGACCGCGATCAACGCAGGCGCCCCCGATGCCCCCGCCCGGCTGAACGCGCGGCTGCGTGCTTTGGGCTGGCCTGCTCCCACAGTGCCTTGACTTGGCCCGCGCCAAAGCCCAAGTCTGCGCGGCAGAGAAAGACCAAGGATCGGAGCACGCATGTCCATTCCCCAATCCGGCGGCGGGCCGATCGAGCATCAGGACCAGTTGGCGCATTACCTCGCCTCGGGCTGCAAACCCAAGGACGCATGGCGCATTGGCACCGAGCACGAGAAATTCGGCTATTGCCGTGACACGCTCCAGCCCCTGCCATATGACGGTCCGCGCTCGATCAAGGCGATGCTCGAAGGGCTGCGCGACCGCTTTGGCTGGGCCCCAGTGCTGGAAGGCCCCCACATCATCGGTCTGGTCAAGGACGGCGCGAATGTGAGCCTGGAGCCGGGCGGGCAGTTTGAACTCTCGGGCGCGCCGCTCGAAACGATCCATCAGACCTGCGACGAAGTGAATCAGCACCTGCGCGAGGTGAAATCCATCGCGGATGAAATCGGCGTGTCCTTCATCGGGCTGGGGGCTGCGCCGATCTGGACGCATGAGCAGATGCCCGTCATGCCCAAGGGCCGCTACCGGCTGATGACCGATTACATGGACCGCGTCGGCACCATGGGCAAGTCGATGATGTATCGCACCTGCACGGTTCAGGTGAATCTCGACTTCGCCTCAGAGCCAGACATGGTTCAGAAACTGCGCACGGCGATTGCGCTGCAACCTGTGGCGACAGCCCTTTTCGCCAATTCGCCCTTCTTCGATGGCAAGCCCAATGGCCACAAGTCGTGGCGCTCGCGCATCTGGCGCGATCTGGACCCCGCGCGCACGGGCACCTTGCCGTTCGTGTTCGAACAAGGCTTCGGGTTTGAGCGCTATGTGGATTACGCGCTCGATGTGCCGATGTATTTCGTCTATCGCGACGGAAAGTATATTAACGCGCTTGGTCAATCTTTCCGCGATTTCCTGAAAGGGCGGCTGCCCGCGCTGCCCGGCGAAGTGCCGACCCTGTCCGATTGGGCGGACCATCTGACGACCATCTTCCCCGAAGCGCGGATGAAGAAATATCTCGAAATGCGCGGGGCCGATGGGGGGCCATGGCGCAGGCTTTGTGCACTGCCCGCGCTGTGGGTGGGGCTGCTCTATGACCAAGCTTCGCTCGATGCCGCATGGGACTTGGCCAAGGATTGGGATCTGGAAACGCGCGAAGGGCTGCGGGTCGCGGCCTCGGTCGATGGGCTGGCGGCACAGGTGGGAAGCGTGCGGATGCACGATCTTGCGCGTGAAGTCGTGGCGATTGCCGAAGCCGGACTGAAAGCTCGCGCGCGCGAAGGGGCGGGTGGCATGGTGCCGGACGAGACGCATTTCCTGAACACCCTGCGCGAGTGCGTCGAAACCGGCAAGACGGCGGCGGATGAATTGCTCGAGCATTACCACGGCGATTGGGGGGGCGATCTGAGCCGCATCTATGCGGCATATCGCTACTGAACCTATGCTCACACGAGAGTGATTGACTTCGCGCAGCAGTTCAGGGCAAGCACCCGCCATGACTGAGCAAAGCGCCCCCTTGCCCGACCCTGTCCGGCTGCGCCACCGCGCGCAGGACTGGTTCGCGGCTGGGCTGATGGCGCTTCTGCGCCCCCTGCCCTACCGCTGGCGCATTCCGGCCTTGGGCTGGCTGGGTGCGTATGTGATCGGGCCTGTGGCGGGAATGCGCGGGCGGATACGGGCCAATCTGGCGCATGTCCTGCCCGACCTGCCTGAAGCCGAGGTCACGCGCCTGACGCGCAAAGTGCCCGACAACATGGCCCGCACAATCGGCGAGATTTTTACCGGGGCAGAATTCCTTTCGCGTGCGCGGGCAAGCACAGTGTCGGGCGACGGCCTTGCGGCCCTGCACGCGGCCCATGCGGCAGGTCAGCCCGTACTTTTGGTGACGGCGCATCTGGGCAATTACGACGCCGCGCGCGGGTTTCTGCTGGCACAGGGCTTCAAAGTGGCAGGCTTCTATATGCCCATGACCAACCCCGCCTTCAACCGGCGCTATGTCTCGGCGATTTCCGGCATTGGCGAGCCTGTCTTTGCCCGTGGCCGCGACGGGTTGTCACAAATGCTGCGCTTCCTGCGCAAGGGCGGCATGGTAGGCATGGTGGTGGATCACTACATGGCGCATGGCGTGCCGCTCGATTTCATGGGGAAACCCGCGCGCACGGCCCTGTCAGCGGCAGAAATGGCGTTGAAATACAACGCGCTTCTCGTACCCGTTTATGGTATCCGGCAAAAGGATGGGCTGAATTTCGAAGTGCGCATCGAAGCGCCAATTCCGCCTTCGGATGCGCTGACGATGACGCAAGATTTGAACCGCTCACTCGAAACGCTTGTCCGCGCCTATCCCGAACAGTGGATGTGGTCCCATCGGCGCTGGAAGGGGGCCGAGGGCTGACGTGCTCAGGGCTTTGACGGATCGCTTACAGGCTTGGGCTTGTCGTCATATTGAGTGTCCAGAATGCGCTGACTGTCGCCGTCAGGGTCGTCATACATGCCCTTGCGCAAGGACCAGACAAAGGCCACCAACCCGCCCAAGCCCATGAGCAGCGAAACCGGGATCAGGATTGTGAGAACTTCCATATCCCCGCCCCTATTTCAGCCGCAGTGCGTTGAGTGTGACCGTGATCGACGAAATCGACATCACAGCGGCGGCCCAGATCGGCGTGGCAAAGCCCAGCAAAGCCACAGGCACGAAGACCACGTTATAGATCGCGGATTGGATGAAATTCTCGCGGATGCGTTTGGTGGATTGGCGTGCAATCCTGACAGCGTCCGAGATGGGCGAGATGTCGCGCCCCAGAAGCACCATATCCGACGCAGCCCGCGCAGCGTCGAGTGCAGTTGCAGGCGAGATCGATACATGCGCCGCTGACAGCGCCACAGTGTCGTTCAGCCCATCGCCCACCATCAGTACCTTGCGGCCTTGGTCCTGAAGCTCCGTGATCTTCGCGGCCTTGTCCTGCGGCAGCGCATTGGCCTGCCATTGGTCAATCCCCAAGCGTTCGGCCATATCCTGCACGGGCTTGCTCACATCGCCCGACAAAAGCCAGACTTGCTTGCCTTGCGCTTTCAGGCCCGCCACGACCTCGGCCGCACCGGGGCGGAGTTGGTCGGTAAAGGTGAAGGTGTGCCGCTCCTCGCCCACGGACAGGTAAGCGCCGGTGCTTGCGGCATGGGTCGTGCCCACCCAGCCCGCGCGGCCCAGCTTGACAGGCAGGCCCTGCCAGATGCCCTGCACCCCGTAGCCGGGGGCTTCGGTGATGTCCTCCACCGGCGCGGGCCGGATACCCCGGTCGCGCAGCGCGCGCGCGAGCGCCATGGCGAGCGGATGGCTCGACGCGCCCGCAAGCGCCAAGGTCACGCGCAAGGTGTCATCGCTGTGGCGGTCAAGGTTTGTGGGCACCGGCGTGCCCATGGTCAGTGTGCCCGTTTTGTCAAACACGACCGTATCGACAATCGCGAGCCGTTCCAAAGCCGAGCCGTCCTTGATCAGCAGCCCCTTGCGGAACAGCTTACCACTCGCCGCAGTCACCACAGCGGGCACAGCCAGACCCAGCGCGCAGGGGCAAGTGATGATGAGCGTCGCCGCCGCAATGTTGATCGCAAGCCGCGCATCCCCGCCCGTGACATACATCCACACCCAGAACGCGCTGAAGGCGAGCAGATGCACAATCGGCGAATAGGCCCGCGCCGCGCGTTCAGCCAGCGTCGTGTATTTTGTGCGCGCCGATTCGGCATTGGCCACCAGATCGGCCATCAGATGCAGCGAGCTGTCCTTGCCCGCCGCGCTCACGCGCACGGTCAGGGGGCCAGTCAGATTGACCTCGCCTGCACTGACCACACCACCGGGGGCGGCGACCAAGGGCAGCGTTTCGCCCGTCAGAAGCGAGCGGTCAATTTCCGACCGCCCGGCAATGATCACACCATCCACAGGCACGCGCCCACCGGGGCGGACAAGCACCAGATCGCCCACAGCCAGATCGCCCACGGCGACTGTTTCCTCGGCCTCGCCGCGCAACCGGATCGCGCGGGGGACTTCCAAAGCGGCAAGCTCCTGCGCCGCCGAGCGCGCAATCGCCCGCGTGCGGAAATCCAGATACCGCCCCGCGAGCAAGAAGAAAGTCAGCATCACGGCGGCTTCGAAATAGGCGTGATGGCCCGACTGGAAGGTTTCAAACAGCGAAATCCCGGTGGCCAAGATGATCGCGAGCGAAATCGGCACATCCATACCCAGCCGCCGTGCGCGCAGCGATTTCCACGCCGAGCGGAAAAACGGCTGGCCCGAAAACGCCACTGTCGGGATCGCGATGACCGCCGAAATCAGGTGGAACAGATCGCGCGTGACCCCATCCGCCCCGGACCAGACCGCCACGGACAGAAGCATGATGTTCATCATCGAAAACCCGGCCACGCCCAAGCGCATCAGCAGATCGCGCCCCTGCTTGTCGGTTTCGGTCATCGACAGCGTGCCGGGGTCAAGCTCGTGCGCTTCGTAGCCAAGCCGGTCAAGGCGCTGGATCACGTCTTGCGCCTCGACCGTGCCTGCCGCATCCACACTCAGCCGTTTCAAGGTCAGGTTCAGTCGGACCGAGCGCACCCCGTCCATCCGCGCCACATCCTGCTCGATGGTCGAGATGCAGGCGGCGCAATGCGCCTCTGGCACCGACAGAAGCAGGCGCGCATTGGGCAAGGGCGCTTGCCCGGCCAAAGCCTGTGCCGCAGGCGCAGCATCGCAGGCCGGGCAGGCAGAGGGGCGCAGGCTGAATGTGTCAGTCATGGCAGGCCCTTTCAGGCGGGGTCAGTTCACGATCAGGACAACGCGCTGACGAAACAGCGTGCCATCGGCAGCGGTCGCTTCCATGCGGATATTCCAGTTGCCGGGGCGGATATTGACCGGCGCGCGGAATGCGCCGTCGAGAAACACGAAATCCGGCACTTGGTCGTCACGCACATGGGTCGCAGCCCCCAGCACCGCTTTCAGGGTCGCCACTTGCGCAGGTTCCCCGTCGCGGCCAGTGATGGCCAGAACCAATTCCCCATCCGTCACTTCCGCAGAAACGTTCCAGCCCAAAGCCTGTTGTGCTGCCAACTCGGCGTTGAAATTCTGACTCGCCACATAAGAATTCTGGACTTCCAACCCCGGAAAGGTGCTGACGGCGCTGTAGGCCAGAAACAGATTGACACCTATAATGATCCCGAAGGCGGTGACGACAATGGCCAAAGCCTTGCCCCCTGTCATCCGAAATCCGGTGTCGTTCTCTTGCATGGCCATTACTGTCCCCTTCCGTTGAACACTGTGTCAGAATAAACACGCGACGCCTCGCCGTCGAGCGTTGCCCAAAGCCGCAGCTCCGAGCGCTCCAGGCTGGCAGAAGACGTGCCCGGTGCCGCCGTCAGATAGACGCGCAGCAATAATTGCTCGTCTGGTGCAACTGTGACCAAACGGCCCGGATAGCCCTCGATCGACAGTACCAAATCTGGATTTTCGGTTACCGACAGCACGAAATCGCGCGTATCGTGGTGCATGTTGCGCAGCCGCACGTCATAGATGTTGCGCACTGACCCGTCCGACAGCACGACATGGGTCGGATTGCGCACGGGCGCCACGCTCATGTCCAGATCGCTGCGCAGGAACAAAAGCACGATCAGCCCAATGCCGATCACCGACCAGATCGAGGTATACAGGATCGTGCGCGGTCGCAGCACATGCTTCCAGACCGATTTGGGCGCGTTGCCTGCCTGTTCAGCCACTTGGTCGGACAAAGCCATATAGGCGATCAGCCCGCGCGGTTTGCCGATCTTGTCCATCACCTCGTCACAGGCATCGATGCACAGACCGCAAGTGATGCACTCCATCTGCTGGCCATTACGGATGTCGATCCCCATCGGGCAGACATTCACGCAGGCCATACAGTCGATGCAATCGCCCTGCCGGACCGTCACATCGCCGCCCTTGTGCAACTTGCCGCGCGGCTCGCCGCGCCAATGGCGGTAGTCGATGGTCAGCGTGTCCTCGTCCATCATCGCGGCCTGAATGCGCGGCCACGGGCAGGCATAGATGCATACCTGCTCGCGGAAGAAGCCGCCGAACAGGAAAGTCGTCATCGTCAGGATCAGGACAGTTATATACGCAATCGGATGCGCCTGGCCTGTGAACAGATCAACAAACAATGTGGGCGCATCGGCAAAATAGAACACCCAAGCCCCACCGGTCGCCATCCCGATCAGAAACCAGATCGTCCATTTCAGCCCGTATTTGCGGATTTTCTCAAAGTTCACAGGTTGGCGGTGCAGACGAAGGCGCGCGTTGCGGTCGCCTTCCACCCAACGCTCGACCAGAATGAACAGGTCGGTCCAGACAGTCTGCGGGCAAGCATAGCCACACCAAACCCGACCAAGCGCCGAGGTGAACAGAAACAGACCGATCCCCGCCATGATCAACAGGCCCGCGACGAAGTAGAATTCGTGCGGCCAGATCTCGATCATGAAGAAAAAGAAGCGCCGATTGGCAAGGTCCAGAAGCACGGCCTGACCGGGCATTTCGGGGCCACGGTCCCATCTGATCCAAGGCAGAACATAGTATATGCCGAGCATGATGCCGACCAGCCACCATTTCAGCGTGCGGAAATTGCCTTTCACGCGGCGGGGGAAAATCGGTTCCCGCTTGGCATAAAGCGAGGGCGGGGTTTGGTCCGAAGATGTCACAATTCTGCTCCAGAAAGGCGTGTTGTATCGGGCATCTCATAACCCGATCGCCCCGGCATTGACCTGTGTCAAAAGGTCGTTTTGCCAATGCATCTTTGGGACAAGATGTCGCAAGGATAACCAAGCGTTGCGTGAAGATAGGTCGCGTTGGCCTTCGATAACACGCGCGAACAGGATGCGGAGGCCGACACGCGCCCCTTCAGTGAGGCATGAGTTGGACATCGCAGGGGCTGCGCGGACGAACATTGATCCAGATCAAGCAGGCGCAAAGCAGCGTGGACAGAGTATCGCAGCAAGAAAAAAGCCCCGCTCGCGCGGGGCTTTCTGTAGGCTATGCCTTGTTCTTACTGGCCGCCGCCCAATTGGTGGACATAGGCGGCAACTGCGCGGATTTCTGCTTCCCGCAAACGATTGTTGAAGCCCGGCATCACGCCAAAGCGCGAATAATAGACCGAATTGCGCACGGCGTCGAAGCTGCCCCCATAGAGCCAGATTTGATCGTTAAGCGCAGGTGCGCCCACGAAATAATCGCCCGCCCCGTCATCGCCGTGACATGCCGCGCAGTTGTTCAGGAAAAGCTCTTCACCCGGCGCGGCCATGCTCGCATCGTGGTCTGCCCCAGACATGGACAGGACATAATGCGTGACTTGATCTACCTCTTCGCTCGACAGCAAACCGTCGCGGCCGAAGGCTGGCATCTGGGAATACCGCGCTTCGTCGAAATCGGTATTGCGAATGCCCCAAGTCACAGTCTGGACGATATCATCCATCGTGCCACCCCAGAGCCAGTCGTCATCAAGCAGGTTCGGGAAGCCAGACGCCTGCACGCCAGCACCACCTGCCCCATGGCATTGGCGGCACTGGGCACGGAACACAGATGCACCGGCATTGATCGCGAAGCGGTGCAGGTCCGCATCATCGGCAATTTCCGACGGCTCTTTTTCCAAAAGCTGGGCAAAGAGTGTGTCATGGCGGCTTTCGAACTCGGCGATTTCTGCCACGACATTGGCGCGCGACGAATATCCCATGACGCCCGCCGTGCTGGAATTCAGCGTCGGCCAAGCGGGATAGACAACCCAATACCCCACGGCCCAGACAACAGTCAGAACGAAGATGATGACCCACCAACGGGGCATCGGGTTGTCGAATTCCTCTATCCCGTCCCAGCTATGACCCGTGGTATTGGGATCGCCGGGAGCGTGGTTCTTGGATTTGAGGTTGTTGGTACCAGCCATTATTCGGCCTCTCTCACATCGGCGCGACGCCCCGGACCCGCCGGTTTGTCATCATTGCGGAAAATCATGTTCGCCGAGTCGCGATGCTTCTGGTTCGCGCCGGGGCGCAGGATGAACAGGAAGGCACCGATAAAGAACAGGAACATGAACAACAGATGCCAGCTATCGGCAAAGGTACGCAGAAGGGTGTAGGTTTCCATATTCCCCCCTTAGCGGCTCGCCAAGGGCACGAAGGTCTCGAAATCGACCAGCGTTCCCAGCATTTGAAGATAGGCGATGATTGCATCCATCTCGGTCAGTTGCGGCTGACCATCGAAGTTGCGCTGTTGGGCTTTCGGATAGCGGCCCGTCACGTCATCAGCATCCGCGTCACCTTGGGCGAAGAAGTCTGCGACGGCGTTCTCCATCATCTCGGGCGTGTAGGGATGGCCAAGAATGGAGTAGACCCGCATGATGTCACGTACATGCTCGGCATGTTCCAGCGTCAGTGTGCGGTTCATCATGTAGCCATAGGCGGGCATGATCGATTCGGGGACAACCGAGTGCGGCTGGATCATGTGCTGAACATGCCAGTCATCCGAATAGCGCCCACCGACGCGCGCCAAGTCCGGCCCGGTCCGCTTGGACCCCCACTGGAACGGGTGGTCATACATCGACTCTGCTGCCAGCGAGTAATGGCCATAGCGCTCCACCTCGTCGCGCATCGGGCGCACCATCTGGCTGTGGCAGACATAGCAGCCTTCGCGCAGATAGATTTCGCGGCCCTTGATCTCGAGGGGCGAATAGGGACGCATCCCTTCCACCTTCTCGATTGTGCTTTCCAGATAGAACAGCGGCACGATCTGCACGATACCGCCAATGGTCACGACCAGAAACGACAGCACCAGAAGCAGCGTTGCATGGGTTTCGATCTTTTTGTGATGGTCCAGAAACTTCATCACATCCTCCGTTATTCAGCGGGAACCGCAGCACCAGCTGGAGCGGGCTTGCGCGCGCCGACACTGGTGATGGTTTTCCAAAGGTTGAAGCACATGATGACCGCACCGGCCAGGAACAGCAGCCCCCCGGTCATACGCACCACATACATCGGAAATTTCGCAGCCACCGTGTCAGCGAAAGAGTTCACGAGGAAACCATTCGCGTCGACTTCGCGCCACATCAGCCCTTCCATGATCCCCGTCACCCACATCGAGGCGGCGTAAAGCACGATCCCGATCGTCGCGAGCCAGAAGTGCCAGCTTACCAGCCGCAGGCTATAGAGCTGCTCACGTTGCCACAGACGCGGGGTCAGGTAATAGAGCGCGCCGAAGGTGATCATGCCGTTCCAGCCAAGCGCGCCGGAATGGACGTGACCGATGGTCCAGTCGGTGTAATGCGAGAGCGAGTTCACGGCTTTGATCGACATCATCGGGCCTTCGAACGTGGCCATCCCGTAGAAACCTACGGCCACCACCATCATCCGCACGATGGGATCGGTGCGCAGCTTGTCCCACGCGCCCGAGAGCGTCATCAGACCGTTGATCATCCCACCCCAGCTTGGCATCCACAGCATGATCGAGAAGGTCATGCCCAGGGTCTGCGTCCAGTCCGGCAAAGCGGTGTAGTGCAGATGGTGCGGACCCGCCCAGATATAGAGAAAGATCAGCGCCCAGAAGTGCATGATCGACAGCTTGTAGCTGTAGACAGGGCGCTCGACCTGCTTGGGGATGAAGTAATACATCATCCCCAAGAAACCTGCAGTCAGGAAGAAGCCCACAGCATTGTGGCCATACCACCACTGGATCATGGCCGATTGCACGCCCGACCAGACCGGGACCGACTTGGACCCCCAGATCGACACTGGAATCGCCAGATTGTTGATCAAGTGCAGCATCGCCACCGTGACGATAAACGCCATATAGAACCAGTTCGCCACATAGATATGCGGCTCGCGGCGGCGCATGACTGTGCCCATGAATACGATCAGGAAGGCAACCCAGACAATCGTGAGCCACAAATCGGTCAGCCATTCGGGTTCGGCATATTCATTGCCTTGGGTCGATCCCAGCACATAGCCGGTCGCGGCCATGACGATGAACAACTGATAACCCCAGAACACGAACCAGGCCAGGCTACCGCCGAACAGCCGTGCGGCGCTCGTGCGCTGAACGACATAAAACGCCGATGCGATCAGCGCGTTGCCCCCGAAGGCGAAAATCACCGCCGAGGTGTGCAAGGGCCGCAGCCGTCCGAAATTCAGATAACCCTGCGCCCATTCGAAATTCAGCGCTGGGAAGGCCAATTGCGCGGCCACAACCACGCCCACCAAAAAGCCCACGACACCCCAGAACGCTGTGGCAATCACACCATAGCGAATCGGGCCATCCATGTATTCATTGGGGTTATGGGCAGGCACGGCCTCGCCCACACGGCGGATCAACCAGATCAACGTGATCCCTGCCGCCAGCATCATTGCCAGCGCATGGACCATGTATGGCAAATCGCGCGCCATTCCTGCAGCAATAGCGGCGATGACCACCGCAAGCCCAAGAACAGCAAGCTTTATGTAATCCCACATAGTTTGCGTCCCTTTTCCTGTTTGCGCCCCCGGTCTAACGCCGGAAAACACAGTTTTGCATGATACCTATTGTCACGGACCCAAACTGTTCACCTTGATTCAGGTCAAGAAATGCAACCTTCGCAGTTGCGGCATATCAAGGCGCTGGTCAGAAAAAGGTGCCAGGGTTACTTCGAAAATAAAAGGCAAGCACGCCCTACAAGAGGAGGCTCTTCATGGCTTACAAATCATTGGTAACATTCGTGATTTCGGAGCAGGGATTGCCTGAATTGCTTGAAAAATGCACAGCGCTTGCGCAGCGCTTCGATGCCCATCTGGAAGTGTGCTGCTTGGGCGTCGATGCAACCCAGAGTATGGGCTTCTATGCAGGCGCGCCTGCGATCATTTATCATCAGGCACTTGATGCCGCACAGGCAACCGCGAAGTCGCTCGCCCAGGCCACTGAAGCGCAATTGCGCCGTGCGGGCATTCGCTATTCGACCGACAGCGCAGTGCTGACCCTTGGTGGGGTCAATGCGCTTGTCGGGCTGAAGGCGCGCTTTGCCGATCTGGTCATTTTGCCCCGCCCCTATGGGCCGGGCCAATCGCTGCAAGATGAAGTTGTGACCGAAGCCGCCCTGTTCGAGGGCGGCGCGCCTGTTCTTATCCTGCCCGAAGGGGATATTCCTGACTTCAAGCGCATTGTCTTGGCCTGGAACCAAAGCGCAGAGGCAATTCATGCCGCGCGGGCAGCTTTGCCTTTGCTCATTGAGGCTGATCTCGTCGATATCGCCATTGTAAACCCGCCCTCACAAGGGGCCGAACGCTCTGACCCGGGCGGAATGCTCGCCACGCTGCTTGTGCGCCATGGCGTCGAAGCAGAGGTGTCTGTCCTTGCCAAGACGCTTCCACGCTCAAGTGATGTTCTGCTGCGGCACATGACTGACAAGGACGCGCAGCTTATGGTCATGGGGGCCTATGGCCGCTCGCGGCTACGCGAAGCAATCCTTGGGGGGGCAACGCGCGAATTGCTGGAAAACAGCGACAAAGCGCTGTTCTTGTCCCGATAGCAGCCGCTAAAGCATGGCGCGCAAAATTGGGAACCACTTTTGCGCGATATGCTCTATCCGCGGAGTTTATGCTCGACGCGGACCTCGTCGAGCATTCCAAAGGCGGGCGGCATGGGGAGCGCGCGGCGGGTCAGTTCATGCTCCGTCAGCGCCAAAGCATCCCGCATGAATGGCGCAAGCATCGTGCCGGCCCGTATCAGATCGCGACGTGTGGTTTCAGCATAACGCAACAGGTCGGCATCGGAAAAGCGGGCCAGACCCAGCAAAAAGTTCCGCGATTGGCTATCCGAGTAGGCATGGAGCGCGGGCAAGGATTCCGCAGGCGCAGAAGCTGATAAAATCGGCAACAGGCCCGCCGTCTGGACACCTGTGCGCGCCCCAAAAATCTGGGGGCCAAGCGCAAAATATGCCCCTGCAAGCGCCGCACACAGCACAGTCGGGAAGAACAGACGCGAAAAGATATTGCGGCTCGGCGTGTCGGAATTCGTCGCGGAGTCGCGTTCGCCCTCGGGCGGCAGGACGCGAAGATGACGTTCCTTCACGAGATCTTCGTAGTCATTGTCCCAATTGAAGCCGCCCGTGCTCATTTGCGCACACCTTTGCAAGACACCCCACCGCATCCGCCCCCTGCAAATGCCGCAGGGACGGAGGCCACCCCTTCGCGATCTGCCCCATAAAGATAAACGCGGCGGGTTTGCACCGAAATGCTCGGCTGCGTGTTGCTTGAACCGGGTATCATGCTGCAATCTTCGCTTCGACATATAACGGTATGGGCCAGTCGCCCCAACCATTTGACCAAAACGGGCATTCCGGGCAAAAATGTGGCGCAGCATTGTCCTTTTACGGACACGACCACCCGAATAGGTCAGATCAGCAGCCCGCCATCCGAGTCGTCCCCGGTTTCTTCCAGCAGGCGATCAAAATCGGGAATGACGATCAGTCGCTTGCCTTCGGTGATCACCAGTCCTTCGCGGCGTAGCGCAGACATCTGGCGCGACACAGTTTCCAGTGTCAGCCCCAGATATTCCGACATCGCTTCGCGCGTGAGCGGCAATTCAAAGCGCAACTCACCATGCGTATTGGCCAATTGCAGCGACGCATCCCGCCGCGCCACGATGCACAGCAGCGACGCGATCTTTTCCCGCGCCGTCTTGCGCCCCAGAAGCAGCATCCATTCGCGCGCCGCATCCAGTTCGTCGAGGGTCATTTCCAGAAGCCGCTGGCCGATATTGGGCGTGCGGAACATCATTTCCTCGAAAGGCTTCTTGCGGAAACAGCACATGACCAGATCGGTCGCCGCAACGACATCATAGGCCGAGGATTGCCGCCCCGGACGACCGACGAAATCGGAGGGCAGCAAAAGCCCCACCATCTGACGGCGGCCATCTTCCATCGTCTGGCTGAGTGTCGCGATCCCGGTCACGACCGAGGCCACAAAATCCATCTTGTCGCCGGACCAGATCACTGTCTGGCCCGCTTCAAAACTGCGGTAGTACTTGATCTGCTCAAGCTGTTCGAGCTCGTCACTTTCGCAGCGCGCACACACGGCGCGATGGCGGATGGGACAATCCGAACACTCTTGACTGACAGCTTTGAACTTGGGTGTGACTCGAGTCATTGATTGATCTACATCAAGGTGTTTTGGCGTTCCCGTAGGTAGCTTACAGACATGTCGTACCTTTCGCAACTTTCAAAGCTGGGTTTGTTCGATTCTCGTGTGCCGCGGTATACGAGCTATCCAACAGCGCCCCAATTCTCACCCGATCTGAAGGGCGAGGTGCTGGAGGATTGGATCCGCCGGATAGCACCCGGTAGCGAGATATCGCTCTACCTGCATGTGCCCTTCTGTCGGCGGCTGTGCTGGTTCTGCGCCTGCCGCACGCAAGGCACAAACAGCGACGCGCCCGTTGTGGCCTATGCCGAAACGCTGATGCAGGAACTGGACCTGTTGGGCCGCATCCTGCCCGAAGGCGTGCGCCTGTCGCGCCTGCATTGGGGGGGTGGCACGCCCACCATGCTGCCGCCTGCACAGATGCGCGCCTTGGCCGCGAAGGTGTTTCAGATCGCGCCCATGGCGAAGGGTGGCGAGTTCTCGGTCGAAATTGACCCCAACGAGATCGACGCGCCCCGCATGGCGGCCTTGGCCAAAGCGGGCATGACCCGCGCCTCGATTGGCGTGCAGGATTTCGACCCGGAAATTCAGGGCATCATTGGCCGCGACCAGTCCTTTGAAGTTACCAAAACTGCCGCCGATGCGCTGCGCGCGCATGGGATCCAAAGCCTGAATGCAGACATCCTGTATGGCCTGCCCCACCAGACCAACCGCCGGATCACAGAGTCAGTTCAAAAACTTCTGTCGCTGAACCCCGACCGCGTGGCGCTTTATGGCTATGCGCATGTGCCGTGGATGGCGCGGCGTCAGCAGATGATCCCGTCCGACACTCTGCCCCGGCCCGAAGAACGGCTGGAAATGTTCGAGACCGCCCGCCGCCTGTTCCTGTGGGATGGCTATGACGAAATCGGTATCGACCATTTCGCCCGGCCCCATGACAGCATGGCCAAGGCGCTGAAGGCTGGCAAATTGCGCCGGAATTTTCAGGGCTACACCGATGACACATCGCCGGTCTTGATCGGGCTTGGGGCGTCCTCGATCTCGCGCTTTCCGCAAGGCTTCGCGCAAAACGCTCCCGCTACGGCGGATTGGCGAAAGCATGTCATCGCCGGGGAATTTGCCACCGCGCGCGGGCATGTGTTCACGCCGTCGGACATCTGGCGCGGTCGGGTGATCGAAGCGCTGATGTGCGATTTCGCTGTGTCGCGGGATGAGGTGATCGACACCTATGGCGCGGACCCTGTCGCGCTAGAGGCATTGTTCGCAACAGCCGCCGAACGCTTTGGGAAATTCGTGTCGGTTAACGCCTATGGTCTGGAAATCCCGACCGACGGGCGGCCCCTGACGCGGATGATTGCGACAGTCTTTGACGAATATTCGATGGCCCATATCGGGCACAGTTCGGCGGTTTAAGCTACCTTACTGCATCGCATGGCGTTGCAGATAGTCGATCAGAGCTGCCCGGTCCTCTGGGTCGGTGACGCGTTGCTCGGGCATTCTTGATCCGGGGGTATAGGCTTCGGGGCCAAACTCGAACAATTCCGCGACAGTTTGCGGGGTCCAGATGATCGACAGCGCGCGCAGATCGGGCGAGTAGTCATAGCCTTCGGCGGTGGCGATGGGTCGCCCGAAAATACCGTGCAGTGATGGCCCGGCGCGCGACAGATCGTCCGGTTCCAGCGAATGGCAGACCGCACAGGCCCGCCAGACCTGCGCGCCGTGCGATGTATCCGCAAGCGCCGTCAGGTCGGTCTGCTCTGTACCGCCCAAAGCTGTGCCGTCTGCGGAAGCGAAGCGACGGATCGTACCGTCCGCACCGCCCGCCAGAATGGTCTGATCATCCAGTGCGAGGGACCAGACGGGCCCCGTCACGGCGCGAAAGCTGGCCCGCTGGCGCAGGGCCTGACCTTCGAGCACCCAGACAGTGCCATCAATCGCCGCCGCCGCCACATCGGCGCCATGCGCAGCCAGCGCCACAAGGGGCCTGTCCGTTAGGAACCGTTCCGGCAAAAGCGCGCCCGTTCGGTCAAACAGCCGCAACGCCCCTTCGGCGAAGATCACAGCAAGCCTGTCCTCGCTGATGGCCATGCCATTCGGCAAATCGGGCAGGTCTGTGCGCTCCTGCAAATTCAGGTCCGGTCCCCAGATCGACAAGCGCAGATCATGCCCTGTGCTTGCCAGCGCGCCATCGGGCAAAATGGCAAGCCCCGTCACGCGACCTGCATGGGCGTCGAAAAACTCCAAAGCGCCGGATTGCACATCCATCCGTGCAATCCGGCCATCCCAGAAGCCCGCCGCAAGCTGGGCACCATCCGGGCTGACCGCCAAAGCGGCGATGGCCGATAGCCCCTCGTCTGTCAGCAAGCGCGGATCGGGGGAATGCCCATCCCAAACCGCGATGCGCCCATCCTGCCCCGCTGTCACAAAGCCACCTTGCGGCAAGAACGCTACCGCGGTCACATTCCCGGAATGAACACGCGTAATCTTGCGGGCTGCCGCGTCCTGTGCATCCCACAAGATCGCGCGCGTATCAAAGCTGCCCGACAGAACCTGCGTGCCGCTCATCGCAAGCGCGCCGACAGGGCCGCCATGCCCACGAATATCTTGCGCGTGGGCGGGAAACGCGACCAGAAACCCCAGAAATGGGGCTAGAATACGCTTCATCAGATGCGGTGGCTCAATAGCCAGTCAGGTTGCTACCCGGATTGCCAACCCGCGCCCCTTCAGTCGAGAACGCCGAATAGGACGGGGTCTGATACCGCGTGTCCAGCACATTGGCCGCGACAAAAGCAGCAACGATCGAGAAGGCAACAGCGGCGATAAAGGCTTTCATTTGGTCCTCCGGTTGGTCAAGATTGCGCCGTCCTGTCGGACAGCGATTTTGTAGGGTTCAGCCCATCCCACAGGGTTCGGGCAATGCGCGTGTATATCTGGCCCAGCGCCCCATGAGGGTCGCGGGCCGTGATGGGGGTGCCCGCATCCGAGGCCGCGCGGAGTTCCATCGTCAGGGGCACTTCGCCCAGGAAAGGCACGCCAAGCCGCGCAGCCTCTGCCCGGGCGCCGCCTTGGCCAAAGATCGCGTGACTGCCGCCGCAATCGGGGCAGATGAAGTGGGACATATTCTCGATGATCCCAAGGATCGGCACATCCACTTTGCGGAACATCGTGATCCCGCGGCGGGCGTCAATCAGCGACAGGTCTTGTGGCGTGGACACG
Organism: Roseinatronobacter sp.; assembly: GCA_046296275.1. GTDB lineage: Bacteria > Pseudomonadota > Alphaproteobacteria > Rhodobacterales > Rhodobacteraceae > Roseinatronobacter. Next base: position 24,897 of record JBKBLP010000014.1, on the reverse strand, counting down.
ATCACCGCGCCCGCCAGTTTCGTCCCTTGAGCAAGCGCAAGCTGCGCGTCCCCAGTGCCGGGGGGCATATCAACCAGCAGCACATCCAGCGGCCCCCAGTCCACATCCGCCATCATCTGCGTGATGGCCGACATCACCATCGGTCCCCGCCAGACCATCGCCGTTTCGGGGTCCACCAGAACCCCCATCGACATCGCGCGCACACCATGCGCCTGCATGGGTTTCAGCTTGCGCCCCACCCCGGTCGCGGGCTTGCCATGCAGGCCCAGAAGTGTGGGCAGCGACGGGCCATAGATGTCGGCGTCGAGAATACCGACTTTCAGCCCAAGCGCGCGCAGGCCCAACGCCAGATTGACTGTCGTGGTGGATTTGCCCACCCCGCCCTTGCCCGAAGCAACGGCGATCACCGCGCGCACATCGGCCAAGGGATCGGCCTTGACCTTGGGTTTGGTCGCCAAATCGGGCGGTGCGGTTTTGGCTGGTTTTGTGCCACTTTCCGCCGTCAAGACCACAAAGACGGACGCCACACCGGGCAGCGCGCGCAAGAGCGCTTCAGCCTGATCGCGGATCGGGGAGAAGCTTGCAGCCTCGTCAGGCCGCGTCTGGATCGCAAGCGTCACGCGCCCGTCATTGACAGAGATGGACGCGCGTTCCGACTTCCCCAGCCCTTGCCCGTCGGGCAAAGTGATCTGGTCCAGTCGCGCGTTGATTTGATCGAGCGTCAGATCGCTCATCCCCATCCCCCAACCCAAATTTCGGGTGATCCTGATGCAAACAGCCCAACGCCTGTGGCGCAGGGCTGTCGCGGGTTCACTGCACCTGCGCGTTACTCGGCAGGGGTCTGCACTTGCGTCGTGTTGCGATGCTGGCTTGCGCGGACTTCCTCGACCCAGAGCGAGTGGTGCTCTTTGGCCCAGTTTTCGTCCACTTCGCCCGAAGCCATCGCATCGAACGCGCCCTGCATACCGACCGAGCCGATATAGATATGCGCAATCACCAGGGCAGACAGGACAGCCGCGATCAGGGCATGGATCGTCTGGTAGAACTGCCAGTCAGCGGGGGTTCCAGCGAGCGCGGGGAAGAGCAGGAAATACCCCGTCACCGACAGACCAGCGCCCCCGAAAACAACCGACCAGAACACCAGTTTCTGACCTGCGTTGAACTTGCGCGCGGGCGGATGCACGCCCTTCTTGAGCAAGCCGCCACCTTGGGCGATCCACTCCATATCGACCTTGTTCGGGATGTTGTGCACAACCCAAAGCAACACGATCAGCACGAGCGAGACCATGAAAGGCCACGCCAGATAGTTATGCGCGATCTTGCCCATCTGCGACAGGGTGCCAAAGGCCGTCTCGCCCACGATGGGCAGGATCACCGACTTGCCCATGATGATGTTCAGACCCGTAAGCGCCAGAATGATGAAGCTCGACGCAAGCGTCCAATGCGCGAACCGCTCGATCGCGTTGAAGCGCAGGATCTTGCGGCCCGACAGACCGTGATCCACCTTAATCTTGCCGCGCACCATGTAGAACACCGCGAGCAGCGCGATCATGCCGACCACAGCCCAGATCGACAGCGTATGCAGGAAATCACCCTGCAACGCAGCCCAGCCCTTGTTCTCGGGCTTGATCAGATAGGTTGCATTCGCATCGGGGATCGAGACGCGACCGGCAACATACGTGCTGGTCGTGCCAAGGGCTTGGAACAGCGCATCCTCGGTCACCGATTTCTCGGTCGGGTTGATCTGCGCCTGTGCGGCTGGGGCGGCAAGCCCCAGCACGACAATTAGGCCAAGCAGAACGCTCAGGCGGGAAAGGATGGTTTTCATGGTCTTTTCCCTTACACTGTCACAGTTTCGCCGTAAGCCGTGCGCCAACCCCAGGCACCCGAGCCATAGCCGCGCGTCACGACCCGCTCGCGGTAGATTTCCGCGATGATGTCGCCGTCACCCGCCAAAAGCGCCTTGGTCGAGCACATTTCAGCACAGAGCGGCAGCTTGCCCTCGGCCAGACGGTTTGCGCCATACTTGACATATTCGGCTTGGCTCATGTCCTCTTCCGGACCGCCCGAGCAATAGGTGCATTTGTCCATTTTTCCGCGCGTGCCGAAATTGGCCGTTTGCGGGTATTGGGGTGCGCCGAACGGACAGGCATAGCTGCAATATCCGCAACCGATGCAGGTGTCCTTGTTGTGCAACACGACCGCATCCGCCGTCGTGTAGAAGCACGACACCGGACACACCGCAGCGCAAGGCGCGTCCGTGCAGTGCATACATGCCATCGAGACCGACCGCTCGCCGGGCAGACCATCATTGATGGTCACAACACGACGACGGTTGATGCCCCACGGCACTTCGTGCTCGTTTTTACAGGCCGTGACGCAGGCGTTGCACTCGATGCAGCGATCCGCGTCGCACAGAAATTTCATGCGTGCCATTTTTCTGGTTCCTCCCTTATGCGGCCGCGATCTGGCAAAGGGTCACTTTGCCTTCGTGCATCCCCGTTACCGGGTCGTAGCCATAGGTGGTGATGACGTTGACAGATTCGCCCAAGACGATCGGGTCAGTGCCCTGCGGATAGTTGCCCCGCTGATCGACCCCTTGGAACCAGCCAGCGAAGTGGAACGGCATGAAGGCCACACCAGTTCCCACCCGCTCGGTCACAAGCGCCTTCATGCGGGCCTTCGACCCACCTTCGGCACCTGTCACCCAGACCCAGCCGCCATCCACAATCCCGCGCGCTTTCGCGTCAGCCGGGTTGATTTCAACGAACATGTCCTGCTGCAACTCGGCCAGCCATGGGTTCGAGCGGGTTTCCTCGCCGCCGCCTTCATATTCGACCAGACGGCCCGAGGTCAGGACGATCGGGAATTGCTGATGCAGATTCTGCGCGACAGCGTTTTCCTGAACGGTCTTGCCGATATTGGGCATCCGCTGCTGACGACCATTGTCGCGCGTCGGATACTCGGCCACCAGATCGGGTTTGGGCGAGTAGATCGGCTCGCGGTGGACCGGGATCGGGTCAGGCAGGTTCCACGCCACAGCGCGGGCCTTGCCATTGCCGAAGGGCACACAGCCATGCATCAGCGCCACGCGCTGGATACCGCCTGACAGGTCAATTGACCAAGACACTGCAGCCATCCGCTCGGGGTCATTGCCGCCGATACGGGTGATTGTCGCCAATTCCGCAGGCGTCAGGTCCGTGTCCCAGCCCAGTTGCTGCAACAGCCCATAGGTGAATTCCGGGTAGCCGTCCTGAATCTCGGACCCGACCGGCCAGCTTCCTTCGGCGAGCAGCGTCTGTCCATCCCGCTCCAGACCGAAGCGGGGACGGAACGCGCCGCCACCTTCCATCGGGTGCAGGTTGGTGTTGTAGAGGATATGCGTCCCCGGATGGCGCAGTTCCGGCGTGCCCCAGCATGGCCAAGGCAGACCGTAATAGTCGCCTTTGACCTCCTCGGGCGCATCCGGGTGGGCGCGCAGCGTGATCAGGTCGAACTTGTCCTGATTGGCCATATGCGCTTTCAGACGCTCGGGGCTTTGACCTGTATAACCGGTTGACCAGCCACCACGGTTGATTTCGCGCAAGATGGATTCCGGGGTGGGTTCCATACCGAACTTGCCCTGAACCATCTCGTAGTTCTTGAACATCTGCTCGGCAAAGCCAAGCTTCTGCGCCATAGCATAGATCACCGAATAGTCCGTGTCGGATTCGAAGATCGGCTCCACGACCTTCTCGCCCCACTGGACCGAGCGGTTCGAAGCCGTGCGCGAACCCGAGCATTCGAACTGCGTGCAGATCGGCAACAGATAAGTGTTGTCCGTGCGCGAATGCAGCGCCGCAAACGTCGTCGGGTGCGGGTCAGCCACCACGAGCAGGTCCAGCGCATCCATGCCGCGCTGCGCGTCGATCATGCGCGGCACTGTGTTGCCGCCATGGCCGAACACGATCATGGCCTTGATGTTGTCCTGCTGGTCGATTTCCTCGGCGTCGATGGTGACAGCGTCAAACCAGCGGGTCGAGGTGATGCCTGGCACTTCCATGTTCTGCTCCGGCGTGCGGGCATCGCGGCCCCCTTTGGCCGGCACCGCATCGAAGCGCGACACGAAATAGTCATAAGGCACATCCCAGACGCGCGCCCAGTGCCGCCATGCGCCGGCACCCAAACCATAGTAAAGCGGCAGGTTGCCGATATCGAGGCCGAAATCGGTTGCGCCCTGCACGTTGCAGTGGCCACGAAAGATATTCGCGCCGGTGCCTTCATAGCCCACGTTGCCAGTGGCCAGAAGCAGGATGTTGTACATCCGCACGTTCGCGGTGCCCACACTGTGTTGCGTGCCGCCCATGCACCAGATGAAGGTAGAGGGGCGTTCCTTGGCGAACTTCTCCGCCACACGCTTCAGGGTTTCGCCGTCAATGCCGCTGATGCGCTCCACCACTTCCGGCGGATAGGCTTTCACGGCCTCGCGGATCTGGTCCATCCCCCAGACACGCTGGGCGATGTATTCCTTGTCCTCCCAGCCATTTTCGAAAATGTGCCAGAGCATCCCGTGGATGATCGCGATGTCGGTGCCGGGACGAAAGCGGACATATTCCGTTGCATGGGCCGCTGTGCGCGTGAAGCGCGGGTCCAGAACGATGACGTTCGCGCGCTGCGTTTCCTTGCCTTCCAGAATGTGCTGGAGCGAGACAGGATGCGCTTCCGCCGCGTTCGAGCCCGTGAAGATCACGGTCTTGGCGTTGCGGATGTCATTATAGCTGTTGGTCTGCGCGCCATAGCCCCAGGTATTCGCCACACCGGCCACAGTGGTCGAGTGACAGATACGCGCTTGGTGATCGACGTTGTTGGTGCCCCAGAAGGCTGCGAATTTGCGGAACAGATAGGCGCCTTCGTTCGAGAACTTGGCCGAACCGAGCAGATAAACCGAGTCAGCGCCCGAACGGCCCCGGATTTCGGTCATCTTGTCGGTGATCTCGGTCAGCGCCTGATCCCATGTGATGCGCTGCCACTGGCCGCCCACTTTCTTCATCGGATACTTGATGCGGCGGTCGCCATGCACCAGCTCGCGCACGGACGCGCCCTTGGCGCAATGCGTGCCGCGATTGATCGGGCTGCCATAAGCGGGCTCTTGGCCCACCCAGACGCCGTTTTGCACTTCAGCGATCACCGTGCAGCCCACCGAGCAATGGGTGCAGATGTTCTTCTTCAATTCGATGGGCTGGCGCATGTCGGTAAAGCCTGCGGCTTCAACGCGCTGGGTCATGCCTGCACCAATCGTGCCAAGGGCTGCCAAGCCCCCGACTGTCAGCCCCGAGGCGCGCAGGAAGCTGCGGCGATCCAGCGGCTTTGCGGCCATTGCACCGGCCATCTGGGCCAGTCGGCCCGAGGTTGCGACATCGCGTGTTCTACGTTTGACGAGCATCACTTGTCCCCCCGAGGATAGTAGCGGTTGGTCCGGTAGTAGGTTTCGACGTGCTCGGTCTTTTGATAGCGACCACGCGTGCGTTCATCCCCGGTTTGTTGTGCGAAAGACGGCGTTGCTGTTCCCGCGGTCAGGGCTGCCGTCGAAGCTGCGCCTGTGGCGGCGACCCCAAAGAAGGCGCGGCGGCTGATCGGAGTTTTCCGGTCCTGTGCCATGTTTTCCTCCCGTATGTCGGATGCTTGCTCGGCATCCGGGCTGGTTGAACTGGTCAAGCCGCGAGCTGGAAGGCCCGCGCCTCGATATCGACAAGCAGGCGGCCAATCTCGGCCACGCTGCGGTAGAAACGCGCCGAAGGCGCAAGTGTCAGGTCATCAAAGAATTGCGCCACCCAAGGCGCGATATGCCGCCCGAAAAAAGCAGCTTCTTGCGCGGGCGTAACCGGCAGAGAGCCGCAGGCCATGTCTGCCATCACTTCAAAAACAAGCGCGATGTGGTCTTCGGGTTCATAGCGGCCCGGCGCGCGGGCCACGCCCAAAGCAGCCAGATCGCCACGCAATTCTGCAAGCGGGCGCTCGTTCAGGAACCCAGTCTGGTAGAAGCTCGCATAGGGCAGGATCTCACCCCGGCCCACACCCACGAACAACTCGAAGAATTCAGCGGCGACCTGCGCCGCATCTGTCGCGCGCGCTGCCGCCGCAAGGCCCGAAAATGCCTGACCGAGCGCCGATTCATCGCCCTGCAAGCCCCCTATGGCCGACAGGCGCTCAGTGTCCGGCGCGGCAAACAACAACACAGACAGGAAGCGATACTGCTCGCTTCGTGCCCGGTCCAGTTCGTCGCGCGCTGCCCCGCTTTGGGGGTGGCTGGCTGTCATGTGGCGGTTGTCCCAATCCCTGTCGGCAGGAATGCCGTTGTATGCAGAACGAGGGTAATCAGACTATGGCAACCTGTCCAGTGTTACCGCACAAGATTTGGGCGGTAGGGTCTAAGACCAAAGTCTAACTTGGCAGCGCGCCACCATGTCTGCGGCGTGGAATCGGCGCATCTGTATCCGACTGATTTGATGGGTTTTTATCGTGTTCAGGTTTCGGAATATTTGTATCTTTTGGCTGTGCCTGGGCGACAGGCTCACCCTCGGTCGCCGCACACGCGGCGCCCTCCGCCAGAGACTGCGCGTCCCCAACGCAAGGCTCGGCCACGGGTTCGGACTGGGGGGTAATCAGATCGCGCAACATCTGCGCGGCGCGTTCAGCGGACGGCCCAACCCCATCCCCCGGCACCCCGCCGGGCGTATTCCAGTCCCAGGCATAATCCACTGCCGGATCGCGGTAATCCCGAATGGCGGGCGTCAGCATCCACATCTTGCGCAGGGCGGCGTTTTTCAGCGCGACCGGCACACCGGGGCGCAGGAAGCCGCGAATATCGGTGCCTGCCACCAGTTCCTCGATCTTGGGCAGGGCCGCGAGTTCTTCGGGCGTAATCGTGTCGGGGGCAGGTTTCGGGGCGGGTTCTGGTTCCGGGGCAGGGGCGGGTGCGGGGACAGGGGCGGCTTCTTCCAGCCGCGCTTCCGCCTTGCGACGCGACCAGCGGGACAGGAAGCTGTCCTCCTCGGGCGTCTTGGCCATGCTCACTCCTTCCGGGGCCTGCTTGCGCCCCATTTCTCCTCTGGCTGCAAGATGCGCGGGGCGCGCGCGACCAGCGCATTCGGGTCCGCAGGCAGGCGCTTGCGCTTCTTGAATTCGATTTCGATATGATATCGCGCCACGAAATCCGCGACCGCTTCCTGAAGGGGTTCCGGCATCGGCACCGCTTCGACTTTCAGATCAAGGTCCGCGACCAGACCCTCACCCTCGTAGGGATCTGCCGTCACGCAAACAAGCTCGGCGCGCATCGGGTCTTGCCCCCGCAACGCCACCCACAGAGCGGGGCGGCCCGACTGCAAATTGTCTTGGTGATGCCCCGTATCCCCCTGATGTAAAACGACATCCCGCGCGCCCAGAAACCATGTTTCCACCCCGTCCTGTTCGCTCAGCCGATAGGGCGCTTGCAGGTCGGGTTCCGCAGGCAGGATCGCGGTCGGGCGCAATTCTCCTGCCCCCCAGCGGGTCACAGGGGGACGGCGGGTCGCCACGACCCCCACACGCAGGATTTTCTGAACCATGATCGCCCCCCTAATTCAGCACAGGTTCCGCAAGCGGCAGGTTCGTGAGCAAATTCTGCGGCTTCATCCGCACCGCCCCATCGGCCCCCAGCCCAAGGATCAACCACACAGGCTGCCCGGCCATATCCGCTCGCACCGCGCGTGGGTCCACTAACTCTAAGCGAAACAGCCCCACCATCGTCGCAGGCGCGGCCTGCCCCCGCCACAGCGCATTGCCAATCGCGGTGCCTGCCGGGTCCAGCCCCACGACCCAGCGCAAATCCACGTCATCGACGCGGGTCATGGCCGTGACTGTGACCTCGACCCCCAGCATATGCCGCACGAAGGCCGCGAGTGCTTCGGCCATGCCGCGCCGGGCCTCTGGGTCGCCGCCGAAATTCAGCACCGTCGTATGCGCGTCAGAGCGGCTCCAATAAGTCCATTCATTGCCCCCGCCCAGCACGTCGAGCGAATTGACTCCGCCCGAAAACATCGCTGTCAGCGGCGAGGAATGCATTTCCGACTCGTAGAGCTGCACCAGTTCCTCATCGGCCAGGAGCAACTTGTCGTCCTTCACATGCGCGCGTTGGGGGCGGAAGAAACATTCCGCCGCGCGCAGCACTTGCGGGTCTTGGCAGCCATCGAGCGCATTGCGCAGAATCAGTTGCACAAGCTGCGCCATGAAAACGACAGGCAACGTGACTTGATCGCGGATGAGACTGGCATAGCCTTCCTCGACTGTCCCTGCCGCCAGCAGCCGATCGCGCAGCGTCAGCAGAAAGCGCCAGTTTTCCCGCGCATCGGGATCGGCCAAAGAGTTGATCTCCAAATCCGACACTTTCGCGCGGGGTTTGTCCATCAGCCGCTTGTGCAGGCTACGTTCCGCCGCGCAGGCATCCGCAGGCGGCAGCACTTCGGGCCGCGCAAGCCAAGCCAAGATCAGTTCATCCGTTACCACCATGCGCCCTGCGCGGTCCAGTCGTGTCAGATGGTGGCCAGAGGCGACCCAGAATTCAGGCATTCCCTTTCCCCCCCAGGGTGAAAATATCGACGTGATCCTCCACCTCCTCCTCGAAGAACTGGAAGGCGCGGTCATGGCCTTGCAGGTGGCTTGCGGAAAAGGCGGTTTCATCGCGCGGCTTGAGCGTACGGAATTGTTCGCGGATATGGCCATCCTCGAACTTGCGGTAAAGCGCGACCAAGGTATTGAGCGCATGACCCCGGCAGAGCGCTTCGGCCAGCGCCACTTCTTCTTCGGCCGCTGGGCGGGCGATGTCGCGCGAAGGCGCACCCAGATGGGTGACAAGCTGGGCCGCAAGCCGCTCGACCATCGCCGCGCGCTCGGTGTCAGTCGCGTCCTGCACTGTCACCAGTGTCGAATGTCCGAAACTGTCCACCCCCAGAAAGCCCGTGCGAAACGCGATCTGCTCCTTGCGCGACAGGCTGTCCGCGTCACGCCCCCAGAAAAGAAATGTGCCGGGCACCGCCCATTCCCCCGGTTCAGCGGCATTGACAAACACCACCTTGTCGGACGCATCCAGCCGGATCGTGCGCGGCAGCCGCGTCACCGCTTGGGCCCCTGCGCGTCGCGCCAGCCCGATGCACCCAGCCTCTCCATCAATGGAGCAGAGCGTTTGCCGCCACCCGATGGCGTGATTTCCACCAGCTTGTCGCCTTCGATCCGGCGCACGCCGCGCAGAAGCGGCGGATCGATGCGGACCAGATAACGGTTCGTCACGGCCTCCAGCCCGTCATGGGTCCAGCGGTCGAAATAGAGCATCACATAGCTTGCGAAGGTTGCGATTATCTGCTCGGCGGGATCAAAGGCTTCTTCTTTCAGCGACACCGAGTCCGGGTAGCGCCCCGGCTCTGCCAGATCGTCACGGTCAGCAATGAGTTCCGCCGCAAACACCATCCAGTCGGGCACATCCTGCGGCCCCGTGCCGGGGGACACGGCAAAACGCCCACCGCCCAAGCGGCATTTGTCAAAGCGCACTTCATCGGGCCAGATGAACCGCACAGACCGCTCGGGCGGGCAATGCGCGGCCAGAGCATCGCCCAAGGCCGTCATCCCCAGCACAAACGCCATCTGCGCTTGTTCAAGGGCCATGTCAGGTTCCAGCACCACCGCAAAGGACAACAGCCCCGGCGATTGATGCACCACGAGCGTTCCGGCCCCATGCTCGGGCGCAAGCGCACAGGCAAAAGCCAGCGTATCGCGCTGATCCGTGTGGCACAATGTATAGGGCGGCGGCAGCACGATGCGCGGCGCAGTGGCGGTTTGCATGGTCATCTCCCTTCGCACTACCCAATTGCAGATGGGCGGCCTATATGCTGCACAGATACTCCAGCCTACCGCCAGAGAAAACCCCGATGCTCGATCATTCCCGCGCGACGCTGCTGTGCACCTGCGAAGGCACGATGTCGCTTGATGCGAAAGCCCTTGGTCCCGCAGCCGAGCGCCCCGCGCACCATCTGTGCCGCAGCCAGCTAGACAATTTCCGCAAGGCGCTAGGGGAGTTTGCCGACATTACCGTGGCCTGCACCCAAGAGTCGCGGCTGTTTTCCGAAGTGGCCGAGGATGAGGGGTTCGATGGGCAGCTTCGTTTCACCAATATCCGCGAAACCGGGGGCTGGTCTGACGATGGCAAAAGCGCGGGGCCCAAAATGGCCGCCCTTCTGGCCATGGCGCAGCAGGACGCGACCGCGTTCGAGATTGTGAGCATGGAAAGCAACGGGGTCACGCTGATCCTTGGGCGCGATGATGTCGCCGTGCAGGTGGCAAGCGCTCTGGCCGATCAGTTGGACCTGACTGTGCTGGTCCTGCCCGGCGCGCAGATCACACCGCCGCGCGCCACGCTGTTCCCGGTCCTGCAAGGGCGCATCCGGCAGGCCAAGGGCCATCTGGGCGCGTTTGAATTGACCGTGGACGATTACGCCGCCTCCGCGCCATCGTCCCGCGCCGCGCTGACATTCGAGGGCGCGCGCAGTGGCGCAGTCTCGCGCTGCGATCTGGTGATCGACCTGACGGGCGGCACGCCCCTGTTCCACGAAACCCGCCCCGGATACTTGCGCGCCGACCCGCGCGACCCGCGCGCCGTGGCGGCCCTGATCCAGCAAGCGGGCCAAATGGTGGGCACCTTCGACAAGCCCAAATATATCGACTTCACGCCTGACCTGTGCGCCCATTCGCGTAACACCAAGACTGGCTGCACGCGCTGCTTGTCGCTGTGCCCGACAGGGGCCATCACCTCGGGCGGGGATTCCGTCGTGATTGACCCTAATATCTGCGCGGGCTGCGGGCAATGCGCGGCGGCTTGCCCGACGGGGGCTGCGGCCTATGCCCTGCCCGTGGTGGACAATATCGCAGCCCGCCTGCGCGCAGGTCTGGCCGCGTGGTTCGCGGCAGGCGGCAAATCCGCGCCCGTGATCCTGTTCCACGATGGCGACCATGGGGCCGAACTGATCGACGCCTGCGCCCGCTTCGGGCGCGGCCTGCCTGCGCATGTGATCCCGGTTCAGGTCAATGAACCCACACAGATCGGCCCGGAATTGATGGCCGCCGCTTTGGCCTATGGCGCAGGCGCTGTGCGCGTGCTGACCCGCGGGCGGCCTGCGCATCCGCTCGATGGGCTGGAAGCCAGCATCGCGCTTCTGGGCATCCTGACGCAGGCCACGGGCATTGGCCCGGCTTGTGCGCTGATCCAGACCGATGACCCCGATGCGTTTGACGCGGCGCTCTGGACCCCGGCGAGCCCTGCGCGCGCGGCACGCTCAAGCTTCCTGCCGGCCGAGGACAAGCGCGGGCTGCTGACCACCGCGATGGCCGAGATGAACCGCACGGCCCCCAACCCCGCGACAACACTCGCCCTACCCAAAGGCGCGCCCTTCGGGGCCGTGGTGCTCGACACCGATGCCTGCACGCTGTGCATGGCCTGTGTGGGGGCCTGCCCGGCAGGCGCGCTCCACGACAATGCCGACAGCCCCATGCTGCGCTTCACCGAAAGCGCCTGCGTGCAATGCGGCATCTGTGCCGCGACCTGCCCCGAGCAAGCGATCACCCTTGCCCCACAGATCGACTTCCCCGCATGGGAGGCCCCCCGCCGCCTGCTGAAGGAAGAACCGCCTTTCTGCTGCACATCCTGTGGCAAGGCGTTTGCCACGCAATCGGGCATCAAGCGGATCACCGAAAAGCTTGGCGGACATTGGATGTTCACAGGGGTAGAGGGCGAAAAGCGCCTTGATCTGCTGACCATGTGCAAAGACTGCCGCACCCGCGAAGTGGTCATGGCAGGCTTTGACCCGCACGAAAAACCCGGCGCGTGAGCGGGCCTGTTCTGGTCACGGGCGCCTCGCACGGGGTTGGGTTCGAACTCGTGCGGCTTCTGGCCGCGCGCGGGGTGCCAGTGCTGGCCACGGGGCGGCGCGCGCAGGCCGATTTGCCCATAGATTTCCCCGATTGCCGCTACCTGCGCGCGGATCTGGCCGACCCTGTGGATCTGGCGCGCGTGGTGGCGATGGGGGCCGCACAGCCGCTTGCAGGGGCGATCCTGAATGCGGGGATCGGGTTCTATCGCGGGATCGAGGATGAGGCACCCGCCGACATCGCCCGCGTGCTGGCTGTGAACCTTGATGCCCAAATCGCGCTCGCGCATGGGCTGCGCGGCGCGCTGAGTGGCGGCTATCTGGGCCTGATCGGGTCAGTGGCGCGCAAGGGGGCAGCGGGGATGCCGGTCTATGCGGCAAGCAAGGGCGGATTGGACGGGTTCGGCCGTGCGCTCGCGCAGGAATCGCGCGGGCAAGTGCGGGTGCGCGTGCTCCATCCCGGCCCCACGGCAACAGGCATGGCCGAACGCGCGGGCCGCGCGCGTGACGCGATGGACCGCCTGTTCCTGCCGCCCGCGCTGGTGGCCCGCGCGATCCTGCGCGCGCTGGAAGCGCCAAGGGGGGCAGATCGGCAAGTGATTTCCTTCGCGCGGATCGCCTTGGAACGGCTGCGGGGGGCTACGTGATGCGGGTCTTGCTGACCGGCGCGGCATCGGGCCTTGGCGCGGCACTTGCCCGCGCCTGCCTTGCGCGGGGCGATGATCTGGTGGCTTTGGACCTGACCGCGCGGCCTGACTGGGCCATGCGTGCTGATTGGGTGCAGGTGGACTTGTCGCAGGTGCCAGATTGGCCCGCCTTGGGCGCGCGGCTAACCCAAGACGGCCCCCTCGATCTGGTCATCCTGAATGCCGGGATCAGCGCGACTGGCCCCTTCGAGCGCATCCCCCTGCCCGACCATGCGCGCGTGATGCAGGTCAACCTGCACGCGCCCGTGCAGATCGTGGCGCAACTGGTGCAGCGCAACGCTTTGGCGCGCGGGGGGCGGCTGGTGCTGGTCGGGTCGCTCTCGACCTATACCGGCTATCCGGGGGCGGCGAGTTACGCGGCCAGCAAGGATGGCTTGGCAAGCCTTGCGACATCCTTGCGCAAACCGCTTCGCGCGCAGGGGGTGGCCGTCCAGCTTGTCTGCCCCGGCCCGATGGACACCCCGCACGCCGAACGCTACGCGCCCAAAGGGGCTGACAAATCCCGCCGCATCGCGCCCGAGGCTGTGGCGGACGCCATCCTGACCAGCCGCGCGCGGGTGGTGCTGCCGGGGCTGGGGGCGAAGGTGGCGGCCTTCGTGGGATGGCTTGCGCCGCAGATGGTGACGCGAGTAATGGGCAAGGTGCTCTTCGAGAAGTTGCGCCGGAGTTAAACGCGATCAAGTCGAAGAGCAAAGCCGCGCAGCGTCGGGCCGCGGCGCGGCGATGCGACAGGGGTTCTCCGCAATTTATTTTAGCCAAATCTCCGTCAAGCTTGATTTAGGCACCCACACCAACCCAATCGCCGGGCCGGGGGGCGGCCCGGCGATGCGCGGCGGGCTTCGCCCTTGATTCCGCGCCGCAAAAGCAACGCGCATTGAATGGCTTGCTTCCCATTATTGCGCAAGCGCTCTTGGTGCCACCTGTCATGAACCTTCACGCATCATACCGCGTGGCCCCCCGCCGCGCGGCATCGACAGGCGTTGTCAGCACAGACGCATGGTGCGCCCGTTGCTCGCAGCCCGCGCGCGGGCAAATGCGGCAATTGATCCCGATGGGCGTGGCGGGTGCCCCCTGAAGCGCGATCCCTTCGGCATAGCCGATCTCGGGAGCGTGGGCGAGGGTGCAGCCCATGGCGATGGCCAAGCGGTTATCCTGCCCATGCCGCTCGAAAGTCGGGCGGTCCACAGTGCGCGCAAACACGAAATACTGCGACGCATCGGGCATTTCCACCAGTTGCGGCACGATCCGCCCGGGCAGGCGAAAGCTCATATGGACATCGAGCTTCGGGCAGGCCCCCCCATATTCGGCCAGATGAAAATCCGTGGCATTAAAGCGCTTGGTGACATTGCCTGCCTTGTCCAGCCGCAGAAAGAACAGCGGCACACCCTGCGCGCCATCGCGTTGCAGCGTGGTCGCGCGGTGGCAGGCTTGCTCGAAACTGACCCCAAAACGGGTGGCCAGATGGTCGAAATCGTATTTGCTGACGCGTGCTTCCGTCAGATAGGCGTCATAGGGCATCAGGACCGCGGCGGCGAAATAATTGGCCAGTTCCACCAGGGCGCGGGACCGCCCGAGCGCGCTGTCGATCCCGGACGTGGCCAGAAGCGCGTCAAGCTGGGGCTTGCATTCGATCAGCCCCAGCACATGGACAAGCTGAAAGACGCGGTTTGGATGGTCGAGCGCTTCGGACAGCAGCACAAGCCCACGCTCCTTGTCGTATTGGCGCAAGGTGCGCGGCAGGTCCGCCACGCGCACGACCTGCACGCGAATGCCATGCTGGGCGCGCAGGCGCTCTTTCAGCGCGGTGTAAAGATCATCCGTGGCGGGCGCATCGCGCCAAAACTCTTCGGCGGCCTGTTCGAGCGTGGCAAAGTAATTGCGCTGGCGGCGAAAAAAGTTGTGCACCAGCGCTTCCGGCGAGGCGCTGAGCAGCGGTTCCCCCGACGTCGGACTGGCCGCAAAAGCCAAAATCTGATCGCTGAGGGTCAGATAGGCGTGGTGCAGGCGCAAGACGGCTTCTACCAGCATGGGCGCATGGGTCTGGGCCGCGCGGAGTTCCTGCACATCGGGCCGGCAGGCATCAAAGAGCGGGTCTTGCAGGGCGCCGCGCAGATCGGCAAGCCTTGGCGCCGTGTCATCTTCGGCAATGTCGCGCCAATCGACACCGTATTGCTCGAACAGCCGCAGCAGGATCGCCACCGATACCGAGCGCTGATTGTTTTCGAGCAAGTTCACATAGGCCGCGCTGATCCCCAGCCGCTTGGCCATCGCGCCTTGCGTCTCGCTCTGTTCCTGCCGCAGCCGCCGCAGATGCGGCCCGATGAAGGTCTTGCGCATGGCCATCCTCTTGCCATGAAATAGGTTGAGTTTACACTATTACAAAAACGCCGCTTTGTAAATTCTCGCATTTACAACAGAACCCGGTTTCATTCGCAGCATTGCATATGTGTCTGCCATGGTTCTTCCAACCAAGGGAGGATTCGCCATGCAGACCCTATTTCCGACCGGAACCGCTCATCTGTTCATGCCGGGGCCGACGAATGTGCCGATGGATGTGCAGCGCGCCATGCTGGTGGGGATGCAGGACCACCGCGCGCCTGCCTTTGCCGATCTGCTGCGCCCGATCCTGTCGGACCTGAAGCCGATTTTCGGCATCACGAAAGGCAGCATCGCGCTTTTCCCCGGTTCTGGCACCGCCGCGTGGGAAGCGGCCATCGCCAACACGCTTTCACCCGGCGACAAGGTTCTGATGGCGCGGCATGGGCATTTCTCGACCCTCTGGGTGCGGATGGCGCAGGATCTGGGGCTCGATGTCGATGTGATCGACCTGCCTTGGGGGGCCCCCGCGCCGGTCAAGGAAATCGGGCGGCGCTTGAGCGCGGACCGGTTCGGGGCGATCAAGGCCGTGTTCGTCACCCACAACGAAACCGCAACGGGCGTCACATCCGACGTGGGCGCGATCCGGGCCGAGATGGATTCGGCCTTCCACGATGCTCTTTTATTCGTGGACGGCGTTTCGTCGGTGGGATCGCTCCCGTTTCAGATGGACGACTGGGGCGTGGATTTGGCAATAGCAGGCAGCCAGAAGGGCCTGATGGCCCCGGCGGGTCTGGGCATTCTGGCCGTCAGCCCCAAAGCGCTGGGGGCCTGTGACGGGTCCACGATGCGGCGCAGTTATCTGGACCTGCAAGCGATGCTGGCCGCACACGAGGCAGGGTCTTTCACCTACACACCCCCTGCCCCCCTGCTGCACGGGCTGCGCGCAGCCCTCGACCGGATCAAGGCCGAAGGGCTGGACAATGTCTTTGCCCGCCACGCGCGTTTGGCCAGCGCCATCCGCAGCGGGGTCGCCGCTATGGGGCTGCAAACAGTGGCCGAACATCCGCGCTATGCGTCCGACACTGTCACTGCCATCCGCACGCCCCGCGATGTGGATGCCCGCCGCGTGATCGACATCGCCCGCAGCCGCTACAACACGCATTTCGGCGGTGGGCTTGGGCCACTTGCGGGCAAGGCGTTCCGCATTGGCCATCTGGGCGATCTGAATGAAGGGATGTGCCTGACTGCTTTGGGCGTGGCCGAACTTGCCCTGATCGAAGCCGGTGCCCGCATTCCCGTCGGTGCCAGTGTCGAAGCGGCCCTTCACGTTTTCGCAGGCCGCATGTCGCGCCCTGCTCTGTCCCTTGCTGCTGAATAAGGAAACCAGCCCATGAGCCACTCGCTTTTCCCCCTGCGCCGCCAAAGGCTGCAACGCTCCACTTTGGCTGTGCCAGGGTCCAACGTTCCGATGATCGAAAAAGCCGCCGAATCTGCGGCTGACGTGGTGTTCCTTGATCTGGAAGACGCCGTTGCGCCCCCAGAGAAAGTGCAGGCGCGCAAGAATGTCGTGGACGCGCTGAACCGCATCGACTGGGCGGCGAAGGGCAAGACGGTTAGCGTGCGGATCAATGGGCTGGATACGCATTACATGTATCGCGATGTGGTCGATATCATGGAACAGGCGGGCGACCGGGTGCATATGCTCCTGATCCCGAAACTCGGGGTCGTGTCGGACCTCTATATGGTCGAAGCGCTGGTGAACCAGATCGAGCAAGCCTGCGGGCTGACCAATAAAGTGGGGCTGGAAGCCCTGATCGAAACGGCGCTTGGCATGGCCAATGTCGAGGAAATCGCTCGCTACGCTGCAACGCAAAACTCGCGGCTGGAAGCGTTGCATTTCGGCGTTGCGGATTATGCGGCCAGCATGCGCGCGCGCACGGTCAATATCGGCGGCCTGAACCCGCATTATCCGGGCGACCAATGGCACGCGTCGCTGTCGCGCATGATTATCGCCTGCCGGGCTTACGGCCTGCGCGCGCTGGATGGTCCGTTCGGCGATTTCAACGACCCCGACGGCTACATCGCCGCAGCCCAGCGCGCCGCCGCCCTTGGGTTTGAAGGGAAATGGGCCATTCACCCCAGCCAGATCGCCATGGCCAATGACGTGTTCAGCCCGCCCGAGGCCGAAGTCACCCGCGCGCGCCGCATCATCGAGGAACTGCGCAAGGCCGAAGCCGCAGGCAAGGGCGCAGCCGCGCTCGATGGCAAGATGATCGACGCCGCATCCGAGCGGATGGCGATGAATGTGCTTTCGCTCGCCGATGCCATCGCCGCCCGCACGACCCCCATCGCCGCCGAGTAATCATTTCAGGGAGGACACCGAAATGGATATCCACGAACATCAAGCCAAGGACGTTTTGCGCCGCTTCGGGGTTCCCGTACCGAATGGCGGCGTGGCCTTTACCCCCGAACAGGCGATGCACGAAGCGCGCAAGCTGGGCCTGCCTGTCGTTGTCAAGGCGCAGGTCCATGCGGGCGGGCGCGGGGCAGCGGGGGGCGTGAAGCTCTGCCGCTCGGAAGCCGAGGTGCACCACTTCGCCCAAGGGCTTTTGGGGCGCAATCTGGTGACCAAGCAGACCGATGCCAATGGCAAACCCGTGCACCGGCTGTGGGTGGAAACGGCGACGAATATCGCGCAAGAATTGTATCTTGGCCTCGTTCTGGACCGCAAATCGGAACGCATCATGATCGTCGCGTCCCGCGAAGGCGGGATCGAAATCGAGGATCTGGCCGCGAACAACCCAAACGCCCTGATCCGCATGGTCGTTGACCCCGCTTTCGGCTTCCTGCCGTTTCAGGCGCGCGAACTGGCGTTCAAGCTGGGGATGTCGGGTGCGCAAATCGGCCAGATGGCGACCGTGCTGCGCGGCTGCTACCGCGCGTTTCGGGACCTTGACGCGAATATGGTCGAAATCAACCCGCTCGTGATCACAGGCGCGGGCGACCTGATCGCGCTCGATGCCAAGATGAGCTTTGACACCAACGCGATCTTCCGCCGCCCCGAAGTCGCGGCTCTGCGCGATCCGGGGCAAGAGGACCCGCGCGAAGATGCCGCTGCCGAACACGGGCTGAACTATGTGGGCCTGGAAGGCGACATTGGCTGCATCATCAACGGCGCTGGCCTTGCGATGGCCACAATGGACATGATCCAGCTTGCGGGCGGGCAGCCTGCGAATTTCCTCGACATTGGCGGCGGCGCAAGCCCTGAACGCGTGGTCGCAGCCTTCCGCACAGTGCTGACTGACCCGAACGTGTCGGTGATCCTGGTCAACATCTTCGCTGGCATCAACCGCTGCGACTGGGTGGCGAAGGGGGTCGTGCAAGCCTACCGCGAACTCAACTTGACCCTGCCAGTGGTCGTGCGCCTGGCCGGAACGAATGTCGAAGAAGGCCGCCGTATCATTGACGAAAGCGGACTTCCCCTTATCTCTGCGGAAACGCTCGCAGAGGCCGCCGCGACCGCCGTCGCATCCCGCCCCCGCATGGCCGCCTGAGGAGCTTGCACAATGGCAATCCTGATCCAGAAAGACACACGCATCATCGTGCAGGGCATGTCGGGCCGTATCGGCCAGTTCCATGCCGAGGATATGATCAAGAACGGCACCAATGTCGTGGGCGGTGTAACGCCGGGGCGCGGTGGGGAAACCGTGCTGGGGCGCCCCATCTTCAACACAGTGCGCGAAGCAGTGGACGCGGTGGGCGCGCAGGCGTCCCTAGTGTTCGTGCCGCCCCCCGGCGCAGCCGATGCCATCATGGAGGCCGCCGAGGCAGGGCTTGAATTCGCGGTCTGTGTGACCGATGGCATTCCGTCGCAGGACATGATGCGCGTCAAGCGCTACCTGCGCCGCTTTCCCGCGGACAAGCGCATGCGTTTTATCGGGCCGAATTGCGCGGGCGTCATCAGCCCGGGCAAAGGCTTCATGGGCATCATGCCCCCGCATATCTACCTGCCCGGTCGCGTGGGCATTGTGGGGCGCTCTGGCACTCTGGGCTATGAGGCGGCCAGCCAGATGAAGGCGCTTGGCATTGGCGTGTCCACATCCGTCGGCATCGGGGGCGATCCGATCAATGGCTCGAGCTTCAAGGACATTTTGGAAATGTTTGAAGCCGACCCCGAAACGGACGCCGTGATGATGATCGGCGAAATCGGCGGACCGCAGGAAGCCGAAGCCGCCGCCTATGTGCGCGACCATATGACCAAACCTGTCGTGGCCTATATCGCGGGCCTGTCCGCGCCGAAGGGCCGCAAGATGGGCCATGCGGGTGCAATCATCAGCGCCTTTGGCGAAAGCGCACAGGAGAAAGTGGAAATCCTGTCGGCGGCAGGGATCACAGTGTCGCCCACCCCCTCGGCCATGGGCGAAACCATGGCCCGTATCCTCGGTCACAAGGCAGCAGCATGAAGGAAAACGGCAAATTGACAGGCAGCGCAGCAACCCCCGAACAGGCCCAAGCTTGGGTCGGACGCACGGAAACCCGAGAGGGGCGGCTGTCGCCTGAATTTGCTGGAATGCTCATGGGCGCGCTGGGTCATCCCGGCGCGCCACAGCCGGCCATCCATACCGGAGCGGTTATGCCGGTTCTGTGGCATTGGGCGGCCTTTCCCGAATTTGTGCCGATTTCTGGCATCGCCACAGACGGCCACCCCAAGCTGGGCGGCTTCCTTCCCCCCCTGCCCTTCAACCGGCGCATGTGGGCGGGCGGCAAGCTTGCGTTCAAAGGCCGCTTCGCTGTGGGCGAGACGATCTCCAAACGCTCGGAAATCCTGAGCGTGGATTTCAAACAGGGCACGACAGGCGACATGGCTTTCGTGCGCGTGGGCCATGACCTGCGCGGCGAAGGGGGTGGCGCGATCCGCGAAGAGCAAGACATCGTCTATCTGCCTATCCCCGACAGCTTCCGCGCCCCCCGCGCCATTCCCGCCCCCGAAGCGCCCCTCTGGGATGAGGAGGTCGAAGTCGGCCCCGTCCGCCTGTTCCGCTATTCGGCCGCGACCTACAACGCGCACCGCATCCATTACGACCGCGATTATGCGATCAGGGCAGAACGCTATCCCGGTTTGGTCGTGCATGGGCCGATGCAGGCCACGCTCCTGATGGAAGCGGCCATGCGCCACACGGGCCGCGCGCCCGCGCGCTTCAGCTTTCGCGGGGTTCACCCGATGTTTGACGGCCATCTGCGGCTTCAGGCCGAAGCGGATGGGCCGAACGCTTTGAAACTCTGCACTGTCGCCCCCGGCGGCCACCAAGGGCTACAAGCCCGCTTTGAATGGGAGGATTAAGTCAATGGGAATTCTCACAGGTATGCGCGTGGTCGAAGGATCAGCTTTCGTGGCGATCCCGCTTGCGGGGATGACGCTGGCGCAGATGGGGGCGGAAGTCATCCGTTTTGACCGCATCGAAGGGGGCCTCGACGCCGCACGCTGGCCTGTGACCAGGGACGGCCAAAGCCTGTTCTGGGCGGGGCTGAACAAAGGCAAGAAATCCGTGGCCGTGGACATGAAAACCCCCGAAGGGCGCGAGGTCATCACGCGGATCATCACGGCCCCCGGCCCCGATGCCGGGCTGTTTCTGACCAACCTGCGCGTGCGCGGCTGGATGGATCATGAAACACTGTCAAAGCACCGCGCCGATCAGATCATGGTCACGCTGTTGGGCGACCGCCACGGGCGGCCCGCGGTGGATTACTCGGTCAACCCCTCGCTTGGTTTTCCCATGGCCACAGGGCCAGAGGGATCGACCGAACCCGTCGCCCACGCCCTGCCCGCTTGGGACTGCATCGCGGGCAACATGGCGGTGTCCGCGCTTCTTGCGGCTGAACGCCACCGCCTGCGCACGGGCCAAGGGCAAGAAGTCGCCTTCTCGCTCAAAGACGCCGCCGCCGCGATGCTGGGCAATCTGGGCATTATCGGCGAAGTCGTGGTCAATGGCGTGGACCGGCCAAAATATGGCAACGCGCTTTATGGCGGTTATGGGCAAGATTTCGTCTGTGCCGATGGCAAGCGCGTCATGGTCATCGGCCTGACTGGCCGGCAATGGGAGGGGCTGGTGAAGGCCACAGGCTCCGGGCCGGCCATCGCGGCTTTGGAGGCGAAACTCGGTGTGTCCCTCGCTCAGGAAGGCGCGCGCTTCCTGCACCGCGCGGCGATCACAGCGACGCTGGCCCCCTTCTTCGCCCGCCACCGGGTCGAGGACTTCGCCTGCGATTTCGACAAATCCGGCGTCACATGGTCGCAATTCCGCAGCTTCGCCCAAGCCGTGACCGAGGACCCGGACCTGTCCCCCGGCAACCCGATGTTCCAGATGGTCACACAACCGGGGATTGGCACCTTTCCGGTGCCAGCCTCGCCGCTCGATTTCTCGGTCACAGGCCGCGACGCCGCGCGCCCTGCCCCGTCCTTGGGCCAGCATACCGAACAGGTTCTGGCCGAGGTCGCGGGCCTGTCCGGCATAGAAATCGGCAAACTGTTTGACGCGGGCATCGTGACAGGGCCAAGGCCGGACCAGCATTTCGTGAAGGCGGCCGAGTAATGCAAAAGGCCAGCCTGAAGGGGCTAGCCTTTTGCATAGCATATCAGAACGCAATCTCGTCCGCGATGCCCTTTGCGCGCGCAAGTTCCACTGCGCGCGACGCCACAGCCAGATCCTGCAACCCGACGCCCGTGCCGTCAAAGAGCGTGATCTGATCGACACTGGTGCGCCCCGGATGCACGCCATTGATCACATCGCCAATCTGCACGATGTCGCGGTCTGTGATCAGCCCCGCCGCAATCGCATGCTGCGCCTCGCCAATCGTGATCGACTGCGCAACTTCATCGGTAAAGACTGTCGCCCGCGCCAGAATCGCCGCCTCGACCTCTTGCTTGCCGATTGTGTCGGTCCCCATGCAGGCCAGATGCGTGCCGGGACGGATATGGGCATCCATCACGATGGGATCGAAGCTGGAGGTGATCGTGATGATCACATCCGCCTGCGCACCCAATTCCTCGAGCGTGACCGCTTCAAACGGCAGCCCCAATTCCGCTGCCGTTTCCGCCAAACGCGGCAACATCTCGGGGTGCAGGTTCCAGCCCACGACCTTCTCGAACGCGCGCGCCCGCACGGCCGCGCGCATCTGGAAGGCGGATTGATGCCCCGCGCCCACCATGCCCAACACCTTGCTGTCCGCCCGCGCCAGCCGCGCGATGGAAATAGCCGAGGCCGCCGCCGTCCGCAACGCCGTCAACAAATTCCCCCCCACCATCGCTGTGGGTTTGCCCGAGTCGGGATCGAACAAATACACCGTGCTTTGGTGGTTCGGGATGTTGCGCGCGCCATTGCCTGGAAAATACCCGCCCGCCTTCACACCCAGCAGGTTGCCCACACGGTCCAGACCCGACTTGAACCCGTATTGTCGGCCCTCGCCCAAAGCTTCACGCACGACAGGAAAGTTATATGCATCCCCCCGCGCCATCGCAGCAAAGGTCGCCTCGATAGCCTCATAGGCGGACTGACCATCCACCAGACCCGCAATGCGCGCCTCCGGCACAACAAACATCGCGCCCTCCTTTATCTTGCTTCAAATACTCTGGGGGTCCGGGGGTGAAACCCCCGGATGCTTCCGCAAAAGCCGCGTTTAGTAAGCCTTTCCGCGCGCTGAGACCGGCCAGAGCGTTTCCACCTTGCCACCACGCACACCCACGTACCAATCATGCACGTTGCAGGTCGGGTCGCAGTGACCCGGCACCAGTCGTAGCTTTTCGTTCACCGCGAGCACGTTGCCCATATCTTCGATCACGCCATGCTCATCCGAGCATTTGACATATTTCACATCTGTCCGCCCATAGACGAACGGCAAGCCGCTATCCACCGATTGCGCCTTCAGCCCCGCATCGCAGATGGCCTTGCCGGGCTTTGCATGAGACATGACGCTGGTCAGGATGAACAGCGCGTTCTCCCACTCGCCCTGGTCAATGCGCTTGCCGTCCTTGTCGAGGATCCGACCATAATCGGCATCCATGAAGGCATACGAGCCACACTGGAGTTCATTGTAAACCCCCGAATTGCCCTCGAAGTAATAGCTGCCCGTGCCGCCGCCACCCACGATGTCGCATTCCAGCCCTACGGCCTTCAACCCCTCAACTGCGTCACGCACCATCGCCACGGCAATGTCGATCTTGGCCTTCCGGTCGTCATAGCTGTCCATATGCTGCATCGCACCCTGATAGGCTTGGATGCCAGCAAATTTCAGCCCCGGTGCTGCGTCTATCGCCTGCGCGATCTCCACCACTGCGGGCGTCGTCGTCACCCCGCAGCGACCCGCGCCGCAATCAATTTCCACAAGGCACTCGATCGTTGTGCCATGCTTCACAGCGGCCGCTGACAGATCGGCCACATTGGCCAGATCATCCACACAGCAAATCGTGCGTGCGCCCAGTTTGGGCAAACGCGCCAAGCGGTCGATCTTGGCCAAGTCGCGCACTTGGTTCGACACCAGCACGTCCTTGACACCCCCGCGCGCGAAAACCTCGGCTTCGGACACCTTCTGGCAGCACACGCCGCAAGCCCCGCCGAGCGTTTCCTGCAGGAAATACACGTCCACCGATTTGTGCATCTTGCCATGCACACGGTGGCGCATCCCATGCGCGCGCGCCCAGTCGCCCATTTTCTTGATGTTGCGCTCCAGCGCGTCCAGATCAAGGATCAGGCAAGGCGTCTGGATATCAGCCTCGTCCATCCCCGGCAGGGCAGGCACGTCATAGCCCACTTCCAATGTGTCGATTTTCACAGGTGCATTCATGCTCGCATCCTCCCGATTTACTTTGTGATCCAGGGCAGCAAGTCCAGATCGACATTGCCCCCGGTGATGATGACGCCGACACGCTTGCCGGCGAAGCGTTCCTTGTTCTTCAAGATTGTGGCCAAAGGCACAGCGCAGCTTGGCTCGATCACGATCTTCATGCGCTTCCAGGTCTGCTTCATCGCATCGATGATTTCATCCTCGGACGCCGTCAGAATATCGGTCACGTGATTGCGCACGAAATGCCATGTCAGGTCTTTCAGCGGCACTTTCAAGCCATCGGCAATCGTCACCGGCGCATCATCGGCGATGATATGGCCCGCCTTGAAACTGCGATAGGCGTCGTCGGCCTGTTCGGGTTCGGCCGCGAAGATTTCCACATGCGGCGCGATGTTGGACAGTGTCAGGCAAGTCCCCGACACCATCCCACCGCCCCCAATCGGCGCGATCACCGCATCCAGCCCCTCGATCTGCTCCATCAACTCTTTCGAGCATGTGGCCTGCCCCGCAACCACGCGCGGGTCGTTATAGGGGTGCACAAATTCTGCCCCGGTGCGCGCCTCGACCTCGGCAAAGACGGCCTCGCGCGAGGTTGTGGATGGCTCGCACTCGGTAATCATGCCGCCATAGCCCCGCACAGCATCCTTCTTGGCCTGCGGCGCTGTGCGCGGCATGACCACATGACAGGGAATGCCCCGCCGCCCTGCGGCATAGGACAGCGAGAGCGCATGGTTGCCGCTCGAATGCGTCGCGACCCCCTTCCCCGCCATCTCATCCGACAGCCCAAACACAGCGTTCGATGCCCCGCGCACCTTGAACGCGCCCGCCTTCTGGAAATTCTCGCATTTGAAGAACAACTCCGCGCCGGTGAGCGCGTTGAAATAGCTGCTCGTCAGAACCGGCGTGCGGTGGATATAGGGTTCGATGCGGGCATGGGCGGCCAGCACATCGTCATAAGTGGGGATATACATTTCTGACCCGTCTTTCATGCCCGAGGGCAGGTCGCCACGCAGCGCCAGGATGCGGCGGCAGCCGAGGGCGCGGTAGAGCTTGAGCAGCTTGCGGATCTCCTCGCGGCTGCCGCCCATGCAGCTCACGTGCGGGGC
>JBKBLP010000013.1:0-73295 GCA_046296275.1 Roseinatronobacter sp. | reverse complement strand
GCCGCCCCCCGGTGGGGGGGGGCCCCCCCGCGGCCCCCGTTCAGGGCTTTTCCCCCAGCACCAAGCGCTTGTGCTCGCCAATCGCAAAGCGGTCCGTCATCCCCGCCACGTAATCGGCGACCAAACGTGCAAGCTCCACCTCTGACGCCGCACGCCCTACATCGCCCTGCCAATCGGCGGGCAGCATCTCGGGCCGCGCCATGAACAGCGGGAACAGATCGCGCACCATCGCCGTCACTTCCGCCCGCATCGCAACGACTGTGGGCGCGCGGTACATGCGCGTGAACAGAAACTGCCGGATCACTTTCAATTCCCGAAACAGCCGGTCCGAAAACCGGATGATCCTGAGCCGCAGATCGCGGATATCCTGCGCCGATTGCAGGTCAGCGGGCCCAAGTCGCGTGCCCGCGACCAGAAGCACGTCCTCGACCATCACGCCAAAGACGCGGCGCAAAGCTTCATGCCTGCGCCGCATCGGGTCAAGCCCCGGATAACGGCGGTCCACGTCAGCGAAAGCAGGCCCCGTGATCGGCAATTCCATCAGATCGGCTTCCGTGAACAGCCCTGATCGCAGCCCATCATGCAGATCGTGGTGGTTATAGGCGATGTCATCGGCAATCGCGGCCACTTGTGCCTCGGCGCTGGCAAAGCCCTGCAATTCCAGATCCATCTGCGCATTCACTTCGGCAAGCGCATAGGGCAGCACATCCCCCTTCAAGGGCCGCCCCGCGTCATCTGTCACCGGCCCATTATGCTTGGCCATCCCTTCGAGCGTTTCCCAAGTCAGGTTCAGCCCGTCGAAATCGGCATAATGCCGTTCCAGCTTCGTCACGATCCGCAAAGCCTGCGCATTGTGATCAAACCCCCCAAAGGGTGCCATCAATTCGCAGAGCGCATCCTCGCCTGTATGGCCAAAGGGCGGGTGGCCCAGATCATGGGCCAGCGCAATCGCTTCGGCCAGGTCCGTATTCAGCCCCAACGCCGCAGCCAAAGTGCGCGCCACTTGCGCCACTTCGATCGTATGCGTCAGTCGCGTGCGGTAGTAATCGCCCTCATGCTCGATAAAGACCTGCGTCTTGTGCTTGAGCCGCCGAAAGGCGCTCGAATGGATGATCCGGTCGCGGTCGCGCTGAAAGGGCGAGCGGAAGGTGCTCATGGCTTCCGTGTAAAGCCGCCCGCGCGAATGATCGGGCTGGGTTGCATAGGGTTTGAGCATTCTGGTCGTCTCCCTTGCCGCAAGTCGCGTGGCGGCTTATATCAGAGCAAAGTAATCGGAATTTAACAGCGGTGCGTCCAATGACCCTGACCCTTCCCCCGCGCGTGAGCGAACGTGCCTTTGCCCGGCTGGCCGAGATTGCCGAGGATACAGGCGAGGTCAAGGCCCTGCGCGTGGCCGTAAATGGCGGCGGTTGTTCGGGTTTTCAATATGATATCCGTTTTGATACCCCCGCGCCCGATGATCTGGTTCTGGCCAAGGGCGCGCAAAGCGTCCTGATTGACCCTGTATCGCTGCCGTTCCTGCAAAACGCGGTGATCGATTTTTCCGAAGAACTGATCGGCGCGCGCTTTGTGATCAACAATCCCAATGCGTCGTCGTCCTGCGGATGTGGGATCAGTTTTTCCATGTGACCCGGCGCATTTCCCGGCACTGACAAAAAATTCATCAGTGGGGGTTGCAGCTTCAAGTTGACTGATCCGCCGCTGTCCCCCATGTCGAGACAAACGATGATGGGAGGCATTTTATGAAACCGGACGCGATCACCAGCAGCTACCGTCGTTGGGCACCGATCTACGATCTGACTTTTGGGCGATTGACCGAGGCGGGGCGGCAACAGGCGACCGAAGTTGCCAATCGCGCAGGCGGGCATGTGCTGGAAGTGGGTGTGGGCACTGGCCTTGCCTTGCCGCGCTATGATCCCCAACTGCAAGTCACGGGCATTGATTTTTCCGAGGACATGCTGGAACGCGCCCGCGTCAAGGTGGCCGAGGAAAAGCTCACCCATGTCAAAGCCCTGCGTCAGATGGATGCACGGCACATGGATTTCCCCGATGCAAGCTTCGACACTGTCGTTGCCATGCATCTGATTTCTGTGGTCCCAGACCCCGAACAGGTCATGTGGGAAATGGCGCGCGTGTGCAAACCGGGTGGGCAAATCCTGCTGGTCAATCATTTCGCGGGCGAAGAGGGCTGGATGGCGTGGTTTGAACGCAAACTTGCCCCCTTGGCCGACCTGATCGGCTGGCATTCCAATTTCCCCAAGGACCGGGTGCTGGGCGTCCCGGTCCTGCGCGTCGTGGAAGACCGCAAGACCACAGCGATGGGAACCTTCACTTTCCTGCGGATGCAGAAACTGGCGACGGCCTGACCGCTTACGCCACCTTCCGGATCGCCAGTTGCGCGATCCTGTTGCCGTCTCGGGCGAGTACCTTGAAGCGGCAGCTATGGAAGAAAAAGGTCTGCCCGACATCGGGGATTGTCTGCGCTTCGTGGATCACAAGCCCCGCCACGGTCACAGCTTCCTCGTCTGGCAGTGACCAGTCCATCGCCCGGTTCAGGTCGCGGATGGTCATCTTGCCATCCACCACAATCTCGCCGTCGCTGCGCTGCTCGACTTCGGGCAGGTCCACGACGTCATATTCATCCTCGATTTCGCCCACGATTTCTTCAAGGATATCTTCCAGCGTCAGCAGGCCCCGCAGCGCGCCATATTCGTCGATGACCAGCGCAAAATGGCGCTTCTGACGAAGGAATTCCTGCATCTGTTCGTCGAGCGGCGTGGTTTCGGGAATGAAATAGGGCGGGCGGGCCAGTTTCGTGATGTCGATGCGCGCAATCGCGGAATAATCGCCGCCGGCCTTTTCCACGACTTTGTGCATCTCGCGCGCCAGATCGCGGGCATAGAGCACGCCCACAATGTTTTCAGGATCATCGCGCCACATCGGCAAGCGCGAATGGGTGGAGCCGAGCGACGTTGCGATGATCTGCTCCACGGGGTCATCGGCGTTGATCGTGTTGATCTCGCTGCGGTGGCGCATGATTTCCTCGACAGTGCGCTCTGACAGATCGAGCGCGCCCATCAGCCGGTCGCGGTGTTCCTTCTCCACAGTGCCCGTGGCTTGGCCCAAAGCCAAAGTGCCTGCGATTTCCTCGTGCACGGACAAAACCGCGCGGTCCGGGTCGATCACCACCCCGAAGAGTGCCAGAACCCGGCGCACGATGAAGCGCACGACTGCCACGACAGGCGAGAAGATCGCCACCACGAAGCGCAGGATCGGGGCCACGCGCATGGCGGCGCCTTCGGGGTTCGAGATGGCATAGGTCTTGGGCAGCACTTCGGCAAAGACCAGCACCATCGCGGTCATTACCAATGTGGCCAAAGCCACACCGCTATCGCCAAAAAGCCGCGTGAACAGCGCAGTCGCAAGCGAGGCGGCCAGAATGTTCACCATGTTATTGCCCAGAAGCACCGCGCCGATCATACGCTCGTTGTCTTCGGTCAGCTTCAGCGCTGTGTCAGCACCCTTGGTGCCTTTGTCGGACTGGGCTTTCAGCTTGCCCCGGCTTGATGCGGTCAGCGCCGTTTCGGACCCAGAGAAAAACGCTGAAATCATCAGCAAAAATACAATCGACCCGGCGCTGACCCAAAAGGCAACGTCAAGCGTTGTGGACGCGTCGTCCATGTCAAAAACACTCCGATTATGAACCCTGCAATTTAGTGGAGCACAGCTTGGACGTCCAGTGCCCGCGCGACCCTTGAGCTGTGCGACCCTTGACCTGTGCGCGCAGGCAGGCCAAATGGGGGGCATGTTTCAGCCCGAGGCGCTTGCCCAGATCATCCGCCGTTTTGGCTTTGTCGAAGCCCGCCTGATGGCGGGGGCGGGGGACGAATTGGCGGCGCTCTCGCGCGAATATGCGGAATTGAAGCCTGTGGTCGAACAGATCGCCGCCTATCAGCGGGCGGCAAATGACCGGGCCGAGGCAGAAGCGATGCGCGCCGACCCCGACATGCGCGCTTTGGCCGAAGAAGAAATCGCGCGGCTGGATGCGGAGCTGCCTGATCTGGAACAGGCGCTCAGGCTCGCGCTTCTGCCGCGCGATGCGGCCGATAGTCGCCCCGCACTTCTGGAATTGCGTCCCGGCACCGGGGGCGAGGAGGCCTCGCTCTTTGCCGCCGACCTGATGCGGATGTATCAGCGATATGCCGATACACGCGGATGGCGCGTCGAGCAGCTATCCTTCACCGAAACCGAGCTTGGCGGCCTGAAGGAAGCGGTGCTGCGGATCGAGGGGGACGGGGTTTTCGCACGGCTCAAGTTCGAATCGGGCGTGCACCGGGTCCAGCGTGTGCCTGTGACCGAAGCGGGGGGGCGGATCCACACGTCTGCGGCCACAGTCGCTGTGCTGCCCGAAGCGGAAGACGTCGATATCGACATTCCGGCCAGTGACATCCGCATCGACACGATGCGTGCATCCGGCGCGGGCGGGCAGCATGTGAACACCACCGACTCGGCAGTGCGGATCACGCATTTGCCCACGGGGATCATCGTGACCAGTTCGGAAAAGTCCCAGCACCAGAACCGCGCGATTGCCATGCAGGTTCTGCGCACGCGGCTTTACGATCTGGAACGCCAGCGCGCCGCCGATGCGCGGGCGTCTGACCGCAAGGCGCAAGTGGGCAGCGGGGACCGCTCCGAACGCATTCGGACCTATAACTTCCCGCAGGGGCGGATGACGGATCACCGGATCAACCTGACGCTCTACAAGCTCGATCAGGTCATGCAGGGCGATCTGGATGAAGTGATCGACGCGCTGATCACAGCAGATCAGGCTGCCCGTCTGGCCGAGATGGAGGCATGAGGGCTTCCGACGCGCTTGCACGGGCAGTCATGCGATTGCGCGACGCGGGTGTGCCGGGGGCGGCGGGGGATGCGCGCAGGCTTTTGGCCCATGCAATGGACCTCGACCCCGCGCGCCTGACGCTGCATCTGGGGGACACGCTGACCGAGGCTCAGCTTGCGCGCTTTGCCACCCTGACCGCAGCCCGCGCGCGCTTTCAGCCTGTGGCGCAGCTTGTGGGTGGGCGCGATTTCTGGGGGCGGCGGTTCACCGTGACGCCCGATGTGCTGGACCCTCGCCCAGAGACGGAAACCCTGATCGCTGCGGCTTTAGAAAAGCCTTTCGCGGATGTGCTCGACCTTGGCACCGGGTCGGGCGCGATCTTGCTCACGCTTCTGGCCGAGCGCGGCAGTGCGCAGGGGCTGGGGGTGGACCTGTCGCCCGCCGCTTTGGATGTTGCGCAGGCCAATGCGCAAGCGCTGGGGATCACGCACGCGACCTTCCTGCCGTCGGACTGGTTCGCCGCTGTCACTGGCCGCTTCGATCTTATCGTGTCAAACCCGCCCTACATTTCCGAAACCGAACTTGCGGCCCTGTCCCGCGATGTCCGCGACTGGGAACCACGCATGGCGCTGGTGCCTGCCCAAGATGACGGCACGGGCCTTGCGGCCTATCGCCACATCTGCGCGCAGGCCCCGCGCCACTTGCGCCCCGGCGGGTGGCTGATCGTGGAAATCGGTGCGGGACAGGGGACAGATGTAGCGCAACTCTTTGTGCAGGCAGGGTTTCTGCACGTCAGGATTCGCAAGGATTTTGACGAACGCGATCGTGTCATCGAAGGTCAATGGCAAGAACCCGCCTGATCGCAGGCCGCAGAGCACAAGAAAAATAGCCCCACCTGTCAATCTGACTGCACAAACCCCTTGTCAGCCAAGGCAGAGCGTGGCACACCGAACGCAGACGGGGTGCAGCCGAGTTGCTCCTCCGCTCTCAGCCCATCCATGCACTTTGACCTTATGGCCCAGTGACGGGAAAGCTGCCACGCCACGCAAGGCCGGACATTTTGACCCTATGAGATCACCAAAGCAACGCTCGCGTTCCAAGCAGAATCGCCCCCGGACCTTGGGAAATATTATCAACCGGGTCTTTGACAGTTCCGGCCCCGAAGGCAAGGTGCGCGGCACCCCGCAGCAGATCATCGAGAAGTATCAAGTGCTCGCGCGCGATGCGCAGCTCTCGAATGACCGTGTCGCCGCCGAGAATTTCCAGCAGCACGCAGAACATTACGCGCGTATGCTTGCTCAGGCCACGCGCGAAATGCAGGCCGAAGCCGAAGCGCGCCGCATCGCGCATGAAGAACAGCAGCAACGCAATCGCCAGCAGCAGGACGAGCGCGCGCAGCGTTTCCACTCTGGCCCGCAGCAGCACCCGCGCCGTCAGGATGACCAGCCCGAGGTCACTCAGGACGCGCCGCAGCCCGAAGTGATCGAGCGCCCGACGAAAGACAGTTTTGCGCTTATCGAGCAGGACAGCGCAGAAGATACTGCGCTGGTGGAAACGCCCGAAGTGCCCGCCGCGCCCATCGAGGCGCAACCAGCGGCGCGCGAACCGCGTCGCCCCAATCCGCGCCGGGACGCCCCCCGTCGGGATGGCCAAAGTCGCGAGGGCCAAAGTCGCGAGGGGGCACGTCGCGCTGCACCGCCCGCAGACGCCAAGCCAGAGCAGCAGCCCGAACCCGCGCCGCAAGTCGATGCAACGGCAGAGCCAAGCACCGACGCCAAGCCGCGCCGCAACCAGCGACGCCCGCGCAAACCTGCGGAAGAAACGGCATCCGCCGCCGAATAAGCGCGGAAATTGCCTGCGGGCTTGCCTTGGGGCAAGCCTGCGTGTAAGGGCAGCGCATCGGACCAGACAGGGCTGCAGACAAGCAGGGAAGGGTCGGGCGCAAGCCGCGACCTTTTGTGTTTGTTTTCCCGCTGCTGTGACCTGTTGTGCTGGCCCGGCCCAACCCCAAAGACCCGCGGACGCAACCGCGCGGCCTGCAACATGATCTGAAGGATATGAAACCGTATGTGCGCTAAAGCAACTATGGCAGAATTCGAGGCGCTGCTGAATGAAAGCCTCGAAATGGACACGCCTGCCGAAGGCAGCGTTGTCACCGGGACCGTGATCGCCATCGAGGCAGGTCAGGCCATCATCGACGTCGGCTACAAAATGGAAGGCCGCGTCGATATCAAGGAATTCGCAAACCCGGGTGAAGCCCCGACAGTCGCCGTGGGTGACAAGGTCGAGGTCTATCTGGAGCGCGTCGAAAATGCCCGTGGCGAAGCCGTGGTCAGCCGCGAAAAGGCCCGCCGCGAAGCCGCGTGGGACCGTCTGGAAAAAGCCTATGCCGACCAGACCCGCGTCGATGGCGCGATCTTTGGCCGCGTCAAGGGTGGCTTCACGGTCGATCTGGGTGGCGCTGTGGCGTTCTTGCCCGGTAGCCAGGTTGATGTGCGCCCCGTGCGCGATGCAGGCCCGCTGATGGGGCTGAAGCAGCCCTTCCAGATCCTGAAAATGGACCGCCGCCGTGGCAACATCGTCGTGTCGCGCCGCGCCATTCTGGAAGAAAGCCGCGCCGAGCAGCGCTCGGAAATCATCGGCAAGCTGGCCGAAGGCCAGATCACCGATGGCGTTGTCAAGAACATCACCGAATATGGTGCCTTCGTCGATCTGGGCGGTGTGGACGGGCTTCTGCACGTCACTGACATGGCCTGGCGTCGCGTCAACCACCCGTCCGAAGTCGTCACCATTGGCGAAACGATCAAGGTGCAGGTCATCAAGATCAACAAGGACACGCACCGCATCAGCCTTGGCATCAAGCAGTTGCAATCCGATCCGTGGGATTCGGTCGCGCGCATGTATTTGCTGGGTTCCGTGCACAAAGGCCGCGTGACCAACATCACCGATTACGGTGCCTTCGTCGAACTCGAAGCTGGTGTCGAGGGTCTGGTCCACGTGTCCGAAATGTCCTGGACCAAGAAGAACGTGCACCCGGGCAAGATCGTGTCCACCTCGCAAGAGGTTGATGTCATGGTTCTGGAAATCGACGGTGACAAGCGTCGCGTGTCGCTAGGCCTGAAGCAGACGCTGCGCAATCCGTGGGAAGTGTTTGCTGAAAACAACCCTGTCGGCACGCAAATCGAAGGCGAGATCAAGAACATCACCGAATTCGGTCTGTTCGTGGGTCTGGATGGCGATATCGACGGCATGGTGCACTTGTCCGACCTGTCGTGGGACCAGCGCGGCGAAGAAGCGATCCAAAGCTATCGCAAGGGGGACGTTGTTCAGGCCGTCGTGTCGGATGTGGATGTCGCCAAAGAGCGCATTTCGCTGTCGATCAAGGCGCTTGGCGCTGACACCTTCGCCGAAGCGTCGGAAGGCGTGAAGCGGGGTTCGGTCGTGACCGCCACTGTGACGGCCATCGAAGAAGGCGGGATCGAAGTCGAAGTGAACGGCTCCAAGTCGTTCATCCGCCGCTCGGACCTCGCGCTTGAGCGCGCTGACCAGCGCCCCGAGCGCTTCCAGGTTGGTGACAAGGTTGACGCGCGTGTGACCAGCATCGACGCGAAAACCCGCCGGATTGGTCTGTCGATCAAGGCGCGCGAAATCGCCGAGGAAAAGGAAGCCGTCGAGCAATATGGCTCGTCCGATGCCGGTGCGAGCTTGGGCGATATCCTTGGCGCAGCGCTGAAGGATCGCGGTTGATCTTAACACCCTGAAAAGCAATAAAAGCCCCGCCGGAAACGGCGGGGTTTGTCGTTTCAACCGGACGAATTTTAATCATTTGACGCAACTATTCGCGCTTTTGCTTAGTTTTTGCCGCATTCTGTGCACAGTGCAGCGCTAGTTCAAAGGCCACGGCGCTTGGAATCTGGGAATCTGCGATGGGACGGCACGGGCAAAGCGATTCGTTCCTGAAAACACCGAAGCGCTCGCGCGCCCGTGTTTTGGCCTCTTCGAGTGTTGAGCCTGCGCAAACTGCCAAGCCAAGCTGGAACCGCAGCGTTCCCCATTTGCGCACCATCGCTGCGGACCAGTTGGGCCTGCACCTGCAACCAATACCGCTGACCGCTGCACAAGCGGGACTGGTGGCCGAAAGCCTGAATGCGGTTGGAGCAGGGTTCAATATCGAGCAAGTCGTTCTACGCTTCGACAAGCGCGCGCCGTCCCCTGATGAACTTGCGCGTGCTTTCGCGTTTTCTATTGCGCGCCATGATTGTCTGCGCCTGACGATCCGGCTGGATCAGGATGCGCAGCTCGTGCAGGAATGCGCGCCCGAGATCGCTGTTCCGATCACTTCCGTTGATTGGACAGACGCGATGGACCCGGAGCAACAGGTGCAAGCGTGGCTGGCCAATGATCGCGCTCAGGGATTTTCCTTTGACGGCAGTCCATTATGGCGTGTTCTTCATGCGCGCACCGGGGGCGATCGCGCAATTCTGGTCTGGACGCTGCACCATGCGATCACGGATCTGGGCAGCATGGCGCAGATTTTGAACGAGGTTGGTCAGTGGCTTGATGACAGCGTGCCAACCCCGAAACTTGTCCCCTCTATTCAGGGTTTGGCTGACTGGACACAGGGGCAGGACCAATGCAAGGCACGCGACTATTTCGGCACCCATCTGCAAGGGTTTGATGGTCCGACCCTGCCCAATCTGCGGCAAAAGTCGGTCCGGTCGCAAGATCGCGGGGTGTGTCGGGCGCAATTGGGCGCGGATTTGCGCGCAGCTCTTGACGCACGCGCCAAGCGCTCTGCGGCGACGTTGCTCAATCTGATCCAGCTTGCCTTTGGACTGGCTTTGTCACGCTGGAGCGCGGCGGATCGGGCGACAATCGGCTTGACGCATGGTGCTTGGGCGGCATGGCCGCCCGCGCGCGACATGACGGGCTGCCGTCTTGCGACTTTGCCGTTTCATCAGTTTCTGCCCGGCGACAAGACGCTTGGCGCGCATCTTGCGCATCTTCGCGCAGCAACGCGGGAACAGCGTGCTTTTCTGGGGACGCCTGCGGCAACGCTGCGCGCGGCCGCGGGTGCAGAAGGCGGGGCACCGCTTTTTGAAGCCGTCCTGTCTGTGGTCCCAAAGGCACTTCCCACGCTTCTGACCGCGCCCCGCTGGAAGGGCGCACGGGTCAATGTGCTGGAAAAGGGGGCGGCAGCACTGACCTTGGGCGTGTATCTGGAGCCCGATCTGGATCTCGTGCTCGAACATGACACGGCGCTTCTGCCCCGCGCACACGCCACGAGCTTCTTGTCGCACATCGCGCAGCTTTTGCGCGCTATGGTTGGGGCGTCGGACGGAACACCGCTGGGTGCCCTTGATATGCTGCCACAGGCCGAGTCTGCGCGGATTCTGTTCCGTGCGGCCCCAGAGCGACCTGTGCCCGCCCGCGCCGCGTGTCCTGCCACGCGCTTTGCCGAGCAAGCTGCCCAGACGCCCACAGCCCCGGCGCTGACTTGTGCAGAAACAGGGATCACGCTGACTTATGGCCAACTTGCCGCGCGCATGCGCGCTGTCGCAGCATGGCTGCGCGCGCAAGGGCAGGGAGTTGGCAGCGTCATCGCCATCGACCTTCCGCGTGGCCCGGATTTTGTGGTGGCCCTGTTCGGGATTTGGACAGCCGGAGCAATTGCGCTGCCGCTTGATCCGGTCCTTCCGGCGGCCCAAAAAAACGCGTTGCGGGTTCAGGCGAAGGCGCGGTATGTCATCGGGGCCGAAGGGCTGGATGTGTCGCGCCTGCCCACGGAAGCGCTTGTCTCCCTGTTGCCGCATGATGCAGAGCGCCCGGCCTATCTGATTTTCACCTCTGGCTCGACAGGTCATCCCAAAGGCGTGCTGGGCAGTTGCGGCGCGCTGTCGGCCCATGCCGATGCGATCATCGCGGCATATAGCCTGCGCGCGCAGGATCGCTGCCTTGGCTTTGCAGGTCTGGGCTTTGACGTGGCGCTGGAAGAGATCGTGCCGACGCTATTGGTGGGGGCACATCTGGTGCTCCGCTCTGAAGCCGCCGCGCAATCGCTGCCTGCTTTCCATGCGCTGGTCGCGAAGCAGGCGCTGACAGTTCTGAATCTGCCCGCGAGTTTTTGGCACGTGCTGGTCGATGACCTCGCCGAGCGTGGGGTAGGGCTTTCGCCTTCGGTCCGCCTGCTTGTCACGGGCAGCGAGCGCATCCGCCCCGACGCGTTGGCCCGCTTTCGTGCGTTGGCCCCCAATTGCGCCTTCGTCAATGGCTATGGCCCGACCGAGGCCACAATCACCAGCACAGCCTTTGTCCTGCCTGCGGGCGCATCTGCGCCTGACCCGGCCCAAGACGTGCCCATCGGTCGCCCCTTGGGCCATGCCCGCGCCTATATCCGGGCGCTTGATGGCACGCTTGCGCCCGATGGGGTGGAAGGGGAATTGTGGATTGGCGGCCCTGCGGTGACGCTTGGCTATCTGGACCAACCCGACCTGACCGCGCAGGTCTTTCAGCCGGACCCGTTCCAACCCGGTGGGCGTGTCTACAATACCGGCGATCGGGCACTTTGGCGCGCAGATGGCACGCTCGATTATCTGGGCCGTCGCGACCGGCAAGTGAAGCTACGCGGGCAGCGGCTGGACCTGAACGGGATCGAACGGGTTCTGGCCGATCTGCCCGGCATTGCGCAGGTGCATGTGGCGCTCGACAGCGCAGGCAGCGCGAAGGCGCGGCTGCTTGCGTGGCTTGTGCCTGCGGCGGGGTCCGCGATTGGCCTGCAAGCCTGTCAAGCCGCGATGGAAAAGCGCCTGCAACCTGCGGCGCGGCCCGTGCTGATGCTGGTGGATCGCCTGCCTCTGACCCCGAATGGCAAGATCGCTACAGCCTTGTTGCCGCGTCCGCAGATGGCCAAAGCTGCACCTGCGGCGCAAGGCGACGCCCTGGCCCTTCAGCTCGCGGGGCTGATGGCGCAGGTGCTGGACCAAGATCATATCGACCCCGATCAGGATTTTCACGATTTGGGCGGGGATTCCCTGTCGGCGGTGCGTCTTGCCATGCTGGCCGAGCGTGCCTTGGGCCGTCCCGTGGCGGCGATGGACATTCACCGCAACCCAAGCCCGGCAGCCTTGGCACAAGCTTTGCGCTCGACGCAGCCACGCTCCAGCCTGATCGTGCCCATCCAGCCCCATGGCACGCAGCCTGCGTTCTTCGCTGTCCATGTGCTCGGCCCCCGCGAAAGCCAGTGGCGTCCCTTGGCGCAGGCTTTGGGGCCGGATTGGCCAGTTTACGGGATTTCCGTGGGTGCCCCGCGCAGTCTGGATGAAATCGACATCCCCTCTATCGCCGAGGTCTATTTCCGCGAGATTCAGACGCATTACCCTGATGGCCCGCTGATGCTGGGCGCAACCTCGATGGCGTCCTATTACGCATATGACCTTGCGCAACGCCTGATTGCAGCGGGGCGCGATGTGCGCCTTGTCGTGGCCTTTGATGCAGCGGGGCCGGGCGGGCGTCCAGCGTTGCGGCGCTGGGGGAAGGTTGCTGCGCATCTGCGCCAGCTTGCGCGCAGGGGGCTTGGCCATGTGCGGGCGGTGCGCCAATCGCGCGCCTTGATGCGCAAAATCGAAGCGGATTTGGCGCAGAGCGATGAAGGGGAAGTGACAGGTATCAATATCGTGCAGGCAACGATTGCGGCGGTGGACCGCTACCAGCCTGCGCCGATCTCGGCCCCCTTGCTGGTGCTGCGCGCCGATACCAGCTTCTGGGACACGCCCGAGGCTCTGGCGACCTGTCTTGGCTGGGCGCAAGTGGCGCACGGTGGTGTGCGGATGGTCGATGTTCCGGGCGAACACCTGACCATTCTGGACCCCGGCAATGTCGAGACTTTGGCCGAGCGGCTCAGCCAGGTTGTGCGCGACAAAGCGCCGTCATAGTTCCAAAGTTATAGCGCAATCTTCTTGCAACCGGAGGGGTTCTGCCCCATATCCGCGCCCTGTCCTGCGCCTGTGGCAGGACCTGTAGGAGGCTCTGGCCATGCTGGATATGCCCGCCCTGCGCGACACTTTGGCCGCGCAGTATGATCTTGCCCCCAACCCGGCCTTGGCCGCGTCGATGCAGGCGGAATATGCCCGCATGGCGCGCGTGATCAGCCCCGTGGATTGGGCAATCCATGCGCCCTATGTGGCGGCGATCAACGCGTTGAAGCGCGAACGCAACGCCACGATCCTCGCGCATAACTACATGACGCCAGAAATTTACCACGGTATCGGCGATGTGGTGGGCGACAGTCTGCAATTGGCGATTGCCGCCACGCAGACGGATGCGGATGTGATCGTGCAATGCGGTGTGCATTTCATGGCGGAAACGTCGAAGATTCTGAACCCCGGAAAGATCGTGCTCATGCCCGATATGGGGGCAGGGTGTTCGTTGGCGGAATCGATTACCCAAGCAGGCATTGCCGAGATGCGCGCGCGCTATCCCGGCGCGCCGGTGGTGAGTTATGTCAACACCACAGCGGCAGTGAAAGCGGCGTCCGACATTTGCTGCACATCGGCCAATGCCGCGCAGATCGTGCGCGCGCTGGACGCCGACACGATCATCATGACGCCCGACCAATACCTTGCGCAGAATGTCGCGCGCGAGGTGCCGGAAAAGCGCGTGGTCTGGTGGGAAGGGTCCTGCATCGTGCATGAGCAATACACGGCGCAGGATATCCGCGACTTCCGCGACTGGAACCCCGGCACGCGGATCATCGCGCACCCCGAATGCCCCCCCGATGTGGTGGCGGAAGCGGATTTCAGCGGCTCGACCAAGGGGATCCTTGATTATGTCAGCCGCGAGCGGCCTGAGCGGGCGATGCTGGTCACGGAATGCTCGATGGCATCCAACATCGCCGATGCCCACCCCGATGTCGAATTCATCGGGCCGTGCAACATGTGCCCCTACATGAAGAAAATCACGCTCGAAAAGGTGCTCTGGTCGCTCCACACCATGACCACGCAGATCGAGGTGGACGCGGACATCTCCGCGAAAGCGCGCTTGGCTGTGCAACGCATGATCGACCTGTCCGCGAAAGTCGCGCGCGCGTGATCCAGACGGGGCGCATTGTCATCGTGGGTGCGGGGCTTGCGGGGCTGCAAGCGGCTTTGTCGCTGGCACCGCGCCCTGTGCTGGTCCTGTCCCCCGAACCCTTGGGCGAGGGTGCGTCGAGTGCTTGGGCGCAAGGGGGCATTGCCGCAGCAATGGCCGCCGCCGACAGCCCCGCAGCGCACGCGCGCGATACGCTCGCTGCGGGTGCGGGACTGGTGGACCCGGCCATTGCTGCACTGGTGACCTATGCTGCCCCCGAAACGATCCACGAGCTTGTGGGCCAAGGCACGCCCTTTGACCGCGACGCCGAAGGCGGATTTGTCCTGAACATGGAAGCTGCGCATTCCATGCCGCGCGTCGTGCGTGTCAAAGGGGACCAAGCAGGGCGGCAGATCATGGCGGCCTTGATCGGGGCTGTGCGCGCCATGCCCTCGGTGCAAGTGATGGAAGGGGTCAGCGCGCAAGGGCTGCTGACCGATGGGGGCCGCGTGGTGGGGGTGCAGGTGGCGGCCACTGGTTGCGCGGCGGTGGACATCTTCGCCCCTGCTGTGGTGCTGGCAGGCGGCGGGTCAGGCGGGCTTTATGCGCTGACCACGAACCCCCCGCGCATTCGTGGTCAAGTGGCGGGCATGGCCGCGCGGGCAGGCGCGCGCATGGCGGATATGGAATTCGTGCAGTTCCACCCAACTGCTATGGATGTGGGTCTGGACCCCGCGCCGCTTGCCACCGAAGCCTTGCGCGGGGCCGGGGCCACGCTGATCAACGCCCGCGGCGACCGTTTCATGCTGGCCGAGCACCCGGCGGCGGAACTCGCGCCGCGCGATATTGTGGCGCGCGCTGTGTTCGCCCAGACCCAAGCTGGCTTGCGCCCCATGCTCGACACGCGCGCAGCGCTTGGGGCGGGGATCCTGACCGACTATCCGGCTGTGGCGGAAGCCTGCGCGCGCGCAGGGCTGGACCCTGTGCGCGACCCGATCCCGGTCGCCGCCGCTGTGCATTATCACATGGGCGGGGTGGCGACAGATGCGCAAGGGCGCACCTCGCTCCCCGGTCTGTGGGCCTGTGGCGAGGCTGCGGCAACGGGCCTGCATGGTGGCAACCGCTTGGCGTCAAACGGGGTGCTGGAAGCGCTCGTGATGGCGCGGGCGGTGGCGGCTGATCTGGGCGCGCAACTGGCCGTGCAGGATGCCGCGAAGATCGCGCTGCCCCCCATGCCCCCGCAACCCGCCCCCGGTGCCGCCCTGATCGCCCACTTGCGCGCGACCATGAGCGCGCGAGTGGGCGTGCGACGCCATGCCCAAGGGCTGGAGGCCGCGCTTGTGACCCTCGCCCGGCTGGAGGCTGCGAGCGATCACCCGGATCTGCGCAACATGATTGCCACGGCGACCCTGATCACCGCCGCCGCCCTTATGCGCACCGAAAGCCGTGGCGCGCAGTGGCGCGATGATTTCCCAAGCCCTGATCCCACCCAAGCCAAGCGCCAATTCCTGACCCTTCCGCAAGCGCTTGTGCTGCGCGAGCATCTGACGAAAGCCCACACCCCATGATTCCGCCCCTGCCTGACCTGCTTCTGGAACCCCTCGTGCGCGCGGCGCTGATCGAGGATCTTGGCCCCAATGGCGATGTCACCACCCGCGCTGTGATCCCGGCAGGCACCGCTTACCGCGCGCGGATCAATGCCCGTGAACCGGGCGTGGTGTCGGGGGTGCAACTTGCGCAGATCGCGTTCCGGCTGGTGGACCCCGCTTTGACCGTGCAGGTCCATGCGCCGGATGGGGCCGCGATTGCCCCCGGTGATCCAGTCCTCAGTGTCGCGGGGCCTGCCGCCTCGATCCTGTCTGCCGAACGGGTCGCGCTCAATTTCATGGGGCGGCTGTCCGGGATTGCCACGCTGACCGCGCGCTTCGTGGCGGAAACCTCCGGGACGCGCGCGCGCATCACCTGCACGCGCAAGACTACACCGGGGCTGCGCGTGGTGGAAAAGCAGGCCGTGATGCATGGCGGCGGGTCCGCGCATCGCTTCGGGCTGTCGGATGCGATCCTGATCAAGGACAATCACATCGCCGCTGCGGGGGGCATAACAGCCGCCCTGCGCGCCGCCCGCGCCCATGCCAGCCACATGATCCGCGTCGAGATCGAGGTCGATACAATCCCCCAACTGGCCGAGGTACTGGACACAGGCGGCGCGGATGTCGTGCTTCTGGATAATATGGACACGGCCGCTTTGCGACATGCTGTGGCTATGGTCGCCGGGCGGATCGTCACGGAAGCGTCCGGCACCATGCGCTTGCCCCGCATCGCGGAAGTGGCCGCGACCGGGGTGGATTTCATCTCGGTGGGCGCGCTGACCCATTCCGCGCCGGTGCTGGATTTGGGGCTGGATTTCTGAGGGGTCAGAGTCACTGGTTTATTGTTTCGCATGTTTTCAAGCGCAAAACCGGTTCCCAGTTTTGCGCAACATGCTCAGTCGAAGCTGATGCCGTTTTCTTCCAGGTACACATTTGTCGCCTGACAAATGTCGATCTCGACAGGATCATCAAGCACTTCGGAATTCAGATCTGCCCCCAGCCAGCCTATGACAAAGTAATTGATGCATGCGCCGCTATCGGCGAAGAACTGCGCTTCAAAGGCTTCGCCGGGCATGATCGGGTCTTCGAGCCAATTGTCCGAAAAGCTGTCCAAATCGTCACTGACATAGAACCCCACAACGACACTGCCTTGTGTGTCATTGTGCACTGAAAAAATGCCTTGCGCGCCCGTCTGCGCGAAAGCGGGCGTGATCAACAGCGCAAGGGCCGCGCCAAAGGCGCGCAAGTGGGTCAGGGACATGTCAGAACCTATGGGAAAGCCGCAGGGAAGCGGGCTGGGATGTCTGCACAGTTCTGCACGGCGGTTTGGGCTTTGCAAGGGGGCGTTGGCGGCCTGTTGCGAAATGCAACAGGCTTTACCCATTCCCCCCGGCAAAGCGCCCGGCATCCTCGGCGGCACGCCGCAAGGCGCGGGATTTGTTGACGGTTTCCTGAAATTCCGCCTGCGGATCGCTGTCATAGACAACACCACCACCGGCTTGAATATAAAGCGTTTCGTCTTTCACGACTGCTGTGCGCAGGCAGATGCACATATCCATCTCGCCATTGGCAGCGAAGTAGCCCGCACCGCCCCCATAGATGCCGCGCTTTTCGGGCTCGAGTTCGTCGATGATCTCCATCGCGCGGACCTTGGGCGCGCCCGACACGGTGCCCGCAGGCAGGCCCGCGAGCAGCGCCGACAAAGCGTCCTGCCCATCGGCCAATTGGCCGACCACATTCGAGACGATGTGCATGACGTGGCTGTAACGCTCGATCACGAATTCCTCGGTCGGGCGGACCGTGCCGATTTTCGCCACGCGCCCCACATCGTTGCGCCCCAAGTCCAGCAGCATCAGATGCTCGGCCAGTTCTTTTGGATCGGCCAGCAAATCAACCTCATAAGCGCGGTCTTGCTCGGGCGTGGCCCCTCTTGGCCGTGTGCCCGCAATCGGGCGGATCGTCACTTCGCCGTCGCGCAGCCGCACAAGGATTTCGGGGCTGGCCCCCACGACTTGGAACGGCGCGCTATCGCCTGCGAAGTCAAAATAGAACATGAAGGGCGAGGGGTTCGTGCGCCGCAGCGAGCGGTAAAGCGCGAAGGGCGGCAGCGCGAAACGCTGCGACCAGCGCTGCGATGGGACGACCTGAAAGATGTCGCCTGCGCGGATGTAGTCTTTGGCTTTGTCCACGGCGGCCAGATAGGCGTCGGGGGCGAAATTCGATTGCATCGGCCCCAATGCCGCCTGCTCGCCCATCACGCGTGGCGCGGCAGGCACCGCGCGTTCTACGTCGCGCACTGCATCCATCACCCGCTCTGCGGCTTGGGCATAGGCCGCGCGGGCGCTTAGCCCAGAGGCGGCCCAAGCGGGCGACACGACTGTGACCTCGCCCTTCACCCCATCCAGCACCGCGACAACCGAAGGCCGCATCAGGATCGCATCGGGCACACCAATCGGGTCGGGGTTCACATCTGGCAGATGTTCCACCAGTCGGATCATGTCGTAGCCCAGATAGCCAAACAGGCCGGCACTGGCCGCGGGTAGGTCATCGGGCTGCGTGATCCGGCATTCCGCCAGAAGCGCGCGCAGACTGTCGAGCGGATGGCCGTCGAGCACGTGCCACCCCGCCGGGTCAAAGCGCGCGGCGCGGTTGATGCGCGCGACAGTGCCGCGACATTCCCAGATCAGGTCAGGCTTCAGGCCGATGATCGAGTAACGCCCACGCACCTCGCCGCCTGTGACGGATTCAAGGATGAAGCTGTCGCGCGCCCTGCCTGCAAGCTTCAGATACAGCGACACAGGCGTGTCCAGATCAGCGGCCAGGCGCGCATGGACCAACTGGCTTTCGCCCCGAGCCCAAGCCGCTTCGAATGTGGCAAAATCAGGCGTCAGGTTGACCATAAGCGGCCCTTTCAGAAGCTGGAATTGACCGCATCGACCATCGCCTGATTGACGCGGATCGGCTGGCCTGCGCGCAGGGCGGTCGCAAAATAGCCAAACAGGTCTTGCGACAGGCTTTGCGCAAGCTGTTCACGCAAGGCCCGCTCAAGCTGCGCGACATTTTCCATCAACAGGTCGGGGCTGTTGATCGCGTCGACCGTCACAAGATGCAGCCGCGTGCCATCCTCGACGATTTGTGTCTCGCCTGTGGCCAGATCAAAGGCCGCGCGTAGGACGGCAGGGGGAATTTCGGGCAGGAAATCCATCCGGCTGATGCCCGCAAAGCGCGCGGGCGGTGTGGCTGTTTCATCCGTTGGCCCATCGCGCAACGCTTCTGCCTGCGCACGCA
This sequence comes from Roseinatronobacter sp., assembly GCA_046296275.1. GTDB lineage: Bacteria > Pseudomonadota > Alphaproteobacteria > Rhodobacterales > Rhodobacteraceae > Roseinatronobacter. Next base: position 54,512 of record JBKBLP010000013.1, on the reverse strand, counting down.
GGCGCGTCACGATCTGTGCATTCTGCCAATCCTGCACGAGTTGCGTGCGAATATCGTCGAGCGGCTGCGGTGCGGCCGGGATTTCTTCGGTCATTTCGACTGAAAACAGACCGCCATCGTCGAGCACACCGATTTCCGGGAAATCGCCAAGTTGCACGGCCTGTGCTGCGACGCGGAACGCCTCATAGGCGGCGATCCCGTCGCTTTCGCCTGCGCGCCAATCGATTTGGCCCAGTTCCATCGGGGTTTCATCCGCGAGTTGCGCGAGTGTGGCGCCACCTGCGATCAAATCCTCATAGGTGTCGAGTTCCTCGGCCAGAACACGGCGGGCGCGGTCGGCCACAACCTCGTCGCGCAATTGGTCGCGTGCAGCATCAAACGGGACTTCCTGCGCACTCAGAATGCCGTTCATCTGAAACAGCGCGGCACCCAGCGGTGTTTCGATCGGCCCCACGACGCCCGGTTCCGTCAGGGCAAAGACGGCAGCACCCGCCGCCCCAAGCTGGGCTTGGGTCACATCGCCCAAATCGGCATCATCGAGTGTCAAGCCACGCTCGGCCACAAGCCCCGCGAAATCCACTGCGCCCGATTGCAGCCGCGCAAAGGCTGCATCGGCGGCTGCGGGATCGGCATAAATTAAGCGTTCGACCAGCCGCCGCTCGGGCTGCACGAATTCCTGCAGCCGTGCGTCATAGGCGGCGCGCAGGGTGGCCTCGTCAATGTCGATCACATCCGTCATCATGTCGGGTGTGATCCAGGCATAGCGCAGGCGCTTGCCTGCGGGCAAAGTGTAGCGTTCCAGATTGGCGTCATACCACGCTTGCAGCTCGCTGTCCGAGGGTTGACCGACGGGCTCTGCCAAATCCTGCACGCTTAGGGTCAGCACCGAAATGTCGCGGGGCTGCGCTTGAAACGCCAGAAGCGGCGTGACCAGTGATTGTGGCGCTTGCGCCGCGCTGCCTACAGCGATTTGCAGCACAGAGCGGGCGATGTCGGCGCGGATTTGTTCTTCGAAAGCGGACTCCGTCAGGCCGGAATTTTGCAGTGCGAACCGATAGGCTTCGCGGCTGAACTGCCCATCTGGCCCCATGAACGCGCGCACGGACAGGATTTCGCTTTGCACAGTCGGGTCGCCCACCGATAGCCCCACACGCTCGGCTTCCACATCCAGCACAGTCTGCGTGACCAGTTGTTCCAGCACCATCCGGTCCAGTCCGAATTCGCGCGCTTGCGCCATGGTAAAGCCTGCCCCAAGCTGGGCTTGAAGCGCGCGCAATTCATTTTGCAGCGCGCGGGAATACGCGCGCCCATCAATCTTGCGCCCGCCCACTTCGGCCACATGGCGAATGGTGGTGCCAAAGCCGTCTGTTCCGAAGCCCACAAGCGAAAGCGCGAGCAACCCGAGCAGCAAGCCGCCGCCAATGTTGCGGGGCGTCATCTTGGTGCCGGTTTTGGGCTTTGCCGAGGCCATGTCGCGCATTCCTGCTCTGTGCTGAAAATTTTGCGGACTTGTAAGGAAAGCCGCAGGCAGGGGCAAGCGGTCAGATGTGCAAAGCGCTCAGCCGCGCGATCACAGTGGCGATGCCCGCGCGGTTGGCATTGGCGAAGGCCACGCGCAGATGCTGACGCGCGGCTGTGTCGCCCTCGGGGGCGAACATGGTGCCGGGCAGCACGAGCAGGCTCGCGTCGTGCACAAGTTGTTGCGCCAGAGCATGACTGTCTAGAGCGAAAGGGTGGCGCAGATAGGCGAAATAGGCACCGCAGCCGGCAAGTTGCCAATCCGGCAATTGCGCCACGCCCTGCGTGATCGCTGCCCGCCGCGCAAGAATTTCCGCGCGCTCGCCCGCCAGCCAGTCATCGAGATGCCGCAGCCCCCAAAGCGCGGCTTTCTGGCCAAGGATCGTGGGGCAAATCGTGGTCGTGTCAAGGAACTTCTCGATTTCGCGCAGGCGGGCCGGGCTGGTGGCAATCGCGCCCACCCGGTGGCCGGTCAGGCGATAGGCTTTGGAAAAGCTGTAAAGCCGCACCAGCACCGCGTCCCAATCGGGGTCCGCGAACAGATCATGCGGGGCACCATCGCGGCTGTCGAAATCGCAATAGGTTTCGTCCACGATCAGCGCGATCCCCTGCGCGCGGGCAAGGTCGCGGAACGCGGCCAGCAAGTCCGCCGGATATTCAACCCCTGTCGGGTTGTTCGGACTGACCAGCGCTATCGCCTTCGTGCGCGGTCCGATCAGGTTTGCTGCCTGCTCCGGGTCAGGCAGCAGGCCCGCGCCGCAGGGCAGGGGGGTGACATGGACGCCCTGCATGGTCAGCCACATCGCATGGTTGAAATACCATGGTGTTGGCAGAATGACAGCATCGCCTGCACCCGCAAGCGTCGCCATCACAGCGCAAAACGCCTGATTGCACCCCGAGGTGATGCCGATCTGCTCTGCACGCACCTGTCCGCCATATCTGCGCGCGATCTTTACAGCCAGTTCCGCACGCAAGTCCGGCAGGCCCAGAACCGCCCCGTAAAGATGCGTGTCGGGGTCTGCAAGGGCCCGTGCCATGGCTTCGATCAACGGCGCGGGGGGCGGCTCGACAGGGGCCGCTTGCGAGAGCGCGATCAAGGGGCGCGAGGACGGGAAGGTCACGCCATCAACCCAGCGCCGTGCCTCCATGACCGGGGGCGCGAAAGTATCGGACAGGGCTGGATTCAGGGGTAGCGTCATGGCAGAGAGGCCTTTGCAAAAGGATTGCGCCATTAAGCGATATGCCACAGCGCGGCGCAACAGCGAAAACCGAGCACAAGCCCTGCGGGCCGTGCGTTTGCACAGCGTCACCCTGTCCCGATCTGCGCACACCATCGGGCAGCTTGACACGACTGTGTTGTTGACGGGATTACCGCTTTGCCGCGTGATCGGCGAGCAGATATTCGACTTCGGCCAAAGTATCGACCATCACGAAAAGGTCCTTCAGGCTTGGCTCGGCAAAGCCCTGCGCGATGATGTGATCCACCAGCGCCATCAGGGGCGTCCAGAAGCCGCCTGTATTCAGCACGATGATCGGATGCGTGTGCAGCTTCAGCTGCGCCCAGGTCAGCACCTCGAAAAATTCGTCCAGCGTGCCTGCGCCGCCGGGCAGCACCACCACCGCATCGGAATTGGCAAACATCACCTTCTTGCGCTCGTGCATGGTTTCCGTGATCACCAGCGTCGCCAGATTGCGCTTGCCCTGTTCGGATTGCAGCAGATGGGTGGGAATGACCCCGAAGCCCGCAGCCCCCCCGGTGATGGAGGCCCGCGCCACTTCCCCCATGATCCCCACATCGCCTGCGCCGTAAACCAGCCGCCAGCCGCGCGCGGCGATGATGCCGCCCAAAGCGCGTGCATCCTGGGCATAGAGCTCTGACACGCCCGAACGCGAGCCACAAAAGACACAGACGGAATATGGCAGGTCAGTCATGGAAGAGCTTTCTTGCAGGTTCTGTTGCCCCCCGATAGCGCCCTTGCTAATATCGCGCAAGCCTGTGCGGTTCATGGTGCGAAAAGGACAGAAGATGCTTAAAACCATGCCAAAAGAAACCCTGATGCAATGGGCCGTGGGCACCATTGCCGTGGCAGGGGCGGCATCTGTGGCCTATGTTCTGATCGTGCCGCGCGGTGAGCCGGCTTTGCCTGTGCCGGATGTGTCCGCTTTGGTGGACCCGGCGATCCTGACGGCCCCCACCGCCGATGCCCCCCCCGAAACCCGCATCGCCGCTGCGATCCCCGCCGACGAACTGGCCCCGCGCTTTGATATCGTGCGCGTGACCGATATCGGCAATGTGCTGATCGCGGGGCAGGCGCCTGCATCCGCCGCCGTTGCCGCGTTGCTCGATGAAACGCCGGTGGCGCAAAGCGTCAGCTCGACCGCGGGCGAGTTCGTGATGATGTTCGATGTCACCCCCAACCCCGCCCCGCGCGTGCTGGAACTGGAAGTGCGGCTGCCCGATGGGGGGCGCGTGCGCTCGCGCGACACGATCCTGCTCTCGCCCGCCTCCGACACGCTGCCCGGCCAGCGCGCACCCGATGGCACCAACCTGCCCAGCGGCACAGCCCGCGAAGTGGCCGTGGCCCCCTTGTTCCCCGGTGCCACCAGCAGCGCCCCCCGGCCTGCGAAATTGGGCGAGGCATCCGTGGCACTGTCCACCACGACCGAACAAGCCCCCGACGTGACAGCATCCGAGACAGAGACGACCACCCCCCTGATCGCAGGCGCGACCCTGACCGCCCCGCGCCCGCAGGCCACGCCCGAACCCGATACCAGCGCGCCTGTGGCGGTGCTGGTGCGGTCGGACGGGTCGGTGCAGGCTTTGGGGCGCACAGGGCGGCTGCCCCAGCCGGGCAATGTGGTGATCGACACAGTGGGCTATGACGCGGATGGGGCCGTGGCCTTGGGCGGGCGTAGCACAGTCGCGGCGGAGGAAATCCAGATTTACCTCGACAACCAGCCCATCTTGCGCACCCGTCCCGCCGAGGATGGGACTTGGCAAGCCCAGCTTGACGGGATCGAGCGCGGCACATACCGGCTGCGGGTGGATGAAATCGACGTGGCCGCGCGGGTCACGTCGCGGGCGGAAATCCCGTTCCAGCGCGTCACGCCCGAGATTGCGCGTGAAGCGTCCGGCCCGCAAGCGCTGATCGTGCAGCCGGGCAACACGCTCTGGGCCATGTCGCGCGATCAGTTCGGCGAGGGCGCGCGCTTCATGCGGATTTTCGACGCCAACCGCGACCAAATCCGCGACCCGAACCTGATCTTTCCGGGGCAGGTGTTTGTGCTGCCGAGGGAGTAATTCGGCTTTGTCTTGGTCGAGGCCATCGCCTCGGCCATGCGCTGCCGCCTCAAGTTGCCGTCCGGTGGCCCAAAGGCCGCCCGACAGCGCCTGCCTGCCCCCGGCAGGCGCTTCGCGCCTGCCAAGGCAGACGCCGTCCTATCGGTGATTGGGGCTGATGGTCTTGCGGCCACATAGTCCCTGCGGGCGGGGAAAGGCGGTGCTTTTCCTGATCCTCCCGACCCACTCCTGCTTTGTATGGCCTGCATATGCGCTGCGCGGGGTCACCCCCCTAGCATTCCCCCCCACCGCCCGCTATGTCAGGCCCATACGCCAGCCTGACAGGTCCGACATGCCCCCTGATACAGCCCAAACCCCAGAAGCCGAAGGTGCAAGCGGGGGGCGGATTATCCGGCGGTTGATCCCGTATCTGTGGCCCGTGAGCCAGCAATGGGTGCGCAACCGCGTTGTCGTGGCGCTGGTGCTGCTGGTTCTGGCCAAAGTCGTGGCCGTCGGCACCCCGTTCTTCTACAAGGGTGCAGTGGATGCGCTCGCGGGTGAAGGGGCTGCGTGGATGCTCGCCATCGGCGCCATCGGCCTGACGGTTGCTTATGGCATAGCCCGCCTGATGGAAATCGGCTTTCAGGAATTGCGCAACGTGGTCTTTACCCGTGTGGGCCAGCGCGCGTTGCGTCAGTTGGCGCTCGAAACCTTCGAGCATATCCACCGCCTGAGCCTGCGCTACCACATCACGCGCAAGACCGGGGGCCTGAGCCGGATCATCGAGCGCGGTGTGAAGGGCGTGGATTTCCTGCTGCGCTTCCTTCTGTTCAGCATCGTGCCGTTGTTCTTGCAGCTTGCGATGGTGGCCGTGATCTTCTTCTGGTTGTTCGATATGTGGTATCTGGTGGCGGTGGTGCTGACCATCAGCCTGTATGTGTGGTTCACCTTTGCCGTCACCGAATGGCGCGTGAAGCAGCGCCGCGAGATGAACAAGCAAGACACCGACGCCAACCAGAAGGCCATCGACAGCCTGCTGAACTTTGAAACGGTCAAGTATTTCAACGCCGAAGCCATGGAATCGCGCCGCTACGATGCCGCGATGGAGAAATATGAAACCGCCGCGATCCAGACCAACTATTCGCTGTCGATCCTGAATTTCGGGCAGGCTTTGCTGATTACCGCAGGTCTTGTGGCGGTCATGGTGATGGCCGCTTACGGGGTGCAGAACGGCACACTGACTGTGGGCGATTTCGTCATGGTCAATGCCTACATGATCCAGATCACCATGCCGCTGAACTTTCTGGGCACGGTGTACCGCGAAATCCGGCAGGCTTTGGTGGATATGGGCGAGATGTTCGACCTGCTCGACCAGCCCACGGATGTGACCGACCGTCCCGGTGCGGGCGCGTTGCACGTGACGGGGGGCACGGTTGCGTTCAAAGGCGTGCAGTTTGGCTATGACCCTGCGCGCCCCATCCTGCGCGGGATTGATCTGGAAATCCCCGCAGGGCAGACCGTGGCGATTGTCGGGCCGTCGGGGTCGGGAAAATCCACCATCGGGCGGCTGTTGTTCCGGTTTTATGACGTGACCGGCGGCGCGGTGTTGATCGACGGGCAGGATATCCGCGATGTCACGCAATCCTCGCTCCACGCGGCAATCGGGGTCGTGCCGCAGGACACAGTGCTCTTCAACGACACGATTGCCTATAACATCGCCTATGGCCGCGAAGGGGCGACACAGGACCAGATCGAGGCCGCGGCGCGTGCTGCCCGCATCCACGATTTCATCCTGTCCCTGCCCGAAGGCTACCAGACCCAAGTGGGCGAGCGCGGGCTGAAACTGTCAGGCGGTGAAAAGCAGCGCGTGGGTATTGCGCGCACGCTGCTCAAGGACCCCGCGATCCTGCTTCTGGACGAAGCGACCAGCGCGCTTGATACCCAGACCGAGCATGAAATCCAAGACAGCTTGCGCGCCATGGGGCAGGGGCGGACTGTGCTCACGATTGCACACCGGCTGTCCACGATTGTCGATGCCGATGAGATTGTCGTTCTCGATCAGGGGCATGTGGTCGAGCAGGGCACGCATGATGAGCTGCTCGCGCGCGACGGCCAATACGCCGCGATGTGGGCGCGGCAAGGGGCTGAGGTCGAGGAATGAATGGTGCGGGTGGTCGGACTCGAACCGACACTCCTTGCGGAAAAGGTGTTTGAGACCTTCGCGTCTACCGTTCCGCCACACCCGCACTGACGCCCTCTTAGCGCGCTTTTTTCGGGGCCGCAACGGGCAAGCGACAGGGTCAGGCGGGGATTTTGCGTCCCGATTGACCTGCGACGCGAAATAGGCTATCGAAACTATGCGCTGCATGGCAGCAAAACGGCTCGCGGGGCGCGTGGCAATTCTTGCGTCCCATTATCGTTTCGGCCCGATGCCGACACTCATGGACGTACATGACACTTTTTTCTGACCTGAAACTGGACCCGAAGGTCCTGCAAGCTGTATCTGACGCCGGATATACCACCCCCACCCCCATCCAAGCGCAGGCCATTCCTCATGCGCTCGAAGGCCGCGATGTGCTGGGCATTGCCCAGACAGGGACAGGCAAGACCGCGTCCTTCACGCTGCCCCTGATCACCCGGCTGGGGCGCGGACGGGCGCGGGCGCGGATGCCCCGCTCGCTGGTTCTGGCTCCGACGCGCGAACTGGCCGCGCAAGTGGCCGAGAATTTCGACACTTACGCCAAATACACCCGCCTGACCAAGGCGCTTCTGATCGGGGGCGTGGCCTTTGGCGAGCAAGACAAGCTCATTGATCGCGGTGTCGATGTGCTGATTGCCACGCCGGGCCGCCTGCTTGACCATTTCGAGCGCGGCAAATTGCTGCTGACCGGGGTCGAGGTCATGGTCGTGGACGAAGCCGACCGGATGCTCGATATGGGTTTCATCCCCGATATCGAGCGCATCTTCAACCTGACGCCCTTCACGCGCCAGACCTTTTTCTATTCCGCCACGATGGCCCCGGAAATCGAGCGGATCACCAATCTGTTCCTGTCGAACCCCGCCCGCATCGAAATCGCGCGGCAGGCGACCACGTCGGAAACCATCGCGCAGGAATTGATCGTGCTCGACGCCCCGCGCCGCGATATGGTGGCAAAGGTCAAGCGCGAGGCCCTGCGCGCCCTGATCCGCACGGAGGGCGACAATTTGGAAAACGCTGTCATCTTCTGCAATCGCAAGGTGGATGTGGATGTGCTGGCAAAGTCGCTCTCCAAGCATGGCTTTGATTGCGCGCCCATCCATGGCGATCTGGAACAATCCGTGCGGACGCGCACATTGGACAAGTTCCGCGCAGGCCAGTTGCGGCTGTTGATCGCATCCGATGTGGCAGCACGCGGCCTTGATGTGCCGTCGGTTAGCCATGTGTTCAACTACGATCTTCCGTCCCATCCCGAAGATTACGTGCACCGCATTGGCCGAACAGGCCGGGCGGGGCGGTCAGGCAAGGCGTTTTCGCTGATGGTGGGATCGGATCAAAAATATCTGGACGCGATCGAGAAGCTTTTGCAAAAGCCGCTGCCGCGCGGCACTTCGCCGGAAATCGCCCCAAGTCCCGTAAGTGCGGAGCGCGCCGAGCGCCCTAAGCGCGAGGATCGGCGTGACAGCAAGCGCGGACGCAGCCGCGATGGTGCGCCCGAGGCGAAAGCCCCACAAAACCCGGCCCCCGTCGTGGTACCTGCCTCTGTCGCAATGGTCGAAATTGCGCCCCCGGCCCAGAACGATAATCGCCAGCCGGATCGGCGGCGCGACCGCGACCGGGATCGCCCGCGCCGCGAGCACGGCGATCAGGTCGTCGGCATGGGCGACCATGTCCCCGATTTCCTGATGCGCGAATTCCGCACCGCCTGACCAAACAGCGCGCGCGTCCCGGCTTTATACCGGGGCGCAAAACGTTCAGCGTGCAAGCATCTTGCGCAGCTCGTCATTCAGCATCTTGAACACGTGGCGCGGGCTGACCTCGTCGAGCATGTCCACAATGGCAGTGATCTGGGCGTCGGACAGATCGCGGTTGCCGGTCAGCTTCTCGAAGCGCGACCGCAGCACTTGCGCCTTGATCGTGTCAAAATCCGCCCCTTCGCCGATCATGCGCGATACCACTTTCGAGGATTTCGCGAATTTCACGAAATCGCGGTTGAGCAGATCATAGGACAAGGCACCGGTCTTGTCCGTGTAAGCGGCTGTGACCGCTGCATATTCCTTGGAGCAGACGGTCACGACGTCGGCGGCTTCTTCGTCGTCGGACGTTTCGGGCGCGTCGCTGAGTTTGATTGCGCCGCGCTGGTTGAAGGGCAGGCCCTGAGTGCGGGCCAAAGCCTCGACAAACGCCTCTACGGGGAAATGCTCGAGCGGGGTGTTATGCGCGATGTCGGGCGAGCCATCCGCGCGGTTGATCAGTGCTAGCCCTGGTTGGGCCACGCCGAAACGCTGGATCACCACCCCGGATTTGCCGCCTTTCAGCTTGCGACGAAAGGCGATGGCGGGGATGGTCGAAAGCTCGACAAGCGGGGTGCGGATCATGGTTGGCCCTTTCGAAAAGCACAAATAATCATCAGTTAACGGGGTCTACTTAAGGACGCGCGGCCACTATGCCAAGTTGTTTCGGCGCTGTGACGTCGCGCAAGACCGTGACAGGCGACGATTTTCCCGCCATGTAAGGCGCATGTGGACCCAAGCCGCGAGCCTTTTGCAATTGCTGCATTTCGCAGCAACGGTGGACCGATTGCCCGAAGCGGCAGGGCCACGCACAGGAAGCGGGTCGGGGCCGCGCGTGCTGATTCTGGGCGATAGTTCGGCGGCGGGCGTGGGGGTCGAGAAGCAGGATCAGGCGCTCGCGGGGCAATTCGTGGCCGCTCTGGGCGGGGCTGACTGGCAGCTTGTCGCGCGCTCGGGGGCAACGGCCGCGCAGGCGTTGCGGATGCGCGCGCAGGCGGGGCCATGCGATGTGGCCATTACGGCACTTGGGGTGAACGATGTGCTGCACCACACAAGCGCGCCGCGGTTTCGGGCTGGGCAAGTGGCGCTGTTGCACGCTTTGCGCGCAGAGCACGGCGCGCGGCTGGTACTGGCAAGCGGCGTGCCGCCGCTGGGGGAATTTACAACCTTCCCGCAGCCCTTGCGGGGGCATTTGGGCAGGCGGGCCGCGCGGCTGGATGCAGTGCTGCAAGCTGTGTGTCGCGCAACTGGGGCAGTGCAGGGGCCGTTTGACCTGTCCCCCGACCCGGATTGGTTGGCGCGGGACGGGTTGCACCCCTCGGTCAAGCTTTACATGGAATGGGGGGCGCGCATGGCGGGGCTTGTCCTGCGCGCGCTTTCCTGACACCTGTGGGCAAGATGACGGAGGCTTTGATGACGGAAACCAAACGCCCGCAACAGGTATTCACGCTGCTGGTGGAACTCGGGCGGCAAAAGGGCGACAAGCTGCCCAAAGGGGCCACAGGTGCGGGGCTGTTGATCTATGCCACAGGCGTGGACGAAGAAGAAGCCGTGCGCGAAACGGTTGCAGTGCTGAAGCAGGCCGATCTGAACCCCTTGGAGGTCACAAGCTACGGCACACTCGAGGAGCGGTTGAACGCCGGGGACGAGGTGCTGCAGGAAGAGCGCGATTTGATGGCGCGGGCTTTGGCAGAAAACTCGGTCATTGTCGCGCAAAAGACCTATTTTACGGATGAGGATGTTGAAAATGACTGACGCGCTCTGCCCGGTCGCGCTAACAGCGGATTTGATCCGCTGCCCGTCGGTGACACCCGTCGAGGGCGGCGCGCTGGTGCTGTTGGAGGGGGTGCTGCGCGATGCAGGCTTTGACTGCAGCCGCGTGGACCGGGGCGAGACCGCGAACCTGTTCGCGCGCTGGGGCGCGAAGGGCCACGCGCGGACATTCGGCTTCAATGGCCATACGGATGTGGTGCCTTTGGGCAATCCGGCGGACTGGACAGAGCCGCCCTTCGGCGGGGTGATCAAGGGCGGGCGCATCTATGGGCGCGGGGCCTGCGACATGAAATCCGGCGTTGCGGCCTTTGTCGCGGCGGCGGTGGATTTTGTGCGCGCAACGCCCCCTGATGGGGCTGTGATCCTGACCATCACGGGGGATGAGGAAGGGCCGGCGCTCGATGGCACTGTGGCTTTGCTCGATTGGATGGACCGGGAAGCCGAGCGGATGTCGGTCTGCATCGTGGGCGAGCCCACTTGCCCGAATGTGATGGGCGAGATGATGAAAATCGGGCGGCGCGGGTCGCTGACGGCGCGTGTGACCGCCATAGGCAAGCAGGGCCACGCGGCCTATCCGCACCGCGCGGCCAATCCGCTGCCGGTGCTGGTGGCGTTTCTGAACACGGTGGCCAGCACGCCCTTGGATCAAGGCAGCGCGCATTTCGATGCCTCGACGCTGGCCATCACCAGCATTGATGTGGGCAATCCGGCGTCGAACGTGATCCCCGCACAAGGTCGGGCGGTGTTGAATGTGCGGTTCAATGACCTGCATTCAGGCACGTCCGTGGCCGATTGGTTGCGCGCTGAGGCAGAGGCGTGCAGCGCGGGGACAGGGGTTACGCTGGCACTCGACATTTCCGTGTCAGGCGAGTCGTTTCTGACCGAACCGGGGCCGCTGTCCGATCTGGTCGCGCGTGCGGTTGAAGCCGAATGCGGGGTGGTCCCAAGCTTGTCCACCACAGGCGGCACGTCAGATGCGCGTTTCATCACCCGCCATTGCCCCGTGGTGGAATTCGGGCTGGTGGGCACATCGCTCCATCAGGTCGATGAATATGCGGATGTGGCGGATATTCATAAGCTGAAGGCCGTTTATGGGCGCGTGCTGCGGGAGTATTTCGCGTGACGCAGAAGCGTGATGCGGAAAAGTGGGAACCGGTTTTCCGCAGGGATCACGCGACCCCTGATCTAAAGGTGGGTCTGACGGATGATCTGGCCACCTGCCATGCGCTGCGGCGCGTGGTGTTCATCGAGGAACAGGGCGTCCCGGAGGATTTGGAAGTGGATGGCCGCGACGCGGAGGCGTTGCATCTGCTCGCGCGCCGCAAGGGGCGGGCTGTCGGGGCTGCGCGGCTCTTGGTGAATGGGGACACGGTCAAGATCGGGCGCGTCTGTGTGCTGGCCGATCAGCGCGGGCTTGGCGTGGGCGTGGCACTGATTGCGGCGGCTTTGGATGTGGCTCGGGGCTTGCCCGGTGTGAGGCGCGCGAAACTCGGGTCGCAAACTCATGCGATCGGGTTTTATGAAAAGCTGGGATTTGTGGCCGAAGGGCCGGAATATCTGGATGCAGGGATACTGCACCGCGACATGGTGCATGGGTTAAACGGCGCGTGACGTGGCGATCAGGCCATGCTAGGGCGTGGGTCATGTTGACCTGTCCCTGCCGCCCGCATCGCCCGCCCACCCACCCTCGGCAAAAGCTGCGCTTTTGCCATGGGCGGCGGGGGGCCGGGGGGGGGCAATGACGCCCGTGCCCGCTTTGGAACAGGTGGGCGATTTCCTTGCCGACAATCCCAAAGCCACCAAGCGCGACATTGCCCGCGCCTTTGGCCTGTCAGGCGCGGCCAAGATCGACCTGAAGGCCATGCTGCGCGAGCTGGAAGCCGAGGGCGCCTATACCCGCCGCAAGCCGCGTGCGGATGCCAAGTTGCCGCCCGTGACCGTGATCGAGGTGCTCGCGCCTGATGCGCAGGGCGATCTGTTCGCCCGCCCTTTGGAATGGCGCGGCGACGGCACGTCCCCGCGCATTCTGCTGGTCACGCGCGCGGATGGTCCTGCGTTGGGGCAGGGGGACCGCGTGCTCGCCAAGCTCGATGCAGTGCGCGGCCCCGATTACGACTACCAAGCCCGCCCCATCCGCAAGATCGGCACCAATGCGGCCGAGCGCATTCTGGGGGTATTCCGCAAAGGGTCAGACGGGGGGCGGATTGTGCCCATCGACAAGGGCGCGGACCGCGACTGGCGCGTGCGCGCAGGCGATACGGGCGATGCGCAGGATGGCGAATTGGTGGAAGCGACACTCACCAGCCGCACGCGCTTTGGCCCACCGCAAGCGCGGGTGATCACACGTCTGGGCGATCCGACTGCGCCCAAAGCTGTGTCACTGATTGCCATTCACCAGCACGGCATTCGCGACACTTTTCCCGATGGGGCTATGGCGGAAGCTGATAGCGCGCAGCCTATGGAAATGGGGGCGCGCATGGACCTGCGCGCCCTGCCGCTTCTGACCATCGACCCGTGGGATGCGCGCGATCATGACGACGCGATCACGGCCGAGGCCGCGCCCGATGGTGGCTTCATCCTGTGGGTGGCGATTGCCGATGTGGCGGCCTATGTCCGGCCCGGATCCGAGCTTGACCGCGAAGCCCGCCGCCGTGGCAATTCCACCTATTTCCCCGACCGTGTGGTGCCGATGCTGCCCGATATCCTGTCGGGCGATCTGTGTTCTTTGCATGAAGGCGTGGACCGGCCCTGTCTGGCTGTGCGGATGGTGATTGATGCCGACGGTGTGAAGCGGTCGCACAGCTTTTGCCGGGGCTTGATGCGGTCTGTGGCGTCGCTGACCTATGAGCAGGCGCAGGCCGCAGCCGACGGGCAGTTGGATGACGCGACCGCGCCGCTCGAGGATACTCTCAAAGCGCTGTTCGCGGCCCATGACGCCCTCGACCGCGCCCGCGCGCGCCGTGCGCCGCTTGATATCGACCTGCCCGAGCGTAAGATCGTGCTTTCAGACGATGGCCGCGTGCAATCCGTCGCATTCAAGGAACGGCTGACCGCGCATAAGCTGGTTGAGGAATTCATGATCCTGGCCAATGTGGCCGCAGCCGAAACGCTGCGCGAAAAAGGCCGCCCGCTGCTCTACCGCGTGCATGAAGAACCCACGCCTGAAAAACTGGACGCTCTGCGTGATCTTGCGCGCGAAGCCGGGCTGGTGCTGGCCAAGGGGCAGGTGCTGCAAACGCGCACGCTCAACAAGCTTCTGGCCGATGCCGAGGGCACAGAGTTTGACGAGATGATCAACATGGCCACGCTTCGGTCCATGACGCAGGCCTATTACGCGCCGCGCAATTTCGGGCATTTTGGGCTGGCGCTGCGGGAATATGCGCATTTCACCAGCCCGATCCGGCGCTATGCCGATCTGATCGTGCACCGCGCGCTGATCGCCGCGCATGGTTGGGGCGAGGATGGGCTGACGCCTTGGGATGTCGAGCATCTGGACGACACCGGCAAGCTGATCTCGGATGCCGAGCGCAAGTCGATGATGGCCGAGCGCGAAACGACGGACCGCTATCTGGCCGCGTGGCTGTCGGACCGCGTGGGGGCGGAATTTGGCGGGCGGATTTCGGGGGTCACGAAATTCGGGCTGTTCGTGAAGCTCGATGAAAGCGGCGCGGATGGGCTGGTGCCGATCCGGTCCTTGGGCGACGAATTCTTCCGCTTTGACCCGCGCGCGCAAGTGCTTGAAGGCACGCGCAGCGGGCGGCGGTTGGCTTTGGGCAACCGCGTGCGGGTGAAACTGGCCGAGGTGGAGCCAATCACAGGCGGAATCGCGCTGGAACTTATTGAAGTCGAGGGCGACGCTCTGCCTGTGGCGCGCAAGGCTGGGGGCAAGCGGAGTGTCAGCCGCAGGGTGGGGCGGCGGCGGTAACAGACCGCCGCCCTGCGCTGCAAGGTCAGAACCGCGTCTTGAACCCGATGGCCCCCACATAGCCTTTGGTCCCGCTCTGGCCCACGGACGCTGACAGGCCGAAATTCAGCGACGCACCGCCCCCCAATTCGCGCACAGCCGTCGCTGACACATAGCCCCATGTCCGGTCCGGGCGCGGCGCCGACACTGCGCCCAAAGTTGCAGCCGTGGGTCCGAGCGAGACAAAGAGCGGGCTTTTGTTCAGATCATGCTCGATCGAGCCACGGAAATTGAATTTCCATTCAGGCATCGACACTGGGGCAAGGTTTGCCGAAAGACCCAAAGTCACGCGCCGCGCTGTGTAGGTCGATTGGCCGAAAGACAAGCTTGCCGCCCCCGCCGATTCCGTGAAGCCGTTGATCGACACGCGCTCGTGCGTGTAATGCGCGAACGGGTTCAGCACAACGCCTTGCGCCATGGGCAGGATCGCGCCGCCACCGATGCGGGCGAAGCGGTAGCTGCCTTTGGTCTGCGCGCGGTAGGTTTCTGTCGCGGTGCCCATGGCGAAAGAGCGGGTGATGTCGCGCACGTCGATCGTGCCACCGCCCAAGGCTGCGTTCACATAGAAGGTCGGGTTGATGGCAATCTGGCCGAACAGGGCACCCACAAGCAGGCGCTGATCAAACCCGCCGCGATTACCGTCGAACGTGACCTTGCCCCGGTCAAAGCTGAGGCCTGCCCCGAGGCTCGCATTGGGGGCCACAGCCACGTCAAAGCCGAATTTCGCCACTTGCGTGGACCCGCTCAGGCCCGGTGTGACCTGCTGGGCGCGGCTTTTGTAGCTGCCGGCTTCGAGCGTGGCATAGACATCGACATGGCCGACCTCGCGCCGCGTGGTCCGCCCATCTTCGCCCTCAGTCAGAAGCGCTGTGGGGTTCATGCGGTTCTCGATGGACAGGTTTTGCTGCCGGAGGGCTGTCATCGTGGCAACCGCAATTGCCCCTGTCTGGGTCGCGGCCTGCAGACCTGCGAAGGCCGCTTGGCCAAAGACGGCATGCGCGCGCGTGGTGGGGTGGACGCCATCGGCAAAGACGCGCTGCTCGCTATCAACCGAGGCATTCAGCCCGATCACGCAGCTGAGCGACTGCGCCGCGCCACAGGCAGGGATCGTGGCGGCATTGGGGGCGGTGAAGCCATATTTGGCCGGATCGGCCTGAATCGCGCCGAGCAATTTGCCAGCGTCCACAATCACAGCCGCCCCGTTCAGGCTGGCTGACAATTGCGCGTTGAAGGCGTTGGACAGCCCTGTCAAAAGCGCGGACCCCGCAGGCCCTTGGCTGATACCGAAGGGCGTCGTGCCAATGTCGGGCACAGTCACGACGATGATCGTCTCGCCGCCCGCCGCGCGCACGCGGCCCACTTGCGCGATCAGGTCGGTGGCCGCCTGCGCCATATTGGCCGCCGCCATGGCAGGAGTGATGAAGCCGCCACCCACCGCGCCCGATTGGGCAAACACATCATTCGCGCCGCCCCACAGGATCACCAGATCATTCGCGTTCAGCCGTGGATTGGCCGCAAGCAGGCGGTCTACCTGCGTGGTCAGCGGGATCGTGGTAATGCCCAGAACCGGATTATTCCCGATCCCCGGTTGCTGCGATACCCGCGAGCCGCCCTCGGCATAATTGGTGCCGCCCACGACAATATCGGCCAGACCCGCCGCAGGCACGCCATTGAGGATATTGGGGCGCAAGGTCAGGCCCAGATTGCGCGCCAAGACCTCGCCATAGGTGAGCGACGACCCATCGGGCGCATTGGTCAGCCACTTGTAATTGATGTTCGGCAACAGCCCCCCGCTGCCTGCCTGCACGGCCTGGCTATAGGCGCCGCCATCGCTCAGGCTGTCGCCGATGATGTGCAGCCGGTCAAAGCGCAGTTCATTGGCCGATGCGGCTGTATACCCCAGCGCCAGCGCCATGCTTAGCGCGGCTGTCGATGCAAGTCGTTTCATGCCTTTCCCCCAAATAGGCGCGCTTATTGCGTCGCGCGATTGAGCGGAAAGATGCCGACAAAAACGGGGTCTGTAAACGATTGTTCCGGGCAATCCGCCCGATTTCAGGCCGAGTGTGGCATGACGTTGCGGCAAGATCGCGCGGGTGGTGGGCGATGACGGACTCGAACCGCCGACATCTTCGGTGTAAACGAAGCGCTCTACCAACTGAGCTAATCGCCCGCTTCGCCCCGTCTAAGGGCTTTTGCGCGCGCCTGCAAGACGCGCGCAGCCATTATTGCCCGGCGCTTGTCATCAAAGCCGACAGGCTGCCCCGGTGGCGGTGCTGGATCAGGCGGTTGAGCGCATTGACATAGGCCTTCGCACTCGCAACCACTGTATCGGTGTCCGATGATTGGCCCGTATAAACCACCCCATCCAGCCGCAGCCGCACGCTGACAGTGGCCTGTGCGTCGGTGCCTTTGGTCACGGCGCTGACCTGATAGAGTTCCAGCTTCGCACCATGCGGATAGAGCATCTTGACTGCGTTGAACGTGGCATCCACAGGCCCGTCGCCGGTCGCATCGACAAACTTCTCGACCCCGCCCACAGCCATGGTCAATTCCGCTTCCTGCGGCCCCTCCGTGCCGCAGATCACCCGCAGGCGGCGGATTTGCAGATGCGCGTCACTATCGACAAGGCTCGCTTCATTCATCAGCGCGATCAGGTCGTCGTCATAGACCTCCTTCTTGCGATCCGCGAGCGCCTTGAAGCGCACGAACACATCCTTGAGCTGGTTGTCCCCCAACTCGTAGCCCAGTTCCGACAGCTTTGCGCGCAACGCCGCGCGCCCCGAATGCTTGCCCATCACCAGATTGGTGGCGGCAAGCCCGATATCTTCGGGGCGCATGATTTCAAAGGTTTCCTTGTTCTTCAGCATCCCGTCCTGATGGATGCCGCTTTCATGCGCAAACGCGTTCTTGCCCACCACAGCCTTGTTATACTGGACCGGAAAGCCCGACACGGCCGCAACCATGCGCGAAATGCCCATGATCTTGGTCGTATCAATGCCTGTGCGGTAGGGCAGGATGTCGTTGCGCACGCGAAGCGCCATCACGACTTCTTCCAGTGCGGTGTTGCCTGCGCGTTCCCCAAGCCCATTGATCGTGCACTCAATCTGGCGCGCGCCTGCTTCCACAGCGGCCAGCGCGTTGGCCGTGGCCATCCCTAGATCGTTGTGGCAATGCGTGGCGAAGATCACCTGATCCGCCCCCGGCACACGTTCCAGCAGCATCGCGATCAGGTCGGCGGATTCACGCGGATAGGTATAGCCCACCGTGTCGGGAATGTTGATCGTCGTGGCCCCCGCCTTGATCGCTGTTTCCACGACCCGGCACAGATAATCGCGCTCGGTGCGGGTCGCATCCATGGGCGACCATTGCACATCGGGGGACAGGTTGCGCGCATGGGCGACGGTGGCTGCGATCTTCTCGACCATCTGATCTTGCGTCAGTGCGGTGATGTCGCGGTGCAAGGGCGAGGTGCCGATGAAGGTGTGAATCCGAGGGCGCGGCGCATGGCGCACAGCGTCCCAGCAGCGGTCGATATCGGTGAAATTCGCCCGCGCCAGTCCACAAATGACCGAGTTCTTCGCAATCTTCGCAATCTCGGACACTGCCACAAAATCGCCGTCACTGGCAATCGGGAAACCGGCTTCGATGATATCGACGCCCATTTCGTCAAGCTGGGCTGCGATTTCGAGCTTTTCCGTGTGCGACATGGTCGCACCGGGGCTTTGTTCGCCATCGCGCAAAGTGGTGTCAAATATCAGGACGCGGTCCTGTTTGGCGGCTGCATCGGTCATGGGAAAATCCTGTCTGCTGAGGGGCCTTGGGTCTGGGCGCGAGCAACCTCTGAGCGGCGCGCCCTGCGGACACGCTCAGAGGCTGCTAAGAAGCAGCAGGCCAGCGCACAACAGGGACAAAGGAGGCAGATGTGACATGCGGGCAGCTATACGCCCCACAGGCAGACTTGAAAACCCCTATTCTTGCGTCACGTTCCAGTGCGGCACAGGGCAGGGCGCTTGACACGCCGCGCGCCCGCGCCCATGAAGCGCGCGAAATCCCCATCGGGCGGACAGGACAAATGGCAGCGATTGACGCGAAGAAAGATAGTCTTTGGGACAATATCAAGACGATCCTGTATGCACTGGCCATCGCCGGCATTTTCCGCACGCTGTTCTTTCAGCCCTTCTGGATCCCGTCAGGCTCGATGAAGGAAAACCTGCTGATCGGGGATTTCCTGTTCGTGAACAAGATGGCCTATGGCTATTCGCGCTTCTCCTGCCCCTTGGGCCTGTGCCCGTTTGAAGGCCGCATCTTCGCATCTGACCCGGAACGCGGCGATATCGTCGTGTTCCGCCATCCCGGCACGGGCGCGGATTACATCAAGCGCCTGATCGGTCTGCCGGGCGACCGCGTGCAAGTGCGCGATGGGGTGCTGTTCCTGAACGATGTGGAAGTGCCGCAAGTGCCCACCGAACCCTTTGCCGAAGTGTTCGAGCGCCAAGGCTCGGCCGGACAATTCCCGCGCTGCGCCAATGCGCCGGTGGGCGAGGGGGGCACCTGCCTGAAGGACCGCGCGATTGAAACGCTGCCCAATGGCGTGAGCTATCCGGTGCTGAACATCCAGAATTCCGCCGCCGACAATACGCCGGTTTTCACGGTGCCTGCGGGGCATTTCTTCTTCATGGGCGATAACCGCGACAATTCCCTCGACAGCCGGATTCCGCAATCGGTGGGGGGGGTGGGGTTTGTCCCCTTCGATCACCTGATCGGACGCGCGCGGCATGTGGTGTTTTCCAGTGCGGGGCGGTCGCTGTTCTTCGTCTGGACATGGCGGTCTGATCGCTTCTTCCAGAGGTTGCAGTGAAGCTCTCAGCCGATTTGGCCGCCTTTTCGGCCCGGATCGGGCATGAGTTTGCCCGACCCGATCTGCTGCGCGAGGCGCTGACGCATCCCTCTTTCGCGGCGACCCAGCGGGCGGACAACCAGCGGCTGGAATTTCTGGGCGACCGCGTCCTGGGCCTTGCGATGTCCGAGGCGCTTTTGGCCGCCGACCCCAAAGCCAGCGAAGGCCAGCTTGCGCCGCGCTTCAACGCGCTGGTGCGCAAGGAAACTCTGGCCGAGGTCGCGCAAGCCGTGGATTTGGGCGCAGTCCTGAAACTCGGGCGGTCCGAGATGTTGTCAGGCGGACGCCGCAAGGATGCCATTCTGGCCGATGCCTTGGAAGCCGTGATCGCCGCTATCTATCTGGATGCAGGCTTTGACGCCGCGCGCGCTGTTGTCCACCGTCTGTGGGGGCCGCGCATTGCATCGGTGCGCTCTGACGCGCGCGACGCGAAAACCAGTTTGCAGGAATGGGCCCAAGCGCGCGGCATGGCTGCGCCCGATTACGTCGAAGTCAGCCGCGACGGCCCGCCCCATGCGCCTGTGTTCACAATCGAAGTGCGGCTTTCCTCTGGGGCTGTAGCGAAGGCCACGGCAGGCAGCAAACGCGCCGCCGAGCAATTGGCCGCGAAAGCGCTGCTTTCCCAACTCGACCCCGCCCCATGACCGACAATCTGCGCGGCGCGCTCTGGATGATGTTGGCCATGCTGGCCTTCGCCATTGAAGATGCGCTGATCAAATTCGCTCTGCAAACCTATGGCCTGACAGCGGGCAGCGCGATGGTCCTGTTCGGGCTGATGGCGATGGCGCTCTCGGCCCTTTATACCCGCGTGCAAGGCGTGGGGCTGTGGCATCCGGCCTATCTGCAACCGCGCCTGCTGATCCGCACGGGGTTGGAATTCTTCGGGCGGCTCTTTTTTGCCCTCTCGCTCGCTTACAACACGCTGACTGTGACGACGACGATCCTGCAAGCCGCGCCCCTGGTCGTGACCCTTGGCGCAGCGCTGATCCTGAAGGAACGTGTGCAGGCCCGGCGCTGGATCGCGATGGGCGTGGGGCTTGTCGGCGTGCTGATGGTGCTGCGGCCCGTGCCAGAGCAGTTCAGCCCGGCGGCAATCTTGGCCGTGCTGGGCATGCTGGGCTTTGCGGGCCGCGACCTTGCCACCCGCGCAAGCCCGCCTGCGGTTCACGCCGCCCAACTAGGCGTGCTGGGCTTTGGGGTCGTCACCCTTGCAGGGCTAATCTTGCTCGCCTTTGACCCAAAGCCGTTCTCGTTTCCCATCACCGCAGGTTTGGGCGCCATGGCCCTGACGGCGCTTGCAGGCGTGCTGGCCTACACAGCGCTCACCTTCGCCATGCGCACAGGCGATGTGTCTGCCGTGGCCCCCTTCCGCTATATCCGGCTGGTCGCGGCCCTTGCCATCGCTGTTCTGGTGTTTGGCGAGCGCCCCGATCTGCTGACCTTGGCAGGGGCCACGTTGATCGTGGGCTCTGGCCTCTATACACTCTGGCGCGAACGACAAGTGCGCGCCCAACGAACAGGAACACATCCATGACCACACGCGCGGGCTTCGTGGCCCTGATCGGTGAACCCAATGCCGGCAAATCCACGCTCACCAACCGCATGGTGGGGGCGAAAATCAGCATCGTCACCCATAAAGTTCAGACCACCCGCACCCGCATTAGGGGCGTGGCCATGGAAGGGGACGCGCAGATCGTGTTCGTGGACACGCCCGGCCTGTTCCGCCCCCGCCGGAGGCTTGACCGCGCCATGGTGGCCGCCGCCTGGGGCGGGGCTGCGGATGCCGATATCGTCGTGCTGCTGGTGGAAGCCCATCGCGGGCTGACCGACGGCACCAAAGCGATCCTCGACACGCTCACGGAACGCATCACGCGCAAACAGATCGTAGCCCTTGCCATTAACAAGATCGACCGAGTGAAGGCCGAAGCGTTGCTCGCCCTTTCCGCCGAACTGAACGAGGCCTACCCCTTCACGCGCACTTTCATGATTTCCGCCGAGCGGGGGCATGGCGTGGATGACCTGCGCCGCTGGCTTGCGGACAGCTTGCCCGAAGGCCCGTGGCTTTACCCCGACGACCAGATCGCCGACCTGCCGCTGCGCATGATCGCGGCTGAAATGACGCGCGAGAAACTGACGCTGCGGCTGCACGAAGAACTGCCCTACCAACTGACAGTCGAAACCGAAATGTGGACCGAGCGCGAGGATGGGTCCGTGCGCATCGACCAGATGATCTATGTCGCCCGCGATGGCCACAAGGGGATCATCTTGGGCAACAAGGGCGAGACGATCAAAAGCATCTCGACTGCGGCGCGCGCCGAAATCTCGGCGTTCCTTGAACGCCCCGTGCATCTGTTCCTGCAAGTCAAAGTGCGCGAAAACTGGCTGGAAGAGGCCGAACGCTATTCCGAAATGGGCCTCGATTTTCGCGACGGGAATGCATGAGCGCGCGGCTTGCGACCGATATCTGGGTCGCAGCCTATCTGCGGCGGTTGACGCTGCAAGCGATCCCGGCCTATGTCACCGCGCGCGGTGATCCGACAGCAGGCGCAGTGCTTGTGAAACTCGCGCTCATGGACGGGACCGCGCGCGCCTATCAGCGTGTGACCCAAGGCGAGACGCGCGTCTGGGAACTCCTGACCGAAGGGCCGGAGCCAGATGTGGACGCCACCATAACGCGCCAACGCCGCTTTGATCCCGACCTTTGGGTGATCGAAATCGAGGATGCCCGCGCCCGCCATTTGCTGGACCAGGACGGGCTCAGCACAGACTGAAACCCTATGTCATCGTAACCGCCCGATTGCGACCGCATTAGATCAGGTGGCATCTTCCTGAGGCGTGGCCATAGTGACAATCAACGCCCTAGATCAGGATGATGTTTGCTAGAAACATCATCCTGATCTGCCTTTTTGCTGGTCGCGTGATTCTTGAGGAAAACCGGATTCCACTTTTCCTCATCACGCTCTAACTTCACTCCACAGGCGCAAGCGCGGCATCCAGTGCTTCTTGGGCTGCGACCCACAGGGCTTCGGCGCGGTCCAGTGCCTCCATCACTTCGGCATATTTGCGGTTCCATACCGACAGATCGCCTGCGCGTTCGGGTTCATAGAGTTCGGGATCGGCGAGTTTCGTCGCAAGCTTGCTGCGCATCTCTTCCAGCTTCTCGATTCGCGCTTCAGATTTCTTCACCTCGCTGCGCAGAGCGGCTATGTCGTCGCGGCTGGGCTTGGGGCGTTTTGGGGCAGGCGCTTTGGGAGTGCTGGGCTTGTCGTCGCTGGACAGAAGGAAATTGCGATAGGCGTCAAGATCGCCGTCGAAGGGTTGCACCTTGCCGCCCGAAACCAGCCACAGCCGGTCCGCCACGAGCGAGAGCAAGTGCATATCGTGGCTGACCAGGATCACGGCGCCGGTATATTCCGTCAGCGCTTCGACCAAAGCCTCGCGGCTTTCGATGTCAAGGTGGTTGGTGGGCTCATCGAGGATCAGCATATGCGGCGCGTCAAGCGTGGCCAGAAGCAGCGACAGCCGCGCTTTCTGGCCGCCCGACAAGCGGCGCACGATGGTTTCGGCCTGTTCCGCCATCAGCCCGAACCCTGCCAGCTTCGCGCGCAGCTTGACCGGGTTTTCACCGGGGCGCGCGCGGATCAGATGTTGCAGGGGTGTTTCGTCCAGTTCCAGCTCATCGACCTGATGCTGGGCGAAATAGCCCACGCGCAGCTTGGTTGCGCGCGTGACTTGGCCGGACCCTGCCAGCTTGCCTGCGAGCAGTTTCGAGAGCGTCGATTTACCCTCGCCATTGCGCCCCAGAAGCGCGATGCGGTCATCCTGGTCGATCCGCAAGTCCAAGCCCCGCAGCACAGGCGGGCCGTCATAGCCCACAGCCACGCCGTCCAGCCGCAGGATGGGGGGCGAGAGTTCCTCGGGTGCGGGGAAGGTAAAGACGTGTTTGGCCGCTTCCGCAGGGGGTGTGATGGGCGTCAGCTTTTCCAGCATTTTCAGCCGCGACTGCGCTTGCCGCGCTTTCGTGGCCTGCGCGCGGAAGCGGTCCACGAATTTCTGCATATGCGCACGGCGGGCGGCGACCTTCGTCGCTTCGGCGGCCAGAATGGCGCGTTGCTCGGCGCGGGCGCGGGCGAAACTGTCATAGCCGCCCGTGTAGAGCGTCAGCTTGCGATCCTCCAGATGCAGGATATGGCCCACTGCGCGGTTCAAAAGCCCCCGGTCATGGCTGATGATCAGGATCGTGGCGGGGTATTTGGCAAGATAGCTTTCCAGCCATAGCGCGCCTTCAAGGTCCAGATAGTTTGTCGGTTCGTCGAGCAGCAACAGATCGGGCTGGGCGAACAGCACGCCCGCAAGGGCCACGCGCATGCGCCAGCCGCCCGAGAAATCCGAACAAGGCCGCTGTTGCGTGTCATGGTCAAAGCCAAGGCCCTTCAGGATCGCGCTCGCGCGCCCCTCCGCCGACCAGGCGTCAATATCGGCCAGCCGTGTCTGGATCGCGGCAATGCGGGCGGGATCAGTGGCCGTCTCGGCCTCCGCCATCAGCAAGGCGCGCTCGGTATCAGCTTGCAGCACTGTGTCCAGAAGCGAGGTGCTGGACGAGGGCACTTCCTGCGCCACACCACCAATGCGCGCGCGGGCAGGCAATTCGATCTTGCCGCCTTCAAGCGACAATTCGCCCCGGATCAGCCGAAAGAGCGTGGTCTTGCCCGCCCCATTGCGCCCCACAAGCCCGACCTTGTGGCCCGTGGGAATAGTGGCAGAGGCCCCTTCGAACAGGGGACGGCCGTCGATATTGAAGCTTAGATCCTGAATGCGCAGCATGGCGCTGCAATGCCTGTGCAGCCCCGCGCCGTCAAGGGCGCGCTGTCAGTTCTCGCGCACCGAGAAGTTGGTGATCCCGAAGGATTCCTTGCTCGTTCCCTGCGATGTGATCGCAGAATAGCCAAGCTGGAAATTCTGCGGTGCATTGACCGCTTCAAGTTGCACCCGCCAGCGCTGGTCAGCACCAAAACTGCCTCCCATATTCGCGATGGGCAAATTCGTTGGGGTCAGACGCAGATTATAGGTGGCCCCGTCAATCTCGACGCTTGTTGCCCGTTCGTTCAACATGCCGGGACGGAAGCCCACATGGTTCTGGCGTTGAACAAATGGCTTTGTCGAGAGTCTGGCCATTTATCTGGACGCGGATCACGTGGCCTTCGGGCCGGGTCCACGGATTGTTCGGTCCCGCGGCCCCGTCCCAGCTATCGGCCACGTTCAGATCGAATTCGATCATGGCATTGCTCGAACCTGCACTCAGCGCAATCCCGACTGTCAGGGGATTGGTGCGCGTGTCGTTGCCGAAAGGGTCAAGTGCTGTGCCCCATACGCCGAAAGACGTTGTCCGAGTTTGCGACCAGCCCGCGAAATTCCCATCCGCAAAATTCTGCCGCACGACATCGCGCGATATCAACCAGCGCAGGGGATTGACCTGCGCGCCCGACAGACTGGCATTTACATTATCGCCCAAGGCACTTGTGTCGCTGCGCACCCTCGCCGGCTGATCCCCACCAGTGCCGCTGTCAACGTGACCCAGTCCACGCTGACAGCGCCTGTTTCATCGACCAGAAATTGGGTCAACATGGCTTGGGTTCTCCGCAAGTGTTGAGGGTGTTCTTGCGTCAGCGCGCCTTGATGTTGAAATTCTGGATGCCAAAGGATTCGTCATGGACCGTCGTGTTGGCGTTCTGGATCGTGCTCTGGTTCGACGTCGCCGAAAAGCCAAGCTGGAAATTCTGCGGCGCATCCACCGCTTCCAGCCGCACGCTCCAGCGTTGATCGACCCAACCAGCGCCGCCCACATTCGTTGTGGGCTGATCCTTGGGCGTCATGGTCAGGTTGAAGGTGGACCCGCCGACTGTGGCGGTCGCTGTGCGTTCCTGCCACATGCCGTTGACATAGCCGGGGTGATTTTCGCGGAACACGAAATGCTCGGTCGAGATGATTTGCCCATCGACCATCAAGCGCATCGAATCGCCCAAGGCGCTTGTCCACGGGTTCGATGGCCCCGCCACGCCGTCCCAGCTATCCGCGATGATCAGGTCAAAGGTGACCAGCGCATCGCTCATTCCTGCGGGCAAGTTGACACTATAGGTCAGCGGATTGTTTTGAGTTTCGTTGCCGAACGGACCGAGCATATTTCCCCATGCGCCGAACACTTGGGCGCGCGCCGTGGACCAGCCCGAGAAATCCCCGTTGGCGAAGTTCTGGCTGACGATGGGCGAGACCATGGCCCAAGTGTCGATTGTTGCGCCCGTCAGGGCGGCACGCACGTTATCGGCTAAAGACCCGGTTCCGGTCCGCACGGCGGCGGCCGAGGTCAGGCCAAGCCCGACAATCGCTGCGGTCAGCACAGTCCAATCGACTGTGACAGCCCCGTCTTCTTCGCTAAAGAATCGTTTGATCATGGTGACATCCGCCGAAAAATTATCTGAAGTGTTTTTCTTGCAAGAAAGCGGCCAATTCGGGGCAGAAACATGGCGTGAATTCAAAATGAAAAAGCGGCCCAATGGGGCCGCTTTATCGGGGGGATGTGTCTGCCAGAGTTAAAGCTTGGCCGTCAGATCCGGGACCAGTGTGAACAAATCGCCCACCAACCCGTAATCGGCCACTTGGAAGATCGGCGCTTCCTCGTCCTTGTTGATGGCGACGATGACTTTGCTGTCCTTCATGCCTGCCAAGTGCTGGATCGCACCAGAAATACCCACGGCGATATACAGGTCCGGGGCCACGACTTTGCCGGTTTGGCCCACTTGCCAATCATTCGGCGCATAGCCCGAATCGACTGCCGCGCGCGATGCACCGATCGCCGCGCCCAACTTGTCGGCCAAGGCTTCGATGATCTTGAAATCATCGCTGCTGCCCACGCCGCGCCCGCCCGACACCACGACTTTCGCGCTGGTCAGTTCGGGACGGTCAGAGGCTGCGACCTTGTCCTCGACCCATTCTGTCAGGCCCGATGTCGCAGGCGTTGCCACCGCTTCGACCGGCGCGCTGCCACCCTTGGGCGCGGCAGAGAAGGTCGAGGTGCGGATGGTCATGACCTTGATCGGGTCCGACGATTTGACTGTCTGGATCGCATTGCCCGCATAGATCGGGCGCTCGAATGTGCTTTCGTCCACGATCGCGGTCACTTCGGAAATGATCATCACATCCAGAAGCGCTGCCACGCGGGGCAGGATGTTCTTCGCGTCGCTTGTCGCCGCGGCGGCAATGTGGCTGTAGCCGGGGGCCAAGGACACGACCAGATCGGCCACGGGTTCGGCGAGCATGTGGCAATAGCCATGGTCAGCCGCGAACAGAACCTTGCTCACGCCCGAAAGCGTTGCCGCTTCCGCTGCGGCCGCATCGCCCCCTTGGCCCGCGACCAGCACATGCACGTCGCCCAATCCGCTGACTGCGCCAAGCGCTTTCGACACGGCGTCAGTCGCCAGTTGTCCATTCACCACATCTGCAAGAAGAAGAACCGCCATCAGATTACCCCTGCCTCGTCCTTGAGTTTCTTGACCAGTTCATCGACCGATCCGACCTTCACACCACCCGTGCGGGCCTTGGGTTCCGCCGTCTTGACCACGCTCAGGCGCGGGCTGACATCCACGCCGTAATCGGCAGGTGTCTTTTCGTCGAGCTGCTTTTTCTTGGCCTTCATGATATTGGGCAAAGACGCATAGCGCGGCTCGTTCAAGCGCAGATCGACCGAAACAATCGCAGGCAGCTTGACGCGCAGCGTTTGCAAGCCGCCATCCACTTCGCGCGTGACCTTGGCGTGATCGCCCTCGATCACCACTTCGGACGCAAACGTGGCCTGCGCCCAGCCTGTCAGCGCGGCCAGCATCTGGCCTGTGGCGTTCATGTCATTGTCGATGGCCTGCTTGCCGCAGATCACCAGACCCGGCGCTTCCTCGGCAATCACGGCTTTCAGCAGCTTGGCCACGGCCAAAGGCTCGATGTCGGTGTGAACATCCTCCGCCGCCACGATCAGGATCGCCCGGTCGGCCCCCATCGCCAAGGCCGTGCGCAAGGTTTCCTGTGCTTGCTTCACGCCAATCGACACGGCGACGATCTCGCTGACCACGCCCTTTTCCTTCAGGCGGATCGCTTCTTCCACTGCGATTTCGTCGAACGGGTTCATCGACATCTTCACATTCGCCAGATCGACCCCGCTGCCATCCGCTTTCACGCGGACTTTCACATTATAGTCGATGACGCGCTTCACGGGCACGAGGACCTTCATGGGCGTTTCACTCCAAATCTGATTTCTGCACAGGTTCTAGCGGCTTGGCCTTTGAGGCAATAGGGTAAAAGCGCCTGCGCCGTGGCGGAACGTCGCGGCAAAGGCGTTTGTCAGGCGCTAACGGTTGGCCCCCGGCACCCAGAGCACATCATCCGCACCGTTATTGTTGGCCACACGTCCCGCAACAAAGAACCAATCCGACAGGCGGTTCAGAAACTTTATTGCTGATTCGTTGACAGCCTCGGTTGTGGCCAAAGCGACAGCCTCGCGCTCGGCGCGGCGGGCTACAGTGCGGCACAGATGCAGATAGGCCGAGAGCGCCGAGCCCCCGGGCAAGATGAAACTGCGCAAAGGGGTCAGGTTGGCATTCATCGCATCAATCTCACCCTCCAGCCGGTCCACTTGCGCAGGGATCATGCGCAGGGGCGGGTAGGGGGATTCGTGATCGCGCTCCATATCCGGGCGGCACAGGTCTGCACCCAGATCAAACAGATCGTTCTGGATGCGGGCAAGCTGGGCCGCCATCTCACCCGTCGCGTGCAGCCGCGCCATGCCAATCGTGGCGTTCAATTCGTCCACTGTGCCATAGGCCGTCACGCGCTGCGCGTGTTTGGCCACGCGCGCGCCATTGCCAAGCGCAGTTTCGCCCGCATCGCCTGTGCGGGTGTAAATCTTGTTCAAAACAACCATTTTATGCTCCTTTGGACCTGAACCATGCAAAGGCCACGATCAGCACCACTGCCGCGAATTGCGCATAAATCCGCCAGCGCATCATGCGGTTGCCATGCTTGCGATTGAATTCGCCCCCGCGCGCGAAGCCGCCGATGCCAACGGCCAAGATCACCAGCACGGCCAAAGCGGCAACGGCCGCAATCCAGAAAAGCGGGTCTTCGCGTAACATGATCTTTCCCTTGTTGTTCTGGGGCGAAATTAGGGGAAATTCCCCATAAAGCCAGACCCGTTTACATTTTCCCCAAAACCCAGTCCAGCGCGCGGGTGGGTAGCAGGCGGCGAAGGCTGCCCACGACATAGGTCGGCGTCGTGACATAGTAACGCGCGCGGGGCCGAGGGTGTTCGAGCGCATGGATCAGCTTGCGCGTGACGGCATCGGCGGGCAATTCCCAGAAATCCGTTTCGCGCTTGACATAAAGCCTGTCCAGAAGCGTCGCGCGGTATTGGTCTGCGCGCGGGCTATTTTCCCAGTCGATCCAGCGCTCGAAATGCGGGATCGAGTTCTGGCGGATTTTCGACGTAATCGGTCCCGGCTCGATCAGCACCAGATGAATGCCCGTCCCCGCCATTTCCAGCCGCAGCACATCGGTCAGCCCTTCAAGCGCGAATTTCGTGGCCACATAGGCCCCGCGCCATTTCAACGCGCCAAGCCCAAGGACCGACGAATTCTGCACGATCCGCCCATGACCCTGGGCGCGCATCACCGGCAGAACCGCGCGCGTCAATTCGTGCCAGCCGAACAGGTTGGTTTCAAACAAAGCGCGCAGGGCAGGGGTGGGCAAATCCTCGACCGCGCCGGGGATGGCATAGGCGCCGTTATTGAACACGGCGTCCAACGTCCCCCCGGTGCGCTCAAAAGCTGTGGCCAAAGCCGCGTGGATGCTGTCTGTATCCGTATAATCGAGCGGGAAACTGTCTAACCCTTCGGCTTGCAGCCGGGCACAATCCTCGTCCTTGCGGCAGGTGGCAAAGACGTGCCAGCCGCGCTTCGCCAGCGTTTGTGCGGCGTTATAGCCAATGCCTGACGAGCAGCCCGTGATCAAGACAGAGCGCATCACACCCCCGCGCAGGGCGATCAGCTTTCGCCCGTTTCCCACACATCGCGCTTGCGGTAGATGGTTGAGGGCGCAATGTCCAGTTCGCGTGCGGCTTTCGGGACTGACCCTTTGTGACGCCGGATCGCGCTGACAATCGCCAGCTCTTCAATCTGCGCCATCGTCAGACCTGCGAGCATGTCCGCAGCGCTTCCGCTCATGTGGCCCAGACCTGCTCCGGTGCTGTCTGTGCGCGAAGGAAGGCGCATTTCCGCGGGCAGCATTGCAGCCGTTACCACAGGTCCATCGTGCAACACGACGGCCAAGCGCAACACATTGATCAATTCGCGCATATTGCCCTTCCAAGGCGCTGTGCGGAAAATCTGCGCCACCTCGGACGAGATCGAGCTGAAGGTCTTGCCCTCTTCCTGCGCGATCTGCATCAGGAAATGCCGCGCCAGCGTGTTCACATCATCGCCGCGCACGCGCAGCGGCGGCATGTGCAGCGGGATCACGAACAGGCGGTAATACAGATCCTCGCGCAGGCGGCCTGCGCGCATTTCCTCTGCCGGGTCGCGGGTCGCAGCGCAGATCAGGCGCATATCGACCTTGACCTGTTCTGTTCCACCTGTTGGCGTCAGCGCCCCCGTATGCAGAACCGAGAGCAGTTTCATCTGCACAGAAGGCGTCAGGTCATGCACGTTTTCCACAAACAACGTGCCGCCATCGGCCTTGAGCACTGCACCGGGCCTGACACTGGCATTGCCACCCGTGCGCAGGGCGGTGCCGAACAATTCCGCTTCCTGCACTTCTGCGGGCAGAGAGGCGCAATTGACCGCCACAAAACGTCCCTTCGCGCGGGTCGATTTAAGATGAATGGCCCGCGCGCAGATTTCCTTGCCCGTTCCGCTTTCGCCCAACACGAAAACCGGGGCCATGGATTTTGCCACGGCTTCGATCTTGGCATAGACTTGGCGCATTGCGTCGGATTGGCCCAAAACCGACTGGTCAATCGCATCAGACGGGCGATGGGGCGTTCGGTCCTCTGGCACGGTCCCGCGTTGGGTTTCGGCCAACGCATTGGCCACCGCCCCGATCAGGCGAATATCGCCCAAAGGCTTCACCAGAAAATCATGCGCGCCCGCGCGCGTGGCTTCAACGGCTGCGTTTACAGAGCCGTTGGCCGTAATCACGATGATGCGCGTTTCGGGCTGAAGTGCCAGCATTTCGCGCATCACGGCCATGCCGTCAGCATCCGGCAGCATCAAGTCCAGAAGAACGACGCGCGGCAGGTGTTCGGCAAAAATCGCCAGCGCCTCTGCCCCTGTCGCAGCACAATGAGGTGCATATCCGCCTTTGCGCAGCACGGTGCTGTAAAGCATTTGCAGCGAGGGTGTGTCCTCGACCAGCAACAATGACGGAATTGACTGGACGGATGTTGTCAGGTTCATGCCACCCCCGCGATACAACGCTGCAACTCGATACGCACTTCATCACATAGTCCAAGAATGCCGGGCAGGGCCGCGAGCACCAAGTTTTGACAAGACCCTTGTGCCAAGGCTTCAGCCTCGGCGCAAGCATTCACAAGCGCTGTGGCCCCAACAGTCAAGGCGAGCCCTTTCAATTCATGGCACAGCCGCCGCACGCGCGTCAGCTCGTGATCTTGCGCGGCTGACAGAGTGCCGATTTCGGTCAGCAAGGCATCGTGCAAGCGTGCGAAATCTGTGCCGATCTGCTCGAAAAGAGCAGAGGCGAAGTCGGACCCACCCGCTTCGCGCAATTCGTTCAAAAGATTGGCGTCCAAAACAGAACTACTCATTCCCGTGTCTGCATTTAACACGATTACTTTCAACGACCTATACGTTAGCACTATCCTTTCGAATACGTCGAGACAACAGGCTGCAACGCGACAATGTCAGATTTTCGGCACTGTCGCGATTATTTCGTGAATACAAAGCTTAGTTTTTCTTTAGGGGCGGCGCAGTTGCGGCGCGGTATCTAAACACGCCGCATCCGGTTGTCATTTACGCCTGAGCCAATCCCAAAGAGCGCAGGGCCTGCTTGATCTCATCAAGAATCACTGGATCATCGATTGTTGCGGGCATTTTGAACGGTTTGCCATCGGCGATGCTGACCATCGTCCCGCGCAAGATCTTGCCCGAGCGCGTCTTGGGCAGGCGGTCCACCACGACCGCGAGCTTGAACGCGGCCACAGGCCCAATCATGTCGCGCACGCGCGCCACGCATTCCTTGACGATGACCGCATGATCGCGCGTTGTGCCCTTGTTCAGGCACAGGAACCCGAGGGGGGCTTGGCCCTTCAGGTCATCGGCAACCCCGATCACCGCGCATTCGGCCACATCCGGGTGGCCTGCGAGCACTTCTTCCATCGCGCCTGTGGACAGACGATGGCCTGCGACGTTGATCACGTCATCGGTGCGCGCCATGATGTAGATATAGCCATCCGCATCAATATAGCCCGCATCGCCCGTGGCATAATAGCCGGGGAAGGGGTCGAGATAGGATTTCACGAAGCGGCCTTCGGCATTCCAGAGCGTGGGCAGCGTGCCGGGGGGCAGGGGGAGTTTGGCGACAATCGCGCCCAAAGTGCCCGGCGCGACGGGATGGCCGCCTTCGTCCAGCACCTGCACATCATAGCCGGGCATGGCCACCGCAGGCGAGCCGAGTTTCACTGGCAGCATTTCCACGCCTGCCGGGTTTGCGGCCATTGCCCAGCCGGTTTCAGTCTGCCACCAATGGTCGATCACCGGCACGTTCAGCATCCGCTCGGCCCATTGGATCGTGTCGGGGTCCGCGCGTTCACCTGCAAGGTAAACTGTGCGCAGGCAGGACAGGTCGTATTTGCCGACGAACTCGCCCGCCGGATCCTCGCGCTTCACAGCGCGGAAGGCGGTCGGCGCGGTAAAGAAGCTGCGCACCTTATGCTCGGAAATCACCCGCCAGAAGGTGCCGGCATCGGGGGTGCCGACGGGCTTGCCCTCGAATACAATCGTGGTGTTGCCGTGGATCAGCGGGCCATAGCAGATATAGCTATGCCCCACGACCCAACCCACATCTGACGCGGCCCAGAACACTTCGCCGGGATTGACGTTATAGACATTCTTCATCGTCCAATTCAGTGCGACCAGATGGCCGCCTGTCGGGCGCACAACCCCTTTCGGCTGGCCCGTCGTGCCAGAGGTGTAAAGAATATAGGCCGGATGATCGCCGCGCACCGGCACGCAGTCGGCAGGTGTCACCCCATGCTGGAAGCCATGCCAGTCATGGTCGCGCCCCTCTATCAGCTTGGCCACTTCCTGTTCGCGCTGGAACACCACGCAAAAATCGGGCTTGTGGCGGGCCATATCGATGGCCGCGTCCAGAAGCGGCTTGTAATGGATCACGCGCCCCGGTTCCAACCCGCAGCTTGCCGCAATGATGGCTTTGGGCGTCGCGTCGTCGATCCGCACGGCCAATTCTGCCGCCGCAAAGCCCCCGAACACGACCGAATGCACAGCACCCAGACGCGCGCAGGCAAGCATCGCCTCCAAAGCTTCGGGCACCATCGGCATATAGATGATGACCCGGTCGCCTGCCAGAATGCCCTTGGCGCGCAATGCCCCCGCAAGGCTGGCCACCCGGTCGCGCAATTCCGCATAGGTCAATTCGCGCTTGGTATGCGTGATCGGGCTGTCGTGGATGATCGCCACTTGCCCGCCACGCCCGGCTTCCACATGCCGGTCCAGCGCGTTCCAGCACGTGTTCAACATGCCATCCTTGAACCATTCATACAGGGGCGCGTTCTCGGACCAAAGCGCGCGGCTGGGGGGCTGGACCCAGTCGATGGCTTGCGCTTGCTCCATCCAGAAACCCTCTGGATCGTTCAGCGATTGGCGGTGCAGGTCGGCGTAACGCATCTATCCCCCTCCTCGGTCGTGCTGTATGTGGCATAGACGAGGCAAGGCCCGCCGCGCAATGCCGTTAACGGAACCATTGCGGAGCGGGATGCAGAAAATTTGCAGAATGTCGGTGGCGGGTTTGCAAACCAATCCCGCCACCGCAAAACCCCCACATTTCCGCGGAGGTTTTGCAAATTTTCCGCCGCTCAGCCGTATTGCGCGACCGGCGTGCCCGCAAGCGCTGCCATATTCAGCAAGCCCCGCGCCGTGATAGAGGGGGTGACGATATGCGCCGTGTTGCCCATCCCCATCAGGATTGGCCCCACTTCCAAAGCCCCGCCGCGCATTTTCAGAATATTGCGCACACCGCTGGCCGCGTCGGTATTGGCAAAGATCAGAACATTGGCGACATCTGTAAAGCGCGCATTGGGCAGAAGCCGCGCGCGCAGGTCCGGGTCCAGGGCTGCGTCAAGCGTCATCTCGCCTTCATAGTCGAAATCCACCCCCCGCGCGTCGAGGATTTCCATCGCACCGCGCATCGTCCGGCCTGACGGCGTGTCAAGATTGCCGAACTGGCTGTGCGAACACAGCGCAATCTTCGGCACCAGCCCGAAGCGGCGCACATGGCGCGCAGCCGCCACGCAAACTTCGGCCACTTGGTCGGGCGTCGGGTTCGGATGCACCTGCGTATCGGCAATGAACAGGTTGCCCTCTTGCTGGATCATCAAGGACAGCGCGCCCACAGGCTGACGCTGAGGCGTGCCAAGGATTTGCGTGACATAGTTCAAGTGCCACAGGAACTGGCCGAACGTGCCGCAGATCAGGCTGTCGGCTTCGCCGCGATGCACCATGATCGCGCCGATGGCCGTGGTATTCGTGCGCATGATCGCGCGTGCAAGGTCCGGGGTCACGCCGCGACGCTGCATGATTTCATGGTAGCTTTGCCAATAATCGCGATAGCGCGGGTCGTTTTCGGGGTTCACAAGCTGGAAATCCTGCCCCGGACGGATCGACAGGCCCGCGCGCTCCAGACGCCGCTCGATAACCTCGGGGCGACCGATCAGGATCGGCACTTCGGTCGTTTCTTCGAGCATGGCGCTCGCCGCGCGCAACACGCGCTCATCTTCCCCTTCAGCAAAAACGATCCGGCGCGACGCCGCGCGCGCGGCTTCGAAAACTGGCCGCATGATCATGGCCGAGCGGAACACCGACGCGTCCAGCGCGGCCTTGTAGGCGTCGAGGTCCGCCAAGGGGCGCTTGGCTACACCCGAGTCCATTGCCGCTTTGGCCACGGCACTCGCCACAACGCCCATCAGGCGGGGATCAAAAGGTTTGGGGATCAGGTAATCCGCGCCAAAAGTCAGTTGCTCGCCCTTATAGGCCGCAGCCGCTTCGGCGCTCGTGGTGGCGCGCGCCAAAGCCGCGATGCCTTCGACACAGGCCACTTGCATCGCGTCGTTGATCTGGGTTGCGCCCACATCCAGCGCGCCGCGGAAGATGAAGGGGAAGCACAGGACGTTGTTCACCTGATTGGGAAAATCCGACCGACCCGTGGCAATCAGCGCATCAGGGGCGACCGAGCGCACCGCATCGGGCAGGATTTCGGGCGTGGGATTTGCCAAAGCGAAGATGACCGGGCGCTTCGACATCCGCGCGACCATGTCAGGCGTCAGCACACCGGGGCCGGACAAGCCAAGGAACAGATCCGCGCCGTCGATCACATCCGACAGCGTGCGCTTGTCGGTGGCCTGCGCGTATGCCGCCTTTTCTGGATTCATGTCTTGCGCACGGCCCTCGTAAACCAGCCCGTGAATGTCACACAGCCAGATGTTTTCCCGCTTCACGCCCAGTTTCAGCAGCATGTTCAGGCACGCAATGCCCGCAGCGCCTCCGCCTGTGCTGACGATCTTGATATCTTCAAACCGCTTACCCACGACGCGCAAAGCATTCGTCGCCGCAGCCCCCACGACAATCGCCGTCCCGTGCTGATCGTCGTGGAAAACCGGAATCCCCATCCGCTCGCGGCACAGCTTTTCCACGATGAAGCAATCGGGCGCCTTGATGTCTTCCAGATTGATCGCGCCGAAAGTGGGTTCGAGCGCGCAGACGATTTCAGCGAGTTTCACGGGGTCCGGCTCGTTCAATTCGATATCGAAACAGTCGATATTGGCGAATTTCTTGAACAGGACCGCCTTGCCCTCCATCACCGGCTTAGAGGCCAACGGCCCGATATTGCCCAGACCCAGAACGGCGGTCCCGTTGGTCACGACTGCGACCAGATTGCCGCGCGTCGTGTAGCGGACGGCTTCATCGGGGTTGGCCTTGATCTCCATGCACGCTTCGGCAACGCCCGGCGAATAGGCGCGCGACAGGTCGTAGCCATTCGCGAGCGGCTTGGTGGGGCGCACCTCCAGCTTACCGGGGCGAGGGAATTCGTGATACAGAAGCGCCGGGTGGCGCGTGTCGTCGCTGGGCAAGTCGGCCATGATGTCCCCCGAATTTTTATTGTTTAATATTAAACAATCCATTTTCGCGCAATCCCCAAGCAGGGCTTTTGCGCAAACACAGGCGCACGCTTGCAAAGCGCCGCGCCCCGGCGCACAGTTGGGGAAAACGACCGGGGGTTGCGATGACACTTTATGAGGATGCCTGCAAGGTGCGCGCCCGCGCCTACGCGCCCTATTCGCGCTTTCAGGTGGGCGCGGCCTTGCGCACGACCGATGGCCAGGTGTTTGTGGGCTGCAATGTCGAAAACGTGGCCTATCCCGAAGGCACCTGCGCCGAAGCGGGCGCGATTGCCGCGATGATCGCAGGCGGCGGCACGCGGATCGCGGAAATCGTGGTGGTGGCCGACAGCCCCGAACCTGTGCCCTGCTGCGGGGGCTGCCGCCAGAAGATCGCGGAATTCGCCGACCGCGATGTGAAAGTGACGATGGCCAATCTGGACGGCGCGCGGGTGACAGTGACAGTGGCCGACCTGCTGCCCGGTGCCTTCACCTTGGACCATATGGCGAAAAGCTGATGGCGCGCGCGTTTCTGGTCGTGCTTGACTCTGTGGGCTGCGGGGGGGCGCCCGATGCGGCAGCGTTTGGCGATGTGGGGGCGAATACGCTGGGCCATATCATCAACGCGCAGGCGGCGAGGGGCACAGTGTTGCGCGTGCCGGTCATGGACAGTTTGGGCTTGGGTGCCGCCGTGCGGCTGTCCACGGGGATCGCCACGCCCGGTTTGACGGCCCGACCGAAGGGCCGCTGGGGTGTGGCGACAGAAGTGTCGCGCGGCAAGGACACGCCCTCGGGCCATTGGGAATTGGCAGGCGTGCCAGTGCCATGGGACTGGACCTATTTCCCGCACACCGTCCCGGCCTTTGACGACGCCCTTGTGGCCCAAGTCTGCGCCATGGCGGGGACCGAGGGCATTTTGGGCAATTGCCACGCAGGCGGCATCGCCATCATTGAGCGGCTGGGGGCCGAGCATCTGCGCACAGGCTGGCCCATCTGCTACACATCCGCCGATTCGGTGTTCCAGATCGCGGCGCATGAAACGGCTTTCGGGCTCGCGCGGTTGCACAAGCTTTGCGCCGATATCGCGCCCTATCTGCATGCCCGTCGTGTGGGGCGCGTGATCGCGCGGCCTTTCGTGGGCGATGCGGCGACAGGTTTTGCGCGCACAGGCAACCGGCGCGATTATGCCATCAAGCCCCCTGCGCCCACGCTTCTGGATTGGGTGCAAGGGGCAGGGGGCGTCGTGCATGGGGTGGGCAAGATCGGCGATATCTTTTCAGGCCATGGCATCGACCATCTGCACAAGGGCAAGGATGACGCGGCGCTCGGCGCGCATTTCCTGCGCCTGATGGATCAGGCAGAGGATCAATCCCTGACCTTTTGCAATTTCGTGGAATTCGACAGCCTCTATGGCCATCCCCGCGATGTGGCGGGCTATGCGCGCGCTTTGGAGTGGTTCGACACCGTCCTAGGCCAAGCACTTGCAGTAATGCGCGAAGGGGACCTGATGATCCTGACTGCCGATCACGGCAATGACCCCACATGGCCCGGCAGCGACCACACGCGCGAGCGGGTGCCGGTGCTGGTGGCAGGGGCAGGGGCGGGGTCCCTTGACCATGTGGCCTTCGCCGATGTGGCCGGCAGCATCGCCGCCCATCTGAACATTCCCGCCCAAGGACCGGGACGGAGTTTCCTGTGACCGAGTTCAAATCCCTGCCCAAGATCGAGCTGCATCTGCATCTGGAAGGGGCCGCGCCCCCTGCCTTCATCCGCGCCAAAGCCAAGGCCAAGGGCGTTGATCTGTCGAAAATCTTCGACGAAACCGGCGCTTACGCCTATCGCGATTTCACGCATTTCCTGCAAGTCTATGAAGCCGCCTGCACAGTCCTGACCAGCCCGCAGGATTTCCACGACCTGACGCTTGCCGTGCTGGAGCAATCGGCAGAGCAGGGGGTCATCTATTCCGAAACCTTCCTGTCCCCGGATTTCTGCGGCGGCGGCGATGTGGTGGCGTGGCGCGACTACCTGGCCGCAATCGAAGCTGCGGCCGCCACGGCCGAGGCGCAAATGGGCATCACCCTGCGCGGTGTCATCACCTGCATCCGCCATTTCGGCCCCGATCAGGCCAAGATCATCGCCCGCTGCGCGCAGGAAACTGCGGGGGCTTTCGTGACGGGGTTCGGGATTGCAGGCAATGAAGCTGTGCTGAAACCCGTTGATTTCGCCTATTCTTTCGACGCCGCGCGCGAAGCGGGGTTAGGGCTGACGGCCCATGCAGGCGAATGGGGCGGGCCGGACTCGGTCCGCGAAGCGTTGCGCGACTTGCGCGTGACCCGCATCGGGCATGGCGTGCGCGCCATCGAGGATCTGGCGCTGGTGGATGAATTGGCGGAGCATGGCATCGTGCTCGAAGTCTGCCCCGGTTCCAATGTGGCGCTTGGCCTTTACGACAACACGCGCGCCCACCCGATTTGCCGCCTCCACGAGCGGGGGGTGAGGGTCACAGTGTCCACGGATGACCCGCCGTTTTTCCACACGACCATGACCGCGGAATATCAGGCCCTCGCCCGCGCCTTCGACTGGGGCGAGGGGGAATTTGCCACGCTCAACCGCACAGCCCTTGACGCGGCCTTTTGTGACGCCGATACCCGCGCGCGATTGCACAAACGCTTGGAGCCGACATGACCCACCCCAACCTGACGCTGGTCGATCACCCGCTGGTGCAGCACAAACTCTCGCTGATGCGCGATGCGCGCACGCCATCGCCCGATTTCCGCAGGCTCTTGCGTGAAATCAGCTTGCTTCTGACCTATGAAGCAACGCGCGGCCTGCCCCTGCGCAAGGTCACGATCACCACGCCGCTGACAGAAATGCAGGCCCCCATGCTGGACGGTCCCGACCCTGTTGTCGTGTCGATCCTGCGGGCGGGCAATGGGCTGCTGGATGGGGTGCTCGATGTGGTGCCGACCGCGAAAGTGGGGTTTGTGGGGCTTTACCGCGATGAAAAGACCCTGAAACCTGTGCAGTATTATTGCAAGCTGCCCCCCGAGATGACAGGCCGCTTGGCGATTGTCGTGGACCCGATGCTGGCCACAGGCAATTCCTCGGCTGCGGCGATTGACCTGATCAAGGCCGCAGGCGCGTCAGAAATTTGCCTGATCTGCCTGCTCGCCGCGCCCGAAGGTGTGGCCACAATGGCTGCGGCGCACCCGGATGTGCGGATCGTGACGGCGTCCTTGGACAGCCACCTGAATGAACGGGGTTATATCGTGCCGGGACTAGGGGATGCGGGCGACCGCATTTTTGGCACACAATAGAGTAGTCCGCGCCCCGAATCGTCTTTACTTTACACAGGCTAAAGGTGATCGTTGCACACGTCATGTTTCGGGGGTTTCATGTCTGCTAGAAGCGTTTTCGTTGCAGGGCTTTTCACGTTTTGCTTATCCGCGCCAGTGCTTGCCCAAAACGGGCAGGGCCCGGCAGAATTACCGCCCGCTGACTTTGCTGGGCGCGAATATGTCGATAGCCGGGGCTGCGTTTTCCTGCGCTCGACCTTTGGCGGACAGGTGACATGGGTGCCCCGCTTTGGCGCGGATCGTCAGCCGATCTGCAACGGCGCGCCAACGGCAAGCCCTGTTACACAAGACGCCGCGACCGATGCCGCGCCTGTGGCCCCCGCTGCTGAACCCCCAGCGCCCGCGTCTGTCGCCTCTGCCCCTGCACCCGTCGCGACACCTGCGCCGCCCGCGCCTGCGCGCGTGACCTCGGCCCCTGTGGCGGCCCCGGTTGCCCCGCGTGCCACGGCGACCCGTGCCGCGCCTGTGCGCCGGACAGTCGCGCGCAGCCAACCCGCCCGCAAGCCCGCAGCCACGCGCAGTGCATATCCGCGCGGCCCCAATGCCGATGGCCGCCACCCTGACTGCCCCGCCAATGCACAATTCGGGCGGCTGGTGCGGATGGACGCTGGCAAGATCATGGTCATGTGCGTGGTCAGCCCGGAACTGTTCCCTGCGGGCCAGACTGTCGCTCACGCCCCCAAAGCAGCAGAGGCGTCAGCACCCCATGCCCCCAAAGCCGCGCCTGCGCAGCAAGCGGCTGTATCCCATGCGCCCGCACCACATGGCCGTGTCCTGCAAGCCGGCAGCTTCCGCGTGGCCGAGAATGCAGCGCGCCTGTCCGCCCATCTGCGCGGTCAAGGTCTGCCCGTGCACACCCATCGCCACGCCGGGCTTACCGTTGTGACCGTTGGGCCATTTGCTGATGGCGCGCAGGCGCAAATTGCCCTGATGGCTGTGCGCGAGGCCGGGATTCGGGACGCGTTTTTCCGCTGATCGAACGCGATTCAAAACCGCCCGGACAGAAGGTCCGGGCTATTTTCGTCGAGATCATGATGATGTTTGATGGAATCATAATCTTGATCTAGGTCGTTGTTGTCGCGCGATTATTGAGGAAAACCAGTTCCCACTTTTCCTCATCGCGCTCTAATGCGCCTCGGCCCAGCTATCGCCGGCACCCGCATCGACCACAAGCGGCACATCCAGATGCACAAGCGGGTGCGCGGCCCCCTCCATCACGGCGCGCACGCGGGCGATGGTATCCTCGACTGCGTCTTCGCGGACCTCGAATACCAATTCGTCATGCACTTGCAGCAACATCTGCGCTGGCAGATCGCGGATCGCGTCCGGCACGCGGATCATCGCGCGGCGGATGATGTCGGCGGCAGTGCCTTGGATCGGCGCATTGATCGCGGCGCGCTTGGCAAAGCCTGCACCGGGGCCGCGCGTGTTGATCTCGGGCGTGTGGATGCGCCGCCCGAAGAGCGTTTCGACCCGGCCATGTTTCTTGGCAAACTCCACGGTTGCATCCATATAGGCGCGGATGCCGGGGAACCGCTCGAAATAGGTGTCAATAAACGCCTGCGCTTCTGCCCTGGGAATGCGCAGGTTACGGGCAAGGCCGAAGCCCGAAATCCCGTAAATCACGCCGAAATTGATCGCCTTCGCCTGGCGCCGCACATCCGGTGTCATCTGATCCAGAGGCACGCCAAACATCTGGCTTGCGGTCATGGCGTGAATGTCGAGCCCGTCGCGGAACGCCTGTTTCAGGCTGTCAATGCCTGCGATATGCGCGAGGATGCGCAATTCGATCTGGCTATAGTCCAGTGCCACCAGTTTGTGCCCCGGTGTGGCGACAAAGGCCGTGCGGATGCGGCGGCCTTCGTCGGTCCGAATGGGAATGTTTTGCAAGTTCGGATCGGTCGAAGACAATCGCCCCGTCACAGCCCCCGTGATGACATAGGATGTATGCACGCGGCCTGTTTCGGGGTGGATATGGTCTTGCAGTGCATCCGTATAGGTGGATTTCAGCTTGGCAAGTTGCCGCCAATCCAGCACGCGGGCGGGCAGATCGTGGCCTTCGGCGGCCAAATCCTCCAGCACTTCGGCGCCTGTGGCATAGGCACCTGTCTTGCCCTTCACCCCACCGGGCAGGCCCATCTGGTCAAACAGGATTTCGCCCAATTGCTTGGGGCTGCCCACGTTGAACGTGGTCCCCGCCAAAGCATGGATTTCCGCCTCCAGCCCCGCCATTTTCTGCGCGAAGGCGTTCGACATGCGCGAGAGCGCGTCGCGGTCCACCTTGATCCCGCGCCGCTCCATCGCGGCCAGAACCGGGACCAAGGGCCGCTCAAGCCCCTCATAAACCCGCGTGACTTGGGCGACATGCAGGCGCGGCTTGAACATCTGCCACAGCCGCAGGGTCACGTCGGCATCTTCTGCCGCATAGGTCGTGGCCGCATCAATCGGCACCTGGTCAAAGGTGATCGCGGCCTTGCCCCCGCCGAGCAGCGTCTTGATCGCAATCGGCTGATGGTTGAGGTATTGGTCCGACAGCGC
The DNA here is from genome assembly GCA_046296275.1 of Roseinatronobacter sp. GTDB lineage: Bacteria > Pseudomonadota > Alphaproteobacteria > Rhodobacterales > Rhodobacteraceae > Roseinatronobacter. The sequence continues at coordinate 12,752 of JBKBLP010000013.1, read as the reverse complement.
GTCCATCCCATGCCCATGCAAACCGCCATGCAGCGCGTAGGACATGAGCATCGTGTCATCTATGGGCGCGACCGCAATCCCCAGCCCCGCGAAAATCTTCGCGTCGTATTTGATATTCTGGCCGATTTTCAGGATCGCAGCGTCCTCGAGGAGCGGTTTGAGGGCTGCCAGCGCCTGATCCAGCGGGATTTGCCCCTCGGCCAAGGCTGTGCTGCCGAACAGATCATCGCCCTTTGCGCGGTGTTGCAGCGGGATGTAGCAGGCATGGCCCTGCTCCACACAGAGCGAAATCCCCACCAGATCCGCGCGCATTTCGTCAAGCGAGGTCGTCTCGGTATCCACCGCCACGAACCCCACTTCTTCGATCCGCGCGATCCATGCCTGCAAGGCCGCCATGTCGCGCACACATTCATAGCGCGCGGCATTGAAATCCGGCGTTTCCGGCGTGCTCGCAGGCGCTTCCTGCGTCACGACAGGGGCAGGGGGCGTATCTGCGCCGAACTTTTCGGCCACACGCCGCGTCAGTGTTCGGAACTCCATCGTGTTCAGGAAGTCCATCAGCGCGCTGGGGTTGGGAGCGGTCACTTCCAGCGCGTCGAGCGTGAAATCGAGCGGTGTCTGGTCATCGAGCAGCACCAAGCGCTTGGAAATGCGGATCAGGTCCGCATTTTCGACCAAGACCGCGCGGCGTTTGGGCTGCTTGATCGTCTCGGCTTGCGCCAGCAGCGTCTCCAGATCGCCGAACTCTTCGATCAATTGCGCGGCGGTCTTGATGCCGATCCCCGGCGCACCTGGCACATTATCGACCGAATCCCCCGCCAAAGCTTGCACATCGACCACGCGGGCCGGTGGGACGCCGAATTTCTCGATCACCTCATTGACGCCGATGCGCTTGTTCTTCATGGCGTCGAACATCTCGACGCCCGCGCCTACAAGTTGCATAAGGTCCTTGTCGGATGAAATGATCGTCACGCGCCCACCCGCTTCGCGCGCCTGCCGCGCAAGGGTCGCGATGACGTCATCGGCTTCATAATCCTGCACTTCGATGCAGGCCAGGTTGAAGGCGCGGGTCGCCTCGCGCGTGAGCGGGAATTGCGGGCGCAAATCCTCGGGCGGCTCGGGGCGGTTGGCTTTATACTTGTCGTAAATCGCGTTGCGAAAGGTTTTCGAAGAATGATCGAAAATCACCGCCGCATGGGTGGGGGCGTCGCTGCTTGCGTCATTCTCGCCAATGTAGCGCCAGAGCATGTTGCAAAAGCCCGACACCGCGCCCACAGGCAGCCCGTCCGATTTGCGCGTGAGCGGCGGCAGCGCGTGATAGGCGCGAAAGATATAGGCTGACCCGTCGATCAGATGCAGATGGTGGCCCTTGCCGAAGCCGGGTTTGGGGTCGGTCATCTTGGGCCCTTTACGTTATGCAGCCTGATCGCCTGCAAAATCGCGATGGATGAAGCGCTTGTCGCAATAGGGGCATTCCACCACGCCCGTATCGTGCGGGATCGACAGCCACACGCGCGGATGACCCAAAGCGCCTTCGCCCCCGTCGCAGCAGACACGCGTCGCGCTCACGATCTCGGTTTCCGGGGCGTCATGGGGCAGGGGGCTGGTCATTGGGCTCTTGTCCTTGGCTGGATGCTGCGCTGAATGATACGGGAAAGCGCCCCCCCCCTGCAAGGTCTGTCAGAAGGGCGGGGGCGCGGTAATCGTCAGGCCGTGGCCTATACGCGGATGGTTCAGCCGCAGGCTATGGGCGTGCAGCATCAGGCGCGGAAAATCGCGGGCCGCGCCATCGGCATAAAGCGTATCCCCAAGGATCGGATGGCCAATGGCCTGCATATGCACGCGCAACTGATGTGTGCGCCCGGTGCGGGGGATCAGCCGCAGGCGCGCCGTGCCATCTGGGTCACGCTTGAGCAGCTTCCACTCGGTCAGGGCCGGGCGGCCGGTAGCGTGGCACACCATCTGGCGCGGGCGGTTCGGCCAGTCCACGATCAGCGGAAGGTCAACCTCGCCTTCGCTGTCGGTCGGATGCCCCCAGACCCGCGCAAGGTAATGCTTGCGGGTCTTGCGCGCCTCGAACTGCTGACCCAGATGGGCCTGCGCGTCAGGGGTCAGCGCGAACACGATCACGCCGGATGTATCAAGATCGAGTCTGTGCACGAGCAAGATAGTCGGGAAGATATTGCGCAGACGGGTGATCAAGCAATCCGAGAGCGCGTCACCGCGCCCTGGAACTGACAAAAGCCTGGATGGCTTGTTGACAAACACCAGATCCTCGTCCTGATACAGGATCACGGGCGGGTCATTCGGGGGCGCGTAGACAAAATCGGACATGGCTTCATGTGGCGCAAGCATGGGCCGCAGGCAAGGGCCGATAAGCCCAAGATAGCGCTTGCGAGACGGCCATGCGCTGACATACCCTCTTTGGAAATGACCCCGGAGGACGCGATGCGCCACAGCCTACCTTTGTCCGCCCTTTTGTTTTCGTCCAGCATGGTGATGGCCAGCCCAAGTCTATCTCAGAGCATGGTGACGGCCTCCGATACTGACACAATCCTAAACATAGCGCGTGGCTATGGATCGGCGACACTGGAGGCGGACGAAGTTGGCGACCCCTTCATCCGCGGCCGGATTGATGGGGTGATTTATGTGGTGAATTTCTACGGCTGCACGAACAGCAAGGATTGCACCACAATCCAGTTCCGCGCGGCGTGGAATGAAACGCCGGGCGTAACGCTGGGGACGATGAATAACTGGAACCGGGACATGCGGTTTGGCAAGGCATATCTTGATACAGAGAATGGTCCGACAATCGAATGGGACGTCAACCTGTTCGGAGGCGTCAGTGCGACCAATCTGGATGACACATTCGACTGGTGGAAGATCATCCTTGGAAAATTCGTGAGCGAGGTGATGTAAGTCCCCAATCCAAAACAAAAACCCGGCACAAGGCCGGGTTTCTGAATGGGTTTTCGTAAGTCAATGCAACCGGGCGTGGGCTGCGGCAATCGCCTTGGCCACAAGCGCGTCCGACTGTTCGGCGTCCATTTGACGCGCGATCAAATCGCCTGCTGCGGCAATCGCGATACTCGTTGCCTTTTCGCGCACGTCCCGGATCGCGGCTGCTTCCGCCGAGGCAATCTGGTCCTCCGCCGCTTTCAGGCGACGCGCGATTGAGGATTCAATCTCGGCCTTGGTCTGCGCCGCGGCAAGCTGGGCATCAGCTTTAGCCTTTTCCACGATGCGGGCGGCTTGGTCCTTGACCTCGTTTTGCTTGCGCTCGAAGCTTGCATACACTTCGATGGCTTCTTCGCGCAAACGGCGGGCTTCGGCAAGCTCTGCCTGAACGGCTTGTCCGCGCGCATCAAGGAACCCGGTGATCTTGCCAGGCACTTTCGCATAAATCAGCATACCGCTGAAAATGATGAAAGCGGCCAGAACGATCAGGTCCGTGTTGTAGAGCGAGAAGAAGGGCTTACCTTCCACTGCTGCAAAAGCCGGCGAGGCTGCGAGCAGAACGAATGTTGTCAGACGCAGCATCACATATCCCCCTTGATTCGGGCAGTAACGGCACCATCAACTGAAGCCGCGTCAGCCGAAACACCGAAAGCGCCCAGAATATCCCCGGTCACATCCTTCGACACGTCCGTGACCATGACCACGGCGTTATCGCGAATTTCGCGGATGCGGCGTTCAGACTCAGCAGCTTTCGCCGAAATCTCGGCATCGGCGCGGGCGATTTGCGCGTTCAACTCGGCCTGCATATCGGCCTTTGCGGCTTCGACGATGCGGTGCGCTTCCGCGCGGGCATCTTCCAGCGCGCGCGTATAGGCCTTCTCGGCCTCTTGCGCTTTTAGCTTGAATTCCTCAGCGGCGGCAACGTCACTGGTGATCGTACCCCGGCGATCTGCCAGCACAGCGGCAATTCGCGGAAGAGCCACGCGCGAGAGAATGAAATAGAGCACCACGATAGATACAACGAGCCAGAAAATCTGGTTCGAGAACGTGGTGACGTCGAGTTGGGGCATTCCTGGCCCCGAAGCGGCAGTCTCTGCCATGTCGTCCCCCTAACGCTTGAAAATATCCGAAGGGGCCGGAACAGCCCCCTCGGATAGGACGTGCGTGTCAGGTATCAGACAGCGAACATCAGCAGCAGAGCAACGAGGAACGAGAAAATCCCCAGAGCTTCTGCGAATGCGATGGCGATGAACAGCGTGGCGGTCTGGCCAGCAGCAGCCGACGGATTGCGCAGCGCGCCCGCCAGGAAGTTGCCACCGATGTTGCCCACACCCATGGCGGCGCCACCCATGCCGATCGCGGTCAGACCGACACCGATGTATTTGCCCAGTTCTGCGATATCGCCTTCCATGTCGTTTCTCCTTGAGTTGGAATTGGCTGATAGGGTTCTGATACTGCCCGCGCCTTAGTGGCCCGGATGCAGCGCGTCTTTCAGATAGACGCAGGTCAGAATGGTGAAAACGTAAGCCTGGATCAGCGCCACGAGCAGTTCCAGCGCGTACACCCCGACAATCGCGAGGATCGGCAGGAAGAACGCAGCGCCCAAGGCAGCCGCAAAACCTGCAAACACTTTGGCCACAGCGTGACCGGCCATCATCGCACCTGCAAGACGGATGGAATGACTAACGGGGCGGACGAAGTAGGAAATCACCTCGATCAGCGCCAGAACCGGGCGCAGCGCAAGCGGCGCGCTTGCTACCCAGAACAGCTTAAGGAATTTCGTGCCGTGCAAGATGAAGCCCAGTGCCGTGACCGTGAAGAACACGGCGAAGGCCAGAACAGCGGTCACAGCGATATGCGAGGTTGTGGTGAAGGCGAACGGGATCAGGCCCAGCAGGTTCGCAAACAGCACAAACATGAACAGCGTGAAGATGTAGGGGAAGAAGCGCACAGCGTCATGACCGGCGACATCCTCGACCATTTTATAGATGAAGCCATAGGTCATTTCAGCGGCGGACTGCGCGCGGTTCGGCACCAGCGCGCGACCGCGTGCGCCGTAAACCATCAGCGCGGAGGCCGCGAGCACTGTCAGCGCCATCCACAAGGTCACGTTGGTGGGCGTATACCAGGCGACATCGCCGCCGAACAAGGCTTCCACCTTGAATTGCGACATCGGGTCGATCACGAGTCCGGCGCTATCTGACACTGGTCTTGTCCTCTTCCTTGGCGCCCGTCACAGCCGGGGCGTTGCGATCCTGTTTCAGGGCCAATTCTCGCGCCGATCCGAGCATGGTTCGGATGCCAGCGGCAAAGCCCAGCAATGTAAACAGCACCAGAAACAGCGGCAGCGTGCCCACCAGCACATCCAGCCCGTACCCGATGCCGGCCCCCAGCACGAGGCCCGTCACCAATTCGATCACCATCCGCCAGCCCACCTGAGCCACCGAGTGATGATCTTGTGCTTCGCGCTTCGGGTTCAGCGCGGCTTTCGCCGCAGCGATCCGGTCATCGAGGGCGCGCAAGCGCTCTAGCTCGTCCCGGTCCGCCATGCCTGCCCCGCAGCCGTTGCTAGTTGACGGTGGTGTAGGCCGTGCAGAGGGGCAGAGTCAAGCGCGGATATTGCACCGCAGAAACCGTGTAAGGCTCAGAAAATTATGGATAAAGACAATCACCACTCGCGGGCCAGCCCCGATGTATGCTCGCGAGCATATTCAACCGGATGGTTGATCTTTTCCGCAGCTTTCGTCACATTGCGCCCATGCAGGATCATGCTGATACCCATCTTGACCGAATTTTCGCAGCCCTTGCCGATCCGACGCGGCGGGCGATCCTGTCGATGCTCTTGGAAGATGACATGGCCGTGACGGATGTGGCCGAGCCGTTTGACATGTCGCTTGCGGCGATTTCCAAACACCTAAGCATTCTGGCCGAAGCCGGGCTGATCAGTCAGGAAAAGCGCGGCCGGGTGAAATGGTGCCAGTTGGAGCCCGACAGTTTGCGTGCGGCAACGGTCTGGATGCAAGCGTTTGGGCAATTCGAGCCGGTCAATCTGGACGCCTTCGAGCGGTTTTTGGCCGCCGAGTTGGACAGTTCACTTGATCTGGGTGAAAGCATCGCGGAGCGCTTGTGACCAAGCGCGCGACATGGCGGCGAAATCTTCGTCCTTGTCGTGGATGCGGCGGCGTTCGGTGACGCGCAGGGCGTCCGTTTCGATGACGGCCAAATCCAAGGGCATTCCCACGCTCAGGTTCGAGCGCAGCGTCGAATCCATCGACAACAGCACAGCCTTGCGCGCATCTTCAAGCGGCGTGTCGGACGAAATCACCCGGTCCAGAATGGGCTTGCCGTATTTGTGCTCGCCGATTTGCAGATAGGGTGTGTCCTCGGTCGCCTCGATGAAATTGCCTTCGGGATAGATCAGGAACAGCCGCATCCGCCCGCCCTTGCGCTGCCCTGCAAGGATCATTGACGCGGTCGCGTATTGGTTCATGCGGTCCATGCGCGCCTTGGTTTCCACTGTCACGCGCGACAGCATGTCGCCCACGATGGTCGCCACATCGAGCATCGTTTCGGCCTTCAGGATCGAGGTCTCGGACGTGGCCTCTGGATCCTCGGTCGCCTCGCTCAGTCGCGCGAGGGTGGTTTGCGTGACCGACAAGTTGCCTGCGGTCATAATCGCAATCACCCGCTCGCCGGGCTGTTCAAATGTGAACATCTTGCGATAGGTCGATATGTTGTCCAGACCAGCATTCGTGCGCGTGTCCGACAACAGCACCAGCCCCGCTTTCAGCAGCAATCCCACGCAATAGGTCATGCGCGCGCCCCTCTCAGCACCATCCGCCAGCCCTACGCCTGCGCCACGCGCCTTGCAAGGGGGTCATTGCTGCGTGGCCTCGATCACTACAGTGACGTCGAGTTTTTCGGCAACATCGCCCAGAACCAGCCCGCGAATGGGGGCGGCATCGGTCGCATCCAGCCCCGATCCCAGCCGGATATACATGTCATTGGGGCAGCAACGATTGGCCGCGTCAAAACCCACCCAGCCCAGATTGTCGATATAGATCTCGGCCCAGGCGTGGCTTGCCTCATGCGGGCTGCCATCCTCTGACGCAAGCAAATAGCCGCTGACATAGCGCGCAGGCAGACCCGCAAGCAGGGCCGCCGAAATCATCACATGCGCGTGGTCCTGACACACGCCCGCGCCTGCGGCCATTGCTTCGGACGCGGTTGTGTGCGCCTCGGTGGTGCCGGGGCGATAGGGCAGGGCGTCGGCCACGGCCTGCATCAGCCCATGCGCGCAATCAAGCTGACTGCCCGCGCCCAATTCCTCTTGCACGACGGCCACAAGATCGTGGATGGCGCGATTGGCCACAGTCCGGTGCGTGCCGCGCAAGTAAGCGCGCGGCGGCACGCGGTCGCGGTGGCCGCGCAGCACGCCCGCCGTGTCGGTGGTTTCCACTTGGCCTGTCACGATGATCTCGATCCCCGGCACAGTGGCGCGGATCGCTGCCGTGCAGACCAGATCGCCCGCCCCGTCGCGAAACGGCGTTGAAATCACAGCGCCCGGAATTTCAATGTCCCATGCCAGAACCTTTTGGCTGTCGCATTTGGCAGGCGTCAGCCGCAGCGACTGGATCACGCCGCGCACGGGTTGGGCGAACTCATAGCGCGTCTTGTGCAGAACATTCAGGATCATCGCACATCCCCTGTCAGATACTGGTCCTGAATGGCTTGGCCCAAAGCCGCATTCTCGCGGATCATGCGGGTCAGGAACTCGTGCAGGCCTTCGTCGAAGATATCCTCGACCCGAGCCTCGGACAGTTCCGCAAGCAACGCGCGCGCGCTTTCCTGCGCGGGGGTGGAGCGGCCATAGATGCGCGCCAACTGGTCGAGATGTTCGTTCACATCCATCAGGCAGGTCAGCAGCGCGCGGGGGAATTTGCGGTTCAGGATCAGGAAATGGGTGATCTGCTTGGCGGTCAATTCGCCGCCATAGGCCCAGTTATACGCCCTATGCGCCGACATCGCGCGCAACAGCGCTGTCCATTGATACTGGTCGAGCCCTGAGCCCACATAGGACACGGAGGGCAGCAGCACATAATATTTCACATCAAGAAGCCGCGCAGTGTTGTCGGCGCGCTCCACGGCATAGCCCAGATTCAGGAAATGGTAGCCGTCGATGCGCAATTGCGTGCCCTCGATGGCCCCTCGGATCAGGGCTGCGGTGCGCAGGGTCCAGTCGGTCAGGTCCGGCACCGAAAGTTTCGAGCGCTCCATCCGCGCCATTTTCTGAAACTCTTGGTAGCTTGTATTGATCGCGTCCCAGACTTGCGTGGTCAGCGCCGTGCGCACGATCCGCGCGTTTTCGCGCGCAGCTCGGATGCAGCTTGCCACCGAGGAGGGGTTTTCCAGATCGAAAAACAGGAAGCTTTCGACATTGCGCTGAACAAGATCACCGTATTTTTCGGTAAACGCCTGCGCGGCGCCCTTGCTTTGCAGGATCGCCGCCCATTCGTTGCGGTATCCCCCGCCCGCATTGGGCAAAAGCGCGTTGCGAAAGCCCATGTCGAGCAAGCGGGCGGTGGTCTCGGAGCGTTCCAGATAGCGCGCCATCCAGAACAGGTTTGCGGCTGTGCGACTTAGCATTCCATCTTACTCCGCAATCACCCAAGTGTCCTTGACCCCGCCGCCTTGGGACGAGTTCACCACAAGCGAGCCTTCGGTCAGCGCAACCCGCGTCAGGCCCCCCGGCACGAGTTCCACATCGCGCCCCACCAGACAATAGGGCCGCAGATCGACATGGCGGGGTGCCACGCCTTCGTTGACGAAAGTGGGCACAGTGGAGAGCGCAAGCGTGGGCTGGGCGATGTAGTTCGACGGGTTGGCGGCCAGTTTCGCGCCGAAGGCTTCGATCGTGGCCTTATCCGCCTTTGGCCCCACCAGCATGCCGTAACCGCCCGAGCCGTGCACCTCTTTCACCACCAGCTCCGCGATATGCTCTTTCACATATTTCAGGTCGTCGGGCTTGGCGCATTGCCATGTCGGCACATTGTCCAGGAGCGGCGCTTCGCCCAGATAGAAGCGCACCATGTCCGGCACATAGGTATACACTGCCTTGTCATCGGCCACGCCCGCACCGGGGGCCGAGCAGATGCTGACCCCGCCCGAGCGATAGACATTCATCAAGCCCGGCACGCCGAGTGTCGAATCGGGCCGGAAGCAGAGCGGGTCCAGAAACGCGTCGTCAATCCGGCGATAGATCACATCGACCTTGCGCGGCCCTTCGGTGGTGCGCATCCAGCAGAAATCGCCTTCGACGAACAGATCCTGCCCCTCGACCAATTCGATCCCCATCAGGTCGGCCAGAAAGCTGTGCTCGTAATAGGCGCTGTTATAGTGGCCCGGCGTCAGCAGCACGACACACGGATCACGGTCGCATTTTTCCGGCGCGACCGAGGCCAGCGTCCGCTTCAAGAGCCGCGCATACCCATCGACCGGGGCCACGCGGTTTTCCTGAAACAGATGCGGGAACATTCGCATCATCACTTCGCGGTTTTCCAGCATATAGGACACACCCGAGGGCGTGCGGCAATTGTCCTCTAACACATAGAACTGGTCCGGCCCCGTGCGCACCAGATCAATCCCTACGATATGACTGAAAATCCCCAAAGCGGGCCGGAAACCCGCAACTGCGATTTCATAAGCATCGTTGCGATAGACCAGATCGGCGGGAATGATGCCTGCGCGCACGATCTCGCCCCGGTCATAGACATCGGACAGGAAGGCATTCAAAGCGCGCGCGCGTTGCTTGATGCCACGCTCCAGCTTGCGCCATTCTTCAGCTGCAAAGACACGCGGGAACATGTCGAAGGGGATCAACCGATCCGGGTCGCCGCCTTCGCCATAGACCGCAAAGGTGATGCCGTAACGGCGGAACAGATCCTCGGCTTCGGCCTGTTTTAGGGCACGGAACTCGGCGGGCATATTCTGGTGCCAGCCTTCGAGCATCTGGTAGGGCGCGCGCAGCGCCCCGTTGTCATACATCTCGTTGAAATAGGTTTGGGTCATTGTCCTGCCATGCCTGGGCGTGACCCTATGAGAGAAAGATTTGAACGGATTGTAAAGATGCTGCCTGAGCTTGTGCATTTCCTGCGCAAGTCTGCCTGTTTTTTGGGCGAAGTGTTTTTCTAGGCAAAAACCACCGGAATCAGCGACGCCACCAGCAACCCGGCCATCGTCCAGTTGAACGCGCGCAGCTTTCCCGGTTGATCGAGATGACGGCGCAGGCCGACCCCCATCGCGGCCCAGACCGAGACAGAGGGGAAATTCACCATCATAAAGCCCAGAGCAACCCAGAGCAGCGATGTGAAATCCTGCCCCGGCGCATAGAGCGTGACTGCCCCCAAGGCCATGATCCACGCTTTCGGGTTCACCCACTGGAACGCGGCGGCTTGTAGAAAGCTCATGGGTTGCGCGCGCGCCCCGCTGCCATTCGGGGCACTGGCATGGGCAATTTTCCATGCGAGCCAAAGCATGTAAGCTGCTGAGATAAAAGTCAAAGCCGTGCGCGCGGGCGGATAGGTCAGGAATATCCCTACCAGCCCCAACCCCACCACCAGCACCATGAAGGAATGGCCCAGCGAAATGCCCAGCATATGCGGCAGTGTCCGGCGAAAGCCAAAATTCACGCCCGAGGCGAGCAGCATGATGTTGTTCGGTCCCGGTGTGACCGAAGTGACGAAGGCATAGGCGATCAGGGCTGCGAAAATGTCGGGTGTCATGGGGGCCTCCGTCATGCGCAGAGTAGCGTGCAGGCCGCGCAATCGGGTTGCAAAGACTGCGCCTTTTGCCCTATTCCTGCAATCGATGAGCGATCTTGACCAGATTTCAGAGCATATATTGCGCATACTGACCCGCGAGGGGCGCATCAGCAACCTTGATCTGGCTGACCGCGTGGGGCTGTCGCCCTCTGCCTGCCTGCGCCGTGTGCAGGATTTGGAAAAGCGCGGCGTCATCACAGGCTACCGCGCCGTCACGGACCCGGCCAAATGCGGGATCGGCTTTGTGGCCTATGTCACTGTGGGCCTGTCGCGCCACACCAAAGCCGCGCAGGAAGACTTCGAGCGGCTGATGCGCGCAGCCCCTGCGGTGCGCGAGTGTCACAATATCACCGGCACAGTCGAATACCTGCTGCGCGTCGAAGTCGCGGACCTGCCTGCCTACAAGCGCTTTCATACCGATTACATGGGGGCCTTCCCCTATCTGGACACGATCACCACGATGGTCGTGATGGGTTCGCCCAAGGACGAACGCGCGTAATATAGCGCGTGCAGGCGCGTTGCGAATCTGTTACGCTGCGGCGCAGCATTTTGGGGGAGCGGTCATGGCCAAGGGCAAAGTCATCACAGTCGCGCAGCAAAAGGGCGGGTCGGGCAAGACCACGCTCGCGGTCAATCTGGGCGTGATGCTCGCACGCGCAGGCCACAAGGTCGCGTTCATGGACACGGACCCCCAAGGCTCGCTTGGCCGCTGGTTCATGGCGCGACGCGATTTGGGCAAGGGCGAGGGATTCGAGTTCTCGACCGCCTCGGCCTGGGGCGTGGGCTATGAATGCGGCAAGCTGCGGGGGCTGGTGGATTTCGTCATCATCGACACGCCCCCCAAGGCCGATGCCGATCTGCGCCCGGCCCTGCGCGAGGCTGATCTGGTGCTTGTGCCCGTGGCCACCAGCCATGTCGATGTCTGGGCGACCGATGGCGTGCTCGACCTTGCGCGGCGCGAGGGGCGCGAGGTCATGGTGGTTCTGAACCGCGCCCGCCCCGGCACGCGGCTTGGGGCGGAAGTGGCGACCGCTGTGGGGGCCTTGGGCGTGGCTGTGGCCGATGCGCAGATGGCCAACCGCGTGGCCTATGCCGAAACCTTGGGCCAAGGTCTGGGCGGGATCGAGGGCGCGCGCGCGCCTGCGCTTCGCGCGGAGTTGGACGCGCTGACCGCCGAAGTGCTTGAACAGCTCGCCTGATCCGACGCTTTGGCGCAGGACTGGGGCATGAATGGCGTGGCGATCCTGTTGGTCTTTATGGGCGGTGCCTTGGGCGCGGGACTGCGCGCGGGCTTGGCCTCGTGGCTGTCGCGCAGCATGGCCGCGCATTGGGCCATTCTTGCCGTTAATCTGACAGGGTCGCTCGCCGCAGGCGCCCTGCTGGGCCTTCTGGTGGCAGAGGCAGGCGGGGTTGCGCCGCTTGACCACCCGCTCTGGACCTTCGCGGCTGTGGGCGTGCTGGGCGGCTATACCACTGTGTCGAGTTTCGCGCTGCAAGCGGTCACGCTGGGGCGCAGGGCAGGGGGGTATGTGCTGGCCTCAACCTTCGGCTGTCCCTTGGCCGCAGCTTTGGGCTGGGGGCTGGTATGAGCGCGCTGGTTCTCGCCGCTCTGGGTGGGGGATTGGGGGCCGCGCTGCGGCTGGGGCTGACATGGGCCGCCCTTTGGGGCTGGGGCGAGGCGTTTCTGGTCGCCACGCTTATCGCCAATCTGGGCGGGTCAGCCCTGATCGGTGCTTTATCGGTGCGCGATCTGTCGGCCAATGCCCGCGCTTTCTGGATGACCGGCTTTTGTGGCGGGCTCACCACGTTTTCGGCCCTTGCGCTGGAAGTAATGGTGCTGGGCTTGCGCGGGGATTGGGTGCTGGGGTTGGGTTATCTGGGGGGCAGTGTGCTGGGGGCAATCGCCGCCGTTGCGGTGGCGAGGCGGCTTTAAGGACATGGCCGAGGCCATCGCCTCGGCCACCCCCTGCGGTA
>JBKBLP010000012.1:0-73691 GCA_046296275.1 Roseinatronobacter sp. | reverse complement strand
CTTGCTTGTGAAGATGGATCAGCATGGCCGCACCCCGTCCCGAATGTCCCTCAGAACCGATCTTGCCATGAACAGGGCAGATCGCCGAGGGGAAATGTGATCATCCGGGATGGAACACCTAAGCTTGGGTATCGATCAGAACCGGTCCAGAAGCCGACGCAGATAATCGCGCTCGGCTTCTGACCGGTCGAGTTCTGCCGAACGGCGGCGCAATTCTTCCAGCAAATCCTGCGCGCGGCGATAGGGTTCGTCGCCTTGCAGCATGTTCTCCTGCGTGCCGACTTCCCCACCCCGGTTGATCGCACGTCCCAGCGGGTCGCGCTGGCCGCCCGATCCCGTCTCGGCGGCTTGGCTTCCCTCTTGCTGCTCGCGCTGCGCTTGCCGCTGGGCATTGCCCATCGCCCGCAATCCGTCGCGCATGGCTTCCATCGCATCGGCCTGACGGTTCAGCGCGTCGGCGGCATTGCCTTGCCCCAGGGCCTCCGCGGCTTCTTCCATCGCACGCTGGGCGCGCTCAAGCGCGTCCAGCGCGGCTTCGCCCTCGGCCGTGCCTTCGCCAGGAAGCGGTTGCAGTTGTTGCTCGCGCAACTGATCCGCCAAGGCGCGCTGACGCGCGGCCAGATCGCCCAAACCGCCGCCTTGTTGCCCGTTTTCAGCTTGGTCTTGGGCAGGTTCATCGCCTTGGCCGGGCTGGTTACCCTGCTCTTGGCCCTGTTGCGCGCCTTCGCCTTCGCCTTCGCCTTCGCCTTCGCCAGCTTGATCTTGGCCCTGCTGGCCGGGCTGCTCTTGGCCTTGCCCCTGCTGACCGGGCTGCGGCTGGCCGGGTTGGGGCTGGCCCTGACCGGGCTGGCCGCCGCGAAACTGCTCTTGCAGATTGCCGAATGTGTCATCGGCCAAATCCTGCTGCTCGCGCAGGGCTTCGCCCAATCCCTCCATGGACTGATCACCGGGCTGAGGCTGCCCACCCTGCCCTTCGGCCACTTGCAGGTTTTCCAAAAGCGCGTTCAATTGCGCCAGAAGTTCGGCAGCTTCCTCCATGCGGCCTTCTTCCATCAGCTCCTGAATCCGGTCCAGAAGCTGCTGGATTTGATCCTGCGTGATCTCCATGCTCTCGCCATCCGGCGGCGGGGCTGCACCCGGCTCGCGCGGCTGCTCGGCCAATTGGCGCATGTAATCTCGCATCGCTTCGCGCAACTCGTCCATCAGATCGGCAATCTCTGCCGGATCCGCGCCATTGCGCACGGCTTCATCCAGCCGCTCTTGCGCGCGGCGCAACCGCTCGCGCGCATCGGCCAGTTCGCCATCTTCGAGCAGGATCGCCAGATCCCACAGCCGTTGCGCCAGATTGTCGCGCATGACTGTGTCGATGTCCCCCGTATCCAGCGCGGCCAGTAGCACCTCGCGCGTCTGCGTATACCGGATGCGCGCCTCTGGCCCCCGGAAAGCCGCTTCCGGCAGATGCCCAATCGCGCGGTAAAGCTGCGCCACACGCGGGCCATTTTCGCGCGTCCAAAGCAGATCGCGGCGCAATTCGATCACCGCCGCCGCCATCGGGTCAAAGAAGCGCCGCCCCGGCAGGATCATGTCGAGCGCCGTGCTCTCGCCTGTCTGCCCGCGCGCATCCGTGACAACCAGCGACACAGTCACAGGCAGGTTGGCCCATGGATGCTGCGAGAAATCCTCGACCACCGCGTCTGCAATCTCCGCACGCGAGCCGGAAACGGGCATCGGCAGCGGAATGCGGAACGCCTCGCGTGCCTCTGGCTCGAGCGCCAGACCAAAGCGCCGCTCGACCTGACCCAGATCGAGCGCGACCTGCATCACGCCTTCGACCACCCCGTAATCGTCCTGCGCGGTGAAGGCCTGCCGCATCAGCCCGCCGCGTTCCCGCTCGGCCACACCGTCAAGCGCCACGCGCGGGGCTTGGTCGATCAGCGCCACCACTTCCCAATCGCGCCCGGCAGGGCCGCGCACACTTAGGCGGCCTGAGCGTTCGACTGTGAAGTCTTGCGCCATCGCGGCTTCGTTCACCTCGGCCCGGCCCGACAGGGTTTCTTGCAGCGTCATCACGCCTTCCTGCCCATAGAAACGCAGGATGACTTGCGAGCCTTGCGGCAGTTCCAGCCGTGGGCGGTCGAGTTCGTTCAGATACAGGCTCGGGCGGCCCGTATAGGGCGGCGGCTGCACCCAGCCTTCCCAGCTTGGCCCCATGGCAATCGCCTCGGCCCGGCCCGGAAGCTGCGCAAGCTCGCCCAGATCAGCAATCCGGGCAGGCGCACCGAAGATCAGCGCCACAGTGAACCCTGTCAGCACCACATAGCGCAGCCCGTAGCGGTCAAACCGCGCAAGCCGCACATCCCCTTTGACGGGCCGCGCTTGCGCCAGCCGTGCCTGCATCCGCGCCAGATGCGCGGCCCAGACTTGGCGCGATGCGGGGTCGTTAGCCCCGATGGCCTGTGTATCGGCGAGCGAGGAAATGGGCCGCCCCGGCAGGCTGTCATCCAGCCGCGCGAGGGCTTCTGCGCGCGTGGGCAGTTTCAGCCGCCACAGGCCCAGACCCGCTGTTGCCACCAGCGCAAGGCCCGCCACCACGGCACCACCCGTAGCCCAAATCGGCGGCAGCGCATCTTGCACGCGCAGGCCCAAAGCCGCACCCGTGGCCAAGGCTGTCGTCGTGAACGGCCAGAACGCCCGCACCACCCGCTCGGCCCAAAGCCCCGCCATCGTGCCACGCAAAGCGCGTGTCAAAGCGTCGGGGCGGTCGTCGGGCGTGCGGTTGCGGGCCATGACTATCCTTTATCCAAGCGATGGCCTTTCAATTCAGCCATGGGGGCAACGTATCGCGGTTTATGATTTCGTCAAAGCTTGGACGGGGGCGAATGACCGCAAATTGATCACCCTGCACCAAAACCTCGGGGATCAGAGGGCGGGTGTTATATTCCGACGACATGACCGCGCCATAAGCGCCCGCCGAGCGGAACGCGACCAGATCGCCCGGCCCAAGGGGGGGCAGATTGCGCGCCTTGGCGAAGGTGTCACCCGATTCGCAGACAGGCCCCACCACATCGACCGGGCGCTGCTCCGCAGCCGCCACAGGTTCCACGACCGGCACAATGTCATGGTGCGCGCCATACATGGCAGGCCGGATCAGATCGTTCATGGCGGCATCCACGATCAGGAAATCGCGCCCCTCGCCCGCTTTCAGATATATGACTTCGCTCACCAAAATCCCCGCATTGCCGGAAATCAGGCGACCGGGTTCAATTTCGACTTCCACATCGAGCGGCTTGAAAATCCGGTGGATCATCGCGCCGTAATCGGATGGGAGCGGCGGCGCGTCATTCGAGCGTGTATAGGGAATGCCCAAACCGCCCCCCAGATCGACGCGGGTGATCGTGTGGCCATCCGCGCGCAAGGCCCTGGTCAGGTCCGCCACCTTTTCAAACGCCGCTTCAAAGGGGGCAAGATCGGTCAATTGGCTGCCGATATGCACGTCAATCCCCACGACCTTGATGCCCGGAAGCTTCGCCGCTTCCGCATAGATGTCCCGCGCCCGCGCGATGGGGACACCGAACTTGTCCTCTTTGCGGCCTGTGGCGATTTTTTCATGCGTCTTGGCATCCACATCCGGGTTCACGCGCAGGGTGATGGGGGCCACCGCGCCAAGACTTGCCGCGACATCCGACAACACGCGCAATTCTTCCACTGATTCCACATTGAACTGACGGATCCCATGGGTCAGCGCATAGGCCATTTCGTCGCGCGTCTTGCCCACGCCCGAAAACACCACGCGGCTTCCCGGCACGCCTGCAGCGCGCGCGCGCCGATATTCGCCGCCCGACACCACGTCCATCCCCGCGCCAAGATTGCCCAAAGTGCGCAGGATCGCCTGATTGGACAGCGACTTGATGGCGAAGCAGACCAAGTGATCCAAGCCCGCCAGCGCATCGTTGAACAATTGGTAATGCCGCGTCAGTGTGGCCGTGGAATAGACATAAAACGGCGTGCCGACGGCCGCGGCGATCTCGGGCAGGGGGACGTCCTCGGCATGGAGGATACCGTCACGATAGAGGAAATGGTCCATTGGGGCGTCCGTCAGCGGTTGCGCGCGGGGCCGATGGTGCTGGCCTCCGGCGGGAGTATTTGGGGCAAGCTGAAATCAGTTGGGCTTTGAGCGCAGATAGAGGTAGAGGGGCAGGCCGCACGATACCCCGACACAATAGATCGTGGGGATAGCGAGCAGGCCCAGATAACGCTTCTTCTGGATGCATTCGGCAAGGATGAACACTGTAAGCGTGACTGCCGCAATCGTCAGGTCCCAGACCAGCCCACTTGTCGCGGCATTGGCGTGCCACGCATCGACCATCGCCATGATGTCCCACGTGTTTTCCCGAAACCACGTGATGAAATAATACATCGGGTGGATGGACCCCCAGATGGCAAGCGCCAGATAGATCGGGCGCAGGCTCATAGTGTGCCCCGCACGCCAATCCGCGCCTCGCCGCTCACGCTCGGACCGGGTTGCGGGGCATCGTGGCGGGGGGGCGCTTCCGCGCCACAGGCGGCGAGCAGCAAAAGGGCGGCGAGAGCGGCCAATTTCATCCCAGAACCTCTTTCCAGCGGGCAACCTGCGCGCGCACATTGGCAGGGGCAGTGCCGCCATAGCTGACACGGCTCGCGACCGAATTGTGCACGCCCAGAACAGAATAGACTGCATCGGTGATTTGGCCATGGACATTCTGCATCTCGGCCAAGGTCAGATCGGGCAGATCGCGGCCTGTTTCTTCGGCCAGTTTGACCAGCGACCCCGTGACGTGATGCGCCTCGCGGAAGGGCAGGTTGAGTTCGCGCACCAGCCAATCGGCCAAGTCGGTGGCAGTCGAAAAGCCACTCGACGCCGCCGCTTCCAGCACGTTGCGGTTGCCCGTCAGGTCGCGCACCATGCCTTCCATCGCGGCCAGACCAAGCATCAGCGTGTCGGCTGCGTCAAAGACCTGTTCCTTGTCCTCTTGCATGTCCTTGGAATAGGTCAGCGGCAGACCCTTCATCACTGTAAACAGCGCGACTGTGGCCCCCAGAATGCGCCCAAGCTTCGCGCGCAGAAGTTCCGCCGCATCCGGGTTGCGCTTTTGCGGCATGATGCTCGATCCGGTCGAAAACTGGTCCGACATCCGCACGAAGCGAAACTGGGCCGACGACCAGATCACCAATTCTTCGGCAAAGCGCGACAGGTGCAGCGCGCAGATGCTCGCTGCTGACAGGAATTCAAGCGCGAAGTCGCGGTCGGACACAGAGTCGAGCGAATTGGCCGTGGGGCGGTCAAAGCCCAAGGCCGCCGCGGTCATGTGGCGGTCAATGGGGAAGGACGTGCCCGCAAGCGCCGCCGCCCCAAGCGGGCATTCGTTCATCCGCGCGCGGGCATCCACGAAGCGGCCCTTGTCGCGCGCGAGCATCTCGACATAGGCGAGCATGTGGTGGCCCCAAGTCACGGGTTGCGCCGTTTGCAGATGAGTGAAGCCCGGCATGATCCAGTCCGCGCCCGCTTCAGCCTGCGCCACAAACGCGCGCATCAGCGCGTCAATTCCGCTGATCGCCGCGTCACACTGGTCGCGCACCCACATGCGGAAATCGACCGCAACCTGGTCATTGCGCGACCGCGCGGTGTGCAGGCGGCCTGCGGGCGTGCCGATGATCTCGCGCAAGCGATTTTCCACATTCATGTGGATGTCTTCGAGCGCGGTTTGGAACTGGAAGCGGCCTTCGGTGATCTCGGTCAGGACTTGCGCAAGCCCTGCATCAATCGCGTGCGCATCGTCACGGGTGATGATCCCTGTCGCGGCCAGCATCGCCGCATGGGCGCGCGAGCCTGCAATGTCCTGCGCGGCCATGCGCTGGTCAAAGCTGATCGAGGCATTGATCGCCTCCATGATCGCACTCGGACCTGCGGCGAAGCGCCCGCCCCACATCTGGTTGGCCGATTTCTGGTCCATGCACGCCCCCGCCTTGCTTTGAAAATGCGCGGAACCTTTACGCGGCTCGACAGCGAAAGGCAATCAAGCCTGGCCCGTGACCCGCGCAATCGCTGTCGCCACAATCGGAATGTCGCGCGCGTTCAGCCCGGCCATGTTGGTGCGCCCATCCCAGAGCATGTAGATCGCATGCTCGGCGCGCAGGCGCTCCACCTGCGCGGGGTCCAAGGGCAGGATCGAGAACATCCCCTGTTGCCCTGCGATGAACCCGAAGCGGTCTGATCCGGTGGCTGTGCGCAGGGCAGCGGCCAGAGCGCGGCGATTGGCGGTGACGCGCTCACGCATAGTGGCAAGCTCTAGCTCCCAATCGGCGCGCAATGTGGGGTCGCCAAGGATCGTGGCCACCACGCGGCCCGCATGATCGGGGGGGAAAGCGAAAGCCGTCCGGCTGATCCCCGCCAATGCCGCCGCGGCGCGGTCGCGGATCGCAGCGTCGGCGATGACCATCGCAAGCCCCGCCCGGTCGCGGTAAAGCCCGAAATTCTTGGAACAACTCGCGGCCACCAGCACCTCGGGAAGCGCGCGCGCCAGATGGCGCAGCCCGGCCGCATCCTGATCGAGGCCCCCGCCAAACCCCTGATAGGCCATATCCACAAACGGCACCGCGCCTGTGCGCGCGAGCAGCACCGCCATATCGGCCCAGTCCTGCGCGCTCAGATCAGCACCTGTCGGGTTGTGGCAGCAGCCATGCAGCAGCACGACATCCCCCGCTTGTGCTTGGCCCAAGTCCGCGAACATGCCGTCCCGGTCCAAAGCCGAGGTCGCGGGGTCCATGTAGCGATAACTCAGCACCGGCAGCCCCGCCGCTGCAATCAGCGGCCCATGATTGGGCCATGTCTGCGCGCTGACCCAGACGCGGGCATCGGGACGCGCGCGGCGGATCAACTCGCAGACCTGCCGCACAGCCGCGGTGCCCCCCGGTGTGCCAACTGCGGCCACGCGCGACGCAGGCACCGTGCCCCCAAGAAGCAAATCGCGCATCGTATCCAGATATTCCACCCCACCCGCAAGCGAGAGATAGGTTTTCGTGTCCTGCTCCGCCACCAGCCGCGCTTCAGCCGCTTTCACGGCGCGAAAGATCGGCGTGCGGCCTGCTTCATCGCGGTAAACCCCCACGCCCAGATCGATCTTGCCCGCGCGCGGGTCAGCCGCGAAAGCCTGCATCAGGCCGATAATGCCATCAAGCTTCGCCTCTGGCAGGGTTTCAAACATCGCTCAAGCCTTTCAAATCTGCGCAGGCGCCCAATCGCGTACCAACACGCGTGTCCGTGTTTCCTGACCCACAGGCACAAACCCCGCCTTCTGGTATTGCGCCAAGGCGCGCGGATGGTCGAGCGTGCAGGTATTAACCGTGAGCCGCGCCATCCCCTCGCGCGCCCAAGCCGTCAGGATCGCCGTGCGCAACAGCCAAGTGCCAAGCCCTTTGCCCACAGCTTCCGGCACAAGGCCGAAATAGCACAACTCGCATTCCCCCGCCGCGTGCCAGTCGAGCAGGAAAAACCCCTGCGGCCAGCCCTGCGCGATCAACGAATAGAGTGCGGCATCGGGTTTCTGGATCCAGCCCGCGACCTCTGCATCCGGATAGGCATTCAGGTCCGACCACGCATAATCCCGCCCCACTGCGCCATAGAGCGCGCGCAGATACCATGCGGGCGGGGCTTCGGCCCGCAGCAGCGCCCCATTCACCCCAGCAGGCTGACTGGGCCAGTCATAGCCGGGCCGGGCCGTCATTTCCAGAAAGGTGACGACATATTCCACAGTCTCGCCAGCCTTGGCAGGGGCAGGGATCATCCTGTGACAACCTTCAAATCGGGGAACTGGCCCCATTCGGACCATGACCCATCATAAAGCGCATGATTGCGATGGCCGAGGATTTCCAGCCCTAACGACAGCACCGCCGCTGTCACCCCCGACCCGCAGGTGGTGATGACAGGCCGCGCAAGGTCCACGCCCGCCCCTTCAAACGCCGCGCGCAGGGCATCCCCGCGCTTCATGGTGCCGTCCGCGTTCAGCACTTGCGTAAACGGCAGGTTCAGCGCGCCGGGCATATGGCCTGCGCGCAGGCCCTCACGCGGCTCTGGCACCTCGCCTCGGAAACGCTCGGCGGATCGCGCGTCCACAATCTGCCAATCTCCCAGCTTCACCGCTGCGGCCACTTGGCTGACATCCTTCACCAGATGCGCTTGCCGCTGCACGGTCATGTGCCGTTCGCGCGGGATGGGCGGCAAATCCTCCAGCGCGCGGCCCTCTGCCTTCCATTTGGGCAGACCGCCATCGAGCACAGCAATGTCGCTCTTGCCCATCAGCCGAAACAGCCACCAGACACGCGCGGCCGAAAACAGCCCAGCGCCGTCATAGACCACGACCTGATGCCCATCCCCCACCCCCATCGCCCGCATCCGCGACATGAACTTTTCAACCGGGGGGGCCATATGCGGCAGCGCCGAGCGGTGGTCGCTGATTTCGTCAATGTCGAAAAACCGCGCACCGGGAATGTGGCCTGCCTCATACTCGGCTTTCGCATCGCGCCCCTGCGCAGGCAGATACCAGCTTGCATCGAGCACGCGCAAATCCGGGTCGTTCAGATGCGCGGCCAACCAATCTGTGGAAACGAGGGTCTTGGGGTCATCCATAGCGCGCACTCCCTGTCAACTTACGCCCTAGCCCTAGCCCTGCACGCGCCCGCTTGCAAGCGGCACGGGGCTTTCCTTGGGTCCACGCATTGGCTAATCACGCCGCATGACCGCGACCCTGATCCAGATTTATGACACGCGCATCGAGGCAGGCACCCTGCGCCCCGATGCCGCCCAGCGCGCAGCGCTCGCGCTGTTTGACCCGATCTTGGACTACCTCGCCCGCCCCCAGCCCAAACCCGGCCTGCTTGCCCGCTTCACCAAGCGCGCGCCCGAAATCCCCCCCGGCCTCTATCTCTGGGGCGGGGTCGGGCGCGGCAAGTCCATGCTCATGGACCTGTTCGTGGACCATGCAGGCCCCATGCCCAAACGCCGCGTCCATTTCCACGCCTTCATGCAGGAAATCCACCGCGGCATGCATGACGCCCGCAAGCGTGGCGTCGAAGATGCGCTTGCCCCTGTGGCCGATGCCATCGCGGCCGAAGTCAGGCTTCTGGCTTTTGATGAAATGCAGATCATCGACATCACGGATGCCATGATCGTGGGGCGGCTTTTCGAGCGGCTGATCGGCGCGGGCGTGGCGATTGTCACTACCTCGAACCGCCCGCCCGAGGATCTTTACAAAGACGGTCTGAACCGCGCGCTGTTCCTGCCCTTTATCGAGATGCTGCGCACCCGAATGCAGGTCCACCACCTGCAATCGGAAACCGATTACCGCCAGCACCGGCTTGACGGCGCGCAAGTCTGGTTCCAGCCTGCGGGCAGCGCTGCCACCGCCACCATGTCCCGGCTTTGGGACGACCTGACTGGCCACGACCCCGGCGGGCCCCTGACCTTGGCGGTCAATGGCCGCACGATCACCCTGCCCAAGGTGCATAACGGGGTCGCGCGCGCCCGCTTCTGGGACTTGTGCGGCCAACCCCTCGGCCCCGCCGATTACCTTGCGATCGCAACGGCGATCCGCGTGCTGATGATCGACGACATCCCCTATCTGTCGGCCACCAACTATAACGAGGCCAAGCGCTTCGTCACCCTGATCGACACGCTCTATGAAGCGCGCACGCGCCTCATCGCCTCTGCGGCCACCACACCCGAGCGGCTTTACACTGAGGGCACAGGTGCCTTCGAATTCGAACGCACCGCCAGCCGCTTGCGCGAGATGCAATCCGCCGACTGGACCAACTAGAACCCGCTCAAGCCCCTGTCTTTATCTTGCCCCAAATACTCGCGGGGGTGAGGGCCGCAGGCCCGAGGGGGCGGCAGCCCCCTTACTTCTCTGACAGCCGCGCGAAAGCCCAGCGCGCGGCATCCGCCACCACGTCATCTGCATCGCCACATAACCCTTGCGCAATGGGCAACAACCGCCGCTCCCCGGAATTGCCAATTGCATAAAGCACATTGCGCACAAACCGCCCCCGCCCGATCCGCTTGACCGGGGACCCGGAAAACCGCGCGCGAAACCCTGCATCATCTAGGCCAGCCAGTTCCGCCAAATCCGGCGCGACCATGCCCGCGCGCGCGGCATATTTCATTTCTGACGCCTCAGCCGCGAACTTGTTCCACGGGCAGACCGCCAGGCAATCATCGCAGCCGTAAATCCGGTTGCCCATCTGCGTGCGCAACGCAGGCTCCACTGGCCCCTTATGCTCGATTGTCAGATAGGAAATGCAGCGCCGGGCGTCCAACTGATAGGGCGCAGGAAAAGCCTGCGTCGGGCAAATGTCCAGGCACGCCCGGCACGTCCCGCAATTTTCCCGCGCAGGCGCGTCGGGGGGCAGATCAAGCGTCGTGAAAATCGCACCCAGAAAGAACCAATTGCCCAGATCGCGCGAGAGCAGGTTCGTGTGCTTGCCCTGCCAGCCCAAACCCGCAGCCGCCGCCAAGGGCTTTTCCATCACGGGCGCAGTGTCCACAAACACCTTGATCTCGCCGCCCGCCACCTCGATCAACCACCGCCCCAGATGTTTCAGCCGCTTCTTGACCACATCGTGATAATCGCTGCCCAGCGAATAGGCGGAAATCACGCCCCGGTCGCGCAGCGCGAGCAAATCGAGCGGATTGTGGGGGGGCGTATAGGTCTCGGCCAGCATCAGGATCGAGCGCGCCTCTGGCCAGAGCGCCGCAGGGTTCCCCCGCCACGCCACCCGCTCTGCCATCCAGCCCATCTGCCCATGATGGCCCGCTGCCACAAACGCGGCCAACCGTTCCGGCGCAAGCGGGATGGCGTCCGGCCTGCACACCCCACAGGCCGCAAAGCCCAGATCGCGGGCTGTGGCCACGACCTGCGCTTTCAAGGCCGCGTTGGTCATGGCCTAGAAATCAAGGTCCGCATAATGCGCAGGCGGCGGGAAACCGGGGATCTGGTCGGCCAGGAGCGGGCGGAAGGCAGGCCGCGATTTGATCTTGGCATACCATTCATGCACCAATGTCGAGCGCGCCCAATCCACATCGTTGATATAATCGAGGCAAGACAGATGCGCAGCCGCCGTGAAATCCGCGAGCGTCATATCGCCCCCGGCAAGCCAGCGCCGCTGCCCAAGCAGCCAATCCATGTAATCAAGGTGGAACTTGATCCGCGCGGACCCCGTCTTGATCTTTTGCGAATCCGGGTAGCCGCGCCCCATGATCTTCTTGTTCACCCGCTCGTAGAGCAGGTTTGCGGTCACTTCGTTGTGGAACTTGTCGTCAAACCACGTGCACAGCCTGCGCACTTCATATTTCGCCTCTGCTCCTTTGGGCATCAGGGGCGGGTTCGGCATCAGATCGTCCAGATATTCGCAGATCGCGTGGCTTTCGGTCAGCAGTTTTGTGTCCAGCCGCAGCACAGGCACTTTGCCCGCCGGATTGCGGCGCATGAATTCAGCGCTGGGTTCCCAATAGCGCTCTTCGATCAATTCGATCTCGACGCGCTTTTCGGCCAGCGTCAGGCGGACTTTGCGGCAGAAGGGGGACAGAGGGACGTGATAGAGGCGGGCCATTGCAGGGCTTTCTTGCGGATACCCCCTTCTGCATGGGGGCCGCTCAAAGATCAACTGTCGATGCAGCCATCCCGCCCATCCCGCGCGATTGTCGCAGCCCCGTCCATGATGGCACTCGTGCGCCCACGCACAAAACGGCTGGGATTGGCCGCATCGCGCGATTTGGGCGCAGGCAGCACGGCGGCCAAGCGCGCGGCTTGCAGGGGGGACAGGTCTGCGGCGGAGACGCGGAAATAATGCCGGGCCGCCGCTTCCACCCCGAACACGCCTTCGTCAAATTCGGCCATGTTCAGGTAGACTTCCAAGATGCGCCGCTTGGGCCACATCCCTTCGATCAGAAGCGTGAAGCCCGATTCCAGAGCCTTGCGCGTCATCGTGCGCCCGTGCCACAGGAAGATGTTCTTGGCCACTTGTTGCGAAATGGTCGAGGCGCCCCGGTTCTCCCCCCGTTCGATCACGCGCCGGATCTCGACCATGTCAAAGCCCCAATGCAGGCAGAAATTGGCGTCCTCAGCCGCAATCAAGGCGCGCGGCATGTGGGGGCTGATCTGCGCCATTGGCACCCAGTCGCGGCGCACGTCGCCCAAGCGGTGCTGTTCCTGCACCAGATAGGGCCAAGTGGGCGGCGTCACGAAGCGATAGAGCAGCACCCACGCCACGACGAACACCGCAAGCCCCAGCACCAAGCGCCCCAGCCATCGCAGCCCCCTGCGCCAGAGCGCAGGTTTGTCGGGCGCTTTGGACTTAATCTTGCGCGCGCGCGCCATCCCCGCTTAGCGCGACAGCCCCGCCGCGAGCGACGGCTGGTCGAGCGAGGCAAACCCGTAATGCCGCAGCCAACGCAGGTCAGACTCGAAGAACGCCCGCAAGTCGGGGATGCCGTATTTCAGCATCGCAATCCGGTCGATCCCCATGCCAAAGGCAAAACCCTGCCACTGGGTCGGATCAATCCCGCCCGCTTGCAGCACTTTCGGGTGCACCATGCCGGAGCCCAGGATTTCCAGCCACGAATTCCCCTCGCCGATCTTCAACTGCCCGCCTTCCCAGGAACAGCGGATATCGACTTCCGCTGACGGTTCGGTGAACGGGAAATGCGAGGCACGGAATCGCAGCTCAACCTCGTCCACCTCAAAGAACGCGCGGCAGAATTCTTCGAGCGTCCATTTGAGCTGCGCCATGCTGATGTCGCGGTCAATGGCCAGCCCTTCGACCTGATGGAACATCGGCGTATGCGTCTGGTCCATGTCCATCCGATACACCCGCCCCGGCGCGATCACGCGGATGGGCGCGCCTTGGGCCTGCATCGCCCGGATTTGCACGGGGCTCGTATGTGTGCGCAGCACATGGGGCGGGCGGTTATCGCCCGGCGCGCGGTGCAGGAAGAACGTGTCATGCTCTTGGCGCGCAGGGTGTTCGGGCGCGATGTTGAGCGCGTCGAAATTATACCAATCCGATTCGACCTGCGGCCCTTCGGCGACCGAAAACCCCATATCGGCAAAGATCGCGGTCAATTCGTCCATGACCTGCGAAATCGGGTGGATCGTGCCCATCGGGCGCGGACGGCCCGGCAGGGTCACATCCAGCCATTCGGCTTTCAGCCGCGCATCGAGCGCTGCATCCTCCAGCGCCACTTTGCGGGCCTTCAAGGCCGCTTCAACCTCGGCCTTCAGACCGTTGAGCGCAGGCCCCGCCACTTGCCGCGCTTCCGGCGACATCTGGCCCAATTCGCGCATCTTCAGGCTGATTTCGCCCTTTTTGCCCAAAGCGGCCAAGCGCACAGCTTCCAGCGTATCGGCATCGGGGGCGGCGAGGATCTGGTCCAGATACTGACCACGCAATGCTGCAAACTCGTCCATGACATCCTCGGGCTTTGGGTTGGCCCCACGACCTAGCCAAACTGCCCTGCGATTGCAAGTCAGGCAGGCGCGCGCGGATGGGCACGCGCAGGAATACCGCGCGCAACATGCCCGGCGGGAATGTCGCGCGTAACGACCGCATTTGCGCCCACGACAACATCGTTACCCAAGCGGACCGGGCCAAGGATACGCGCGCCTGCGCCGATATCGACATGGCCCCCGATCACAGGCACCCCGTCGTCCGCTGCCATGCCGATCGTCACCTGCTGGAAGATCAGACAATTCGGCCCGATCACCGCCTTGGGGTGAATGACAATCCCGTTCGGATGCGGCAGGACCAGCCCGCCGCCAATCTGGCATTCGAGCGGAATATCGGCCTGTGTCACCACCGACCAAAACCGATGCACTTGCCGCCACCAAAAGCGCGACGCGCGGTTGCCCGCGCGCTGATAGCAGCGGATCGCGCGCAGCAACTTGCGACTTGGATCCCAGAACCACTGCGGCACCTCGCGCGACCAGTCTGGCTCTGTGGCACTGACATCTGACACCATCATGTCCTGCAATCCCGCTCGCACAGCCCTTGGTTGAAAATCACGCGTCACGATACAGCAGCCTACAGATCAAGCAAGGCCGCCGCGATGGTGAAATAGGTCAGCACCCCCAGCACATCGGCAATCGAGGTCACAAGCGGGCCAGAGGCCGCAGCCGGGTCGCGGTCAAGCTTGGCGAAGATGAACGGCAAACACATGCCGATCAGCGCCCCCATCAACACTATGCTGACCATGGCGATGGATGTGACCAGCGCAATATCCACGCCCCCACGCCAGACGCCAATCACCGACACCGCCGCGGCCATCGTCAGCCCTAGCCCCAAGGCAATCGAGACTTCGCGCAACAACAGCCGCCCGAAATCGCGGGGCTGCACATCGCCTGTGGCAAGCGCGCGCACCATCAGCGTGGCAGACTGCGTGCCTGCATTGCCGCCCGACGCGATCAGAAGCGGCAGGAAGAACAACAGCGACAGGTGGGCGGCGATGGTTTCCTCGAAATAGGCAATCCCTGCCCCGGAAAAGATGTTGCCGAACACCAGCAGCACCAGCCAGAAAATCCGGGCGCGATACAGGGCAAAGATGGATGATTCGGCCACCGAGTTTTCCAGCGCGCCCACAGTCGAGCCTTTGTAGAAATCCTCGGTCGCTTCTTCGGCGGACACGTCCATCGCGTCATCGGCCGTCACGATACCCACCAGCCGCCCATTGGCATCAAGCACGGGCAGCGCGAGCAAGTCATAGCGCGCGACCAGCTTGGCGGCTTCCTCCTGCTCGTCATCGGCGCGCACATAGATCGGATCGGTATCCATCACTTCCGAAACGCGCTGGCGGGGCCGGGCGACCAGCAGATCGCGCAGGCTGACCACGCCTAGAAGCAAGCGCTCGTCATCCACGATATAGGCGTAATAGATCGTCTCGGCCTCGATCGCCTGCCCGCGCAAGGCTTCAATCGCCTGCGTCGAGGTCATGTCGGGCGAGAGCACCGCGTAATCCGAGGTCATGACCGAACCCACGGTCCATTCCTCGTAGGCCGCAAGTCTGCGCAAATCCTCGCGTTCCGCCTTGGAGAAAGCCGGCAAGATCGCCTCTCGCGCTTCTTCGTCCAGCCCCTTGAAAAGGTCGGCGCGCTCGTCATGGCTCATGGCAGACATCAGCGCCACCAGCGTCCGGCGCGGGATGCGGTTGGCCAGTTCCACCTGCGCCTTTGGCCGCAGATAGCCGATCAACTCGGCTTGGTCATGCAGGGGCAAAAGCTCCATCACGGCGACGTCATCACCGGCGGGCAATTCATCGACCAAAGCCGCCACATCCGCCAATTCCAGCGTTTCCAGAAATTCGCGGATCGCCGCCGTATTACCTTCGCGCAGCAACTGGGTGACTGCCACCGCCATAAACGCGGCATCCAGCCCCGTGCCATCGGCATCCGGGTCATAGCGAAAATCGGTCAATACTGTCGGTGATGTCATGGCAAACCCCCCGGCCAAAGGCAGCGGGGCCTTGCGGTCAGTGCCCGCTTCCAGCCCGCGCCGCGCGCGTCAATAGTTCGGCCTGATGGCCTGCGAATGTGTCAGGGCGCGTGGGATGCGCCCAACTGGAAGAACCGTCCATGTGACCCTAAACGAGTGGCGCAGACCGCTTGGGTCTGCGCGTTTTGCACATGCAGAAAGAACCCGATTTGTCAAACTGATCTGGGGTCAGATGCTCAGGCAGATATACTTCATCTCCAGATAATCCTCGATCCCGTGACGCGACCCTTCGCGCCCCAACCCCGATTGCTTGACCCCGCCAAAAGGCGCCACCTCGGTCGAGATGATCCCGGTATTGACCCCCACAATTCCGTATTCGAGCTTTTCCTGAACGCGCGTGATTCGACCAATGTCGCGGGCATAGAAATAGCAGGCCAGCCCATAGATCGTGTCATTGGCGTAGGCGATGACTTCTTCCTCGGTGTCGAATTTGAACAGCGGCGCAAGCGGCCCAAAGGTTTCTTCCTGCGCGACCTTCATCGCCTGCGTGACGCCGGTCAGAACCGTGGGGGCAAAGAAGCTGCCGCCATTGCCATGCCGCGCACCGCCCGTAACAACCCTCGCCCCCTTGGCCACAGCGTCCGCGATGTGATCTTCCACCTTCGCCATAGCTTTGGGCGTGATCAACGGCCCAAGATCCGTGCCGGGCTCCAGCCCGTCGCCGACTTTCAGCTTTTCCACCGCCGCTGCCAGTTTCGCGGCAAAAGCGTCGTAAACACCCGCCTGCACGTAAATCCGATTCGCACAGACGCAGGTCTGGCCATTGTTGCGATATTTCGACAGCATCGCGCCCGCGACTGCCGCATCCAAATCGGCATCATCGAACACGATGAAGGGCGCGTTGCCGCCCAGTTCCATCGAGCATTTCATCACCTGATCTGCCGCTTGGCGCAGCAGCACGCGCCCCACCTGCGTGGACCCTGTAAAGGTCAGCTTGCGCACGATGGGGTTTTCGCAAAATTCCTTCCCGATATCAGCGGCATGGGTGGACGGGATCATCGACAGCACCCCCTTCGGCACGCCCGCGCGCTCCGCCAGAACCGCCATCGCCAAAGCCGAAAGCGGCGTTTCCGTAGCAGGCCGCGCGACAAAGCCGCAGCCTGCGGCCAATGCGGGTGCCACTTTGCGCGCGATCATCGCGTTGGGGAAATTCCACGGCGTGATGGAGGCCGCAACCCCAATCGGCTGACGGATCACCGTAATGCGCTTGTCAGGCTGATGGCCGGGGATCGTTTCGCCATAAATCCGCTTGGCTTCTTCGGCAAACCATTCGATGAAACTCGCGCCATAGGCGATTTCACCCTTCGCCTCGGCCAAGGGTTTGCCCATTTCCGCAGTCAGGATCACGGCCAGATCGTCGGCATTCTGCATCGTCAATTCATACCAACGGCGCAGGATATTCGCCCGCTCTTTGGCCGTCCGCGCCGCCCAATCGTGGCGCGCAGCATCCGCCGCAGCAATCGCGCGCGCCGTTTCAACGCGTGTGAAATCCGCCACTTGCGCAATCACATCGCCGCGCGCCGGATTGGTCACATCAAAGGTCGCGCCATTATCGGCATGCACCCATGCGCCCGCTACGTAACCACGTGTTTCTAGAAGCGTCGGGTCCTTCAGCATCCCCGGCAAGTCAGTGCGCGCGTCAAGCATCGTGTTCCCCTTTCAACCAGATGGCGCAAGAATGCCCATGATGCCCATGATGTCAACGCACGCTAACCCAGTGTTAAGATTTCTGCGCGATAGGTTTGTGTGAACCATTTACAGGGTTGGGCAAAGTTAGGGTCGGGCGATGTGCGCCGAATATACCTCGCAGCAGGACAGCGACCACACAGACGAGCAATTTTATGCCGATCTGGTTCTGCGTCATGCTGTGGACGGGGTCATCATCAGCGCCCCTGGACGCGGCACGCTCTGGGTTAACCCTGCCTTTACGGCGCAGACAGGCTATGCTCTGGAAGATGTCATAGGCAAAGAACCGGGCGCTTTCCTACGTGGACCAGAAACCTGCCGCGAAGCAGCCCATGCTGTCGAAGCCGCAGGGCGCCAGCGCTGCGAGGTTCGCGTCGATATCCTGAATTACAAGGCCAATGGACAGCCCTTCTGGGTCGATCTGAAAGTCACGCCTATTTTCGACCCGCGCGGCACGCACACCCATTTCATTGCCACCATGCGCGATATTTCCGAACGAAAAGCGCTGGAACACCAGAACGAGGTTATGCGCGAAACCGAACAATTGCGCCAATCCGAGCGCCAATTGCTCGCGTTGACCAGCGAATGGCTCTATTCGGCCAAATCGTTTCAAGAATTGCTGATGGTCGTGCAGCGCGCCATGCACACGCTTATCCCCGAAGCAGATGGGGCGCTTTACATCTACAACACGGACCGCACGGGCCTGGATCTGGCGACCAGTTGGGGCACGATGCCCGACTTCGCAGGCCATATCGCGCAGGACGATTGTTGGGCCTTGCGCCGTGGGCGCGCCTATGTCTATGGCCTGAAGCCCATCGAATTCGTCTGCGATCATGTGGCCAAACCCGGCACGCCCTATTTCTGCCTGCCCATCATCGCGCATGGCGAAACCATCGGGCTGATGCATATTGTCTTTGACGGGTTCGAAGATGGCGGTGTGATGCGCCACATGCGCGATCAGGTGCTGCGCAATCGCTGGGATGTGTCGCTGATTTGCGCGGAACAGATCAGCCTTGCTGTCGCCAATGTGCGCCTGAGGCAGGAATTGCAGGACCGCTCGAACCGCGACTCGTTGACAGGCATGTGGAACCGGCGCTGGTTTATGGACCGCGCCACGCGCGCCCTTTCCGGCGCCCAGCAGCACGGACAATCCCTAAGCCTCGTGATGATCGATGTGGATCATTTCAAGCGATTCAATGACCAGTTCGGCCATGATGCGGGCGATCTGGTCCTGACCGAGCTTGGCGCAATCCTGCGCGCGCATTTGTCTGATATGGTGCTGCCTGCGCGGCTTGGGGGCGAGGAATTCGTCATCCTATGCCCGGACACCGGCACAGAAAGCGCGCGCGCCCTTGCGGACGCGATCCGAGCTGAAACTGTGGCGCTGAAACTCGCCCATAATGGAGTCGCGCTGCCGCAAGTCACGCTGTCTTGTGGCATTGCCAGTTTCCCCACCCACGGAAATCGCATTGATCAGATGATGCAGGCCGCAGACCGGGCACTTTATCAGGCCAAAGCGCAAGGAAGGGATCGGAGCATCGTCGCCGAATGACAGTGCCCCCTACCTATACGCGCCGGGCGTTGCGCGACTTCCTTCAAGCAGGGCCGCGCGGGATTCGCGCACCATGAAATCCGCAAACAGTCGAATTTTCGGGTCCTGTTGCCGCCTATGGGGGTAAAGACACGCAAAAACCGCTGGCAAAGGTGGAGTCTGCGCCAAAACTTCGACCAATGTGCCCGCAGCAAGGTGATGTCCCACTTCCAGCCGGGGTCGGTTGACAATCCCCGCCCCGCCCAAAGCCCATCGCACCAGCACGCTCGCATCGTCACAATCCATCTGCCCGCGCAAATCCAGCCGCATCGGCCCCTCGGGCGTCTGCAAGGTCCAGCTATATTCCGGCGAGCGCGGAAAGCGCAGCAACAGGCATTCATGCGCTTTCAGATCGTCCGGGGTCTGCGGCACCCCGGACCGGGCCAGATAGGCAGGGGAGGCCGCCAGAACACGCGGCGCATCCACGATCTTTCGCAACTTCAGGCTAGATCCGGGCAACTCGCCCAGCACGAAGGCCATATCAATCTGGTCCTCCAGAATATCCACGCGCCTGTCGGACAGCCGCAGGTTGATATTGATCTCTGGATAGTCCTTCGCGAAGCGCGCAACCAAGGGGGCGATCACGTGCCGCCCGATCCCCAAGGGGGCCGTCGCCCGGATCGTGCCACGTGGCCGGCCCGACAGGCCGGACACGGCTGCCTCGGCATCTTCGAGCGCCGTGATCACGCGCCGCGCATGGTCGTAAAAATCGCGCCCGATCTCGGTCTGGGTCAGCTTGCGCGTGGTGCGGTTGAACAGCCGCACGCCCAGCCGGGCCTCCAACTCTTTTATGCGCTTGCTCGCCACCGCAGGTGTCAGCCGCAAATCGCGCCCGCCCGAGGTGATCGAGCCGAGTTCACTAACCCGCACAAACACGCGCAAGGATTCCAGATAGGACATGGCATTGCCCGTTTTTGCAGCAGGATTATCGCATAAGCGTAGAAACACTGTAACCATTTCCCCACTTTCATTGAAAGTGGGTTTGGACAGAATGGGATCATGGCCTAACCTTGTGCCACAGACAGGGAACCCGACATGCTACGCGATGAAATCCGCTTTCTTCTGAACGACCGCGAGGTGCGGCTGCGCGATGTGGCGGCCCGCGATACGCTTCTGGACCATCTGCGGCTCGATCAACGATTGCGCGGCACCAAAGAGGGCTGCGCCGAGGGCGATTGCGGGGCCTGCACAGTGCTGGTGGGGCGGCTTGGGGATGCGGGGCTGGTCTATGAACCCGTCAATGCCTGCATCCGGTTTCTGGCCTCTGTCGATGGCTGCCATGTGGTGACCGTGGAACACCTGCGCGGGGCGGAGGGCGGTCTGCATCCTGTGCAACAGGCAATGGTGGACCACCACGGCAGCCAATGCGGGTTCTGCACGCCCGGCTTTGTCATGGCGCTTTATGCCGTCTGGATGACCAATCCACACCCGACCGAGTCCGATCTGGACAAAGCCCTGCAAGGCAATCTGTGCCGCTGCACAGGCTACGCGCCGATCATTCGCGCGGGGCTCGCGATGGGGTCCTATGGCACGACCGACCCGCTTCTGAACGAACGTGTGCAAGTGGCGGAACGTCTGCGCGCATGGCAGGACGGCGCGCGCGTGGTGGTGGAACGCGACGGCAGCCGCGCAGTGCTGCCTGCATCCGTCGATGATCTGGCCGCCGTGCTGACCGAAAACCCCGACGCGCGCATCGTGGCAGGCGCGACCGATGTGGGCCTGTGGGTCACGAAATTCCTGCGCGACCTGCCCTTGGCCGTTTTCATCGGCCATCTGGACACCCTGCGCGGCATCACCGACACCCCCGACGCCCTGAGCCTTGGCGCGCTGGTCAGCTATACCCAAGCGGACGCCCCCTTGCGCGCCCATTGGCCCCAGCTTGGCCCCTATTGGGACCGGATCGCCGGCTGGCAGGTGCGCGCGATG
This sequence comes from Roseinatronobacter sp., assembly GCA_046296275.1. Lineage (GTDB taxonomy): Bacteria > Pseudomonadota > Alphaproteobacteria > Rhodobacterales > Rhodobacteraceae > Roseinatronobacter. The sequence goes on along the minus strand of JBKBLP010000012.1, from coordinate 52,915 downwards.
GGCACGATTGGGGGCAATATCGCCAATGGCTCGCCCATCGGCGACACCCCGCCGGTGTTCATCGCCCTTGGCGCGCGGTTGGTGCTGCGGCAGGGCGATGCACGACGCGAAATCCCCTTGCAGGACTATTTCCTCGACTACGGCAAGCAGGACCGCCGCGCGGGCGAGTTTGTGGAGGCGCTGATCCTGCCCAAATCCCGCGCAGGTCAGGTTTTCGCAGCCTACAAAGTCTCCAAACGCCGCGACGAAGATATCTCCGCCGTCGCCGCAGGCTTCGCGCTGACCGTCGCGGACGGGATCATCACCAACGCGCGCCTGGCCTATGGCGGCATGGCCGCGACCCCCAAACGCGCCACCCATACCGAGGCCGCGCTGACAGGCCAACCCATGAGCGCGGAAACCTTCGCCAAAGCCGCCGCCGCCCTGCCCCACGATTTCACGCCGCTGTCCGACATGCGCGCGAGTGCTGAATACCGCATGAAGGTCGCGCAAAACCTGCTCACGCGCTTCTGGCTGGAACATTCCGGCCAGCCCGCGAAGCTGGAGGATGTCGCATGAAGGACGAAAGCCCCCTGCGCGGCACGGCCCATACCGACTTGATCCATGACAGCGCGATCAAGCATGTCACAGGGCGGGCGGAATATACCGATGACATCACCGAACCTGCGGGCTGCCTGCACGCTTACCTTGGCGGGGCGGGCTTCGCGCATGGGCGCATCACGGCTCTGGACCTTTCCGCCGTGCGCAGCGCCCCCGGTGTCGTGGCCGTCCTGACCGCCGCCGATATCCCCGGCATCAATGACGTGTCGCCCACGGGGCTGCATGATGAACCTGTGTTCACCGACGAGCTGGTGCAATATCACGGCCAGCCCGTCTTTGCGGTCGTGGCCGAAACCCGCGATGCAGCCCGCCGCGCGGCGACGCTTGCCCGGATCACACACGACCCCCTGCCGCACGCCACCGACATTGACGCAGCAGACAGCATGGGCCTGCCGAATGTCACCGCCCCCCTGAAGCTTGAACGCGGCGACGTGGCCACGGGTCTGGCGCAGGCCCCCCGCCGGATCACTGCGCGGATGCGCGTGGGCGGGCAGGATCACATGTATCTGGAAGGCCAGATTGCCCTTGCGATCCCCGGCGAGGATGATGAGGTCACGGTCCACGCCTCCACCCAGCACCCCACCGAAGCACAGCATATGGTCGCGCATGTTCTGGGCGTGCCGTCCAATGCCGTGGTGGTGAATGTGCGGCGCATGGGCGGGGGTTTTGGGGGCAAGGAAACCCAGATGAACCTGTTCTGCGCGGTGGCCGCGCTCGCCGCAAAACGCACAGGCCGCGCCGTCAAGCTGCGCCCCGACCGCGATCAGGATATGGAGATAACAGGCAAGCGCCACGATTTCCGCATCGACTATGACATCGGCTATGACGAACAGGGCCGGATTCTGGCGGTGGATGGCGTCTTTGCTGCCCGTTGCGGGTGGTCGTCGGACTTGTCCGGCCCTGTCACCGACCGCGCGCTGTTCCATGCCGACAACGCTTATTTCTACCCCGATGTGCGCCTGCGCTCGCGCCCGCTGAAAACTCATACTGTCAGCAACACCGCCTTTCGCGGCTTCGGTGGTCCACAAGGCGTGATCGCCGCCGAGCGGATGATCGAGGAAGTGGCCTATGCCCTTGGCCGCGACCCGCTCGATATCCGCAAGGCGAATTTCTATGGCGGGCCGGGCCGCGATGTGACGCCCTATCACCAGACAGTGACGGATAACATCCTGCTCAAGCTGGTCGAGGAGTTGGAGACAAGCGCCGACTACCGCGCCCGCCGCGCCGCAATCCTTGCGTTCAATGCGCGCAAGGGCGTGATCCGCAAGGGCATCGCTCTGACCCCAGTCAAGTTCGGCATCAGCTTTACCGCGACGTGGTATAACCAAGCGGGCGCGCTGGTGCATATCTATTCGGACGGCTCTGTGCATCTGAACCATGGCGGAACCGAGATGGGACAGGGCCTGCACACCAAAGTCGCGCAAGTCGTGGCTGAGGCGCTGCAAGTGCCGTTTGACCGCATCAAGATCACCAAGACCACGACCGAGAAAGTGCCCAACACCTCCGCCACCGCCGCGAGTTCCGGCACCGACCTGAACGGCATGGCCGCGCTGAACGCTTGTGAACAGATCAAGGCGCGGATGGTGGCGTTTGCGGCGGATAAATGGGGTGTTGCCCCTGAAGCGGTCACTTTCCTGCCCGGTCGCGTTGCGGTAGGCGCGCAGGTGATGGACTGGGACGCCTTCATCAAGGCGGCCTATATGGCGCGTGTCCAGTTGTCAGCCGCAGGCTTCTACAAGACCCCCGAAATCCACTGGGACCGCGCGAATGGGCGCGGGCAGCCCTTCTACTACTACGCCTATGGCGCGGCCTGTTCCGAAGTCAGCATCGACACGCTGACCGGCGAAACCCGCGTGGACCGCGCCGATGTGCTGCATGATGTGGGCCGTTCGCTGAACCCGGTGCTGGATGTGGGCCAAGTGGAGGGCGCGTTTGTGCAGGGCATGGGGTGGCTGACATCAGAAGAACTCTGGTGGGACGCGAAGGGCCGCCTGCGCACGCACGCGCCCAGCACGTACAAAATCCCACTGGCATCGGACCGCCCGCGCATCTTCAACGTGCGGCTGGCGGAATGGTCCGTGAACCAGAAACCCACGATCAAACGGTCCAAAGCCGTGGGCGAGCCGCCCTTCATGCTGCCCATTTCGATCTTTGAAGCGATCAGCATGGCGGTTGCGTCGGAAGCCAATTACCGCATCTGCCCCCGCCTTGACGCCCCCGCCACGCCCGAGCGCGTGCTGATGGCCGTTGAGCGACTGCGGGGCGCGTGATGGACGCGCGCGCACTGCTGACGGGTCCCGCGGCTGTGGTGCATGTGGCGATCACCGCCGTCCATGGCTCTGCCCCGCGCGAGGTGGGGGCGGAAATGTTCGTGACCGCCACCGCCATGGCCGGCACCATTGGCGGCGGGCAGGCGGAATATCAGGCGCTGAACCGCGCCCGCGACATGCTGGCGCACGCAGTTGCGCGCGACACACTGCAGGTCGTTCTGGGGCCAGAGGTCGGCCAATGCTGCGGCGGCAAGATCACGCTGGCGCTGACACGGCTAAGCGACAGCGCAAAGGGCGCGCATCTGGCCCGGCTCGACGCCGCCGCGCGGCCGACGCTGCTGATCCTTGGGGCGGGGCATGTGGGCAGGGCGCTGGCGCGTGTCGCGCTGACCTTGCCCTGCCTTGTGATCGTTGCCGATCCGCGCGCGGCCGAATTGGCGCAGGTGCCCTCTGGTGCTGAAAGTCGGTTGACCCCGCTGCCAGAGGCCGAGATCGCCATCGCCCCACCCGGATCGGCCTTTGTCATCACGACGCATGATCACGGTCTGGATTTCCTGCTGACACTCGCCGCGCTGCGCAGAGGGGATGCCGCCTATGTCGGGTTGATCGGATCGGCCACCAAGCGGGCGCGTTTTGAGCGTTTCGCGCGCGGAACATCAAATTTTACCGATCTCGCGCGCCTCACCTGCCCCATCGGCGCGGCAGGCCTTGGCGACAAGCGGCCAGAGGTGATTGCGCTGATGACAGCGCAGGAAGTTTTCTGCGCCCTGCGTCACTGGCAGGCCAGCCAGACCACCACAGAAAGCCGCTCCGCATGACCCAGACCCTGATCCGCGCGCGGCTGCTGTCCTATCTGCGCGAGCCGCAAACGCCTGACGACACGGACGCTATGCGCTATATCGAGGATGGCGCGCTTTTGCTTGAGGGTGGCAAGATCATCGCGATGGGGGAGGCCGCCACGATCCACGCCCCGGATGCAACTGTCATCGACCACCGCCCCCATCTGGCCATGGCAGGCTTCATCGACACGCATCTGCACTTTCCGCAAACGCAAGTGATCGCAAGCTGGGCGGCGGAGCTTTTGGACTGGCTGAACGACTATACTTTCCCCGAAGAAACCCGCTATGCTGACCCCGCGCTTTGCGCGACGATGGCAAGCGCGTTCCTCGACCGCCTGACCGACCACGGCACCACGACCGCCGTGGCCTATGCCTCTGTCCACGCCACATCTGCCGACGCCCTGTTTGCCGAAGCGCAGCGCCGCGACATGCGCCTGATCACGGGCAAAGTCCTGATGGACCGCAACGCGCCTGATGCTTTGCGCGACACGGCGCAGACGGGCTATGACGACACCAAGCGGCTTATCGCGCGCTGGCATGGCGCGGGGCGGCTGTCCTATGCCATCACGCCGCGCTTCGCCATCACCTCGACGCCTTCGCAGATGGAAGCCGCGCAAGCGCTGGCGCTCGAGCACCCCGATTGCTACATCCAGACCCACCTGAGCGAGAACCACGCAGAGATTGCGCTGTCCTGTCAGCTTTACCCGCAAGCGCAGGATTACACCGACATTTACACCCGCTACGGACTGCTGCGCCATAACAGCTTGCTCGGCCACGCTATCCACCTGTCAGACCGCGAAATCGGTGCGCTGGCGGATGCGCAGGCCAAACCTGTCTTTTGCCCCACCTCGAACCTGTTCCTTGGGTCCGGCCTGTTCGATGACGCCAAACTGCGCGCGGCGGGGCTGGTGAACGCCATTGCCACCGACATTGGCGGCGGCACAAGCTACAGCCTGCTGCAAACCCTGGCCGAGGGCTACAAGGTCCTGCAACTGCAACGCCAGCGCCTGCACCCCTTGCGCGCGTTCCACTGGATCACGCGCGGCAATGCGGTTGCTTTGAGGCTAGTGGACAAGATCGGCACGCTCGATGCAGGGACGGAGGCCGATATCGTCATCGTCAACGCCCATGCCACGCCTGCGATGGCGCAGCGGATGGCGCGCGCGCGGTCCTTGGTGGATGAGCTGTTCACGCTGCAAGTGATGGGCGATGATCGCGCCATCGTGCAGACCTATGTGGCGGGAAAACCGCGCAAGGTTACTTCACCAGAACCTGCGCAAGCCCCTGCTTGATCGCGCCCAGCGCCGCCTGCACCTTGGCCGCGCGGTGCATGTCCCGGTGCGTGACCAGCCAGATCGGTGCGGCCCAGTCCGGGTGCGGGGCCACAACCTGCACCACATCGCCCGCAAGCGCAGGTGACAGGAAGCCAAGCCCTTGACCCGCGCGGATCGCCATTTCGCGCGCCCGCGCGTCATTGCTGCGAAAGGCGATGGCATGGCCCGACGCGCGCAGCCAGCGTTCAAAGGGTGGGCGGGCGCTGTCGTCGCTGATGAAGCGGTGGCCCTTCAGATCCTCGAGCCCCCCCGGCTGACCATGGGCGTCAAGATAGGTTTGTGCGGCATAAAGGCCCACAGGCAGTTGCCCGATGGCCTGCACGATATTGTCCGGCTCTTCGGGCTTGGTGCCCGCGCGCAAGGCCAGATGCGCCTCGCCATACTCCAATTGCGCGACCCGCGCTTCAGTGCGCAGGACAGGCACCAGATCGGGATAGGCGCGCGCCAGATCAAGCAGGATGGGCGTGATGAGCGGGCTGAGTTCCGGCAGTGTCGTGACCACCAATTCGCCGCTGATCGCGCCTTGCAGCCCTTGCAGACGCGCGGACAGGCTGTCGAAGGCGTGCTCGGCCTCGCCTGCAACCGTTGTTAGAGCGCGGCCTGCCTCGGTCAGGGCATAGCCCTTGGCGTGGCGCTGGAAGAGCTTCACGCCCAGCCGATCTTCAAGCGCGTCGATGTGGCGGATCACAGTCGCGTGGTGCACACCCAAGGCACTGGCCGCACCACTGACTGTTCCCGCCCGCGCCACATGCAGCGCTGTGCGCAATTCATCCCAGGGGGCAAGGCTCATGATCGCGTCCTGTCAGAGTTTGGGCATCAGGCCTGCATGTTCTGCATCCAGCGCACCCGCGTCAATGGGGGCCGGCATGTGGCGCAGGGCCAAGGCGCGCGCGGCGCGCATGCAGGCCGTGTCGGTCATGGGGGGGCAGCTATCGGCGAGCACCCGCATTTCCGCGAGATCGCCATTGCAATGCAGCACCAGATCGCAGCCCGCCGCAAGCGCCGCCTGCGCGCGCTCGGCCACACTGCCCGCAAGCGCCTGCATGGAGATGTCATCCGTCATCAACAGCCCGTCAAAGCCAATGCCCTGCCGGATCAGGTCCAGCATCACGGGGCTTTGGGTGGCGGGGCGGTCGGGGTCGATCCGCTCGAACAGCAGATGCGCGGTCATGCCCATGGGCAGATCGGCCAAGGCGCGGAAGGTTGCGAAATCGGTGGCTTCAAGCGCTGCGCGCGGGGTTTGCACGCGCGGCAAGGCGAGGTGGCTGTCCAGCGTCGCGCGCCCGTGGCCGGGGATGTGTTTCAGGACCGGGATAACACCGCCCGCGAGCAGCCCATCGGCATAGGCGCGGGCATTCGCGGCCACTTGGGCGGGGTCAACACCCATGCAGCGGTTGCGCAAAACCGCATGGGTTTCAGGCCGCGCCAAGTCCGCCACAGGGGCACAATTCACATCAATCCCCAAGGCGCGCAATTCCAGCGCAATCAGCCGCCCCCGCAGCCAGAAGGCGCGCGCGGGGTCGGGGCTGGCCAAACCCACATCCAAGGGCGGCAGAAACCCGCGCCACAAGGGCGGGGTCAGGCGCTGCACGCGCCCGCCCTCTTGGTCGATCAGGATCGGAATGTCGCGGCCGAGGGTCTGGCGCCAATCGTTGCAGAGCGCGCGGATTTGGTCAGGCTGATCCAGATTGCGCGTGAACAGGATCGCGCCGAACGGGTCCGCGTCGCGCAGCAGCGCCTGTTCAGCCATGCTTAACTGATGGCCCGCGCAGCCAAAGATCACCGCGCGCGGGGCTTCGGTCATCGCACCAGAACCGGGATACAGTCAATCTGTTCAGCCACCAGCGCCGCGCAGAAGCGCCGCGCGTCGCGCTCATCGCTGAAACCATGCGCGCGCAGGCGGTAGAACACCGAGCCGCCACTATGCGCGGCCTCGATCACCCGGCCACGCTCCGACAGCAACGGGTTGAAGCGGCGGGTCAGCGCGTCCCAGGCTGCGCGCGCCTCGTCGGGGCTGTCAAAGGCCCCAAGTTGCACCAGCCGAGAGCCCGGCCCGATAGTGGCTGGGTCGATATCGCGCCCGCCTGTTCCCGCAAGCCCCACAGCCACAGATTGCGCCACGGACGCTGCCAACGACTCCGCAGCACTCGGGTCGTTTGATGTAGATAGCGCAGGTGCAACCGGCATTGCCGCAGCTGCAGCGGCGGCGATCTGCGCGATGGGCACCGATGCCTGGTCACGCCCGCGCGGGACGGGAGAGCGTTCAACGGCCAGACGGTTGGGGGTGCGGAACCCAAGCTCGCTTGGTATTTCATTCGCTGCGGCCTGCGTCACAAGGTTTGGGTCTGCCATGCTTGGGGCTACGGCATCGGGCAAGCCCACAGGCGGCGGGGCTAGGACAATCATCTCGGATTCGCCACTCTGGCCATTTGCCGCAAGCTGATTGACCGCAAGCCCCTGATACGCAGCCTGTTGGCCGCCGGGATTTTCCGGTGCGACGCGCATTGGCCCCTCCAGGGCGCGCACCACAGGCACGCCGGACACATCGCGCTGCATCATGTTCCATGTCCAGCCTGCGGCCAGAACCACCAGCCCGAGCGACATGACCGCCCCAAGGCCATGCAGGACTGTCGCAGCCTGAACCGGGGGGGTGCTGCTCGTTTGGGGAGCACTCTGGCGCGCTTGGGCTTGCGGGCCGACCCAGGCGGGCGGTGCGCTGGGATGGTCAGGCCCCCAGTCAGGCGCTGCGACGCGCGGGGGCGCGGCAAAGACAGGCTGCGGCGCGGGAGCGGGAGCATAGGCAGGCTCGGGCGCGGGCGCGTATGGAGGCGCATAATCTTGCGCACTATAGCCGTCATGGTCTGCCCAAACCGGCGCGGCAGGGGCGGGGCGACGCAGTGGTGGGCTGGGCGGGACATCGGCGGCATAGGGCGCGCGCGGCTGCGGCGCCGGGGCGCGGGGATGGCGGATAAACGCCGCCGGGGCCTCTGGCGCATGTCGCGGATCGTGCCAAGCAGGCGCAGGGCGCTGCCCCCGGCCATCATAGCCTTGGGGGGGCGCGGGCTGATCGGGGAAATACCTGTAGTCACCCATCCTTGCCACCTATCACCTCGGACCATCATCGTGGCCCGATTGCCCGGAAAAAACCGGACGTGTTTCACTTCATCTGGCAAGACGCTGCTCGACCTGCCGTATTCCTTGCGCGTGTTTGCCACGCTCGTTATTTGTGACAGGGCAAAAAACTCCCCCGTCCTTTTCAACCCTATCGCGGATAATGCAGCGTTTTCAGCGCATTTCCGTCGCAGGCGTTACCCCCAAGATAGCAAGACCTGCGGAAATAACAACGCTTGTTGCGCGCGCGAGTGCCAATTTTGCCGCAGTTGTGGCCGGATCGCCCGCATGGACGAAGCGCAAAACGGGTTCTTCGTTGCCGCGATGCCACAAACCGTGGAAGTCTGACGCCACTTCGGACAGGTAGCCCGCCACGCGATGCGGTTCCTGCGTGCGCGCGGCCAGTTCCACCATGCGCGGCCATTCCGCGAGCTTTTGCATCAGCGCAAGCTCCGCCGGATGGGTCAGAGCGGACACATCCGCGCCGGACAAATCGCTGACGCCCATCTCCTCGCCCTTGCGCAGGACGGAATGCACGCGGGCATTGGCGTATTGGACGTAAAAGACCGGGTTGTCCTTGGACTGTTCCAGCACCTTGTCAAAATCGAAATCGAGCGCCGCGTCGTTCTTGCGCGTCAACATCACGAAGCGGGTCACATCTGCGCCCACCATCTCGACCACGTCGCGCAGCGTGACAAAGGTGCCGGCGCGTTTCGACATCTTGAACGGTTCGCCGTTTTTATACAGCTTCACCAATTGGATCAGCTTGATATCAAGCGGCACGCGCCCGTTCGACAACGCCGCCACCGCCGCCTTCATGCGCTTGACATAGCCACCGTGATCCGCGCCGAAAATGTCGATCAGCATGTCAAAGCCACGCTGCACTTTGTCGTAGTGATAGGCGATGTCGGGGGCGAAATAGGTCCAGCTTCCGTCCGATTTCATCACGGGGCGGTCCACATCGTCACCATGCGCGGTTGACCGGAACAGGGTCTGTTCGCGCGGTTCCCAATCCTCGGGCGTTTTGCCTTTGGGGGGTTCCAGAACACCCTCGTAAATCAGCCCTTGCCCGCGCAATTGCGCCAGCGCCGCTTCGATCTGGCCCGTGCCATAGAGCGCCTTTTCGCTGGAATAGACATCCATGGTCACGCCAAGGGCGGCCAAATCCTCGCGGATGCGGGCCATCATCAGGTCAGTCGCGAAATCGCGGATCGGCACCAACCAGACGGCTTCGGGCTGGTCCAGGAAACTGTCGCCGAAGCGAGCCTTCAAGGCCTCGCCCACTGCGATCAGATATTCGCCGGGATAAAGCCCTTCGGCAATCGCTGGGTTCAACCCATGCGCCTCGCGGTAACGCTCATAGGCCGAGCGCGCGAGCACATCGACCTGCGCGCCACCATCATTGATGTAGTATTCGCGCGTGACCTTGTAGCCTGCGAAGGCCAGCAGCCGGGCCAAAGCATCGCCCACGACCGCGCCGCGCACATGGCCCACATGCATGGGGCCTGTGGGATTGGCGCTGACGAATTCCACATTCACCCGCGCGCCCTGCCCCATATCTGAGCGGCCGAAATCACTGCCCGCGGACAGCGCGGCTGTGACGATGCTCTGCCAGACTTTTGGTGCAAGCCGCAGGTTCAAGAAGCCCGGCCCCGCCGCTTCGGCCTGTGAGATGCGGGGATCGGCCTTCAGCCGCTCGGCCAAGGCGTCAGCAATGTCACGCGGCCTGAGCCCCGCAGGCTTGGCCAGCACCATCGCGGCATTCGTGGCCATATCGCCATGCGCCGGATCGCGCGGGGGTTCTACGGCAACAGCGGCAAAGTCGAGGCCAGTGGGCAGTGCGCCCGCCGCCACCATTTGCTCCAGACAGGTCAAAACAGCCGCACGGATATCGGAAAACAGGTTCATTTTCGGGTTCCTTGTGTTCCCCAAGCCCTACGCAAACCGCCCTGCCCCGTCAATGGCCGGGCTTGCCACGCGCCTGTTGCTGCGTATGGTAGCGCCATCGTAGAACCGGGGGACAGCGATGAAATGGGGTATTCTCGGGGCGGCCAAGATCGCGGCAGGTGAATTGGCCCCAGCAATGCAACTGGCCAAGGGCGCGGAACTGGTGGCGGTTGCCACGCGTGATCCAGCGCGCGCGGCCCCGTTCAAGGCGCTGGTGCCGGGGATCAAGGTGCATGACAGCTACGACGCGCTCCTCGCCGATCCAGAAATCGACGCGGTCTATATCCCGCTGCCCAACCACCTGCATGTGCCGATGTCCATTCGCGCGGCAGAAGCGGGCAAGCATGTGCTTTGCGAAAAGCCCATCGCGCTGCGGGCCGACGAGATCAACAGCCTGATTGCCGCGCGCGACCGGACCGGCAAGCTGATCGCCGAAGGGTTCATGGTGCTGCACCACCCGCAATGGCTGCTTGCGCGCGACCTGCTCGCCGGCGGCGTGATCGGCAAACTGGAACATGTCGAGGGGGTCTTTACCTATTGCAACCGCGACACGACCAATATCCGCTATGACGCAGCCATGGGCGGCGGCGGTTTGCGCGATGTGGGGGTTTACCCAAGCGTTACCACGCGCTTTGTCACAGGGCAGGAACCGACGCGGCTGCGGTCCAATATGCGGATGCATAATGGAGTCGATGTGTTCGCCCGCGTCTGGGCCGATTTCCCGGATTTCAGCATGTCCTTCTATTGCGGCATGATGCAGGAAAAACGCCAGCAAATGCTGTTCCACGGTCAGGATGGCTGGATCGAACTCAGCGCGCCCTTCAATGGGCCCGCCTATGGCGATGTGCGCGTGGATTGGAAAAGCGCGGATGGGCGCGTCAGCACGCAACGGTTCAATGCTGTTAACCAATATGCGCTTATGCTGGAAAACTTTGCGCATTCCGCAACATCGGGCGCCCCCTTCGCCTGCCCGCTCGAATTCTCCAAAGGCAATGAGGCCATGATCGACGCAATCTTTGAAGGTGCGGAGTGACTTTATCTTGCCCCAAATACTCTCGGGGATTTTCAAGGGGATGAAATCCCCTTGAAGCGGGGGGTGCCATTGGTGCGTGCACCAATGGCTTCGGGGGGCGGCAGCCCCCCGCCCCTCTCAGGAAAGTCTGACGCCCTCGCGCCCGGCCAGATCCGTGAAGAACTGCCACGCGATCCGCCCCGACCTGCTGCCGCGCGTGGCCTGCCACTCGATCGCCTCGGCCCGTAGCCGCGTGGGGTCAATCACCAGCCCGTAAGCATCGCAATAGCCCTGGATCATCGCCAGATACTCGTCCTGATCGCAGGGGTGAAAACCCAACCACAGCCCGAAACGATCCGAGAGCGAAACCTTCTCCTCGACCGCCTCTGACGGGGAAATCGCCGAGGATCGCTCATTCTCGATCATGTCGCGTGGCATCAGGTGGCGGCGGTTCGATGTGGCATAGAGCACGACATTGTCAGGCCGCCCCTCCACGCCCCCATCCAGCACGGCTTTCAACGACTTGTAATGCTGATCGTCATGGCTGAAGGACAGGTCATCGCAAAACAGGATCACACGCGCGCGCGCGCCGCGCAGATGTCCCATCAGACGGCCAATGCTTGGCAAATCCTCGCGTTGGATTTCCACGAGCTTCAAGCCGCATCCCGGCACTTGCGCCAGAGCGGCTGCATGAACGGCCTTCACGAGCGAGGATTTGCCCATCCCCCGCGCGCCCCACAAAAGCGCGTTGTTCGCAGGCAGGCCGCGCGCGAATTGCAGTGTATTGGCCAGCAGCGTGTCACGCGACCGCCCGATCCCCACGAGCAAATCAAGCGCAACGCGGTTCACCCGTTGCACCGGCTGCAACCTGTCCGGTGCCGTGTGCCAGACGAAGGCATCGGCGGCCCCCAGATCGGGGGCATCCGCCGGAGGCGGCGACAGGCGCTCCAAAGCCCGCGCGATGCGCTCAAGTGCCTCCAGATCAAGGGTCATTTGCGGCTTTCCGCCTCTGCCATGTCCGCCTCGTCCTCGTCATCAAGCAGCCCATCGCGGCGCAACTGCTCGTTGCGCTTGCGTTCTACCCGGCCCACCAAAAGAATGGAGATTTCGTAAAGCCCATAAACCACGGAAAACAGCATCAATTGCGTGACCACGTCGGGCGGTGTAACCAGAGCTGCGACCGTCAGGATGCCCACGACCGCCCATTTGCGCCCAGCCCTCAGGCCCGCGACCGACACAAGCCCGGCCTTTCCCATCAGCGTCAGCAAGACGGGCAATTGGAAGCACAGACCAAAAGCCACGATAAACTTGATCGTCAGGTTCAGATATTCCTGCGCTGAGCCTTGAAACACGACCGACACCGGGGCTGCGCCTTGCGCGCCCTCGACGGCTTCTCCGCCTGCGCCAAATTGCTGGAAACCAAGGAAGAAGTTATAGGCCAGCGGGGTCACGACATAGAAGGCAAAGGCCGCACCGAGCACAAACATGAAGGGCGAGGCCACCAGAAATGGCAGGAACGCCCCTTTTTCCGACCGATACAGGCCCGGCGCGATGAAGCGCCAAAGCTGTGTGGCGATGACCGGAAACGACAGCATGAAGCCGCCAAAGACCGAGACCTTGATCGCAACGAAAAAGCCCTCTTGCGGGCTGATGAAGATCAGGTCGCAGCTTTGCCCACGATCTGCGAGGGCCGCACACAGCGGTTCGGTCAGGAAATTGAAGATCGGGGTGGCAATTGCGAAACAGGCCACCATCGCCACGACAAAGGCCAGAACCGACGTGATCAGGCGCGAGCGCAACTCGGCCAAGTGTTCAATCAGCGGCGCGCTGGTATCGTCAATATCATCTGGCTTGGGCGATTTGCTCATAGTCTGGCTTTGGGTCTGGCTCTGCATCGCCGTCAGGTTTTGGGGGTGTCAGAAGCAGAGGGTGCGGATGTCTCGGCCTGCGCAGGGTCCGTCGCAGGTGCGGCAGGTGGGTTTGCCGGGGTCGTGCGAGAGGCTTTCAAGCGCTCAAGCTCGGCCACGACCCGATCCATATCTTCTTCGGGATCGGATTTCGGCACAGCGCCTTTGGGATCGGATTTCAGCGGATCCCAATGCTTGAAGCTTTTCAACTCGTCCAACCCCATCGCCTGCGGGTTGGTCGCTTTGCGCAAATCCTGCGCCACATCCTTGACCCCGGTTGCGTCAGCGGCATCTTCCATCGCGCGCTGAAACTCGCGCGCCATGTTGCGGGCTTTGGCGGTAAGCTGGCCAAGGGTGCGGAACATCTTCGGCAGGTCTTTCGGCCCGACAACGATCAACGCGACCACGCCGATCAGCAGAAGTTCTGTCCAGCCGATATCGAACATCCCGTCCCCCCGGAATTAGGCAAGCGCAAGACGCGCGGTCAGGCTTTGTCTTTGTCCGCCTGCGGGGTCACGTCGCGGGCTGTCGTCGCCGCATCCGTGGTTTGCTTTTCGATCTCGTCCGAGCCGTCTTTCAGACCCTTCTTGAACGAGGTGATGCCCTTGCCGACTTCGCCCATCAGCGCGCTGACCTTGCCGCGCCCGAACAGGACCAACACGACAATTGCAATGATGATAAAGCCCGCCGGGCCGATATTGTTGAGCATGTCCATCTCCCTTCAGGCAGCGCTGTCACGCGCGATACACAGACCCTTCATGTATGAAGTCTTGGCGCATATTCAAAGCCCCAAAGTGACGCGAATCGCCAAATCCAGAACGAAGTGAACAGCCGCCTTATTCCGCGGCTTTCTGCTCTGGCAGTTCCGCGGTTGCATTCACACGGTTGCGCCCTTCGAGCTTGGCCGCATAAAGTCGCGCATCGGCCAGCGACATCAGCGCATCGGGCGATGGGATTTTTTCGTCCATTGCCGCGACCCCAAGGGACGCCGTAAATTCCACATTCGGGAAGTCGCGCACCGTCGTGCCTTCAATTGTCGCGCGCAAGCGTTCTGCAATTTCCAGCGAGGCTTCGGCATCAGCCAGAACCAGAACGCCAAATTCCTCGCCCCCCAGCCGCCCCAGACGGTCGCACGAGCGCAATTCAGATTGCACGACATGCGCCACAGCGGACAGAACTGCATCACCCGCGGCATGGCCGTGGGTGTCGTTGATCTTCTTGAAGTGATCCAGATCGAACATGATCAAGCTGCACGCCACACCGCTGCGCTGATAGATCGACACAGCCCGGCCCAATTCCATCTTGAACGCGCGGCGGGTCATGGCTTTGGTCAGCACATCAAGATGCGCTTCCGACCATAGTGCGTGTTGTTCGGCCACCAGCACGGCGAAGCCTGCCAGCAGATGCGCAGCGCCTGATTCGAACTGCTCGGCATAGGCGCGCAACATCCCGAAACGGCGGCCCATATGGACAAGCGGAGCTTCCAGCATGGCAAGTGCCGGGTCAATATAGGGGCGTGGGCGCCCATCCAGATGGATCTGCACTTTCCGCGCGCCAGTGGTCTGACGGATCAGGTAGAAGATGGTGTCATAATGGCGTTCGTTAATGTCCTCTGCCAGATCAACAACAGGGGCAGGCTGCGCGCCTGCTTGGGGGATGGGGGCATGGATCTGACTGTGGAAGCTCATGGACAGGGCCTGACACGCGATGAGGGACGAGTTCTTTTGTCATAGTTAACTATGGTGCCAATTCGGTCGAAACACGGCAAATGTATGGTTAAGGTTAATCGCAGCGTAACCAGCTATCACCCGGCCTTCGGGTCATACGCTTGATTTTCCTGACCAAACTGGATCGCATAGAGCCGCGCATAGACACCACCCTGTGCCAGCAACGCGGCGTGGGTTCCCTGTTCAACGACCTGCCCACGATCCATGACAATAATCTGGTCGGCATTGCGCACTGTGGACAGCTTGTGTGCAATCACAAGGGTTGTGCGCCCGGCGGACAATTCCGCAAGGGCGGCCTGCACCAGCGCTTCGGATTTTGCATCGAGCGCACTCGTCGCCTCGTCCAGCAGCAGGATCGGTGCATCGCGCAACAGCGCTCGGGCAATCGCCACGCGCTGACGCTGCCCGCCGGACAGGCTAGAGCCCCTTGGGCCTGCGCGCGTTTCCAGACCTTGGGGCAAAAGCGGCAGGAAATCCGCCACATGCGCGGCGTGCAGCGCTTCGTGCAGCGCTGCATCGTTAATGTCCGAATTGCCCATCAAGACATTGTCGCGCAAGGTTTCGTCAAACAGCGCCGTATCCTGGCTGACCACAGCAAACAGCGCACGTAGCGCGCGCAGGTCCATCCCGCGCACATCCTGCCCACCGATCAGAACTTGTCCCTCGGCCACATCGACAAGCCGGGTCAACAAGTGGAAGATCGTAGACTTCCCCGCGCCCGACGGCCCGACAATCGCTGTTGTCTTGCCGGCAGGGGCAAAAAACGTGACTCCGCGCAAAACAGGCTCCTCGTCATAGGCAAACTGGACGCCTTGCAATTCGACACTGGCCTGATCGCGCGCGGGCACAGGCAGATGCGGGGTGGCCGGGTTGGTGACTTTCGGCTGGACCTGCATCAGATCATGCGTGCGCTCCAGCGAGGCTAGAATGTTTTGCCAATCCGCCGAGAGCGCACTCAGCCGACGCATCGGGTCGAAGAGCAAGCCCAAGGCTGTAAAAAACGACATGAACTGACCCACGGTACGCGTGCCTTCCATGATCTGAAAGCCGCCATAGATCAGGACCAGGGCAAAACCTATTGCCGCGCCGATATCCATCAGGGTGGGCACGGCGGCCTGACCAATGATCGCGCGCACGGCTTTCTGGATCATCACATCCATGATCGCGCGGAAGCGTGCGACCTCGCGCGCCTCGGTCCCGGTAAGCTGGATTGTGGTGATGCCGTGAAACGCCTCGTCGAGCCTGTCTGACCCTTCGGCGGCGGCAATTCGCCAATCGCGACTACGGCGGCGGATCATGCGTTGCAGCCATAGAAGCGGCAGCAGCAGCATTGGGATGCCCACGACGGCCACTAACGTCCAACGCCAATCCGTCCAGAGCGCCACACCAAACAAGACCATCACCGCTGCGCCATCGCGGCCAAGCCCGGTCAGCAGCCCCTGAAACACACGCCGCAGCGCGTCCGAGTCGCCGCGCACACGTTCGATCAGAACACCGGGCGAATTGCGTTTGAAAAACCCCTGATCCAGCCGTGACAGATGCGCGAGCAGCATGGTTTGCAGATCGGCGGTAGCGCCCTCGGCTTGCAGCGCCATTATGGATTTGTGGCCGAGTTTGGCCAGTGCACGCCCCAGAAATACCCCTGCCATGGCGAAGGCCACCAGATACACGCGCGACGGTTCACCCTGCACCAGCACGTCATCGAACATGGGCTGCACAAGATAGCTGAACGCGCCCAGCATCAGGGCTTCGACCACCATCAGCGCGATGGCAAGCGCGATCATCCAGACGCGATTGCGGATGAAGCAGGCCCATATCCAGCGGGCAACGATCCGGTCGGAAAGCCGTTGCGCCGCACGGCGGCTGGAGCTGGGCATCGGGCGGTTCCTGTCAAGCAGTCAATCTGCGGAGTGTTTATCCGCTTTGGGCCAAAGTCTAAAGACGGGAAATGCAGGGGTCATCTATAGCGCCCAGCGTGCATCGCGATGGATTAAGCTTTGGTGACAAATAGATAAAATTTGATGAATCGCTGCGTGTGTGGGTTGCTCAACCTTGACATAGGTCGAGGGAATCATGGAATTTTTGTTTATATTTTTGGGCATAGATGCGATTGCCGCACTCACTGTTTCCAATGGTGGATCAGACCCCGAGCCTGACGACGAACCTGAAGATCTGAGCGTCGAACGCGACGAACAGCAGGGCTTTGTCCTGCGCGGCACCTCTGGGGACGACGTGATCGGGCCGCAGGATATCGAGCAGGCCCAGAACGAAGTCCGGGAGGAGCGACCGTTTTCGGGGCTTTCCCAAATTCAGGCCGGTGCGGACGACGACAGAATTTTCGCCAATGCCGCGTTTGATCCAGACAATCCCGTGAATACCTTTGGGCAGGATAATTTGTCGATTAATGGCGGCGCTGGGGCTGACATCATCCTGAGCAGGGACATATGGGAACATTTTCTACGGTGGGCCCGGTAATGATACGCTGGTGGGTGTGGACGCCGACATATGGGGCGGTGCCGGGGATGACCTGATCCTTGCGCGGTCCTATACTCTGGGCGAAGAAGCCCAAACGCATACGCTGCGAGGCGGGGCGGGCAACGACACGATTGCCGTGGCGAATGGCTTTGCCGATATTCGCGGCGGCGAGGGGTCAGACAGGTTCATCCTCGAATTCGACCGCCCGGCGGTTGATGATACACAATACCCCGGCTTTCTGTTCGAGCGTGGGTATCCGGGGATCGGGCATGTGGTAATCCGCGACTTTGATCCCGCAGAAGACCAGTTGTTTGTGCTTGTGCCACCAACCGGAGCCGACAAGGTAGAGTTGGACTCGATCGTCCGCATGGGCAGCAACACCGTGATCCACTTTCGCGTTGATATTCCGCCCTACGAGGTCTATCCGCGCGGGACATCGTTCCGGGCGTCAATCACGCTTCAGAATGTGGATATGGTCGATTCCGTCGAGATAGCGTCAACCGCAGAGGGCATCGTATTGACCGTTAACGCGCCCCCGGTTGCGCCGACCCTTCCTGAACTGCCTGCTTTCGCTGCCGGATCAGGGTCAGTCCGTCACCAGCATATACCCCGCGCCGCGCACCGTTTGCAGGTAGCGTGGCGATTTCGGGTCGCGCTCGATCTTGCGGCGCAGGCGGGTGATCTGGACATCTACGGCGCGTTCTTGCCCCATCGGTTCGCCTTGCGCGGCACGGTCGCGGCCAAGATGTTCGACCAGTGTTTCGCGGCGCACCACATCGCCCAGACGCTGACAGAAAAACCGCATCAGCGCGCTTTCGGTCTGGGTCAGCCGGATCGTGGTGTCGCCCTGTTTCAACTCTCCGCGTTCCAGATCATAGCGCAAAGCGCCAAGGGTCAGGAATTGTGGCAGCACCTCGCTCGCGACAGGTTGCGGGCGGCGGCGCAGGATGGCGTTGATCCTGAGCAGCAGTTCGCGCGGCTCAAAGGGCTTGGGCAGGTAGTCATCCGCGCCTGCCTCTAGGCCCGCGATCCGGTCCTCTGGGTCGCCCTTGGCGGTCAACAGAAGCACAGGCACAGGGTTCGACGCCCGGATGTGCCGCGTCAGACTGACCCCATCCTCGCCCGGCATCATCACGTCAAGGATCACCATATCGAAGGCCAAGCCGTCCAGCAGCCGCCGCGCATGGGCCGCATCGCGCGCAGCCGTGACCATGAACCCGTTGCGGATCAGGTATTTCTGCAAGAGCGTCCGAATGCGGGCATCGTCATCGACGATCAGCAAATGCGCGGCGGGTTCGGTCATGCTTTGCGGTCCCGCAGCGATTGATAATGATTCAGGATTTCGTCATCCATCATCGCTTCCAGCACTTGCCGGAACCCTGCCACCGCCTGCGGCCCCGCGGCGCGGTAGGCCGCGCGCATCCGGTCGCGCTGTGCTTCCGACAGTTTGCGCTCCAGTTCCTTGCCTGCGACCGTCAGATACAGGTTACGCTCGCGCCGGTCCGAGCGGCCCACCCGGCTTTCGACCAGCCCATCCTCGATCAGCGCGCGCAGCACGCGGTTGAGCGATTGCTTGGTCACGCCAAGCACGTTCAGCAGGTTGTTCACGGTCGTGCCATGCGTGCGGTTGATGAAATGCAGCGCGCGGTGATGGGCGCGGCCATAGCCATGTTCGGCCAAGATCCGGTCAGGGTCGGCGGTGAAGCCGCGATAGGCGAAGAACATCGCCTCGATCCCCTTGCGCAACTGCTCGTCCGTCAGAAACAGCAGGCTTTCGCCCCCGGCACTGGGGGAAGTCATCTGCGCCATGCGTCACTCTCCTGCACCGGGACACCCTTTTTGCTTGTCGATGATTTTATGTCAGCCTTGTTGACATTCCAAGATCGAATTGCTACCCGTCAGCCAGTTTATGCGCAATTTTATGTCCGATGTGGACCTGAATTTCGCAATATCTGAAAATGGGCTTGCGGAGGGCGCTGATATGGCCGGGAGTTATGACGACAGAGACGGGCTGATCTGGATGGATGGCAAGATGGTGGCGTGGCGGGATGCCAATGTGCATATCCTGACCCATGCGCTGCATTATGCCAGTTCGGTGTTCGAAGGCGAGCGCTGCTATTCCGGCAAGATTTTCAAAAGCCGCGAACATTCCGAGCGGTTGCTCGAATCGGGCCGCTTGCTGGATATGCCTATCCCCTATTCGGTCGATGAACTGGAAGCCGCGAAAGCCGAAGTGATCCAGCAGAACAACCTGACCGACGCCTATGTGCGCGCGCTTGCGTGGCGTGCCTCGGGCGAGGATATGGGCGTTGCCGCCCGTCGCAACCCGGTCAAGGTGGCCATCGCCGCTTGGGAATGGGGCGCGTATTATGGGGACGCCAAATGGCAGGGCGCGAAGCTCGATATCGCCAAATGGCGCCGCCCCTCGCCCGAAACGATCCCGACCGCGGCCAAGGCGGCAGGGCTTTACATGATCTGCACCATGTCGAAGCACGCGGCAGAGGCCAAGGGCTGCTCGGACGCGCTGTTCTACGACTATCGCGGCTATGTGGCCGAAGCGACAGGGGCCAATGTGTTCTTCGTCAAGGATGGCGAAGTGCACACGCCCATCCCCGACGCGATCCTGAACGGCATCACGCGCCAGACCATCATCGCCATGCTGCGCGACATGGGCATCACGGTGCATGAGCGCCGCATCCTGCCCGAAGATCTTGCCACGTTCAGCGAATGCTGGCTGACCGGGACCGCCGCCGAAGTGACCCCCGTGGGCCAGATTGGCGAGCATCATTTCCAAGTGGGCCAGATGACGCGCAAAGTTTCCGAAGCCTATGAGGCGCTTGTCCGCGCCTGATCCGGTGATCCGTCTCAAAGCCCCGGCCCTTGCAGCCGGGGCTTTGTCATGTCCAAACCGCTAAATCTTGTGCCCAAGGCGTGACAATCCGGGCGCTTCCGCCTATAAGCGGCAAGACACAGATAGGATATCTCCTCATGACTGCTGAAGCCGCCGCGCGCGAAGAATACGGCGCCGATTCGATCAAGGTTCTCAAGGGCTTGGACGCGGTGCGCAAGCGCCCCGGCATGTATATCGGCGATACCGACGATGGCACTGGCCTGCATCACATGGTCTATGAAGTCGTCGATAACGGCATTGACGAAGCCCTTGCAGGCCATGCCACGCGCGTTTCCGTGAAAATCCACGCCGACAGTTCCGTATCCGTGCGCGACAACGGGCGCGGGATTCCGACGGATATTCACGCGGGCGAAGGCGTCAGTGCGGCAGAAGTCATCATGACCCAGCTTCACGCGGGCGGGAAGTTTGACAGCAACAGCTACAAGGTGTCCGGCGGGCTGCACGGGGTCGGTGTGTCAGTGGTCAACGCCCTGTCCGACTGGCTGGAACTGCGTATCTGGCGCGGCGGCAAGGAATTTTTCGCGCGCTTTGAAAATGGCGATACGGTCGAGCATCTGCGCGAAGTCGGCCCCGCCAATGGCGAAAAGGGGACTGAGGTCCGCTTTATGGCCAGTGCCAAGACCAACTGCCCGGACGGAACGTTTTCCAATCTGGAGTATAGCTTCAAGACGCTGGAAAACCGCCTGCGGGAACTTGCCTTCCTCAATTCCGGTGTGCAGATCGTGCTGGAAGATGAGCGCCCCGCCGAACCTTTGCGCACCGAATTCATCTTCGAAGGCGGCGTGCGCGAATTCGTCCGCTATCTGGACCGCTCCAAGACCGCCGTGATGCCCGAACCCATCTTCATCGCGGGCGAGCGCGATGACATTGGTGTGGAAGTGGCGATGTGGTGGAATGACAGCTACCACGAAACAGTGCTGCCCTTTACCAACAACATCCCCCAGCGCGATGGCGGCACGCATCTGGCGGGCTTTCGGGGTGCCTTGACCCGCACGATCACGAAATACGCGCAAGAAAGCGGGATCGCGAAGAAGGAAAAGATCAGCTTCACCGGCGACGATGCGCGCGAAGGGCTGACCTGCGTGCTCTCGGTCAAGGTGCCGGACCCCAAATTCAGCAGCCAGACCAAGGACAAGTTGGTTTCTAGTGAAGTGCGGCCTGCGGTCGAAAATCTGGTCAACGAAAAACTGTCCGAGTGGTTTGAAGAAAACCCCGCGCACGCGAAATCCATCGTGGGCAAGATTATCGAAGCGGCCTTGGCCCGCGAAGCTGCCCGCAAGGCGCGCGACTTGACGCGGCGCAAGACGGCGCTCGATGTGGCGTCGCTGCCCGGCAAATTGGCCGACTGTCAGGAACGCGATCCGGCCAAGTCGGAACTGTTTCTGGTCGAGGGCGACTCGGCGGGTGGTTCCGCCAAACAGGGGCGTTCGCGGTCCAATCAGGCCGTCCTGCCCTTGCGCGGCAAAATCCTGAATGTGGAACGCGCCCGCTTTGACCGGATGCTGTCCAGTCAGGAAATCGGCACGCTGATCACTGCGCTTGGCACGGGGATCGGGCGGGACGAGTTTGATCTGGGCAAGCTGCGCTACCACAAGATCGTCATCATGACAGATGCGGACGTAGACGGCGCGCATATCCGCACACTTTTGCTGACCTTCTTCTTCCGGCAAATGCCGCAACTGATCGAAGCGGGGCATTTGTATATTGCCGAGCCGCCCCTGTTCAAAGTCGCGCGCGGCAAGTCGGAAGTGTATCTGAAGGACAAACTCGCGCTCGAAGATTACCTGATCGAGCAAGGCACCGAAGGGGCCGCGCTGCGGCTTGCGACGGGCGAGGATATCGTGGGCGCGGACCTTGCCCGCGTGGTCCACGAAGCCCGTGCTGTGCGCCGCTCGCTTGGCGCGTTCCCCACGCATTATTCGCAGCATGTGCTGGAACAGGCCGCGATTGCAGGCGCGCTTCAGACCGAAGCGCTTGCGGCCCATCCCCAGACACTGGCCGATTCCGTCGCCGCGCGCCTTGACCTGATCGCGCCGGAATATGAGCGCGGCTGGCAGGGGCGGCCCACGCAGGACGGTGGCTTGCGACTGTCGCGCATCCTGCGCGGGGTGGAGGAAGTCCGGCGGCTGGATGGCCCCGTCCTGCGCTCGGGCGAAGCGCGGCGTCTGGCCAGCCACACGGCCTCCTTGCAGGAAATTTACGGCCAACCTGCCGATCTTGTGCGGCGCGACCGCAAGACCCGGATTTTCGGCCCTGTGGACCTGCTGAACGCTGTGCTGACCGAAGGCGAAAAGGGCCTGTCGCTGCAACGCTACAAGGGCTTGGGCGAAATGAACCCCGATCAGCTTTGGGAAACCACGCTCGACCCCGAAGCGCGCACGCTGTTGCAAGTGAAGATCGACGATCTGGCGGAAGCCGACGACATCTTCACCAAGCTTATGGGCGATGTCGTGGAACCGCGCCGCGAGTTCATCCAGCGCAATGCGCTCAGTGTCGAAAATCTCGATGCTTGACGCTTCATCTTGCCCCAAATACGCGCAGAGGGTGAATTGGCGGTCTAGGCTGCATGACGAGCAGCTTGATCCGCATCAATTTAGCGGCGCGGGATCAAGGCCGAAGGCCGCCGCGCATCGCCGGGCCGCCCCCCGGCCCGGCGATTTGGGTGATGTGGGCGCTTCGCTCAAGCTTGACGGCGATGTGGCTGCAATAAACTGCGTAGAACCCCGGTTGCGTCGCCGCGCCGCGGCCCGACGCTCCGCGGCTTTGCGCCTCGGCTTGATCGGGTCTCGCTCTAGAGCGCGCCCCCTTTCTTCTGCAACGGCGCTGCCATGACCACCAAGCGGATTTGGGGCTGGTGGATGTTCGACTGGGCGAACCAGCCCTACAATACGCTGCTGCTGACCTTCATCTTCGCGCCCTATTTCGCCACCTCTGTCGCCCCCGACCCTGTGACGGGGCAAGCAATCTGGGGCTGGATGCTCGCGGCCTCTGGGATTGCCATCGCGCTCGGCGCGCCGATTCTTGGCGCGATTGCCGACACCTCCGGGCGCAGACGGGTTTGGGTGGCGTTCTGGTCGTCGCTCTATGTGCTGGGCGCAGCGGCGCTTTGGTTCGCCACACCGGCTGCCGACCAGACCACGACCCTGCTGGTGCTCGTGGCCTTCGCCATCGGCCTTGTGGGGCTGGAATATGGCGTGGTGTTCACCAATGCGATCCTGCCCAGCCTTGGGGCGCGGGACGATCTGGGGCGGATTTCCGGCACGGGCTGGGCTTTGGGTTATGTGGGGGGGCTCCTCTCGCTTGTCATTATGCTGGCACTTCTCGCCGAAAATGAGCGCGGCGTGACCCTGATCGGGATTGCGCCCATCCTTGGCCTAGACCCGGACGCGCGCGAGGGCACGCGCTTTGTCGGCCCCTTTACTGCCCTTTGGCTTGTGATCTTCGCCATCCCCTTCTTCCTGTGGGTGCGCGAAGCGCCCCAAGCCCCCAAGCCCCCCGGTGCCGTCAAGCGCGCCTTGCGCGACTTGGGCGCAAGTTTGCGCGCCCTGCCCCGCCGCAGGTCATTGGCCGCTTATCTGGGCGGTTCGATGGTCTACCGCGATGCGCTGAACGGCATCTATGCCTTTGGCGGCATCTATGCGGCGGGCGTTTTGGGCTGGTCGATCATCCAGATCGGGGTGTTCGGCATTCTCGCCGCTGCCGTGGGCGCGGTCGCGTGCTGGATCGGCGGCAAACTTGACAGCCGCTTTGGCCCGAAGCCTGTCATCATTGGCTGCATTCTGCTTCTGATGCTGGTCTGCACGATCATCGTGACCACGGATCGCACACAAGTCTTGCTGATCCCGGTGTCAACTGGCTCCACCCTACCCGACATCATCTTCTACATCTGCGGCGCGCTGATCGGGGCGGGGGGCGGCAGTTTGCAAGCGGCCAGCCGCACGATGCTGGTGCGCCAAGCCGACCCCGCGCGCATGACCGAAGGCTTCGGGCTTTACGCGCTTTCAGGCAAGGCGCTGTCCTTCGTGGCCCCCGCCCTGATCGCGCTGGTCACAACGCTGACAGAAAGCCAGCGTTTGGGCGTGTTGCCTTTGATCGGGCTTTTCGCTTTGGGGCTTCTGCTGCTAGTCTGGGTCAATCCAGACGGAGAGCCTGAATTCACATGCACGCCAAAGCCCTGACACTCGCCCTGAGCCTGCTTGCCCTGCCCGCAAGCGCGCAATCGCTCGCCAACCAATTGTTCGGGGCCACGGACATGCCATCCCTGCAAGCCCCCGCCGCGATTGGCTCCTACGCCAAGGGCTGCGCGGCGGGCCTTGTGCGGCTGCCCGAAACGGGGCCCACATGGCAGGCGATGCGCCTGTCGCGCAACCGCAATTGGGGGCACCCGGAGGCCATCGCCTATATCCAGGACCTGTCGCAACAGGCGGTCCAGCTTGGCTGGCGGGGGCTATACATTGGCGATATCAGCCAGCCGCGCGGGGGGCCGATGACATCGGGCCATGCAAGCCACCAGATCGGGCTGGATATTGATATATGGATGCTGCCGCCCGCGCGGCTGAACCTGACACGGGACGAGCGCGAGAGCATCAGTTCCGTGTCAGTCCGCACCGAAGATCAGCGCGGCGTCACGAGCCACTGGACGCGCACCCATCACGAGGTGATGAAGCGCGCGGCCCTTGATCCGCGCGTGGACCGCATTTTCGTGGCGGCTGCCGCGAAGATCGAGATGTGTCGCACTGCCACGCCTGCCGACACGCCTTGGCTGCAGAAAATCCGCCCCGCTGTGGGCCATAACTACCATTTCCATGTGCGCCTGAAATGCCCGCGCGACAGCCGGGACTGTGTGACGCAAAGTCCAACAGTGGCGGAATTGTCCAAGGGCGGGAATGGCTGCGACGAGACGCTGCAATGGTGGGTCACGGATTTCCTGAACCCGCCCAAGCGTGAACAGACCGAACCACCCGCGCGCCGCGAACGCCATCCGCGCGAATATACGATGGCCGATCTGCCCAAGGAATGTCAGGCGGTCTTGGCCTCTAACTAAGCCAGAGGCTTTTTGTGAGACCTGTCACGAATCCGTCGTAATCTGCCCCCAAGGGATGTCATGCCCCTGTCACCAATGTCTGGCATGCCAAAAGCCATAACAACAGGGGTTGGACCTATGACCACAACCAATTTCAGCCGCCGTGGATTTCTGACAGTCGCGGGCGCAAGCCTTGCGCTGACGGGCGCGGGCAAGTTCATGCTGTCCACGGCGCAGGCAGGCACGGGTTTCAAGCTTGCAGTCCTGCATATCAACGACATGCACAGCCGGATTGACCAGATTGCAGCCTCCGCCGCGACCTGCCGCCCGCAGGACGCTGAGGAAAACAAGTGCTTCGGTGGCTCTGCGCGCCTCGCAACTGCCATCCGCGAGCGCCGCGCGGCACAGGAAGCCGCCGGAATGCCGGTCATTACGCTCGATGCGGGCGACCAGTCGCAGGGCACGCTCTATTACACCACCTATGGCGGGCGCGCCGAAGTGCAGATGATGAATGCCATCGGCTTTGACGCGATGGGGATTGGCAACCACGAATTCAATCGCGGGCCAGAAAGCTTGGCACGGATGATCGACACCGCCGAATTCCCGTTCGTATCGGGCAATATCCGCGTGGCCGATGGCACGCCACTTGCGGGCAAGATCGCGGATCATGTGATTATCGAGCGCGGCGGCGAGCGAATTGCCGTGTTGGGTGTGACCACGCCGGACACAGTTTTCCTGTCATCCCCCGGCGAGGGCGTGACCTTTGAGGATGAAATCACCTACCTGACCCGCGCTGTGGCCGAGATGCAGGGCCAAGGGATCAGCAAGATCCTGCTCCTGAGTCATGTTGGCTTTGTGCGCGATCAGGAAATCGCAGCAGCAGTCGATGGTCTGTCAGCGATCATCGGCGGGCATAGCCATACACTGATGTCGAAAACGGTCGAGGGCGCGGTCGAATATGCGACGCTGGTTGCCGCGCCTTCTGGCCGGGCCGTGCCGATCGTGCAGGCCTTCGCCTTCTCGCGGTTCTTGGGCGAATTGGAGTTGGAATTCGGCGAGGACGGCGCAGTCATTTCGGCGGGCGGGGACACGATCCTGCTCGATGCCTCCATCGCGGCGGCGGAAGATATCGAGGCACTTATCGAACCCCTGCGCGCGCCCATCGAAACGCTCGTTGCGACCCCTGTGACCGACATCGCCGCCGATATCGACGGCAGCCGTGAAAATTGCCGCGCGCGCGAATGCGAGATGGGCAACACGGTGGCCGATGCGATGCTGGCGGAAACGGCAGCGCGCGGGGTGCAGATCGCGCTTGCTAATGGGGGCGGTTTGCGCGCGTCGCTGACCGCCGGGACCGTGACCTTGGGCGATGTGCTGTCGGTCCTTCCGTTCCAGAACACGCTCTACACGCTGGAAATTCCCGGCGCGGCCATGATCGCTGCGCTTGAACATGGCGTCAACGGGGTCGAGGAAGGCGCAGGTCGCTTCCCGCAAGTGGCGGGTATCCGCTTCAAGCTCGATCTGTCGGTGGCCCCGAATGCAGGGCGCGTGTCGGATGTGGAAGTGGCGGGGGCCGATGGCTGGGCCCCGATTGACCCGAGCGCGACCTATGGGCTTGTGACCAACAATTTCATGGCCGGTGGTGGGGATGGCTATGCGATGCTGAAGGAAAGCGGCATGAATGGCTATGACACCGCGATTGATCTGGCCGAGGTTCTGGCGCGCTTCCTGACCGACAACGCGCCCTATGCGCCCACGCTGGATGGGCGGATCGCGCAGTAACTTTTCGGACAAGGCGCTGCGCCCCGGCTTTTTGCCAGGGCGTTTTCCAATGCCGCCCTTGTTACACCTTAGCAATTGACCCACGCGGGACAGGACCACGCGCGACGGCAATGTTGCGCAGAACAACATGGACCTGCGCCCCCGGCCTCAGGTCAAGCTGATCCACCAGACGCCGGGGCAGGCGGGCAAGCACCATACCCTCGCCCAAGGCCAGATAGACCAGCACACCCGGCCCCAGTCCCGGCACGATCTGCGCGACATGGCCGGCAAGCATGTTCAGCGCCGCCAACCCCTCGGGCCGCGTGCGCGCCAGCAGCACATCTTGCGCCATGATCCGCAGCCGCAGGTCCGCGCCGAGGGAGGCATCGACGGTCGGCACCCAAAGCGGGCCGATCTGCGCATCCAGTCGGGTCAACCCGTCGGGCAGATGTTCCGCCACGCGGCCCGTCACCACCACCGACAATTCCCGCACGCCTAAAACCTGCACCGCGCGCGGGTCGGCCATGACTTGCGCCGTGGGGCCTGCGGACAGGACGCGCCCTTTCTCGATCAGCACAACATGATCCGCAAGCATTTGCGCTTCGCCCACATCATGCGTGACCAGCACAATCGGCATCCGCAGATGCGCGCGCAGGGCCATCAGTTCGGCCTGCACCTGGTCGCGCATCACCCGGTCGATGGCCGAAAAGGGTTCGTCAAGCAACAGCACCTGCGGTTCGCGGGCCAGCGCGCGCGCAATCGCCACGCGCTGTTGTTGGCCGCCCGAAAGTTGCGCAGGCTTGCGCGCCGCAAGCGCGCCCAGATTGACCAGATCGAGCAGATGCAACGCCTCTGCCCTGTCAGCGCGGTCCATCGCGGCCATGACATTTTGCAGCGCTGTCATATGCGGAAACAGCGCGTAATTCTGGAACACGACGCCCACCCGGCGGCGATGGGGGGCAAGGGTCAGCCCTGCCTCTGTGTCCACCCAGACTGTTCCCCCCACACTGACGCGCGCGCGGGACGGGGTCCAAAGTCCGGCAATGCTGCGCAGGATCGTGGTCTTGCCCGACCCGGAATGGCCCACCAGAGCGAGCAATTGACCTTCGCCCACCTGAAAAGCCACATCGAGCGGGATCGGGCCTGTAGCGGACAAGCACAGATCGAGCGTCATCAGGTCAGCTTTCGCCCGACACGCGCAGAGAGCGCGAAGGTGACAGCAATCGTGACCAGCGAGATGGCCACCAGCACAACCGACATGACCGCCGCCGCGTCGTTGTCAAACGCCTGCACGCGGTCATAGATGGCGATGGCTATCGTGCGTGTCTCGCCGGGGATAGAGCCGCCGACCATCAGCACGATCCCAAATTCGCCCAATGTATGCGCGAAGGTCAGCACCATCGCCGTCGCCACGCCCGGCCAAGCCAGCGGCAGGTCCACTTTCCACAGGGCGCGCAGGGGCGACATGCCGCAGCACGCCGCCGCTTCGCGCAGATCCGCAGGGATCGCCTGAAAACCACGCTGCGCAGGCTGGACCGCGAAGGGCAGGTTGAACAGGATCGAGGCGACCAGCAACCCCTCGAAGGAAAAGACAAGCTGGGTGCCGAATATCTGCGACCAGCCCGCGCCAATGGCCGAGTTGCGCCCCAGAACAGTCAGCAGGTAAAAGCCCAGCACAGTCGGCGGCAGGACCAGAGGCAGCATCACCAGCGCTTCCACCAGTGCCTTGCCGCGAAACTGGTGGAACGCGAGGAAGCGCCCCAGCAGGATCGACACAGGCAGCAAGATCACGACAGTCCAGCCCGCAAGCCGCAAAGACAGGAAAAGCGCGTCCCAATCCATGCGCTACTCCTGCGGCAGGGTGAAGCCGAAGCGCGCGAATGTCGCGCGGGCAGCTGGCTGTTGCAGGTAGTCGTAGAACGCTTCGGCCACTGGCCCGGCACCCGGCAAAAGCACCATGCTTTGCCGCAGGGGACTGTGCCATTGCTCGGGGATCAGCGCAAAATCGCCGCGCCCGTCAAGCTGCGGGGCAAGGGCGAGCGAGAGCGCGATAATCCCGCCTTCGGCATTGCCCGACATCGCAAAAGCGGCGGCTTGGCTGACATTTGCGCCCAGAACCAGATGCGGGCGCACCTGATCCCAAAGCCCGGCTGTGACCAGCGCTTCCCGTGCGCGCAACCCGTAAGGGGCGTGTTCGGGATTGGCTATCGCAAAACGGGTGATCTGGCCTTGGGCAAGCGCCTCGCGCAGCCCGTCAAGGGCGGGATCGACGGCCAGTGCCCCGTGTGGGGCCATCAGGACAATCCGGCCCAGGCCGTAAAGAGTGCCTGTATCCTGCGTGAAACCGTCTGCGTGCAGGTCGAGGACGAATTGCTCATCCGCCGCCATGAAGATATCGAATGGCGCGCCTTCGCGGATCTGGCGGGCGAAATTGCCTGTCGATCCCAGTGAAAGCCGCACGCGCTGGCCCGTTTCGGCGGCGAATGCTGTTGCGATCTCTTCCAGCACGAATTGCAGGTCAGAGGCGGCGGCGATCACCGGCACATAGCTTTGTTCCTGTGCCTGTACGGGCGACAGAGTGATGCACCAGGCTGTTATAGCCGCAAGGCCATAACGCAAGGCAGACCGAAAATGCGAATATCCGCTGACAACCATTGCCGTACTATCGCAGCAGGACGGTACAAAGAGCATGCGTTATTTTTCTGCGGGAATATCGGCCAACCGCGCTTGCAGGTCTGCCAGATGCACCGCCCCCGCTTCGGCTGCATCGCGCTCGAAGGCCCGGTAAAGCGCAACAACCTCGCGCCCGGCTTCGGTGAGGACTGCGCCCCCGCCGCCCTGCCCGCCGCGCGCGCTGTCAACCAAGGGGGCGCGGAACATGGCGTTCAGCGTGCCCACCAATTCCCAGGCGCGCTTGTAACTCATCCCCATCTCGCGCCCCGCCGCAGCAATAGAGCCGCAGCGGTCAATGCGCTCCAGCAACTCTGCCTTGCCGGGGCCGATCATATCCCGCTCGCCAAAGACGATGCGGATGCGCAGATGGGGATGGCTGGGGCTGTAATCCATGCGCCATCATCTGACGTTGTGGTGACGGATGCAAGCACACAGGATTGTGGCGGGTTGGCAGATGCGCAAATCAACCACCCCGCCACGCAAAATTTATGGGTCGATAGGTTGACCCGTTGGGGTTAGCAGCGGCTTACTGACGTTCGGCATACCATGTGCCGCTCACCGTATATTGGGTGGGCTCACCCGGCCCCCACCATTGACCACCGGCAGGCCCATGGGCGGCACTGCCCCCCGAACCCACGAAAGTCCCTCCAAGGTTCAGCAGAACAGGGCCAGACCGCTCATCAAGAACAAGGTCGCCGGCAAAATTAGCCGTGATCGCGCCGGTGGTCAAATTCTGGGTCGGAACACCAGGGACTTCGATTGTATCTTGCTGGATCCGCATCGTGCTGACAACGCCACGGTCCTGAGCGGCAGCAGTCGTCAACTCGCCACTGAAGGCCACATCTTCGCCGCCGACTGTGCCGCGAATATTGTTGACGCGCCCACTAACGCTCTGCTGGGTCATGTCGTTGAAGGCTGTGCCGAAATTGGCCGTGAATTGAACATCGCCCAGCAGCGTGCCGATTTCAGTGGTGTTTTCCCGCAAGGTCGTCTTGACCGAACCAGCATAGGTTGCCTGACCGCTTGTCGGCATGTTGATCGTGGCGATCTGAGTGCTGAGTGCTTCGTAGCGGGCATCATGCGCCGCAGGGGAAGCAGCCCCACCGCCGCCACCTGCACCGCCACCACCACCCGCGCCGCCGCCGCCGCCCGAGCCAAGACATCCAGCCAAAGCCGTGCAGGCGAGCAGTGCTGTGCCAAGGCGTAACGTCATCCGTACCGTCATTTCCCAGTTCTCCAGTCTCAAAAATTGCCAAGTGAAAAAGCGCAAAGGTCTTGCGCTTTGAGGGTGCTTTCTGAAAAGTGCATGAAAGCAGATTTCCGTCCACCCCCCGTTCAGGGGGGATTTACCAAAAAGTCAGCGCAATATGTTGCGATTGCTGAATACACCGGGGACGATATTGGGGCTTGCTGCTTCATTCGTCGCGCTGGTCACGACTTTGGTTCTGTTCGCGGCCCTGTCGCAGCCGCATCTCGGTTTGCGTCTGGGGGCAGGAGAGGACGGGCAAATCCGTGCAGTTGCCGTGCGAGACAACAGCCCTGCGGCAATCGCTGGAATCCGCGCAGGCGATCCGTTTGGCGCGCTGCGCCTGGCGGATGGGTCGCTCCTGGCACTTGATCCGCTTGACCTGATCGAAGAACCGGACATGCTGTCCAGCTATCCTCAGATCGACACTTTCCTTGCACGGCAAGAACAACTTAGCATGGCTTTGCGCCACCCCGCGCCGGATGCGGGCGTGGCGGAGACACCGCTTGCGCTGATCCCTGCGCCCGCGCGCCCGATTGGCGATTTGCCAATGGTGTTTTGGGTGCAATGGGGCGTCGGTGTGGCGGGATTCCTGATCGGGACATGGGTGCTGGCCCTGCGCGCGCGGGCAGCCCCGGCAAGGTTTCTGGCCCTTACAGGTTTCGGCCTATTGCTGTCGGCCCATGCGGCGGCCATTTATTCCACCCGAGAACTCGCCCTGCCCGAAGGGACGTTTCGGTTGCTGTCGGGCATCAATCAATTTGGCGCTTTGGCCTTTGGTGCGGGGATGATCGGGCTGTTCATGGTCTACCCTGCCAAACTCGCGCGCACGCGCTGGACCGCACTTCCTGCCTTAGTTCTTGCCCTGTGGTGGATCAGCGGACATCTCAGGCTGTTGCCGCACCCTGCCTTGCAGATGCAAGCCCCCATCCTTGCGGCGCTGCTGGTCATCGGGGGCTGCATCGCCTTGCAGTATCGGGCAACGCGCGCGGACCCGCCTGCGCGCGCGGTTCTGGTGTGGTTCGGGCTGTTCGTGCTGATCGGCGCGGGGGCTTTTGTGGTCACGGTCGTCCTTCCCATCCTGCTCGGGATCGAGGCCGCGATCAGCCAAGGCTTTGCGTTTTTGTTCTTCCTGCCGATTTACATCGGCCTTGCACTGGGGGTCAGCCGCTACAGGCTATTCGATCTGGGCGATTGGGCCTTTGGCATTCTGTTCTATCTGGGCGGTCTTGTGTTGCTGCTCGCGCTTGATGCGTTTTTGATCCTTGGTGTCGCACTGGATCGCACACCCGCTTTCGGCCTTGCTTTGGTGATCGTGGGCTTGGGCTATCTGCCGCTGCGCGACTGGCTGGCGCGGCGGATCCTTGCCCGCCGCGACATGCAAACGCCCGTTTTCGGAACCATCACGGATATCGCGCTCGCAGGACCGGGCGCAGCCCCACTTGAACGCTGGACCGCTTTGCTGCGCGCGGAATTCGACCCTGTGGAAATCTCTGCCCTGCCCGCGCCGGGTCCATCCGAAGTGCGCCGCGCCGAGGAAGGCGCGGCCCTTGAATTTCCAGCCATCGACCGCTTGCCAGCGCTGCGCCTGCAATGGGTCCGGCAAGGCAAGGGCCTGTTTTCCAGCCGCGACCTGTCGCGCGCACAGGACATTGCCAAGATGTTGCAGCAAGCCTGCGACAGCCGCGATGCCTATGACAAGGGGGTGCATACAGAGCGCGGGCGCGTCGCGCAGGATATTCACGACAATATCGGCATTCAGTTGCTGGGCGCGTTGCACGCTCCGCAACCCGCGCGCAAGGATGTGCTGATCCGCGAGGCTTTGGGGGATTTGCGCGACATCATCTCGGATGCCAAGCGCGCAGAACATCCCCTGAACGACATGCTGGCCGATCTGCGCGCGGCGCTCGCGGACTTGCTGGAGGCAGCGGGGATGCGCCTGATCTGGCAGGCAGAGATCGAGGAGTCTGTCGTCCTGCCCCCCCGCAGCGCCCATGCCCTGCGCTCGATCCTGCGCGAAGCTGTGGGGAATGCCCTGCGGCATTCGGGGGGCAGCACGGTGCGCGTGCATGTGGCGCAACAGGGGCAACGGCTTGCCTTCACGATCACCGACAATGGGAAGGGCGGTGCTGTACCGAAGCCCGATGAACCTGGTCTGGGCCTGAGCACGATGCGCGCCCGCGCAGCCGGATTGGGCGGACACGTCGAGATTACTGATATCCCGCCCCCGGCCACAGGTATGCAGGCCATGGGCACACAGGTCGCAGGCTGGCTTCCCCTCGCCCCTGCAAGAGCACCGAGGGCGACATGAAATCCGTTCTGATCGTCGAGGATATTCCAGCAACCCGCGACTGGCTGACAGGGCTTGTTCTGCACGCCTATCCTGACGCTCAGATTTCTACCGCCGCCTCGCAGCGGCAGGCGTTGCACAACATTTCCCACCCCGTCGATCTGGCGCTGATCGACCTTGGCTTGCCAGACGGCAATGGCCTGAATGTCGTGACTGCCCTGCGCCTTGCGCAGCCCGAAGCCTTGTGCGTCGTGACCACAATCATGGGCGATGATGCAACGATTGTTGCAGCCCTGTCTGCAGGGGCCGGGGGCTATCTGCTCAAGGACCAGCCTGACGCGCTTCTGATCCGCCACTTGCTGCAGGTCGCCGCCGGTATCCCGCCGCTTTCGCCCGCCATCGCGCGGCGGATCATGCAGCATTTCAGCCGCACTGGCCCCGCAGCGCCCCCTGACGCGGGGCTGACCGCGCGGGAAACATCCGTTCTTGGCCTGATCGGTCGCGGCTTGCGCAACACCGAGGTCGCGCAGGAACTGGGCCTCGCGGAAAGCACAGTGGCAGGCTACATCAAAGAGGTTTATCGCAAACTCGGGATTTCGTCGCGCGCGGAGGCCGCTTTGCACGCGGCACGCCTTGGGCTGGCAGGCGGGAGCGCGCCGAAGCCCTGAGGCAGGTTATGGCGCGATGACACCCTTGCGCAGCAGGATGTTGCCGTAAAACCGCCGCTCGCGCGTGCGCATGATCACGAAGGATTCCGCCGCCGCCGCGTAGAAGGCGAAGCGCTCGGTCAGGGCAATCTCGAAGCCCTTTGCGCGCAGGATCGGCATGGCTTCTGCCACCGGCTCGGCCAGCACGTCGGGCGTATCCACTTGGAGCATCGCACGCACGGCTGGGCGGGCGGGGTCGAATGTGTCCACGGGCATGAGCGCAAGGATGGCTTCGAGCGCTTCAATGCTGTTGCCTGCATACTCGACCGCTCGGCCCCACGGGGTTTTCAGCCCGGCATGGTGGGCCGGGAAATTCGCGTCCACAATCGTCAGGATGTCGCCATGCCCCATTGCGGCTATGGCGTGCAGCGCTTCGGGGCTAAGGCGGGGGTCGATACCGAACAGCATGTCAGGTCTCCGGGTTGGGCAGTCCGGCGAGCGCGCGGGCTGCGGTTTCGTCAGTCACAAGGGTTGTCAGCCCCACGCGCTGGTGGGCGGCACGGATCACAGGCGCGCGCACAGCCCCGCCCGCAGCCAGAATGCGCTGCCCGGCTTTGGCGATCTGGTCCAGACCCACAGCCATGACACGGGCATTGACCTCGAACCTGTCGCCGCGCCCGGTGCCGTCGACAATCTGCGCGAGGATTTCGCCAACGGCACCGCCCGCGCGCAGGGCATCGGCTTCGGATTGCGGCAGGCGGCTGAGCGCGAGCGAGGCACCAAGATCGCCCGCCCCGAACACGGCGATGTCCAATTGCTCGGCCAGATCGAACACGGCTTGCAGCCCGCAGGCCGAAATCAGCCGTGTGCGGGTGTCGGGGTGATCCACCACCAACGGCGCAGGCAGAAACACCACATCGCAGCCCAAGGCCGCCGCCATGCGCGCGGCCAAGGCACCGGGATTGGGGCGGCCTGGTCGCACTTGCCCGCCCAGCAGCGACAGCACCAGTGCGTCCGGGCGCGGGGGGGGCTGAAAGGCGTCGAGCGCGCGTGTCAGCGTCCGCCCCCAGCCCAAGCCCACGCGCGTGGTGGGGCCGATGCGGTCGGACAGAAGCCGCCCCAAAGCCAAGCCCAGCGCGACCTCTGGTGTTTTGGCCGGGTCAGCGGGAACCACGACCACTTCGGGAATGCCCAACGCCTCCTCTACGGCGAGCGCGAGCGCGGTCATGTCGCCTTCTGGCTGGTCGATCGAGATCCTGATTTCCCCAAGGCTGCGCGCCTGTTCCAGCGCCTTGTTGACCGTGGCGCGGCTGACGCCCAGACGCTCGGCAATCTGGGCCTGTGTCAGCCCGTAGCCATGCGCAAGCCATGCGGCGCGCAGGCGCAAGTTGCGCGGGTCAAGGGGGCCTGTCACGCGATCCCCAGCGCGGATTTAAGCACCGCGAGCGTGTGCCCCGCCGCTTCGAGTTGCGGCAAGTGGCCTGCGCCCGCGATATCATGCGCGCGGGCATTGGGCCAAATGTCGGGCAAGGGCGCGGTGGGGTCGATGATCGTGTCTTGGGTGCCGCGCAGGATATGGATCGGCAGATGTGCCAAAGTGGGAAGGTGGGGGGCCAAAGCAGCGGCGAAGTCGGGCAAGAGCGCCGCCACATCCCGCAGCGCCGCCCCGCGCGCAGGGTCTTGCATCTGCGCGAGCACCGCTTGGGCCATGGCGGGTGTGATCATCGCA
This sequence comes from Roseinatronobacter sp., assembly GCA_046296275.1. GTDB lineage: Bacteria > Pseudomonadota > Alphaproteobacteria > Rhodobacterales > Rhodobacteraceae > Roseinatronobacter. The sequence continues at coordinate 17,413 of JBKBLP010000012.1, read as the reverse complement.
GGCCGTGTCAGCATCCGCCCCAAGATTGCGCGCATGGCGCTTGCATCGGGCGCGTTGCAGAGCGCGCGCACAAAGTCGGGCGCGACAGATGCCGACAGTCCCGCAGGGGCAAGCAGGATCAACCCTGCTACACGCTCTGGCCGCAGACTAGCCGCGCGCAAAGCCACCGCCGCCCCGAAAGAATGCGCGAGCAGCCAATGGGGACGCGGCCCAAGAGTGTCGAGGATCGCCGCCAGATGTGCCCCGAACCCGTCGATCCCGCCCTCTGGCAACATAGGATCGCTGCCCCCATGCCCCGGCAAATCCACCAGCGTCAACGCGCAGGTCTCGCGCAGCGCAGGTTCCACGAGCATCCACACAGCCATATCAGCGGCAAAGCCATGCACAGCCAGCACCGGCACCCCATCGGCACGCCCGGTCTGGCGCAGATGTGTGGCGATGCCGTGATGAACGGGCCGCGGGGTCATGCGATGGTCAGCCGCCCCAGAACTTGCCCCACTTCGGCAATATCGCCTGCTTCGACCAGACATTCGGACAGAATGCCGTCGGCGGGGGATTCGATCTCCATCACCAGTTTGGGGGTGGTGACTTGGAGCACGGCTTGGCCCTTGGTCACTGCGCTGCCTGAAGCGACAAGCCAGCTATCCACCTCGGCTTCGGTGATGTCATTGCCAAGGGCAGGCAGAGTGATGTCCATGTGCATATCCTTTCGGTCAAAGCCCAAGCCGGGCAAGTTCGATGTCATCCCAGCCGCGCAGGCCCCGGCGGTTCACGCCCTCGCGCGCCATCAGGTCGATCAGGACAGCATCCACGATATCGGCGGGTTGGGGGAAATAGGTGTCCTCCATATCCGCGCCGGGGACAATCCAGTTCGGCGCGCCCAGCACGCGGGGGGCGGCGCGCAGGTGGGCATGGCCGAAGCGGCCAAGATTGGCGGCAAGGGTCATGGCGAAGCTGCCGCGCTCGCAGGCTTCGGTCACGACCAGCAGGCGGCCTGTGCGCTGGATCGACTCGAGCAGCACGTCATAGCCGAAGGGGACCAGCGTGCAGGCGTCGATCACCTCGGCCTCGGTCCCTTGGGCTGCCAGATCATCGGCGGCTTTGAGCGCTGGATAGAGCGCAGGCCCAAGCGTCAGGATCGTCACATCGCGGCCCACGCGGCGGATTTGCGGCTGGCCGAACGGTTGCGCGAAATGGCCTACCGGCACGCCATCCGGCGCGAACCATTCGCCCAGATCATAAAGCCGCTGGCTTTCGAGCATGACCACTGGGTCCTCGGACGCAAGCGCCGTCGTCATCAGCCCCTTCGCATCGCGCGGCGTGGCGGGATAGGCCACTTTCAGCCCCGGCACATGGGCAAGCATCGCCGACCAGTCCTGCGAATGCTGCGCGCCGTATTTGTTGCCGATGGACAGCCGCAGGACGACCGGAAGCGACAGTTCCCCCGCCGACATGGCCTGCCATTTGGCCATCTGGTTGAACACTTCGTCCCCGGCACGGCCCAAGAAATCGCCATACATCAATTCCACCAAAGCGCGGCCGCCTTCCATCGCGTAGCCCACAGCGGTGGCGACGATAGCGGCTTCGGAGATGGGCGCATTGAACAGCCGGTCTCGCGGGAAGATGTCGGACAGGCCCCGATAGACGCCAAACGCGCCGCCCCATTCGCGGCATTCCTCGCCCCAGGCGGACAGGCGCGGATCGGCTTCCATGCGTTCCCAGATCGCTTCAAAGAGCGCGTCGCGGTAGGTGATGCAGCGCAAGGGTGACAGGGGGGTGCCCGCGTCATCCAGCCCCTTGCGCGCGCGTTTTTCGAGTTGCTTGAGGCGCACATTCTGGGCGGGGTCTTGCAACAGCGCGCTCTGGCCTGTGGGCAGCGGGCTTTCGCAGTTGCTGAACATATAGCCCCCGATGCGCGTGGGCATGGTGTGGATATCGACAGGCGGCGCGATGGCGGGGTCGGTCGCCGCTCGGGCCACGGCGCGCAGCAGGTTGTCTACAGCTGCGGCCTCGGCTTCCTGCGTGGCGGGGTCGGTCACGCCTGCCTCGACCAGCGCGCGCGCAAATAGCGTGATCGGGTCATGTTCGGCCCAAGCGGCGATTTCTTCGCGGGTGCGGTAGGCGTTCGCGTCGGTCGTGGAATGGCCCGTGATCCGGTAGCATTCCACATCCAGCAGCGCAGGCCCTTGCCCTGCCACCAGCGCCACGCGCTTGCGCGCCACTGCGTCGCGCACGGCGAGCACGTTTTGCCCGTCCACGGTTTCCGCAAGCAGCGCATTCGGGTGCAACCCCGCGCCGATGCGCGACAGGCGGTCCCAGCCCATCGTCTCGCCCGCCGTCTGGCCGCCCATGGCGTAGAAATTGTTGGTGAAGAAGAACAAGACCGGCAGTCGGCCCGCCTTTTCCCCCCAAAGCCCGTCAAACTGTGCTTGGGCGGCGAAGTTCATCGCTTCCCACACAGGCCCGCACCCGGTGGACCCATCGCCCGACATGGCCACGGTCACGCGGCCCGGCGCATGAAGTTTGGCGTGCAGCGCAGCCCCTGTTGCGATACCCGCTGACCCGCCGACAATCGCATTGTTGGGGTAAGCGCCGAAGGGCGGGAAGAAGGCGTGCATGGACCCGCCCATCCCGCCATTCACGCCCGCGTCGCGCATGAAAATCTCGGCCAGCAGGCCAAAGACGAGCGTGTGTTCGGCCAGTGCCAAGTCAGTCTCCGCGCCAAAGGTCCGCTCACCCAAAGCAAGCATCCGCCCGCCGCGAAAGCCGCGCAACCGCTCCAGCGCCTGCCCTGCCCCAAGGTCATGGATCGCGGCCAGCCCTTTGGCAAGAAACTCGCCATGGCTGCGGTGGCTTCCGAAAATGTGGTCATCAGGGGCCAGCGCATGGGCAGCGCCTGTGGCCGCCGCTTCCTGTCCGATCGACAGATGCGCGGGGCCTTTGTAGACATGGGCGATCCCTTCCCACGCGCTATTGGCCTTGAACGCTGCCAGCATCTCCTCGAACCGCCGCTGGATGCGCATGTGACGCAGCATCGCACGCAGGCGGTCGGGCCCGAACGTGTCGATTTCGTGAGCCAGGGGCGTTTTATAGGCATGAACCGGGATTTCGGGAAATTCCAGCCGCCCGGAGCGGTGGCGGCGGTCAGGATCGACAGGCAATTCGCGCGGCATGGTATCCTCGGAGTGATTTCCTCTGCTCTGGCATGCAATATGAATATTGTCAAACCGATTATACAAATGTAACCTTATCTCACCTTGGGAGGGGTCAATGATCGTCTGCGCCGGAGAGAACCTGATCGACGTGATCGAACAGCCTGCTGCGGCAGGCGCGCGGGCCTTTACGGCGCATGTGGGCGGCTCGCCCTATAATTGCAGCCGGGCGATTGCGCGGTTGGGGGGCGCTGCGGGGTATCTGGGGGCGATTTCAACGGATAGTTTCGGGGCGCAGTTGCTGGACACACTCGCGGCGGACGGGGTGCAGTTCCTTGGCGCAAGGGTCATGCAGCCCACCACGCTTGCCATGGTGACTGTCACCAAGGGCCAGCCAGACTATCGGTTTTACCGCGACAATACCGCAGAACGGCAGGTCACGCACGACACACTTCGCGCAGCACTTCCGCCGGGAATGCAGGCCCTGCACATGAGTTCCATCGCCCTTGTCGAAGGGCAAGATGCCGAAGCTTGGGCGGATGTGTTCTGCGATAATGGCGATGTGTTCACCTCGCTCGACCCGAATGTGCGCGCGCTGATCGCGGAACCCAACCGCGCCGGCTATGCTGCGCGGCTGGCACGCATGGCGCAAGCGGCCCATCTGATCCGCCTGAGCGACGAGGACGCCGCGTGGTGGTTCCCCGGCCTTTCGCCTGCGGCCTGTGTGGGCCATCTGGCTACGCTTGCCCCGCAGGCTGTGATCGTGTTGACCCAAGGCCCCGGTCTGGTTCTGTGCCATGGCCCGGCTGGCCGATTCGAGGTCATGCCACCTGTCCCGCCCAAACTGGTGGACACTGTCGGCGCGGGCGATACGCTGATGGCGGCGCTGCTGGTGGGTCTGTTCAAACAGGGCGCGCTGTCGGCGAATGGCCTGCGCGCCCTGCCCGCGAGCTTGTTGCATCAGGTTGTGACGGACGCCACACGCGCAGCCGCGCTAACCTGCGCGCGGGCAGGCTGCAACCCGCCCTACGCGCCCGAGGTGTGGGGGTAGAAGATGTCAGTCCAGCGCGAGCGAATTGGCCAGTTCCTGAAGCTGCGCAAGGCAGGTTTCGATATCGAGCGCCTGATCGCGGAACAGCCCGACATGTTCGACAAACGGACAGGTCAGGACCGCGAAAGCATGCCCATCCGGCCCGCGCAAAGGCACCGACATATCCACCACGCCCACCAATTGCAGGCTGGGCGCCATGCGGTAGCCTGTTGCGCGGATGGTATCGAGCTTGCCCCACAGGGTCGTGTCAATCTGCGCGGGGTCCGTCGGAAGATTGGCCAACATCTCGGCCCGTTGCGCCGGGTCCTGGAACGCAAGCAGGGTCTGGCCCGATCCGGTCGTGAGCAAGTTCAACTGCGCGCCCACCCGCAGCCTAAATTCCCAATTGCTGGGCGGACTGGCCTGCGCCACCACAATCGCGCTGCTATTTTCCGGCACGACCAGATGCACCGATTGCAACGCCCTGCGCGCGAAAATATCCATCAAAGGCTGAGCCTGCGCAGTCAGGCGGCGCACGGGCGGGTGCGCGTTGACCATCAGAAACAGCTTCATGCTCAGCGCATAGCGGTCCCCTTCGAGCGAGCGGGTGACATAGCTGCGCGCCACAAGGCGTTCGAGCATCCGGTAAATCTCGGACGGGCTGCGCCCCATCGCGCGCACGATTTCAGCCCGCGTCATCCCACCGCTTTGGCCTGCGAGCAGCTCCAGAATATCCAGCCCCTTGTCCAGCGCGGGTGCACGGTATCGGTCCTGCCCCGCGCTGGTATCGAGCATGTCCGGCATGTTGCCCCCCCCCTTTCGCGCCTCTAAAATCTCACTGTTAGCGCCCAAGATTCTTGTTGCTAGATTACCAGATATGAATAAGCTGTCCAAATATAAATCAGTTCGATCCGAGGAGGGATCGGGCTGATATTCGGGAGGGGAATATGCGGCTTCAGGGAAAAACCGTCCTAATGACGGCGGCTGGTCAGGGCATTGGCCGGGCCGCTGCGATTGCCTGCGCGCAGCAAGGGGCGCATGTGATTGGCACGGATCTTAACGCCAGTTTGCTCGACTATGCAGGCGCGCACGGCGCAGGGCGGGTGGAGACCCGGCAACTGGATGTTTGCAACCCGGATGCCATTTTGGCCTTGGCATCGGACACACCCGACCTTGACGGCCTGTTCAACTGCGCGGGCTTCGTCCATCACGGCACGGTTCTGGATATTTCCGAAGCGGATTGGGAATTTAGCTGGACACTGAACATCACCTCGATGGTGCGCATGTGCCGCGCTTTCATGCCGGGGATGTTGCGGCGCGCGCAGGTCTCGGGCAGCGCCTCTGTGCTGAACGTGGCGTCGATGGCGTCCTCGGTCAAAGGATTTCCGAACCGCGCCGCCTATGGCACGACCAAGGCGGCTGTCATCGGGCTGACGAAGGCAATTGCGGCGGATTTCGTCAAGCAGGGGTTGCGCTGCAACGCGCTCTGCCCCGGCACGATCGACACACCCAGTCTGCGCGGGCGCATCGCGCAGGCGGTGGACCCAGAAGCGGCACGGCGGGATTTCATCGCGCGTCAGCCGATGGGGCGACTTGGGACCACAGACGACATGGTGCCGATAATCATTTACCTTTTGTCCGATGAAAGCCGCCTGATGACCGGGCAGGCGGTGCTGGTGGATGGGGGCGCGACGATCTGATGACGCAGTCCGCTATCCCTCGGATCGACAGTCATTGCCATATCTGGGCGCTGTCGCGCGGGGATTACGAGTGGCTGGACGTGACAGACCCGGCGCTTGGGCCGATTGCGCAGGATTTCGGGGTTGCCGATCTGAAAACGCGAATGGATCGCGCGAGGATTGAGCGCGCCCTTCTGGTGCAAGCCGCCGCGACCGAGGCCGAGACGCGCTTCATGCTGTCCCAAGCGCGCGAGGCCCCGCATGTGGCGGGCGTTGTCGGCTGGGTGGACCTGACGGCGCCCGATCTGGCCGCGCGGGTGGCGGATTTGGCCGCAGACCCTGCCCTGCGCGGCATCCGGCCCATGCTGCAAGACCTTGCGCCCGACTGGCTGGCTTTGCGGCCTGTGCCGGGCTGGGCGGATATCCTGACGGCGCACGGCCTGCGCTTTGACGCGCTGGTGCGGCCTGCGCATCTGGAAACGCTGCTGTCCATCCTGCGCGCCCATCCGACATTGCCTGTGGTGATCGACCACGCAGCGAAACCGGCCCTTGCGGCGCCTGCCGATGACCCCCGCCACGCGCTCTGGCGCGATGGCATGGCGCGGTTGGCAGAGGAAACGGGGGCGTTTTGCAAACTCTCCGGCATCCTGACCGAGATGGGGCCTGCCGACCTGACAGACCCGCGTGACACGGTTTTCCCGCTTCTCGACCAGCTTCGCGCCTGGTTCGGGGCGGACCGACTGATGTGGGGGTCTGATTGGCCTGTGCTGCGGCTGGCAGGCTCTTATGCCGGCTGGCATGGGCTATTTGCCGAATGGCTGTCCACCTTGCCTCGAGACGACGCTGCCCGGATCACCGGCGGCACAGCCGCACGCTTTTACGGGGTGACTGCATGACCCAGCTCATCCGCATGTCCGGCATCGAAAAGCGTTTCCCCGGCGTCCATGCCCTGCGTGCTGTGCAATTCGACCTGCGCGCGGGCGAGGTGCACGCGCTGATGGGCGAAAATGGTGCGGGCAAATCGACGCTGATGAAAATCCTGTCCGGGGTCTATCAGCGTGACGGGGGCACGATTGAACTCGACGGGCGCGAGGTCAGCTTCGCCAATCCCAAAGCCGCGCAGGATGCGGGCGTGGGGATCATCCATCAGGAACTGAGCCTGATGAATGACCTGTCCATCGCGCAGAACATCTTCATCGGGCGCGAGCCGCGCAAGTTTGGGTTCCTGATCGACGACGCGCAGATGAACCGTGACGCGGCCAGGCTGTTCGCGCAGATGAATGTGCAGCTTGACCCCGCAGCCCTTGTCCATGGCCTGAGCATTGCCAAGCAACAGATGGTCGAGATTGCCAAAGCGCTCAGCTTTGACAGCCGCGTGCTTGTGATGGACGAACCCACGGCGGCGCTGAATGCCCGCGAAATCGAGGAATTGTTCCGCATCATCAACGGCCTGCGCGCGGCGGGTAAGGGGATCATCTATATCAGTCACAAGATGGACGAAATCCGGCGCATCTCGGACCGGGTGACGGTCATGCGCGATGGGCAATGGATCGGCACGCGCGCGACTGCCGAAACGAGCCTTGAACAGATCATCGCCATGATGGTGGGCCGCGATCTGGTGCAGGGCGAAGTGACCATCCCCGACCTGAGCGGGGCCGAGGTTGCGCTCGATGTGCGCGGCCTGTCGCGGGGGCGCGAAATTCGCGATGTCAGCTTCACGCTGAAGCGCGGCGAAATCCTTGGCTTTGCCGGGCTGATGGGCGCGGGACGGACCGAGGTTGCGCGCGCGATCTTCGGCGCAGACCCTGTGGAGCGTGGCGAAATCCGCGTGCATGGCAAGCCTGTGAAAGTCCGCTCGCCGGTGGATGCCGTGCGCGCAGGCATTGGCTATCTGTCCGAAGATCGCAAACATCTGGGCCTTGCCTTGCCGATGTCAGTGCGCAACAACATCGCGCTGACCGCGTTTGACAAGTTCCGCCGCTTTGGCGGGGTGCTGGACGAAGGCGCGATGGCGCAGACCGCGCGCGCGAGCATCAAGGACTTGGACATCCGCACGCCCCATGACCAACAGGAAGTGCGGCTGCTGTCGGGCGGCAACCAGCAAAAGATCGTCATCGCCAAATGGCTGTTGCGCGATTGCGATGTGCTGATCTTCGATGAACCCACGCGCGGGATTGATGTGGGCGCGAAATCCGAGATTTACCGCCTGCTGAACGATCTGGCCACTGAGGGGCGCGCGATCATCGTGATTTCGTCCGAATTGCCCGAAATCCTGCGCTTAAGCCACCGCATCGCTGTGATGTGCGAAGGCCGTCTGACGGGCTTTCTGCCCGGTGGCACGGCCACACAGGAACAGATCATGGCCCTTGCCACTCAATCCGGCCCCGCACCTGTCAAGGAGCAAGCATGACCGACACCGCCCGCCCCGCAGGAAACCCCGAGCGCGTCAGCTTCTTTGCTACGGCCACCGCGCAACGGCTGCTTGCCTTTGCCAGTCTGATCATCATGCTGATCGTGTTTTCGGTGCTGTCACCGAATTTCATGCAGACCAGCAACATGATCGCCATTCTTCAGGCGGCAAGCATCAATGGGGTGCTGGCGATTGCGGTCACGCTGATCATCATCACAGGCGGCATCGACTTGTCCGTGGGCACGATGATGACCTTCTGCGCGGTGATCTGCGCGATTGTGCTGACCAATCTGGGCTATCCGCTCTGGACCGGGATTGCGGCTGCCATTGCCACGGGGGCCTTGGCGGGGTTCATATCCGGCACGTTTGTCGCACGCATGATGATCCCGCCTTTCATCGCCACGCTTGGCATGATGATGATCTTGCGCGGCCTGTCGCTGATCATGACCGAAGCGCGGCCCATCTATTTCAACACCACGCCCGGTTTTGACCAGATTTCGCGCGGGTCACTTGTCGGGCAGATTTTCCCGACCATTCCCTTGCCCAATGGCGTGCTGATCCTGTTTGCCGTGGCGCTGGTGGCGTCCTTCATCCTGAATCGCACAGTGCTGGGGCGCTATACCTATGCGCTCGGGTCGAATGAGGAAGCGATGCGGCTCTCGGGCGTGAACACAGCCGCATGGAAAACCGCGATTTATACGCTTGCCGGTGGGATTGTAGGGATCGCGGGACTGCTGATTGCGTCGCGTTTGAACTCTGCGCAGCCCGCGCTTGGCATGGGATATGAGCTAGAGGCAATTGCGGCGGTCGTGATCGGGGGCACCTCGCTTTCCGGCGGGCGCGGCACGATCCTTGGCAGCTTGATCGGCGCGCTGATCATCGCGGTTCTGGCCAATGGCTTGCGCGTGCTGTCGGTGGCGCAGGAATGGCAGATCGTGGCCATGGGCCTGATCATCGTCGCGGCGGTCTATGCCGACCAATTGCGGCGGCGCAAAACTGGATAAAACGACAACTGGCAGCAAGCCGGGCACCCTATCAAGCATGATCACAAACGGGAGGAGACCCACATGATCAACAGACGTTCCCTTATCGCTTCGGCCTTCGCTTTGGCGATGGCCGCAGGCTCGGTTCCTGCTTTCGCGCAGGATGTGACCATTCCGCTGATTTCCAAGGGTTTTCAGCACCAGTTCTGGCAAGCTGTGCGGCTGGGCGCAGAACAGGCAGGCGCTGAATTTGGGGTGAAAGTCGATTTCGTCGGCCCCGACAGCGAAGCCCAAGTGGACCGCCAGATGGACATGCTGTCGGCTGCACTGGCCAATAACCCGCCCGCGATCGGCTTTGCAGCCCTCGACAGCCAAGCCGCGATCCCGCTCTTGCGCGACGCGCAGTCGCGCGGCATCCATGTCGTGGCCTTCGACTCGGGCGTGGACAGCGACATTCCCGTGACCACCGCCACCACGAACAACGTGGCCGCCGCCGCCTTGGCCGCCGACAAGATGGCCGAACTGCTGGGCGGCACGGGCAAAGTGGCCGTTGTGGGCCATGACCAGGTGTCGGCCACGGGCGTTGACCGCCGCGATGGCTTCGTCAACCGCCTGAAAGAAGCCCATCCGGGGATCGAGGTTGTGACGATCCAGTATGGCGGGGGCGATCACCTGACCTCGACCGAGATCACGAAAGCGATCCTGACCGCCAACCCCGATCTGGGTGGCATGTTCGGCACCAACGAAGGCTCGGCCATCGGCATCGTGAACGGCGTGCGCGAAAGCGGGCGCACTGATCTGGTGGTGATCGGCTACGATTCGGGTGCAGCCCAGATTCAGGCGATCAAGGACGGGCTGATGGCAGGCGCGATCACTCAGAACCCTGTCGGCATCGGCTATGAAACCGTGCGCGCAGCTTTGGCTGCGATGAACGGCGAGGAACTGCCCAAGATCGTCGATACCGGCTTCTTCTGGTATGACGCCACCAACATGGACGATCCGCAAATCGCGGCCGTTCTGTATCAATAACCCAGACAAAGCAGGGGCTGCGAGTCCGTGGCCCCTGTATCAAGACCCGAGGGACAAACATGAAATTGCTGCGCTATGGGGCGCCGGGACAAGAAAAGCCCGGTCTGTTGGATGCTGACGGTCGCGTGCGTGACTTGTCCGAGCATATCGTCGATCTGGCGGGCGATGTGCTGCTGCCCGAACGCCTGTCACGACTGGCGCGGCTCGACCTGGCTGACCTGCCACTGGTCGAAGGCACCCCGCAAGCCGATCTGCGCCTTGGTCCCTGTGTCGGGCGGGTGGGCAAATTCATCTGCATCGGGCTGAACTATGCCGACCATGCGGCGGAAACTGGCGCAGCAATCCCGCCGGAACCCGTGATTTTCGGCAAATGGACATCGGCCATCGTGGGGCCGGATGACGACGTGCAAATCCCGCGCGGGTCGGTCAAGACCGATTGGGAAGTCGAACTTGGCGTCGTGATCGGCAAGGGCGGCAGTTACATTGACGAAGCCGACGCGCTGTCGCATGTCGCGGGCTATTGCGTCATCAACGACATTTCCGAACGCGAATATCAGCTTGAACGCGCGGGCACATGGGACAAGGGCAAGGGCTGCGATACGTTCGGCCCGCTCGGGCCTTGGCTGGTCACACCGGACGAAGTGGGTGACATCGACAACCTGCATATGTGGCTGGAGGTGGATGGCCACCGCTATCAGGACGGATCCACGGCCACGATGGTCTACAAGGTGCCGCATCTGATTTCTTATTGCTCGCGCTTCATGTCGTTGCAGCCGGGTGACGTGATCTCGACTGGCACACCGCCCGGTGTGGGGCTGGGGCAAAAGCCGCCTGTCTATCTGAAAGGGGGCGAGGTGATGCGCATTGGCATCGCGGGCCTTGGCGTGCAGACGCAGCGCGTGCGGGGGGCAGCATGACACGGATCACCGGATTGCGCATCCATGATGTGCGCTTTCCGACATCCGATCACCTCGACGGGTCGGATGCGATGAACCCCGACCCAGATTATTCGGCGGCCTATGTGGTGCTTGAAACCGACGGGCCGCATGAGGGGCATGGGCTGACCTTCACCATCGGGCGCGGCAATGAAATCTGCGTGGCCGCGATCAACGCGCTGCGCCCGCGTGTCGTGGGGTTGGAGCTGGATTGGGTCGCCGCTGATATGGGCCGCTTCTGGCGGCATATCACCAGTGACAGCCAGTTGCGCTGGATCGGGCCGGACAAGGGCGCGATCCATCTGGCCACGGGCGCGGTCGTCAATGCGATGTGGGATTTGTGGGCCAAGTCAGAAGGCAAACCTGTCTGGGCGCTGGTCGCGGATATGACGCCCGAAGAATTGGTCCGTTGCATCGATTTCCGCTACCTGACCGATTGTATCACGCCCGAATGGGCTTTGGAGTTCCTGAACAAGCAGGCCGCAGGCAAGGACGCCCGCCGCGCGGACCTGATGGCCAATGGCTATCCCTGCTACACCACATCCGCGGGCTGGCTGGGCTATCCCGACGACAAGCTGCGCCGTCTGTGCCGCGAAGCCGTCGATGCGGGTTTCCGGCACATCAAGATGAAAGTGGGCCGCGATCTGGACGACGACAAGCGCCGCCTGCGCATTGCGCGCGAAGTGGTGGGGGCAGATGTCAACCTGATGATCGACGCCAATCAGGTCTGGGACGTGCCTGTGGCGATTGACTGGGTGCGCGAGTTGTCGTTCGCGAAACCGTGGTTCATCGAAGAACCCACCAGCCCCGATGATATCGAAGGCCACCGCGCCATCCGCGAAGCGATTGCCCCCGTTCAGGTCGCAACAGGCGAGATGTGCCAGAACCGGATCATCTTCAAGCAACTCATCATGCGCGGTGCGATTGACGTGGTGCAAATCGACGCCTGCCGTCTGGGCGGCGTGAACGAGGTGCTCGCCGTCATGCTGATGGCAGCGAAATACGGGCTGAAGGTCTGCCCACATGCAGGCGGGGTGGGCTTGTGCGAATATGTGCAGCATCTGTCGATGATTGATTACCTGTGCATCGCGGGCACGCATGAAGGGCGCGTGATCGAATATGTGGACCATCTACACGAGCATTTCGAATATCCCTGCATCGTGAAGGGCGCGGCCTATATGCCGCCGATGGACCCCGGCTATTCGATCCAGATGAAGCCGGAAAGTTTGGAACAGTATAGATTCAGGGGGTAGCGGTATGGACCTTGGGCTGGCGGGCAAGGTGGTGATCGTCACGGGGGGCGCATCGGGCATTGGCGCTGCGATTTCCGAAGGGGTCGCGGCAGAGGGCGGGATACCCGTGATCTTGGCCCGCTCGACCCCGCCTGCGGGGTTCATGGAACACGTGCAGGCTATGTGCCCCGAGGCGCTTTTAATCTCCACGGAATTGACCGATGACAGCGCGTGCGAAGCGGCGGTGGCGCAAACCGTCGCGCGGTTCGGGGGCGTGTATGGGTTGGTCAACAATGCGGGCGCGAATGACTCGGTGGGGTTGGAGGCCGGGCCGAATGCCTTCCGCGGCTCCATCGAGCGCAACCTGACGCATTACTACACCATGATGCATCTGTGTCTGCCGCATCTGCGCGCGGCGAAGGGGGCGGTGGTGAATGTGTCGTCAAAAACCGCACTGACGGGTCAGGGCAACACATCGGCCTATGTCGCCGCGAAAGCCGCGCAACTGGGGCTGACGCGGGAATGGGCGGCGGCGCTCTTGGGCGATGGGGTGCGCGTCAATGCCGTCCTGCCCGCCGAGGTGATGACCCCCCTTTATGCCCGCTGGCTTGAAACCTTTGACGATCCACAAGCGCGGCTGGCGCAGATCACCCGCAACATTCCGTTGGGGGGACGGATGACCACGGCGCAGGAAATGGCTGATACAGTGCTGTTCTTGCTATCCCCCCGTGCGGGCCACACAACCGGGCAATGGCTGTTTGTCGATGGCGGCTATGTCCATCTGGACCGCGCATTGACGATGTAGCTGAGAGAATGTCGCGCAAAAGTCGGAACCGATTTTGCGCGATAAGCTACGGTAAAAGAATAGAGCGTATCGCCTGAATGCGAATGAACGCGACGCGCTCTATCCTTTATTCTGCGGCACAGCATCCGGGTCAGGCTGACCGATCCCCTTGAACAGCTTCTTCAAGGGCAGCGCCCAGACGATGCCCAGAAGCACATAAATCGCCAGTTCTAACAGGAAAGGCGGGCGCTCGAACAGGTCAAGCACATTGACCGCCACGACCACATAAAGCGGCATGGCGATCACGAGCACAAACAGCGCCCAACGGCGGCGGGCTTTCCAAGATAGGGCCATCAGTCTGCAAACGGGTCCGTGACTAGGATTGTATCATCGCGTTCAGGTGAGGTGCTAAGTAGGGCGACCGGGCAATCAATCAACTCTTCCACGCGCCGAACGTACTTGATAGCATTTGCAGGCAGATCGGCCCAGCGCCGCGCGCCTTCGGTCGATTCCGACCAACCCGGTAGTTCTTCGTAGATGGGTTTGCAGCGTACCTGCGCCTCAGTCGCTGTGGGCAGGTAATCAAGCACTTCGCCATCGAGGTCATAGCCCACGCAGATTTTCAGCGTCTCGAACCCGTCCAGAACATCGAGCTTCGTCAGCGCGATGCCTTTAACGCCACTGGTCGCGCAAGTCTGGCGCACCAGACAGGCATCGAACCAGCCGCAGCGCCGCTTGCGGCCAGTCGTGGTGCCGAATTCGTGGCCGCGCGCGCCCAGACGCTCGCCGTCATCGTCCAGCAGTTCGGTGGGAAACGGCCCTTCGCCCACGCGCGTCGTATAAGCTTTGACGATCCCCAGCACGAAATTGATTGCATTCGGCCCAAGGCCCACACCTGTGGCCGCCTGCCCCGCGATCACGTTGGACGATGTGACATAGGGGTAAGTCCCGAAATCAATGTCCAGAAGCGCCCCCTGCGCGCCTTCGAACAGGATGCGCTTTCCGGCCTTGCGCTGGTCGCTGAGCACTTTCCAGACAGGCGCGGCAAAGGGCAGGATTTGCGGCGCAATCTCGTGCAACTGCGCGAGCAGGCCCGCGCGGTCAATCGCAGCCATCCCCAGCCCCCGGCGCAAAGCGTCGTGATGGGCAAGCGCACGGTCCACACGGCGCTCCAGCGTTGCGGGGTCGGCCAGATCGGCCACTCGGATCGCGCGGCGGCCCACTTTATCCTCGTAAGCCGGACCGATGCCGCGCCCGGTCGTGCCGATCTTGGCCACGCCGACCGCTTCTTCGCGGGCGCGGTCCAACTCACCGTGGAAGGGCAGGATCAGCGGGGTATTTTCCGCAATCATCAGCGTTTCGGGGCTGATGGTCACGCCTTGGGCGCGGATCGTGGCGATCTCTTTCACCAGATGCCACGGGTCCAGCACCACACCATTGCCGATGACCGACAGCTTGCCGCCCCGCACAACCCCAGAGGGCAGCGCGTGGAGTTTGTAAACGGTCCCATCAATGACCAGCGTGTGCCCGGCATTATGGCCGCCCTGAAAGCGTGCGACGATGTCGGCACGTTCCGACAGCCAGTCCACGATCTTGCCTTTCCCTTCGTCGCCCCATTGCGCGCCGACGACAACCACGTTGGCCATTGCGGTCCCCTTGTCCCTGTGGATTGCAAACGCCCCCTATTAGCGCTTGTCGCGGGTGGCGAAAACCCGAAACTGACGCGCGCGGCTGTGGAAACAGGGTTGCGGGCAGGGCCTGCAACGCCTAAGTAGCATCGAGTTTAACTGCGGGTCGTCCCTGATGCAAAATGTCGTGCTGATCGTCCATCTGTTGCTTGCACTGTCCCTGATCGGGGTTGTGCTTGTCCAGCGCTCTGAGGGCGGGGGCTTGGGCATTGGCGGGGGCGATGGCGCACCGGGGGCAGGCCGTCCGCCGCTGACCGCGATGGCCAAGGTCACTTGGTGGCTGGCAGGCGGGTTCATCGCAACCTCGCTTACGCTGACGGTGATCGCGGCGCAGAACTCGGCCACCACATCGGTTCTGGACCGTTTGGGCGTTCCGACACCTATGCAGGTGACACCGGCGTTGCCATCGGGCGACAGCCTGTTGCCGCCACCTGTGGGGGGCGGCACGCTCGCCCCGCCGCCCGCGGAATAAGCACCACAATCTTTAGCGCGGCCCGGCTTTCGGTCGCCACGATCTAGCGGCTGGGTTGCAGTCCCGGGGGAAATGCGGTAACGCTCAAATCCCGTGAGGACAGGCATCCTGCCGCCAGAGCATCTATTGCAGTCACGGGGGGCCAGTGCGATGGCACGCTACGTTTTCATCACAGGTGGTGTGGTTTCATCGCTGGGCAAGGGTCTGGCCTCGGCCGCTTTGGGGGCATTGTTACAAGCGCGCGGCTTCACAGTACGGTTGCGCAAGCTTGACCCCTATCTGAACGTGGACCCCGGCACGATGTCGCCCTTTGAACATGGCGAAGTGTTCGTGACCGATGACGGGGCGGAAACTGATCTGGATCTGGGCCATTACGAGCGCTTCACGGGCGTTGCCGCGCGGCGCACTGATTCGGTGTCGTCAGGGCGGATTTATTCCAATGTCTTGGAAAAGGAACGCCGCGGCGATTACTTGGGCAAGACGATTCAGGTCGTTCCCCATGTGACGAACGAGATCAAGGATTTCCTAGCGATTGGCGAGAACGAAGTCGATTTCATGCTCTGCGAAATCGGTGGCACAGTGGGCGATATCGAGGGGCTGCCCTTCTTTGAAGCGATCCGCCAGTTCAGCCACGAACGCCCGCGCGGGCAGTGCATCTTCATGCACCTGACGCTGTTGCCCTATCTGGCCGCGTCGGGAGAGTTGAAGACCAAGCCCACCCAGCACAGCGTCAAGGAATTGCAAAGCATTGGCATTGCGCCGGATGTGCTGGTCTGCCGGTCCGAGCATCCGATCCCCGACAAGGAACGCGCCAAGATTGCGCTGTTCTGTAATGTGCGGCCTGATGCGGTTATCCCGGCCTATGACCTGAAAACGATCTATGAAGCGCCGCTGGCCTATCACCGCGCGGGTCTGGATCAGGCTGTTCTGGATGCGTTTGGCATCAACCCTGCGCCTCGCCCCAATCTGGAGCGGTGGGAAGATGTGATGGACCGCCTGAGCAACCCGGAAGGGGAAGTGCGCGTGGCCATCGTTGGCAAGTATGTGCAGCTTGAGGACGCCTATAAGTCGATCAAAGAAGCGCTGGTGCATGGCGGGATTGCCAACCGCGTGAAGGTGCATGTCGAATGGATCGATGCCGAGATTTTCGACCGCACCGACCCAAGCCCTGCGCTTGAAAACTTCCACGCGATCCTTGTTCCCGGTGGCTTTGGCGAGCGCGGGACTGAGGGCAAGATCAAGGCCGCGACTTATGCCCGCGAAAAGAAGATCCCCTATTTCGGGATTTGTCTGGGTATGCAGATGGCCTGTATCGAAGCCGCGCGCAATCTGGCCGAAATCCCAAATGCCGGGTCCGAAGAGTTTGACGTTGAGGCCGGTGCCAAGCGCTTTACGCCTGTCGTCTATCACCTGAAGGAATGGGTGCAGGGCAACCATGTCGTCGCGCGCAAGCTGGGCGATGACAAGGGCGGCACAATGCGGCTTGGGGCGTATAGCGCCACGCTGAAGGAAGGCTCACGCGTGGCCGCGATCTATGGGACCACAACCATCGAAGAACGCCACCGCCACCGCTACGAGGTGGACACGAAGTTCCGGCAGGCTTTGGAGGGGAAGGGCCTGACCTTCTCCGGCATGTCGCCCGATGGCAAATTGCCCGAGATTGTCGAGCATGAGGGGCACCCGTGGTTCATCGGCGTGCAGTTCCACCCCGAGCTGAAGTCAAAACCCTTCGCGCCGCATCCGTTGTTTGCCGATTTCGTGCGCGCGGCGGTCGAGGTCAGTCGGCTGGTCTAGCGATCAGAAGCAGTTCCGACGTCACGCAGACGGCATTGCGCCCCACGGGCAAGCGCCCTTGCGCGATTTCACCGTAGACGCCAACGGCGGCGATCCGAGCGTCGAGTGAGCCGCGTTGGACCGTTGCCTCGGTAATCAGAAACTCGGTCCCGTAACTCTCGGTGATCGCCCCCCCGATCAGGTCCGCGCCGACGGTGGAGCCTATCCCTTCGACCTGCGCGTTTT
>JBKBLP010000011.1:0-78831 GCA_046296275.1 Roseinatronobacter sp. | reverse complement strand
CTGAACAGCGACCCGCTCGTCTCGTCCGTCCCGCGCATCATAACACCCGCCATTATCGTGCGGTGGGTGAATCATGTTCCCGAACCCCTGTCGAGGCAGGATTATTTCAGCGGCCTGTTAGGGGTTAATGTTGACATGCCGCCAGCCCTCCGCTTGCGCTTCGGGCGTTCGGACCTGAAAACGCTCCCCCGGAGCGTTTTCACCCTCGGCCAAGGCCGAGGGTCGGTCCTCACCCATCCATCTTCAATGCTGAGATAAACGCCTCCTGCGGGATCTCCACCTTCCCGAACTGGCGCATCTTCTTCTTGCCCGCCTTCTGCTTCTCCAGCAACTTCTTTTTCCGCGTCACGTCGCCGCCATAGCACTTCGCCGTCACGTCCTTGCGGAGTGCCGCCAAAGTCTCGCGCGCGATGACCTTGCCGCCAATCGCCGCTTGGATCGGGATTTTGAACATGTGGCGGGGGATCAGATCCTTCAGTTTCTCGCACATCGCCCGCCCCCGCATTTCCGCACGGTCGCGGTGCACCATCATAGACAGCGCGTCCACGGGTTCGTCATTGACAAGGATCTGCATCTTGACCAGCCGATCCTCGGCATAGCCTGTAATCTCGTAATCAAAGGACGCATAGCCCTTGGAAATCGACTTCAAGCGGTCGTAGAAGTCGAACACGACTTCATTGAGCGGCAGGTCATAGACCACCATCGCGCGGCTGCCCGCATAGGTCAACTCCACCTGCACCCCGCGACGATCCTGACACAGTTTCAGCACATCACCCAGATATTCGTCCGGCACCAGAACTGTCGCCTTGATGCGTGGTTCCTTGATATGGTCGACATAGGTCAAGTCGGGCAAATCGGCGGGATTGTGCAATTCCCGCATCGTCCCGTCGCGCATGTGGATTTGATAGACCACCGAGGGCGCAGTAGTGATCAGGTCGATGTCATATTCCCGCTCCAGCCGGTCGCGCACGACTTCCAGATGCAGCAAGCCAAGGAACCCACAGCGAAAGCCGAAGCCAAGCGCGGCCGAGCTTTCCATTTCATAGGTGAAGCTTGCGTCATTGAGCGCGAGTTTTTCAATCGCAGTCCGCAAGTCGTCGAATTCGGCACTGTCCACCGGGAACAGGCCGCAGAACACGACCGGAATGGACGGCTTGAAGCCCGGCAGCGGCGTTTCGCAGCCCTTGC
Source organism: Roseinatronobacter sp. (assembly GCA_046296275.1). Lineage (GTDB taxonomy): Bacteria > Pseudomonadota > Alphaproteobacteria > Rhodobacterales > Rhodobacteraceae > Roseinatronobacter. The sequence goes on along the minus strand of JBKBLP010000011.1, from coordinate 77,643 downwards.
GTTCATGCGTGATCGTGTCGCCCACTTTGGTATCGCGCACTTGCTTGATCGAGGCCGTGAAAATCCCGATCTCGCCCGGCCCAAGCTCGTCAATATCGACCATGGCGGGTTTCAGCACCGACAGCTTGTCAATGCCGTATTTCGCCCCTGTCTGCATCATCTTGATATTGTCGCCCTTGCGGATGACCCCGTCCATGACGCGAAACAGCACGACGACGCCCAGATAAGCGTCATACCAGCTATCGACCAGCATCGCTTTCAGGGGTGCGTTGCGCTCACCCTTGGGGGCAGGCAGGCGGTGGACGATGGCTTCGAGCACATCTTCGATCCCCAGCCCCGATTTGGCGCTGATCAGCACGGCTTGGGACGCGTCCAGCCCGATCACATCCTCGATCTGCTCCTTCACGCGCTCGGGTTCGGCGGCGGGCAGGTCGATCTTGTTCAGGACCGGGACAATCTCGTGATTGGCATCAAGCGCGGTATAGACATTGGCCAGCGTCTGCGCTTCCACACCTTGCGACGCGTCCACCACGAGAAGCGAGCCTTCGACCGCCTGCATGGAGCGCGACACCTCATAGGCGAAATCCACATGGCCCGGCGTGTCGATCAGGTTCAGTACATAGGCCTGCCCATTGCGCGCCGTGTAGTCGATGCGCACTGTGTTGGCCTTGATCGTGATTCCGCGCTCGCGTTCGATATCCATCGAATCGAGCAATTGCTCTTTCATATCCCGGTCGGACACAGTGCCCGTGACCTGGATCAGCCGGTCGGCCAGCGTGGATTTGCCGTGGTCGATATGGGCCACGATACTGAAATTGCGGATGTGCGAAAGCTCTGTCATGCCCAGCGATATGAGGGGGAAATAGGGCGCGGTCAATATGGCCCACAGGGCGCGCATGGGTATTTTATCATGCGCCGCAATTGTCCGAAGCGGCAGCAGGGCTTGGGACGGTTCACGCTGCAGCAGCGCCCCTGTTGGCTATTGCCGTTGACTTTGGCCACGACACAAGGATTACCGCCGGATTGTCGATTTCAGCCCCGAGAAGCGCCTTGGGCAAGTCAGCCAAGGTGCACTGAACACGCCGTTCCCGCGCAGTGGAGGCATGGCTGACGACATCCACCGTCAGCGCCAGCGGAATACCCGCGCGCTGCATGGATTGCACGATCTCTGGAGCGGCTTTAACGCCCATATAGATGGCCAGCGCTGTGCCCGGTTGCAGCATCTCAGCCCAATCTGGCTGCGGGTCGCCCGGCTTGCACGTTGCGGTGGCAAGCATCAGGCGATCCGTCTGCCCCCGCTCGGTCAGCCCGCGCGCGAGGCTTGCAGCTGCAGCACTCGCGGCGGTGACACCGGGGACGATCTCGACCGGGATACCGGCTGTGCGGGCGCAGTCGAGTTCTTCGGACAGACGCCCAAAGATGCTGGGATCGCCCGATTTCAGGCGAACGACCTTTTGGCCTTGTCTCGCGGCGGCGACGATGACGGCATTGATGCGATCTTGCGGCCAGCTTGAAGCACCAACCTCTTTGGCGACAAACACCCGTTCGGCATCGCGGCGGGCAAGTTCCAGAACCGCCGGATCGACCAGCCGATCATAAAAGATCACATCCGCCTCTTGCAGCAGCCGCAGGGCGCGCAAGGTCAGCAGGTCCGCAGCCCCTGGCCCTGCACCCACCAGCGCGATTGCTCCCTGCACAGCCCCTGTTCCGCCTGCGGCGAGCGTGTCCTTCACCAAGGCTGCGGCCTCGCGTTCTGCCCCGCGCGCCATGGCCTGACGCGCTGGACCGTTGAACACCCAGTCCCAGAAAAACCGCCGCTCGCGCTGCGGGATTTGGCGGTTCACTTGTGGGCGCAAGCGGCCTGCAAGGGCTGCGAGGGCACCGAGGTTCGGCTCGAGCAACGTTTCCATCTTCGACTTGATCTGACGGGCCAGCACGGGCGCGGTCCCTTCGGTCGAGATCGCCACCACGACCGGATCACGGTCCACGATAGAGGGTGTTGTGGCGTCACACAGCGTCGGGCGGTCCACGACATTGACAACCACGCCCGCAGCTTTGGCGATGGCATGGGCGGCGTAATCATAGCCAACGCAGCCTGTGGCGATGAACACAAGCGCTGCGTCGCGGAACACATCGACTGCGAGCGTCGTGACTTGCTCGGCCCGCCCCTCTGCCACCAGCGCGCCCAGTTCGGGGTCGAGTTCCGGCGCAACCAGCACCAGCCGTGCTTCGGTTTTCAGCATCAATCGCGCCTTTTGCGCGGCCTGCTCGCCTCCGCCCACGATAACGACATGACGGCCAGCCATTTGCAGGAACATGGGAAAGGTTTTCATTGGGGGCCTCCGGGTCAGGCGGGGATGGGGTGGGACAAGGACAGGCGCGCGGCTTGCGCGGTGCCTGTGATGATGGCGCGGGCGAAAGGGTCGCTTGGGTAGGTCAGGTCCGTTATGGTTGCAGGCACGTCAGACAACCGCTGCGCGTCTGGGATGATGGGGTCCAGCAGCGCTTCCGTGGGTTGCCCGTCAACCAGCCGCCATATTGTCACGGGCTTCGACGGGTTGCGTTCAAACTCGCCCCCACCCCCCTTCAGGATGCACAGATACGGTTGGCCAAGGATCGCGCCCGCCGCCTGTTGCAAGGCAAGGTAAGGCGGGTGGAACACACCCTGCACCGCTGCATTGGCCTGCGCGGGGTTCAGCATTCGGCAGACCGTGTTGATGCAGGACCGCAGCCCCAGCACATCGCGCAGGCGCAACAGGTCCAGCAGACGCGGGGCAAAGGTTTCGAGCGGCAGATAGGTGATGCCGTCTCGGTCCAGCAGACGCGCGGCATCCTCTACGTTTTCGGCGCGCGCAATGCCCACCAAGGCCAGCGCGGAACGCACATCTGCCCCGTCCGCTTGGTGCGAATTCCAGCCATGGATCAGCACGCGCTTACCGCTGGCCGCAACTTCCTTCGCGGCCAACAGAAACCACGGCAGCCCGCGCGTGCGTCCCGCCGCGTAGCTGGGCCAGTCAAGGTCTACGTGGGGCAGTTCAGGCAAGCCAGCGCGGGCGGCGCGGGTGAAGCCTGCGATTTCCTCGGGCGTCTCGCCCCGGTAGCGCAACAGCATCAGAAGCGCGCCGATAGCGTGGGGGTCAGCGTGGCCCGACAGGATTTGGCGCATGGCGTCTTGCGCCTCATCCCCCGTCAGCGCCCGCGCCCGTCCCGGCCCGCGTCCCACGGTGTGGATATAGGGGGCAAGGGTCATTCGGCGGCCTCCAACCGTTGCGCCAAAAGGGCCGCCAGTTCCGGCTTGCACGACCCGCAGCTTGTGCCCGCTTGCAAAGCGGCCCCGATGGCTTCGACCGACGACAATCCCTGCGTCGAAATCGCGTGCAGGATCGTGTTGCGCCCGACATTCAGGCAGGCGCAGACAGTCGGGCCGGGGTCGAAGATCCCCGCCGCAGGCCACCCGGCCAGCAGCCCCACGCCATCCGCACCGATCTGCTCTGCGACATGCCCGCGCGAGAGAGTCACGGGGTCAGAGGCTACAAACAAAGCGGCCAACGTGCGCTGTCCGTCCATTAGAGCCAAGCGATGGGTGCCGCGAAAACGATCCTCGACACTCAGGCAGGTGGCGTCGGGCAGGTTGAACAGTGCACGGGCGTAACCCTCCCAACTTGCTGGTGTGTCCAGTCCCGCCAGTTCACAGCGCCAGCCGCCCTCGTGACGCGCGCGCGCCCAGTAGGTGGCTTTGGGCGTTATCGTGGTGATGGACACCGCAAAGCCATACCAAGCGGGGGCGAAGGGGACGATGGCCACCACACTTCCTTTGCTTTCCGGTTGGCCCGAAATCGGGTCAGTCACAGGGGCCACGAGGGCATCCACGCGACCTGTGGGCGCAGTCTCGCCTGTCCAGTGCATAGGGGCAAAGACTTGGCCCTCTCGCACACGGTCCGTGATCGCCACGCGCAGGATCGCCTGGCCCTGCGGGCTGGTCACGCGGGCGAGCGTTGCAGGCTCCAGCCCCAAAGCTGTCGCGTCTTCGGGGTGGATTTCTAGAAATGGCTCAGCGATGTGCTGGCTTAAGCGCGGGGCTAGGCCAGTGCGCGTCATCGTGTGCCACTGGTCGCGGATGCGCCCTGTATTCAAGCGGAAGGGATAACGCGGCGTGGTCTTGGCTACAGGCAGGCGGGGGGTCACAGGGATCATGCGGGCGCGGGTGTCGGGGGTGAAGAAACCGCCATCCGCGAAAAAGCGCCCACCTTGGCGCTTGGCTGTCACAGGCCAGCGGGTGGGGGGCAGAGCGTCGTAATCCGCGCCCACCAGCCCCGAGATGTCGAAATCGCGGCCCAACTCGCCCGCAACCCCGGAAAGGGCCGCATATTCGGCAAACACCTCGGCAGGAGTGTTCCACCCAAAGGCATCGGCCCAGCCCATACGCCGCCCCAAATCCGCGAGCATCCGCCAATCATCGCGCGCTTGACCGGGGGCGGGCAGGAACGCGCGCTGGCGGCTGATGGTGCGGTCCGAATTCGTGACACTACCCGATTTCTCGCCCCATGCTGTCGCAGGCAGAACCACATCGGCCAGTCGGGTTGTGTCAGTCTGGGTCACATCACTGACCACGACAAAATCGCAGCCTTTGATGGCGGCGGCGACTTTGTCGGCGTCAGGCATCGACACAGCCGGGTTGGTGTGAATGATCCAGAGCGCCTTGATCTGGCCGCGCGCCACGGCGTCGAACATCTGCACTGCCTTTAGCCCTGCCTGTATGGGCATCTTCGGACTGGCCCAGAACTTTTGCACCGCACCACGATGGGCAGGGTTTTCGAGATCCAGATGACAGGCGAGCATGTTGGCGAGCCCCCCTACCTCGCGCCCGCCCATCGCGTTGGGCTGGCCTGTGACGCTGAATGGCCCCATGCCCGGCCGCCCGATGCGGCCTGTGGCCAAGTGGCAATTCAGGATCGCATTCACCTTGTCGGTGCCCGATTCCGATTGATTGATCCCTTGGGAATAGATCGTGACCACGCGCGCGGTCGTGGTGAACAAGTCAAGGAATGTGGCGATGGCGTCCGGCGCTAGACCCGTCAGCGCGGGATCGGACAGGCGCGCTTCGGAAAGAGCCGCGTCAAAGCCCGTGACATGGGCCGCAACATAGGCGCGGTCCACCGCCCCGCGATCCGCAAGCGCGACCAGAAGCGCATTGAACAACGCCGCATCGGACCCCGGCCGCAGCGCCAGAAGCAGGTCCGCCGCGTCACAACTCGCCGTCCGGCGCGGGTCTACCACGACAACCCGCGTGCCGCGCGCGGCCTTCGCCGCGATCAGGCGCTGATACAGCACCGGATGGCACCATGCGAGGTTCGATCCCACAAGCACCACCAGGTCGGCCTGTTCGATATCCTCATAGGTCCCCGGCACAGTATCTGCCCCGAAGGCCCGTTTATGCCCCGCAACGGATGACGCCATGCATAGCCGCGAATTTGTGTCCAGATTTGCGGTGCCCATGAAGCCTTTGATCAGCTTGTTGGCGACATAGTAATCTTCTGTCAGCATCTGACCGGACAGGTAGAAGGCGACCGAGTCCGGCCCGTGCTGGGCGATGGCATCGGTGAAGTGGTCCGCCACCAGATCGAGCGCGCGGTCCCAATCGGTCGCGCGGCCCCCTATCAGGGGTGTCAGCACCCGGTCCCCCAAGCCCAAGGTCTGGCCCAACGCGGACCCTTTGGAACAGAGCCGCCCGTAATTTGCCGGATGCTCTGGATCACCCGCAATCTGCGCCCCACCCGCCCCGTCGGGCGCAGCGATGACCCCGCAGCCCACACCGCAATAGGGGCAAGTGGTGCGGATGCTCATGCCGCGCGCCCCCGGATCAGCCGTGCCGCATCGAGCAGGATACGCCCGCCTTCGACCCGCGCGGGATAGGTCGCGACCGCCCCCCTGTCCGCGCCCTGCGCCTGACCATCGCCCAGCCCGATCACCATGCCATGCAGCGGGCAGGTGACGGAGTGGCCATGCACGATCCCCTCGGACAGCGGTCCGCCCTTGTGCGGGCAGCGGTCGTCAAGGGCAAAGACCTGATCATCATGGGTGCGAAAGACGGCCACGCAGCCATGCAGGGTTTTCACCACCCGCGCGCCGCGCGCAGGGATGTCGTCCAATGCGCCAATGTCCAGCCAGTTCATTCCGCAGCCTCCCGCGTCAGATCGGCGAGGGGGGCAAAGCCCATCTGCGCCTTTGGAGTTGCACGATCCGCCCAAGGGTCGCGCTGGTAGATGGTCTGGGACAGATCAAACCGGGCGATGAGCGCCGCGCGGTTGTCCAGATCATCCACCACCTGCGCCTTGACCCAATCGAGGCCCACTTTCGCCAGCCACCTGTAGGGCCGGTCCAGATATTTGGCGTGTTCGCGGTAAAGCTGGATGAAGGCCACGGTCAGCTCGATGGCTTCCTGTTCGGTGGTGACCTTGGCCAGACGTTCGGTTTCCTTCAGGTCCATGCCTGCGGCCCCGCCCACGCCCACCTCGAACCCGGAATCAACGCAGATGATACCTACATCCTTGCACGTCGCTTCGGCGCAATTGCGGGGGCAACCGGACACAGCCAGCTTCACCTTATGGGGTGTCCACGACCCCCACAGGCGCTGTTCCAGCTTGATCCCCAGACCCGTGCTGTCCTGCGTCCCGAAGCGGCAGAAATCAGTGCCGACACAGGTTTTGACTGTGCGCAGGCCCTTGGAATAAGCGTGGCCGGAAACCAGCCCCGCCGCGTTCAGATCTGCCCAGATATTCGGCAAATCCTCTTTCTTCACCCCCAGCAGGTCAATGCGCTGCCCGCCTGTGACCTTGACAGCCGGGATGGCATACTTATCCGCCGCATCGGCAATCGCGCGCAATTCGCGCGGATTGGTCATGCCGCCCCACATGCGCGGGACCACGGAATAGGTGCCGTCCTTCTGGATATTGGCGTGGTTGCGTTCGTTGACAAAGCGGCTTTGCGCGTCGTCGGTGTAATCCAGCGGCCAATCCGCGAGCAGGTAGAAGTTCAGCGCCGGACGGCAGCTTGAACACCCGCAGGACGTTTTCCACCCCAGTTCCTGCATGACAGCGGGCATGGATTTCAGCCCCGGCGATTTGATCAACCGCCGCACATCTTCATGCGTCAGGTCAGTGCATTTGCACATGGGCTGCGCGGTGGGTTTCTGGAATGCATCGCCCAGCGCAGTGGCCAGAACTTGCTCGACCAGCCCCGTGCAAGTGCCGCAGGACGCGCTTGCCTTCGTTGTCGCGCGCACATCGCCCAGTGTGACCGCGCCGCCGTCAATCGCTTTGAGGATCGTGCCTTTGCACACGCCGTTGCAGCCGCAAATTTCTGCCTCAGGCGGCAAGGCTGCAACGGCTGCCAAAGGGTCCGCAGTAGCGCCCCCCTGATAGGCCGGGCCGAAGATGAGCGTGTCGCGCATGGGCGCGATGCAGGTTGCGTCCTTGATCAGGCCAAAGAACCAAGACCCATCGGCTGTGTCGCCATACATGACCGCGCCGATCAGGCGGTCATTCTCGATCACCAGCCGCTTGTAGACCCCGCGCGCAGGGTCGCGGAACACGATATCCTCGCGCCCCTTTGCATCGGCAAAATCGCCCGCGCTGAACAGGTCAACGCCGGTGACTTTCAGCTTCGTGGCTGTCTGCACAGGCCGGAACGCCGCATCCTGCCCCAGAAGCGTTGCCGCCACGACCTTGGCTTGGTCATAAAGCGGCGCGACGAGGCCGAAGAGCTGGCCCTGATGCTCCACACATTCGCCCACGGCCAGAATATCGGGGTCCGATGTGCGCATCTGGTCATCAACCACGATCCCGCGCGCAACCTCCAGCGCTGCATCCGTGGCAAGGCGCGTTTCGGGGCGAATGCCCACGGCCATGCAGACCAGATCAGCGGGGTAGAGCGTGCCATCTTCAAGCAGCACAGCCTCCACGCGGCCTTCGCCCAAGATTGCCTTGGTGGCACCCTTGCAATGCACCTTGATCCCGCGCGCCTCCAGATCCTTTTGCAGCAGGTATCCTGCCGCCGGGTCCAACTGGCGTTCCATCAGGTGCCCCATCAGGTGGATGACGGTCACATCCATCCCGCGCAGGGCAAGGCCCGCCGCAGCCTCTAGCCCAAGCAGGCCGCCACCGATGACAACGGCCTTGCCAGCGGGCTTGGCGCTGGCATCAATCATCGCCTGCGTGTCGTCCATGTCGCGATAGGTGATGACACCGGGCAGATCACGGCCCTGCACCGGGATGATGAAGGGGGCCGATCCAGTGGCGATCAGCAGCTTTTCATAAGGCGCGCCGCCTGTGTTGGAATAGACAATCTTGCGGGCCCGGTCGATGCGCACCACGGGCTCGCCGAAGCGGCAGGTGATGCAGTTCGCCGCATACCAGTCATCGTCATGCGTGACGATCTCCTGATACGTCTTTTCCCCCGACAGAATGGGGGACAACATGATCCGGTTATAATTCCCTCGCGGTTCAGCATTGAACAGCGTGACGTCCCACCCATCGGGGTCTGCCGCCAAGACATGCTCCAGCACCCGACCCGAGGCCATCCCCGCGCCGATCACAACAAGTTTCTGTTTCATTTGGCGTTACTCCGCCGCTTCCACGAAGCGGTGACGTTCATAAAGGAACCGCAACACGGCCTGCCGCGCTTTCAGATAGGCGGGGTCAGTGGCGGCAGCGATGCGTTCGCGGGGGCGGGACAGATCGACGGACAGAACCTCGCCAATCGTGGCGGCGGGGCCATTGGTCATCATCACGATCCGGTCGGCCAGCAGTACGGCTTCATCGACGTCATGGGTGATCATGATCATCGTGTTGCCAAGCCGGGCGTGAATGTCCATCACCGCATCCTGCAAATGCGCCCGCGTCAGCGCGTCGAGCGCGCCGAAGGGTTCATCGAGCAGCAGCACTTTGGGTTCCATCGCCAAGGCGCGCGCAATGCCCACGCGTTGCCGCATCCCGCCCGAGATTTCACCGGGCCGCTTGTCGGCGGCGTGCCGCATCTGCACCAGATCGAGATTGTGCAGGATCCAGTCGTGGCGCTCGGCCTTCGACTTTTTGCCACCAAACACTTTGTCCACGGCCAGCTTGACGTTGTCGTAAACCGTTAGCCACGGCAGCAGGCTGTGGTTTTGGAACACCACAGCGCGGTCGGGACCGGGGGCCTTGACCTCGAACCCGTCAAGCTTGATGCCGCCCTTGGTCATGTCTGTCAGGCCCGCTATCAGGTTGAGCAGCGTGGACTTGCCGCAGCCGGAATGGCCGATGATGCTGACAAATTCGCCCTTCTCAATGTCCAGCCGGATATCGCGCAGAACCTCGGTCCGTTTGGAGCCGCTCACAAAGGTTTTCTCGACATGGGAAATGTTCAAATAGGCCATGTGTTACGCCTCCGATGTGCCACGGGTGACGATGCGCCCGATGAAGCTGACAAGTTTATCCAGAAGCAGGCCCACAATCCCGATAAAGACCAGCGCCACGATGATGTCGGTCAGGCGCGAGGAATTCCACGCATCCCAGATGAAGAAGCCGATTCCCACACCACCCGTCAGCATTTCCGCCGCAACGATAGCGAGCCAGGACAGGCCCACCCCGATGCGCAGACCGGAAAAGATGTAGGGTGCAGCAGCGGGGACCATGATCTTGATGAAGAACTCGACCTGGTTCAGCCGCAGCACTTGCGCCACATTGCGGTAATCCTGCGGGATATTGCGCACGCCTGCGGCGGTGTTGATGATGATGGGCCAGATGGCGGTGATGAAGATCACGAAGATGGCGGAGGGGCGGCTGTCCATGAAGGCGGCCAAGCTGATGGGCAACCACGCGAGTGGCGGGACGGTGCGAAGGACCTGAAAGATCGGGTCAAGGCCGCGCATCATCCAGACGGACTGCCCAATAACCGCCCCCACCAGAATACCGATGATCGAGGCAAAGCCAAAGCCATAGGCCACCCGCTCGAGCGAGGTCAGAACGCGCCAGCCAAGGCCGATATCTTGCGACCCATAGACATAAAACGGGTCAAGGATCAGGTCCGACGATTCCAACCAGACGGTGGACGGGGTGGGTAAGTTGGAACCCGGGGCGGAAAAGGCCACCTCCCATACTGCCAGAATGACCAAAAGCACAACCAAAGGCGGCAGGACATTCACAGCGATGGATTGGGTCCAGCGGGGCACTGCCAGCCTCTTGCGGGGCTGGGTGGGCAGTTGGGTGACAATGGCGCTGGGCGCGGGGGCTTGCGATTTTGGCTTGAGTTGCGTCACGGCTGACATCATCGCCCCCTTACACCATGGCCTTGATCGACAGGCTGTCCAAATAGGCCGACGGATTGGCCGGATCGAAGGTCTTGCCGTCGAAGAATGTTTCCACCCCACGGCTGTCCGAGAAGCCGGACACATCCACGCCCAAATCCTTCGCCGCATCGAGCCACAGGTCGGAGCGGTTCGTATTGGCCACGACTGACGCAATATCCAAACTCGCGGGCTGATAGCCCCAGCGGATGTTTTCCGTCAGGAACCATGTGTCGAGCGATTTCCACGGGAAGGAACTCGCCCCGCCATTGCGCCAGAATTTCATCTGCTGACCGGTTGCGGTTTCCACCCGCCCATTGCCGTAATTGATGTCGCCCTTCAGGCGCCCCAGAATGTCGGCGGTGGGCACGTTGAACCACTGGCGGCGACCAACGATCTGGGCCAGTTCTTCTTTGTTGGCCAGATCCTCGCACCACATCTGCGCTTCCATGACGGCCATCAGGATTGCCTTGGTGGCAATCGGGTTCGCATCGACCCAGTCGGCGCGCATTCCAAGCACTTTCTCAGGGTGGTGATTCCAAAGCTCGCCCGTCGTGGCCGCAGTAAAGCCGATACCCTGGTTTACAAGCTGCTCATTCCACGGCTCGCCCACGCAGAAGCAATCCATATTGCCGACTTTCATGTTCGCAACCATCTGCGGGGGCGGCACGACGATGACAGCGACATCTGTATTTGGCACAATTCCTCCCGCTGCCAACCAATAGCGGATCCACAGGTCATGCGTGCCGCCGGGGAAGGTCATTGCAGCCGTCACTTCCTTGCCTGCGGCGCGCTTTGCAGCAAACGCGTCTTTCAGCGCGCCACTGTCCAGCCCCACACCTGTTGCAGCATATTCCTGCGCAACCGAGAGGCCTTGTGCATCTTCATTCAGGCCAAGCAGGTTATACATCGGCGTCGGCTGGTTGTTCTGCATCACTGTGCCAAGCGAATACAGATGCACTTTGGGACGCAGGATATGGCCGCCATCAATACCGCCACGAGCCGAGCCAAGCGCCATGTTGTCGCGCGTGGCGCCCCAGCTTGCTTGCTTTTCAATCTTCATCTGATCGAGGCCATACTTGGCGTAAAGGCCTTTCTCCAAGGCGATGATCAGGGGCGAGGCGTCCGTCAGCGCAATATAGCCCAAAGTCGCGCCGCGCACTTCGGGGGCGGCGGTGGTGGCCCAGGCACCACCGGGGATCAGGGCTTTGGCAGCGGCAAGCGTGGCTGCGGCGCCGGTTGTGGCGCGCAGGAAGGAACGGCGGCTAAAATTGGTCATGGGATCTCTCCGGGGGCAAACGGGGTCAAGGAGGGTGGAGACGCGCTGCTGCGCGTTCGCTTAGTGGCGGTGTGCAAAATCCCGCATCTGCGCGAGAAAGCGTCCAATTGGCGTTCGCGGCTTTGCGCGGTCCATATGGGTGATCCAACCCCTTTGTCGGATAAGTATGAAGATGCAGCATTTGGCTTAGCTGGTCAAAGGGACTTTGCAGGCGCAGCAATTCCAAATGGAGCGCGCCTGGTGTCTGCTAAAAAATTCAGCGTCCCGGCGTGCTCGGGTCGAAAACTTGACCATCAAAAAAACGGTCCGGCGGCAGAATCATCGTGCCGCGCTCCGAGGAAACCGCGAGCGGGTGATCAATCGCACCTTCAAGTTTCTCAGAAGCCCCGGGCAAATCCGCCCCCACCCCGCGCAGGTTGCGTCGATAAAGGTCGGTCCGGCAGATAGTCTTGGCCGCTTGCACGGAGGCCGCAACATCAAGCCCATATCGTTCCGCCAGATGCGTGGCAAACCATGATGCTTGCGACCGCCACGGAAAGGTCGCAGCACCATCATGGAAGCGGATCATTCCCGGCACAGGGCGCAATTCTCCGCGCGGAGAGATAACCATCTGGCCGCGCAGCGCCCGCTCCAGAATTTCCGCAGGGGCGTTCACATATTCCGCTCGGCACAAGACTTCGCAAGCGGTCTGGCGATTTTGCGGATCATCCAACCATTTTCCGGCGCGCCAAATGGCGCGCATCAGGGCGGCCGTCAGATCGGGGTTTTCTTCGACCCAGTCGTGGCGGGCAGCGAGCACCTTTTCGGGGGCAGCCGCCCAGATGGATTTGCCAGGCAAGATGAGCGCCCCTGCCCCGGTTTCAACGGCCATCGACCCCCAAGGCTCGCCCACGCAATAGCCGTCAATCTCTCCTGCGCCCAACGCATCGGCCATGCGCGGGGGGGGAATAGTGCAAAGCTCGTATTGCACAGCCGTTTCCCGCAGCCAGCGGGTGACAAGGGCCGCTTGGGTCGAGAATGGAAAGGGCACACCTATGCGCATCGGCTGGGGCGCTACGCAGGCAAGATCATCTGCGGTCGCGCGGGGTTCATTGAAATCAAACCCATGCCCCTGCGCGCGCATCGCATCGGCAATCGCAGCCGATACAGCAATCACAACGCCGTTCAGCGACAGATTTTGCAAAATATCCACGCGCGCAATGGCGCCGCCCAATCCCAAAGCCATTGCGACAGGCAGGGGGGCAAGAATATGCGCGGCCTCGGCCTGCCCCCAGAGCAGCATGTCGCGCAAACTGGACCACGAGGGGGCCGCGCACAACTCCAGCTCCAGCCCTTCGGTCTGCGCAAATCCAAATTCATGGGCAATGGCCAAAGGGGCCATATCCAGAAGCGGCACAAATCCGATGCGAAGGGGGGAAAGGGTCATGACAACAACCCCGCTGCGGTCACAAGCGCACTTGCGACATCCACAACTTTGCGTCCCTGATCCATCGCCGTTTTTCGCATCAGAGCATAGGCTTCCTCTTCACTGATGCCGCGCGCTTTCATCAAGATGCCCTTCGCGCGGTCAATCAGTTTGCGTTCTTCCAACGCCCGGCGTGTCGTTTCCAATTCCAGCCGCATCCGCTGGAACATCTGAAAGCGGGCAATGGCCGCGTCCATCACGGCGGCCACACGCTCGGGCTGCAAGCCGTCGATCACATAGGCCGACACGCCCGCTTCAATCGCTTGCCGCGTCAGGTCGCCATCCGTACGGTCCACGAAGAACGCCACAGGACGGTCCATCGGGCCAGACGCAAGCGTCATTTCTTCCAGCATATCGCGAGAGGGATTGGCCATATCGATCAACACGATATCAGGCGCAAGGTCACGCACGCGACGCGCGAGTCCCGCCGCCTCGGCGATAACTGTGACCTGATGGCCGAGCGGTTGCATGGAATCAATCACCAGCCGCGCCCGGATGTCATCAGGTTCAACAATGACGATGTGAAGTTTCATACCCGCCTCGGATCTTTCTCCTGTGCAGTCATATCCACACGCGAATCACAAGGGGACCGGACGCGACCCACAGCATCTCTTGGATGTTTCGTGGCTGAAACCCACCACGACACGACGATGGCGCTAAATTTCTAGGCGTAAAGGGGTGATCTGGTGCCGGTTGAGGGACTCGAACCCCCGACCTTCGGTTTACAAAACCACTGCTCTACCAACTGAGCTAAACCGGCATCCTGCGCGCTAGATAATGCGAAATCGCAGCAGGCTCAACAGCGAAGTGCGGGCTTGCATACCCCAAAAGATCGTCCCAGATTCAGCAAAAATTTGACATATTCTGGCATCACTGATGCTGAAAACGCAAAAGAGGTTCGAGCAAGATGGAAATCGCGCTGCATCTGGGGGTGCATCTGACCGATGACGGGCGCTTGCTGCGCTGTCTGGTCAAGAACCGTGACACGCTGTTCGCGGAGGGGATCGAAGTGCCCGGCCCCGGACGCTACCGCGAAACGCTGATCCGCATGGCGGGTGCGGCGGCCGAAGGCACGCTCGCCCCCGATGCTGGGACGCATTTTCTGGATGACGTGCTCGATAGCGACGAAACCCGCCGTCTGGTCCTGTCAGAGCCGAATGTTTTGTCGTGGAAATCAGCGGCGGTGCGGTCCACAGGGCTGTATCCTGCGGCAGCCTCGCGCCTTGCGGGGCTCCGCGAAGCGTTCGGTGATCATGACGTGACGCTCTTTCTGGCGCTGCGCAACCCGGCAAGCCTGTTGCCCGCGCTGATGCCGCATCTCAAGCCCCATGCCGTAACCGCTTTGGCCAGCGTCCGCCCGCAGACGCTGCGCTGGTTGCCATTTGTCGCCGCGCTGCGTCAGGCATGGCCGGAAGCGGGCATCACTCTGTGGTGTGACGAGGACACTCCCTTCCTCTGGCACCGTTTGCTGGCTGATGTCTCGGGCCACGGTGCCGAAACACAGCTTGCCCATACCTATGACTGGTTCGAACAAATCATGGTGGATGGCGGTGCACAGAAACTGGAGCGCTACATGGCGACCACGCCCCCGGTGGACGAAGCCCACCGCCAGCGCGTGATCGCTGCGTTTCTGGACAAGTTCTACGATTCCGAGAAACTTGATATCGACGTGAATGTGCCCGGCTGGACAGAGAACACAGTCGATACTGTTTCGGCGCTCTACGAGGATGATGTCGATGCGCTGGCAACTTTGTCAGATGTAACGCTGTTGCAGCCCTGATGCAGACTAAGCTCAAGTGGACATCGCTTTTGCGCGTATCAACATGCGCAAATGATGCTTACGACATCCCCAGTGCGGCCTTGTAGAGTTCAAGCACCGCTTCTTCCTCGGCAATGTCATCGGGCTTGCGCTTGCGCAGCGCGATGATCTTGCGCAGCACCTTGATGTCATAGCCCCGCCCTTTGGCCTCGGCCATTACCTCTTTCTGCTGGTCGGCGATGTCTTTTTTCTCGGCTTCCAGATGCTCGAACCGTTCGATGAATTGGCGCAGTTCGTCTGCTGTCACGTTGTAGGCGTCTTTGCTCAAATCGCTCATGGTCATCCTGCTCGGCTGCGGGGTTTGCCCTCTGATGCCCGCTTGCGCGCGCCCCTGCAAGCCTGAACCGCAGGACGGGCTTTTGCAGGTGCGAAAGAGTTTTCATTTGGAAATATCGCGCTGCTCTGCTAAACAAGGCGAAAGTCGGAATAGAGCCACATGAACCAGATACAGACTCGCGCCATGCGCAAATTCGAGAAGTCGCTTCCCATCGCGCTTTTGCGGTCGCGTGAAGCGACGATGCGGCTATTCAAGCGCTATATCGACGCGCATGACTTGACGATGCCGCAATGGCGCGTGTTGCGGGCTTTGGCGGAAGCTGAATGTCTGGACGCGAAAACCCTGTCGGAGCGGTGTGTGATCCTGCCGCCCTCGCTGACGCGGATTTTCCGCAGCCTGACTGCACGTGGGTTGATCGAACCTGTCGAGTGCAATGATGCACGTCGCCACATGGTCGCGCTGACCCTGACCGGGCGTGAGTTGTTCGAGGAAGTGTTAGCCGAATCGGACCCAGATTACGTTCGCCTTGCTGCGGCCTTTGGACCAGATCGGTTGGACTTGCTGCTGGATTTGCTGTCCGACCTGCGCGAGACGGTGCATCATCTTGTTGATGAGGCCGAGGAGGCTGACGCGGCCCTTCTGGCCAAAGCCAGTTAAGCCTGAAGCGCAAAAGCAGCTTGTGCCTGCGCGTCGAGGGCTGCGTCCACAACATCCAGCCCCGCGCCGCGATGGTGAGCCGTTTCCGACAGAACCCGCCGCCATGCTTTTGCCCCCGGCTGGCCAGTGAACAGGCCAAGCATGTGCCGCGTGATCGCGGGCAGCCGCGTGCCGCGCGCAAGTTCATCTGCGATGTAGGGGCTCAGGGCTGCTACGACCTCGGGGCCAGTGAGCGGGGGGCGCAAGTCGCCGAAAATCCGCGCATCGGCCTGTGCCAGAATATCCGCGGGCCGATGATAGGCCGCGCGCCCGATCATCACGCCGTCCATGCCCTGCCCGAGCAGCGCCTGCGCTTGATCCAAGCTCTCGACCCCGCCATTGATCGAGACATGCAGCCCCGCAAAGCGGTCTTTCATCGCCAGCACCAGATCATAGTCGAGCGGCGGAATTTCGCGGTTTTCCTTGGGCGACAGGCCTTGCAGCCACGCCTTGCGCGCATGAATGATGACGCGGCGCACGCCCGCACTTGCAATCGTATCCAGAAAGCGCGGGAGGGTGCTGGGCGCGTCTTGGTCATCGATGCCGATGCGGCATTTCACTGTGACTTCGGCCGGGCTTGCGGCGATCATCGCCGCCACGATCCGGCCCACAAGGGACGCATCCTGCATCAGGATTGCCCCGAAACAGCCCGATTGCACCCGGTCAGACGGGCAGCCGCAATTCAGATTGATCTCGCGGTAACCGGCCTGCCAGCCCAAGGCCGTGGCCTCGGCCAGTTCCGCCGGGTCCGAGCCGCCCAATTGCAGCGCGACCGGGTGCTCGGCGGGACTATGGTCGAGCAAATGCAACGCCCGCCCGCGCACCAGAGCAGGCGCTGCGACCATCTCGGTATAAAGCAAGGCCCTGCGCGATAGGACACGGTGGAACATCCGGCAATGCCGATCCGTCCAATCCATCATAGGCGCAACCGACAGGCGCGCAGCGTTAGCAAGCGCTGTCGTCGGGTCTGTGGGCTGTATGGTCATGCGCGGGCCTGTCGCTGGGGCGCGCGATCTATAGCGCCCCAGCCCCAGGAACGCAAACCCAGCCTAAACGGTCTGCCCGTCGAGCAATTTGCGCGCCACAATCCAACTTGCGCCAAGACCTACGACAGTGCCACCTGCGGCCCAAAGCAGGATCGGTTGCAGCGTGTCCTGACCGATAACCAGCGCAATGATCACACCAATACCGGCACAGGTTGCGCCTGCAATGCTGAAGATCAGGGAAAATAAGCGCAGCATGGAATCCTCCGTTGTTGATTACAGAGGCAGTGTTGCAAATATGCAGAAAAGCGCATTGATCCAGCGCAAGTTAGGGACAATTCAGCTTCGCGCGCAGCACGCCGGTATCACCTTCCAGCGTGCCCGCGCGGATCGTGCAGCCGGTCAGGTCTGTCATCGCTTGCGCCATGGCCGGACGCAGGCGCGGCTGCACGCTGCGGGGCGCGTAACCGTGGCGGATGACCTCGACCGAGTTGCCGTCGCGCCGGAGCGTCATGGCATGGCCCTCGGCCTCGAAATGCGTGGCCTGCGCCCCGCGCATCTGCGGCGAGGGGCTGTCGCAAGCAGCAAGGCACAGGGCAAGGGCGATTAGGCGGCGCATATGCGGATGGTCGCGGAAATTGGTTAAGAAACCGCTAATGCGATTAGGCCCCTGTGCTGAACAGCGGAAACGCCACCCCCAAAGCCCAAGCGAGGATCAGCCCCAGCCCCAAACCTGACGCGGCAGGCAGCCCGGTGCGCCGTCCGACCCAGCCAGCCATCGTGCCGAACAGCGCGAAAAAGAGCAGGATCACAGGCAGGATGATGAGCAGGAACAAGAGCCGCTCGAAATCAAGCGCCACGGCCAGCATCAGCGACAGGATGAACGCGCCGCGCACGGCCAGAACCTGCCACACCGTTGCCGCCCCCCCGCGCGTCAGGATCGCATCTGCAAGCAAATAAGGCACCGCGCCCAAAGCCAGCGCGCCAATGATAAGCGCGCGTTCTGGATTGGGTGTGAAGCTTGCCACATAGCGGTCCAGTGCAGTGCCGAAAACCACAATCCCGAACACGGCCACAGCCAGCCCAATCAAGACCGCGCGCAGCGCGAAGGCCCCGCGCAAAAGCCCGGTCCATGCCAACACGGCCAAAATCACTACACCATAAAGCCCCATATGCAGCGCAAGGTAATCAGCGACCAGCACAGGCAGGAATTGCAGCTTCACAGGCGCCAGCACCAGCGGGACCACGAGCGCTGGACCTACGACCAGTCCCCAGAATAGCTTGCGCGGCAAAGGGGCCGACATCTGTTTTCCGGCAGGAAGCAACCGGGCGAGCGGCCATGCCAACGCGATGACCGCGACCAAGAGCAGCAGGATCGCCCCGCCTTGCAGCGCCAGGGGGCCTGTCCGATCACGCGCGAAAGCGGCGTTCAGCCAAGCAACCGTCTCGCGCAGGGTGGTGGCGGAGTAAAGCACGCCCACATGTTCAACCGCAGGCGCAAGCACCGCGCGGCGGCCTGTGCCAGTGGCCGGGTCGCCTGTGGTCTGGCCAGACGCGGCCTGCGGGTCTGCGAGGTGCAGCGCGTTCAGCGCCTCGAGAGCGAGCCGCCCTTCCCATTCCCCGGTGATCACCAGCAGATTGACAGGCTCTGTGGGCGTGACCGCCTGACTGAACATCGAAATGCCCACCACCGCTTGCGCCTGCGGCTCTTCCAGCCCTGCCCGCACGACAATGTCGGACGCCATCGAATGCCCAAGATAGGCCAAGCGCCCATCGGCGCGCGGATGGGCAAGGGCTGCGCGCGCGACTGCACGCGCTTCGTTCACCAAAAGCCGCGTGGTCCCGTCGATCGAGGTCACATCCCCCGACATCGGCACCGGATTGCGCCCATGCCCTTGCAGGTCATAGCTGACAACCGTGTAGCCCGCCCGCGCCAATGTCAGCGCAATAGGCTGCATCAATTGGCGCGACCCTGCAAAGCCATGCGCCACGATGACGACAGGCGCAGGTCCGCCATCCGGGGTCAAATAAAGCGTCGCGGGCGTGGTCCCGGTTCCTGCGAGCGGCGCGATGATCAGCCCGGTCCGGTCGCGTTCGAGCGCGAGCACCGACAGAGCAATCGCGCCAAGCGACAGGACCAGAACCAACCACCGCATTTTACCCCCGCACTGTCAGCTTTGATTGACGATGTGGCGCGGAGGCACGGGAAATCAATCGCGCAACAGCTCGTTGATGCTGGTTTTGGAGCGGGTCTGTGCGTCCACGCGCTTCACGATGACCGCACAATACAGGTTGATGCCGTTCTTCGACGGCATGGACCCTGCCACGACGACCGAGCCTGCGGGCACTTCGCCATACATGACCTCGCCGGTTTCGCGGTCCACGATCTTGGTGGATTTGCCGATGAACACGCCCATCCCCAGCACCGAGCCTTCGCGCACGATGCAGCCTTCGACCACTTCCGAACGCGCACCGATAAAGCAATTGTCTTCGATGATCGTGGGGCCTGCCTGCATGGGTTCCAGAACCCCGCCAATCCCCACACCGCCCGACAGGTGCACATTCTTGCCGATCTGCGCGCAGCTTCCGACAGTGGCCCATGTGTCCACCATCGTGCCGCTATCCACATAAGCGCCAAGGTTCACGAAAGACGGCATCAGCACCGCGCCGGGCGCGATATAGGCCGAGCGGCGCACGACACAATTGGGCACAGCGCGAAACCCAGCTTCGCGCCAGCGTGCGGCTTCCCAGCCTTTGAACTTGCTGTCCACCTTGTCCCACCAGCCGCCGCCCTGCGGGCCGCCTTCGTGGGGTTCCATGTCTTTCAGCCGGAAGCCCAGAAGCACGGCTTTCTTGGCCCATTGGTTGACATGCCAAACGCCCTCCGCGCCCCGCTCGGCCACGCGCAACACCCCTTGGTCGAGGGCATCGAGCGTTGCTTCAATCGCGTCGCGGCCTTCGCCCTTGGTGGCAGGCGTGATCGTGTCGCGGGCATCCCATGCAGCCTCGATGGCGGTTTCAAGGGCGGCTTTGTCGAACATGGGGCAACCTCTGTCTGGCGTGAAACTCGCAGGGCTATAGCCTGTGCGCCCTGTCCGCGCAATCATTGATCGCTTAGGGCAAGGCCGCGTGGCGATTCACGTCCTTATAAAGCAGATAGCGGAATGGCCCCGGACCGCCCGCATAGCAGGCTTGCGGGCAAAAGGCGCGCAGCCACATGAAATCGCCCGCCTCCACTTCCACCCATTGCTGATTCAGGTGATAGACGCCCTTGCCCTGCAACACATAGAGCCCGTGTTCCATGACATGGGTTTCGTCAAAGGGGATCACCGCGCCGGGCTGCAAGGTGACGATGGTCACATGCATGTCGTGGCGCATGTCGGCAGGGTCCATGAAGCGAGTCGTGGCCCAAGCGCCATTGGTGCCGGGCATGGCGGCGGGCGCGATGTCGCGTTCATTGGCAAAAATCGGCTCAGGATGATCAAGTCCCGGCACCACATCATAACGCTTGCGAATCCAGTGGTAGACTGAGTTCGCGCCTGTGGCGTTGTGGACAGCATAAGCGCGGCCTGCGGGGATATAGGCGAAACCGCCCTCGGTCAGGGTGTGCGTCTGGCCATCAAGTGTGAGCGTCAGACTGCCTTGGACCACGAACAGCGCGCCTTGGGCCGCCGGGTTTGTTTCGGGTCGGTCAGACCCGCCAGCGGGGGCAAGTTCGACGATGTATTGCGAAAATGTCTCCGCAAAGCCCGACAGGGGCCGGGCGATGACCCAGAAACGCGCGCCGCTCCAGAACGGCAGGAAGCTGGTCACGATATCGGACAGCGTGCCTTTGGGGATGACCGCGAAGGCCGTGGTGAACATCGCGCGGTCTGTGGTGATCTGGGTCTGGGGCGGCAGGCCGCCTGTGGGGACATAATAGCTTTGGGTCATGGGCATCGTCCTTGATTACCCTTCAGGGCTAACACGGCCCCTGCCCTGCCACTAGGCGGATTTGCCTGACAGAGTTTTCGGCTTTGCCTGATTATCGCGGGGAAAGCCGCAGCACTTGGCCCCCGGCGCCATCGGTCAGTACATAAATCGCACCGTCCGGCCCCTGCGCCAAGTCGCGGATGCGGTGATTTGCGCGCTCCAACAGACGCGTGACAGGGGTCAACTGGCCGCTTTCTGCGCGGAACACCCCCACATAGCGATGCGCTAGGTTGCCCATCAGCATGTGACCCTGCCATTGGGGGAACAGATCGCCGGTGTAGAATAGCATCCCCGAGGGCGGGAAATGCGCGCTTCGGTCGGCAGGCCATGCCAGAACTGGGGCTACAAAACCATCGCCGGGCATGTGCGGGGGCGCAAACCGCTGACCGCCTGCATAGGTCACGCCATGCGACGCGAGCGGCCAGCCGAAATTGCCGCCGCGCTGGAGGATGTTGACCTCGTCCCCGCCTGCCTCGCCATGTTCCGCCAGCCAGATCGCGCCTGTGCGCGGATGAACAGCCATCGCTTGAATGTTGCGGTGGCCATAGGACCAGATCGCGCCGGACCCTTGGCCCACGAACGGGTTATCCGCAGGCACGCGGCCATCCATCGTCAACCGCAGCACCGATCCATTGTCCGAGCGCAAATCCTGCGACACATGCGCGGCGCTGAACGTCTTGTCACCCCTGTCGCCCAAGCCCACGAACACGTGGCCATCCGCAAACACGATGCGCGAGCCGAAATGTGCGCCCGATTGCACCGCAGGCCCTGCGACATGCAGGACTTCCAGCCCTGTCAGGCTTGCGCCCGCAAGGTCAAGCTGCGCACGGCCCAGATGCGTGGCCGTTCCACCCTCTGCCGCGCCCACCCATGTCAGATAGACCAAACGCGAAGCCGCGAAATCAGGCGCAGGCGCGATGTCGAGCAGCCCGCCCTGCCCCTGCGCCACCACGCGCGGACCGCCGGACAATTCCCGCGCAGTTCGCGCACCCTCTGCCAGATACAGAATGCGCCCGCCGCGTTCGGTGATCAACAGGTCAGCGGTGCCGGGGACGAAAGCCAGCGCCCAAGCATCCGAAAGGCCCGTGATCACAGAGGCTGAGCGTAGGTTCTGCGCCAGAGCAGGCCGGGCGAGCGCGAGCGCAAGAAACAGGATCAACAAAATCCGCATGTCATCTCCCTGGGTCAATCGATGTGCCAAGGGTGCAGTCAAGCGCTGTGAGGTCCAATCACAAGCGCTTGTGCGGCGCGCTCAGGGGCGCCCGATGGAGCGCAGAACCCGATCCAGCGCCTCGCCCTGCGGCGAGGTAACGGGGGCGTGGCGCACGGCGTTGTAATAGGCTTCGGGATCGTAAGTCATGATGCCAAGCTTGAGGTGATCCACTGTCAGCAACCCCATCGACGACAACAGCGCATAGCTTGCCACCTGCAAATTTGCCTGCGCCTGCACCAAAGCGGTCCGGGCATTGCGCAAATCGCTTTCGGCATTCAGCACATCAAGCGTCGTGCGCGCGCCAAGGCGGGCTTCCTCACGAGTGCCATCAAATGCAGTTTCGGCGGCGCGGATTTGCTGTTGGCTTGCCGCAATCCGGGCGCGCGCCACGTCGATATTGGCCCACTGGACCGCCACATTCTGCAACACCGTGGCGACCGACTGGTGCAGGCCCGCGCGCGCAGCGTCGCGCCGCGCAAGGGCCTGACGATAGCCCGCGCTTTCGCGGCCCCCATCGTAAAGCGTGCGCGAATAGCGCAGCCCCAAGGTGGCTTCCAAACTTTCACGCCCCGTGCTGGGGAATTGAGCGCCGACACCCATCGAACCTGTCACGCTGCCCAGACGTTGCGCCCCAGCCCGCTGGGCATTCATCTCGGTTGCGGTGACTTCAAACTGCGCTTGCCGGATTGCAGGATGGGTCACGCGCGCGATATCTTGCGCGGCCTGCACGCTGCGTGCTGTCTGCGGCAGCGCAGGCGGTTGGCGCAATTGCGAGGGATAAACCCCAGTGACAAGCTTGTAGCTTTCGCGGGCGACAGCCAGTTGCCCTTCGGCTGCGGCCAAAGCCGATTGCGCAGCCGCCAAGCGCGCTTCAGCCAAGGCGACATCCGTGCGCGTGGTCTCGCCCAACTGGAATCGCTCGGTGGCGGCGCGCAATTCCTGCTGCGTCACCCGCACGGTCGTCTGGTTTTGCAAGACTGTATCAGTCGCGACATGCACATCCATGAAGGCGTTTACCGCGTCCAGCAGCACACGCTGTTCAATGTTCAGAAGTGCCTGGCGTGTGGCCATGACACTGGCCTTCGCGGCTTCCTGCGCCAGCGCACTACGTCCAAAATCATAGAGCAGCAAGTCGGCTGACAGATCAAGAGTGCCGAGCAAACTGTCGGCACGGTTCGAGGCGATACTCGCCCGCGCACCTGCAGCAAAGGTCACGACCGGGCGCAGCGCCGAGACCGCAATCGCCACGTCTTCATCTGCGGCACGAAGCACAGCGCGGTTTTGATCCAGCAAATTGGAACTGCGATAGGCCGCGACCATCGTATCGGCCAGCGATTGCGCCGGTGCCTGTGTCGCAGCCAGCAGCCCCATCGCCGCACTGACCACCATCATCAACCCTGCTCGCATTGTCCGTGGCCTCGCTGGAAACTCGGTTGATTATGCTGCCTTGCAGAGGAAAGTCAAAGCGCGAATGTCGGCACGCGGCTGAAACCGGGCAGAACAGGGGCAGCGGCGTTGAACATATCGCGCCAGCCGATTGTATCGCCGTGACGCACACCCAGACGCACCACGCCCAACGCGCCGTCCATGAACAATGCGATCACCCGCCCACCGTCGCGCAGTTGCGCGCCGAGGGCTTCCGGGAACACCTCGATCCCGCCTTGCAGGATCATCGCGTCGAAGGGCGCGTGGGTCGGGCTGCCATCGGTCAGAACCCCATGGACCAAAACAACGGCCTCTGCCCCGACTTGGGCCAAGGCTGTATCTGCATCGGCGGCCAGACGCGCATCTTGCTCGACCGCGACAACGGCTTGCGCCATCTGTGCGAGCAGCGCCGCAGAATAGCCTGTCCCGCAGCCCAGATCGAGCACCAGATCCGCGCGCGTCACTTCCAGCGCATCGAGCATCTTGGCGAGCGTCCGCGGATCGAGCAGGCAGCGCTGCGGGGCGAGTGTCAGGTTCTCGCCAACATAGGCGGCCTCGATCAACGCTTCGGGCACAAAAACTTCGCGCGGAATGCGAAGCATCGCGTCGATGATCGGAAACTTGGTCACGTCCGAGGGGCGAACCTGTGTGTCAACCATGATCCTGCGGCGGGTTTCGAAATCCGGCATGGTGCGCCCTCGTGCTATCTGACTGGCCGTTCATTGCCACAGAAGCGGCAAGGCCGCAACATGCTTCGCAATGGGCTCTGCGCTTGGCATGGATCAGAATTTCCCTGCGTCACCGAACTTTATGGCCCATCCAAAGCGTATTGATTGACGCAAGAAACCGGGTGATAACGCATTCGTTAACACTGGACGTTAACCATAAATTCGGGAACCCCACCATGCTTCAAGAGTTCAAAGAGTTCATCAACAAAGGCAACGTCATCCAGCTTGCTGTCGGTATCATCATCGGCGCGGCATTCACGGCCATAGTCAGTTCACTGGTCGATGACCTGATCAATCCGCTTCTGGGTCTGGTCGTAGGTGGCATCGACTTCAGCTCTATCAGCTTCGGCTTGGGCGACGCGCAATTCATGATCGGCAATTTCATCAATGCGCTGATCAAGTTCCTGATCATCGCCTGGGTGGTGTTCCTGCTTGTGAAACTGGTCAACAAGGCCATGAGCATAGGCCAGAAAAAAGAGGAACCCGCCCCCGAAGCGCCCAAAGGCCCTACAACCGAGGAACTGCTGATGGAAATTCGCGACGCTTTGAAATCGCGCTGATCCCTCGGGCGCGGTCCTATGTGGCTGCGCCTTATACCTCGACGGTCGTCGTCTCGATCACAGTGCGCAGAGCAAAAGACGATTGCATCTGCGTCACTCCCGGCAAGCGGCTAAGATAGCGGCGATGGATGCGGGCGAAATCTTCGGTATCGGCGGCGATGATCTTGAGCAGGTAATCCGCGCTGCCCGCCATCAAGTGACATTCCAGCACATCGGGCACCCGCGCGACTTCGCGCTCGAAGGCATCAAGCAGGTCGTCGCTCTGGCCCGCCAGTTTGATTTCCACAAACACCACAGTCGCCCGCCCCAAGGCGCGCAAGTCAAGCCGCGCGACATAATCGCGGATGATGCCCGACGCCTCTAGCCGCTGCACGCGGCGGTGACAGGCCGAAGGCGACAGGTTGACGCGTTCGGCCAGTTCCGCATTGGTCATGCGGCCATTCTTCTGCAACACCCGCAAGATGCGGCAATCGGTCGGGTCTAGCTGCATCGCAGCGCAATGTCCTGTGGTGAATTAAGCGGCAGGCGGTGATTTCTTCGACAAAAAGCCGCGTGATACGGCAAAGTGTCAAGACCTTCCGCAGCTTTGCGCGATATTCTGCGGCTAGCGGAAAACGGAGGAATTGTCATGCTCATCGGGTGCCCCTCAGAAATCAAGCCCCAGGAATTTCGCGTGGGGCTGACCCCCGATGCGGCGCAAGAGGTGGTCGCCCATGGCCATCAAGTGATTGTGCAGACGGGCGCGGGCCTTGGTGCCGGGTTTGAGGATGCCGATTACCAGCGCGCAGGCGCGCAGATCGTGGACAGCGCCGAAGAAATCTTCGCCCGCGCCGAATTGGTGGTGAAGGTCAAGGAACCCCAAGCCATTGAGCGGCGGCAATTGCGCGAGGGGCAAGTGCTGTTCACCTATCTGCATCTGGCCCCCGATCCTGGCCAGACGCGCGACCTGCTGGACAGTGGCGTGACGGCGATTGCCTATGAAACCGTGACAGATCGAGCAGGCGGGCTTCCCTTGCTCGCGCCCATGTCCGAAGTCGCAGGCCGCCTTGCGCCGCAGGTCGGGGCTTGGGCGTTGCAGCGCGCGAATGGCGGGCGCGGGGTGCTGATGGGCGGTGTGCCCGGTGTCGCGCCGGCGCGTGTGGTCGTGTTGGGTGGCGGCGTTGTGGGCACTCATGCGGCCCGGATCGCGGCAGGCATGGGCGCGGATGTGACAGTCATGGACAAATCCCTGCCCCGGATGCGCTATCTGGACGATGCGTTCGGCAGCCAGTTCAAGACGGCTTATGCCGCACGCGGTGCCGTGGCTGCGGCGGTGGAACAGGCTGATATTGTCATCGGGGCCGTGCTGATTCCCGGCGCGGCGGCGCCCAAACTGGTCAACCGCGCGCAACTGTCGCGCATGAAACCGGGCGCGGTGCTGGTCGATGTGGCAATTGACCAGGGCGGGTGCTTTGAAACCTCGCGCCCCACCACCCATGCCGATCCAATCTACGAGGTGGACGGCATTGTGCATTATTGCGTGGCCAATATGCCCGGTGCTGTGGCGCGGTCGTCGACCTTGGCGCTCGGGAATGCCACGATGCCCTTCCTGCTCGCTTTGGCAGACAAGGGCTGGAAAGCCGCCTGCGAGGCTGACCCGCACCTGCTGGAGGGGCTGAGCACCCATCGCGGGCACCTGACGAATTACGCTGTGGGCCGCGCGCTGGAAATCGACGTGCTTTCTGCCACCCGCGCGCTCAAGATCTGAGCGCGCGTCTCTCGCAAGTTTTTATATTCACAACTTGCAATATGTGCGAATGGCCTTATATTGGCCTCATACCGCCAATGCAGGAGCTGAATATGCACCCCGAAGTCACCTCGTTCTTTGACCATGACACCAACACCATCACCTATGTCGTGCGCGATCCGCAGGGCGCGGGCTGCGCTGTGATCGATTCGGTGCTGGATTTCGACTATGCGTCGGGCCGGACCGATACCAAATCCGCCGATGCCGTGATCGCTTTCATCAAAGACAAAGGCTACCGCGTCGAATGGCTGCTCGAAACGCATGTCCATGCCGACCACCTGTCCGCCGCGCCCTATATTCAGGAGCGGCTAGGCGGCAAGATCGGGATCGGGCGCAATATTACCATCGTGCAGGACACGTTCGGCAAAGTGTTCAACGAGGGCACCGAGTTCCAGCGCGATGGCAGCCAGTTCGATCAGCTTTTCAGCGAAGGCGATCAGGTCCATATCGGCCAGTTGCGCGTCGATGTGCTGCACACGCCCGGCCACACGCCCGCTTGCCTGACCTATGTCGTGGGCGATGCTGCTTTTGTGGGCGATACGCTGTTCATGCCCGATTTCGGCACCGCGCGCTGCGACTTCCCCGGCGGCTCGGCTGAAACGCTCTGGGACTCGGTCCAGAAAATTCTGGCCCTGCCCGATGAGACCCGCATCTTCGTCGGCCATGACTACAAGGCCGAAGGGCGCGACCATTACGCTTGGGAAACAACCGTGGGCGCGCAGAAAGCCGCGAATGTCCATGTGGGCGGGGCCAAGTCGCGCGACGACTTTGTGGCAATGCGTACCGAACGGGATGGCAAGCTTGGGATGCCGCGCTTGATTGTGCCGTCCTTGCAAGTCAATATGCGCGCAGGCCAGATGCCGCCTGCCGATGAGACTGGCACAGTGTATCTGAAGGTTCCGGTCAACAAGCTTTGACCCGCCCTACATGCTAGAGCATATCGCGCAAAAGTGGGAACCGGTTTTGCACAAAAGATATGCGATAATAAACGAATACAGCGTGTCGCGTGAATACGAATGAACGCAACACGCTCTAAATCACCACAAGCCGCGGTAGGCTCTACTGCGCCAAACGCGCGAACAGGACATGACAATGATTGAAACAGACTGGATCTGGGGTCTGGTGGGGGGGCTGATGATCGGCTCTGCGGCCGCCCTGTATTTGCTCGGCAACGGCCGGATCATGGGGGCAAGCGGGATCATCGGGGGCTTGGTGGATCGCTCGGGGCTTGATACCTGGGCCGAGCGTGTGGCGTTTCTGGCGGCTCTTATTGTGGTGCCCGCGTTGATGCTGCCGCTCTATTCGGTCGAGGTTTCGACCCATATCACCAGCAATATCGCGGTTCTGATCGTCGCAGGGCTGCTGGTGGGCGTAGGCACGCGGTTGGCCAATGGCTGCACGTCCGGCCACGGCGTCTGCGGGATTTCGCGGCTTTCGTTACGCGGGATCGTTGCCACAGTGTTCTATTTGCTGGCAGGCGGGATCGTCATGGTCACGTTCCGCCACCTGTTGGGGGTGATCTGATGACGCGGATTTTGATTTCAGCCGCTTCGGGCGGGCTGTTCGGCGCGGGGCTTCTTGTGTCCGGCATGACGAATACCCAAAAAGTGCAAGGCTGGCTTGACGTGTTCGGCGCTTGGGATCCGACACTCGCCTTTGTTCTGGGCGGAGCAATCCTGCCCATGATGATCGCGTGGAACATCACGACACGGCGCGCGCAGTCCTTCGTGGGCACACCATTTCCAACCCGGCCTGACCCGAAGCTGGGACATAACCTTGTCATCGGTTCGGTCCTGTTCGGGGCAGGCTGGGGCCTTGCGGGGCTGTGCCCTGGCCCGGCGATTGCCTCACTTTCCTGGGGTGGCTTTGGTGGGATGACCTTCCTTCTGGCAATGATCGGGGGTATGCTATTGGCACCTACCTTGCGCGTCAGGCTTGACCAGATGGCCAACCTGCAACACCGGAGAGCCTGATGGACATTCGCCCCCTGACCGACACCTATGCCGTCAGCCCACAGATCACACCCGAAGATGTGGCCGCAATCGTGGCAGCGGGATATACGACGGTCATCTGCAACCGTCCTGACGGCGAAATCCCGCCAGACTTGCAGGCAGACCAGATCAAAGCGGCGGTTGAGGCAGCGGGGCTGTCATTTTGCCTGAACCCTGTCATCGGCGGGGCAATCACAATGGACAATGTCACAAGCCAAGGCGCAGCCATCGCTGGGGCGACAGGGCCAGTGCTGGCGTATTGCGCGTCCGGCAATCGCTCGTCGATCGTCTGGGCACTATCGCAAGCGAGCAATATGCCAGTGGACGAACTGATCGGGCGGCCTGCGCAATTTGGCTACATGCTTGAGCCGTTCCGCCCGACCATAGAGCAACTGGCGAAGGGCACCGCCTGACATCCCGGAGCATGTTGCGCAAAAGTTGGAACCGGTTTTGCGCATAAAAACTTGCGAAAACAATAAACTAGAGCATCTTGCGTGAATGCGAATGAATGCGACAGGCTCTAAAGGTTTGGGTCTGTTGCAATTTCAAACCGCAAAGGTTGGCGACCCTCTGCCAGAGGATGTTGCGCAAAAGTGGGAACCGATTTTCCGCAACATGCCTTAGCGCCGCGAATCGGTTAACGAGGGCGGCGCATTGTCGGTTTCGGACTGCGCCGCTGAAATGACGGGCGTCAGGCTACGCGCCTTTGGGATGGCGAGCATCGCTGGATCAGCAATCTGACCCAGATCCGTGCCAAGGCGGATCGCACGCTGTCCACGCGCCTGACCCAAGCGCCCTGTGGCAAGGGCGTGCCCATCGAGTGTTTCAAGCGTCATTGCTTCCAAGGCGCTCATTGGAATGCAAAGCGTGTCGCCAACATTCAGCGTCATTGCCGTCTCAAGCGCGAGTTGCGCCCGATACAGAATAACAGAGAAGTCCACAGGGCAAGCGTGAACCGCCGCCTCGACCTGTTCGGCCCAGCTCGGAGCCGCGAGAGCCGGAGTAGGGCGCGCGATTTCTGTCGCTTGTTCGGGCAACAGAAGCGACCACATCCCCGACACTCGACCCTGCCCAAGCGACACGTCGAACCGGATCAGGCGAAAAGCGCCTTCCTCGAGTATCAGCGGCAAGGGGCGCGGGTCAGCAAGATAAGAGCCATAGACCCATCCGCTCTGCATCGGATCGTCCAGCGACGCCGCGGACCGATCACGTATCTGATGAAGCAGCGTATCGACCAACGGCGCTACAAGCGCGGCATCTGTGCGCGTGGGCTGGCGTGGCGAGGTAGGTGGGGCTGACAAAACGCGGCCTGTTGCGGCACCTTCGACAAGCCCCGCCATCAGAGCGGGGCAAATCAAGCTTGCGCCAATCCGGTCGCCCTGCCCTTCGAGAAGCGCCACAAACATCGCGGGCTCCAGCATATCCGAAACTTCGGCAAGCGAGATGCGCATGACGCTCACCCCCACGACCTGTGCTTCGATTTCAGGCAGTTCGCGTGCCATCCGCCCGAAGGCGACACGCAAGCCGCGCTCCTGCTCTTGCTTTTGTAACTGCGCCGCAACTTGATGCCGCGCAGCCATCTGACCCAGCGGATTATTCGCCGCAGCAAAAACGCCCGAATCTGGTCGCAAAGACTGTGTCATTCTGCCGATCACCTGTTTCTTCGATGATCGACGAAAAAGGTTAGCAAAAGCTGAACAACTGTATCCGCATCAAACCTGACAGGCCGGGAGAGCGCGCGTAAAACCTGCAATGTCCGCCCGCTTGCGTGCATCGCGCAAGGGTGCCCAGTCAGCCGCCACTCCGCCCCAAGCACCAGGTTTTCCGGCCACAACCTGGTCCCTAGCGACCGCTTTCGCGGCAATCAAGGACGCACACCGCAGATTCTTTGCCCCATCGTAAAGCTCGTTGGGGTTGGAAATGTCGCAGCCATGGAACTGTGCCGAGGTTGGCCAAATCTGCAACAGGCCCCGATAACGTCCACCTGCCCCCGCAGCCTCTGGCCGCCATGTGCTTTCATAGCCCGCAAGCCCCGAAAACAGCGCAACCCAGAACGCCTTGCGGCCAGCCTCATCCGCGTCCTGGTAGCCGGGACAGAACACCGCGATATCTTGTGGAACAGTCTCGACCAGCGCGGCCCCTTCATGTTCGAGCGCATCAATCTTCGCTGCCGTCCAGAGCGCGGCCTCTGGACGATGGTCCCAACGGGCGACGACCGGCTCGGGACGAACTGTCTTGGCGGTGACCATGCACCCTGACAAAGTGCCAACAAGTGCAGAGACAGCGACAAGACGCGAGATCGAAAACAGGCTCATCAAATTATCCAAAGCAGCACAGCACCCGTTGTGCTGCATCGCCGCACTGCCTGAAAACGCGGCGATTCTCAATCTTAGGGCGTATTGTGGCTTTGTTCATCGGCAGGTCCCCGCCGATTGCGCCCTTGCCGCACCCGCGCCAGAAGGCTAGAAGACAGGGGAATTCCCCGCCACAGGACGGCTTTGCGATGCTCGATCTGACCTATGAAACCCCCAAACCCAAACGCATTTCCGGCGCAACCGGGGATTGGGAACTGGTCATCGGCATGGAGATTCACGCCCAAATCGCCACACAGGCCAAATTGTTCTCGGGCGCATCGACCGCTGTGGGGGCAGAGCCGAATTCAAACGTTTCGTTCATCGACGCGGCCATGCCGGGCATGTTGCCCGTGCTGAACGAATTTTGCATCGAACAGGCCGTGCGGACAGGACTGGGGTTGAAGGCGCAGATCAACTTGCGCTCGGCCTTTGACCGCAAGAACTATTTCTACCCCGATTTGCCGCAGGGCTATCAGATCAGCCAGCTTTACCATCCGCTGGTGGGCGAAGGCGAGGTTCTGGTGGAAATGGGTGCGGGCATCGCCCGGCGCGTGCGCATCGAGCGTCTCCATGTCGAACAGGATGCCGGCAAGTCCATTCACGACATGGACCCAAACATGTCCTTCGTGGATTTCAACCGCACCGGCGTCGCGCTGATGGAGATCGTCAGCCGCCCCGACATTCGCGGGCCAGAAGAGGCCGCCGCCTATGTGGGCAAACTGCGTCAAATCCTGCGCTATCTGGGCACCTGCGATGGCAACATGCAGAACGGCAACTTGCGCGCCGACGTGAACGTGTCAGTCTGCCGTCCGGGGCAGTATGAGAAGTATCAGGCAACGCAGGATTTTTCCCACCTCGGGACACGCTGCGAGATCAAGAACATGAACTCGATGCGCTTCATTCAGCAAGCCATCGAGTTTGAAGCCCGCCGCCAGATTGCCATTCTGGAAGATGGCGGCAAGATCGATCAGGAAACCCGGCTCTATGATCCTGACCGCAGCGAGACGCGCTCGATGCGCTCGAAGGAAGAAGCGCATGATTACCGCTATTTCCCTTGCCCCGATCTGCTGCCTTTGGAAATCGAACAGGCTTGGGTTGATGACATCGCGGAATCCCTGCCCGAATTGCCAGACGCCAAAAAAGCGCGCTTCATGGCGGATTTCGGCCTGACTGATTACGATGCAAGTGTTCTGACGGCAGATGTCGTCAATGCGGCATATTATGAGGCTGTCGCCGCCGAGGCAGGCGACGGGAAATTGGCTGCGAACTGGGTGATCAACGAACTTTTCGGGCGGCTTAAGAAAGAAGGGTTGGAGATTTCCGACAGCCCTGTGACACCCGCACAGATCGCAGGCATCGTGCGGTTGATCACGGCGGGAGATATATCGGGAAAGATCGGAAAGGATCTGTTTGAGATCCTCTGGCTCGAAGGAGGCGATCCCGCGCAGATTGTGGACGCGCGTGGGATGAAACAAGTCACCGACACGGGGGCGATCGAAACAGTCGTTGACGAAATCATCGCCGCGAACCCAGCACAGGTCGAAAAAGCCCAGGCAAATCCAAAGCTTGCAGGCTGGTTCGTGGGTCAGGTGATGAAGGCCACAGGCGGCAAAGCAAATCCTGCGGCGGTCAATGATCTGGTTGCACGCAAGTTGGGCCTGTAGCTGGCCTGCACGTTCTGCGTGCAGCGCAGACATTGTTCACGCCTTTGTTGGTGTGACATATTGAATTCTACCCTGATTCCTGCCATCGTGTTTGTCAAACATAACGAACGCAAAATCGCGTCAATAAGCAGGTTACAGGATGACAAAGATTTTTTCACTCGCGACAAGCATTTTCCTATTATGCGCTCCGAGCGTTCATGCCGAAGACGCGCGTATTTTTGGCAGCATAGGGTCGCAACAAAAGGTAAATTCAACAGAAGTGCAGGCACGCTACATTGGCGCGCCAGTCTTCTGGGGTTTGCAGCCCGTTTTGGGCGTGTCATTGGCGGCGAATGACTCTGCTTGGCTCGGGATCGGGTCTGCTTATACATGGCGCGCAGCACCGGACGGCGTTTTCGTTCGCGTGACCAGCATGGCGGGCATTCACAGCCGCGGAAATGGCAGACATCTAGGTGGCCCCGTCCAGTTCCGCAGCGCACTTGATTTGGGGATGGCCTTCAAGAATGGGACGGAAGTCGGCCTTGGTGCTGATCACCGATCCAGCGCGGGGATTTACACGCCAAATCCGGGATTGAATACCGCATACTTATTTGTGTCAGTCCCGATACGGTAGAGCCGAACACGCATAGCGGCAAAGAAGTTCGTGCTGTCGGGGCGCGTGGGAATTCCCTGTGGGTATCCTGACTTCGAATTCGTCGTTTTCCTTGGCCGGGACATCGCCCCTGAAGTGCAGTCTTTGCCTGGAGCGGGTTGCGTTCATGCGCATTCACGCAATCCGTTCTGACTTGTTATTTACGCATGTTTTTAAACGCAAAACCGTTTCCCACTTTTGCGCGACATGATTTAACTTAAGCGTGACGCCTGCGAGCGGGAGTCACGCTGACATTTTGCCAATTGACCGCGAAAGCGAAGGCCACTTTCGCGCGTTTTCGTGTTACTCGACAGACAATGCAACAAAGCGGGGGTCGCCGTCGCGGCGTAGCAGCACCAACACCGAACGCCGGCCCGCGTCTCGAGCTTCGTCAACCCGCGTTTGAAGATCCGCGACACTGGTGACAGGCTGTTGATTGGCTTCGGTAATCACGTCACCGGGCAGAATACCCTTGCTTGCGGCATCGCTGTCCGGGTCAACGCCTCGAACGATCAAGCCGATCAAACCGGCGGGTAGGTCGAGTTCCTGCCGGATCGCATCATCCAGCAATTGCACTTCCAACCCCAATATGCTTGCCGGGGCTTCTGGTTGTGGCGTTGCAGCAGCGGGCATCGCGCGCTCGGCCAATTCGCGCTGGCCGAGGGTCACGACGAGGGTGACTTCCTCTCCGCCGCGAAAAACCACGACATCAACACCGCGCCCGACCGAGGTTTCGCCCACGCGCCGCACCAATTGGCGGGTATCGTTGATGACACGGCCATCAAAGCGCAAGATCACGTCGCCCGCCAAAATCCCGGCATCCTTGGACGGCCCGTCCATGACTTCGGTCACCATAGCGCCGGTCGCAGATTTCAGGCCAATCGCTTCGGCCATTTCTTCATTCACATCCTGAATACGAACGCCAAGCCAGCCGCGCCGTGTGGACCCGAACTCGCGCAGTTGGTCCACGACATTGGACGCAACATTGGACGACATCGCAAAACCGATCCCGATTGAACCACCTGTCGGGGAAAGGATCGCCGTGTTCACGCCAATAACCTCTCCCATCATGTTGAAGAGGGGGCCGCCGGAATTCCCGCGGTTAATAGCCGCATCGGTTTGGATATAGTCGTCGTAGTTGCCCGACAATGCCCGCCCGCGCGCTGAAATGATCCCGGCGCTGACTGAAAAACCTTGGCCAAGCGGGTTGCCGACAGCCAGAACCCAGTCACCGACACGCGCCTGTTCTGCATTGCCCCACGGCACGTGTGGCAACGGTTGGTCATGGGTGACTTTCAGCAACGCGATGTCGGTTGCCGGGTCTGTGCCCACGAGCTCGGCCTGAAGTTGAAGGCCCGAGAAGAACTCGATCCGAATTTCATCCGCGCCCTCGATGACGTGGTTATTGGTGACGATGAAACCATCGTCCGAAATCACAAAGCCTGAGCCAAGCGCCTGGCTTTGACGCGGACGGTTGCGGTTTGGACCTTGCGGCGTGTCAAAGAAATCGCGGAAGAAGTCGTCAAATGGCGTTCCTTGTGGCCCACGCGGCGCTCCATCCTGATCGAGCCGCGCCGCGACGGTGGTCGAGGTGGTGATATTGACCACAGCCGGGCTGACTTGTTCGGCCAGATCGGCGAAACTTGCCGGCCGATCTTGCGCGGTGACGGTCAGAACCTGCGCGACAACGAACAAAGTGGCGAGCATTAGCCCCGCTACAGCGCGACGCAGACGCCCCGGATCAGAACGCGTCAAGGAAACTGCTTGGGATTTCATCTGGAATTTCTCCTCTCGACAGGCGCTTTCGCCTTGACCCAAACATAAGGCCCGATCGCATAAACGCAATTGTGCAGCCGAAGTTTCAACGAAAGGTGAAAGTCAGTGTAGGCTGCGCGAGGTTTTCAGCGCAAAAGCATTTGTGCAAGCGTCACAAAAACCCCACCCAAAGCAAGCGCGGCGAGCCCGATCAGGCGGCGCTGGTCCTGCGACAAGGCCAGAAGCAGGCGCAGAACCTGCTCCAAATAACGAGGGGCCAGTGTGATCACCAGCCCCTCGATTATCAGCACCAGCCCGATGGCCAGAAGCAGTATGGTCATGGCAACGCCTTAATTGCCAATGATCGCTTCCAGTTCGCGCACGGCGTCACTCTCGCGTGGTTCCGGCGCCGTCAGGACACCGCGCAGGGCATCAGGGTTTTGCGACAGCTCTTCAGCGCGCGCCCGAGCAGTTGCCAACGCGGAATCGCTGACCCCGTCCGTGCGCAGGAAGGTGAAGAATTCGCTGTCCGGGCGCAGAACCATGGTGGAATTGTCGCCCCGCAGCGCGCGCTCATAGCTTTGAAGCGAACGAGTGAAGGCAAAGAATTCCGGGTCGAGGTTAAACGCTTCGGCATAGATACGGTTGCGCTCGGCATCGGCCTCACCGCGGATGATTTCGGATTCGCGGCGCGCGGCCGAGACGAGCTCGATCACGGTCCGGTCGGCCAAAGCCCGCACGCGCTGCGCGGCTTCATTCCCGCGCGCGCGCTCGTCGGCAGCTTCGCGTTCACGTTCGGCGCGCATCCGGGCGAAGGTGGCTTCAAGGTTTTCCTGCGGCAGGTCCGTGCGGGTCAGGCGCACGTCGATCACCTCGACGCCCAGCCCCACGGCTTCACGGCGTGCCAGATCGCGGATGCGGTTCATCAGCGCCGTCCGGTCCTCGGACAGCACAGCCGTTGACGGCACAGCGCCCAGAACTTCGCGGATCGCGGCATTCATAATGCGGTCCATCCGGCCTTGGGCGGCGCGGATGCCATCCACACCAACCGCTTCGCGGAAGCGGCGCACATCGGTCAGACGCCAGCGCATGAACGCGTCAACTACAAGGCGGCGGTCATCAAGGGGCGTGACTTCCAAGGGCTGCGTTTGCAGGCCCAAGATCCGCGCGTCGTAGCGCACGACTTCTTGAATGAACGGAACCTTGAACCCGAGCCCCGGTTCTTTGATTTCCTGTTTCACCTGACCGAATTGCAGAACCAGAACATTTTCACGCTCGTCCACCACAAAGATCGACGAAAACGCGGTGACCAGGACGACGATCAGAACAGGCAGTAAAAGACCAGCTTTTTTCATCAGTTGGCCCCCCGCGTCCGGCCGAGTTCATTGAGCGGCAGATAGGGCAAGATGCCCCCTTCTGCCCCTGTCACATTGTCAAGGATGGTCAGGTTCATATCCCCAAGCACCCGCTCCATCGTTTCCAGATACATCCGTTTCCGGGTCACTTCGGGCGCGTTTACATACTCGGAATAGACAGCAACGAAGCGGCTGGCTTCACCTTGCGCGTTGTTCACGACTTCGGCGCGGTAGGCTTCGGCTTCTTCCTGCACCTGCGCCGCCTGCCCGCGGGCTTCGGCCAGAACGCGGTTGGCATAGGCGTCGGCTTCGCGCTCCAGACGGTCACGCTCTTGCCGGGCCGTTTGCACGTCGCGGAAGGCGTTGATCACTTGCTGGGGCGGGTCGGCCTTGTCGAAGTTGACGCGGATCACGTTGATGCCTGCGTCATAGCTGTCGAGCAGCCCCTGCACGGCCCCACGCAGGTCGGCGGCAATCGCACCCCGGTCGCGGTTCAGAATGGGAGACAGTTCCGAGCGCGCGATAATATCGCGCATCGCGGATTCCGCCGATGCCCGCACAGTTTCGCGCGGATCGGCCAGGTTGAACAGGAAACGCGCGGGGTCTTCGATGTTCCAGACCACCTGGAATTCGATATCCACCACGGCCTCGTCGCGGGTCAGCATCAGCCCGGTATCAAGCGCAGAACGCCCTGTGCCCACTTCGGTCACGCGTTCGGTGGTCACTTCGACGATTTCAGCACTGACAACAGGCCACGGCGCGAAGTTCAGACCGGGATTTCCGGTCTTGTAATACTGACCAAACAGCAGTTCCACCGAGCGCTGTTCGGGCCTGACCGTGTAGAACGACGCAAACGCCCAGACGGCAACCAGACCTGCGACCCCGAGCAGAATGCCGCGCTTGGTGAACCCGGCGCCACCCAGCCCTGGCCCGCCCGAGCCTAACCCAGTGCCGCCCCGCCCGCCCATCAGGACACGGAGTTGCTCTTGGCCCTTTTTCACGATCTCGTCGATTTCCGGGATCTGAGGTGGTTCGTTCGGGCCACGCCCGCCGCCACCTTGCCCGCCCGATCCGCGATTGCCACCGCCGCGATTACCGCCGCCGCCCCATGGGCCGCCATTGTTTCCGCTCATCAGAACTCCGTTTCCTCGATATGTCTTGCGTTTACAAGTGGGTGTGTCCACCCGAAATTCAACCCTCAACGCCCCAAGAGCGCGTGATCGTCCGCATTGTCACAAGCTCTTCGGCAATCGTCGGATGCACGGCCAATGTGCGGTCAAAATCGGCTTTTGTCGCGCCCATGCGGATAGCGATAGCGGCCATTTGGATCATATCGCCCGCGCCATCTGCGACGATGTGACACCCCAGAACGCGGTCAGTTTGCGCGCAAACCACCAGTTTCATCAATGCGCGATCCTCGCGCCCGGCAAACAGGCTGCGCATGGGACGGAAGCTGGCCACATATATATGGCAGGGACCACCCGCGCGCGCCTCTTCTTCGGACAGGCCCACCGTACCGATTTCGGGCTGCGTGAAAATGGCCGTGGGAAGCTGGTTATGGTCGAAAAAGGTGGGCTTTGCGCCAAAGACCGTATCCGCAAAAGCATGGCCCTCGCGGATCGCCACAGGCGTCAGATTCGCGCGATCCGTGACATCGCCCACCGCAAAGATCGACGGGATGGCGGTCTGGCTGTAGCGGTCCACCGGGATCGCGCCATTCGTGGCAAGGGTCAGGCTTAGCGCTTCCAGCCCCAGACCGGCCGTGTTTGGGCGGCGGCCTGTGGCGAAGAAAACGGCCTCAAAGCGCGCGCTCAGCCCGTCTGATGTGGTCGCAAGAAAGCCGTCGCCCGCGCGGGTCAGCGCCGCAAGATCCGTCTGCACGCGCAAATCTACGCCATCGGCCTGCATCTGTGCGGCCACATGCGCGCGGGTCTCAGTGTCAAAACCACGCAGGATTTGCGCGCCGCGATAGACTTGCGTGGTCTGCACCCCAAGCCCGTTGAAGATGCAGGCAAATTCCGACGCGATATAGCCGCCGCCCACGATCAGGATCGAGGCAGGCAGCCGCTCCATCCCAAACACCTCGTTCGAGGTCATGGCCCCCAAGCCCTGCCACGCATCGGGCACGACAGGCGTGCCGCCGGTGGCGATCAGGATGTGGCGGGCGCGGATTTCGGTCCCATCGGCAAGCGCGACCGTGTGGGCATCCACCAGCGTCGCGCGTTGGTCGTGGATCGTGACACCTGCGCGGGTCAGTCCGCCGCGATAGGCGGCTTCCAGCCGGTTGAGTTCCGCCTCCAACCTCGTGCGGAACGCGGTCCAATCAAAGCCAGCGATCTGCGCATCCCACCCATAGGCGCGCGCATCAGCCACGGCACCCGGGAAACCGGACGCATACACCATCAGTTTTTTGGGAACACAGCCGCGAATGACACAAGTGCCACCCATGCGGTATTCTTCGGCCAAGGCCACGCGCGCCCCGTATTCGGATGATGCTATCCGCGCCGCCCGCACCCCGCCCGAGCCACCGCCAATGACAAAAAGATCAACGTCAAAGGCCATGTCAAAGGTCCGAGAATATGTTGCTGCTCTGGCCCAGATCTACCTGACGGAAGCTTACATCCTGCACGCCGCTGGACAGATCGCGCATCTCGCAGCGCCCATCGGAATGGCCGATGACGACCTGATCGGCGATGTCGACGAATAGCCCGTTTTCGACCACACCCGGCACCTGATTGAGCACCATTGCCAATTGGCGCGGATTGCCGATGCGGCCCAGATTCAGGTCCAGCAGGTAATTGCCTTCATCCGTCACATAAGGTGCGCTGCCATTCATCCGCAGGCTGGATTGGCGGCCCATCACGTCCATGGACGCCAGGATTTCTTCGACCAGCGCTTTGGAGGCTTGCCATCCGAAGGGCACGACTTCGACTGGCAGCGGGAAGGCGCCGAGGGTCCGCACCTCTTTCGCGGCATCGGCCACCACGATCATCTGGTCAGAAGCCGTCGCCACGATCTTTTCCTGCAACAACGCCCCGCCGCCTCCCTTGATTAGCGTCAACTCGCTGTCAAATTCGTCGGCCCCGTCGATGGTCAGATCGAGCCAGCGCGCTTCATCCAGCGAGACGACATTGATCCCGACCTCTCGCGCCAGAAGCGCTGTGCTGGCGGATGTCGGCACCGCGATGATCCGAAGCCCTTCATGCCGCACCCGCGCGCCCAGACGGCGCACCAGCCACGACACAGTGGACCCTGTCCCCAAACCCACCCGCATTCCATCCTGAACAAAGTCAGCCGCGCAATGGGCAGCGGCGTATTTGGCGCGGTCAACTGGGGTCAAAAGGTCACTCATCAGCGGGCACTCCGAAGCGTTACGATGTTATAGGCGCAATCGGCAAAGCGGGAAAAGCCCTAACGCACACGGATGCACAGGCGATGTGTTCGACGGGCGGGAACGGCCTTGCCTCTTGGCCCTGACCGCGCGGGTTCCTATATCGGGCCCAAAGGTGCCGGAATGGCACATTCTCTTTTGCACAGGATAGCTGCCATGAGCCTTGGAAGCCAAATCGCCTGGGACGACACTATTCTGCCGTTCCAACTTGACAGCACTGATTTGCGCGGCCGCGTTGTGCGGTTGGACACGGCATTGGAACGGGTGCTCGCCAATCACGCCTATCCGCCCGTGATCGAAGATCTGGTTGCGGAAGCCGCCCTGCTGACCGCGATGATCGGTCAGACGATCAAGCTGCGCTGGAAGCTGTCGCTGCAAATTCGCGGCAATGGGGCGGTCAAGCTGATTGCCACGGATTATTATGCGCCGGAAAGCGATGGTGCGCCTGCGCGCATTCGCGCTTATTCCAGCTTCAATGCGGAAACGCTGGACCATGGAGCCCCAGGTTTCGAACAAATGGGCGAGGGGTATTTTGCCATCCTGATCGACCAAGGGCCGGATATGGTGCCCTATCAGGGGATTACGCCCTTGCAGGGTGGCTCGCTGGCGGGGGCTGCTGCGGCCTATTTCGACCAGTCCGAGCAATTGCCGACCCGCTTTGCTGTGGGCTTCGGGCGCACGACGCTGAACGGTCAGGGCAAGCGCTGGCGTGCGGGCGGTGTGATGTTGCAGCAATTGCCGCTGTCCGAGGGGCAGAACCGCGCGACGCTCGACGAGGATTGGACCCGCGCCAACCTGCTTCTGGACACGGTCGAACAGGACGAGCTGATGGGGCCGGATGTGCAGCCGCCTGATTTGCTGCTGCGGCTGTTCCACGAGGAAGGGCCGCGCGTCTTTGACCCGCAGGCGGTGCATTTCGGCTGTTCGTGCTCCGAGGACAAGGTGCGCAATACTTTGTCCATCTATTCGGCCAAGGACATCCGCACCATGACCACGCCCGAGGGGACTGTGACGGCCGATTGCCAGTTCTGTGGTGCCCATTACGTTATGGACCCTGCCACCCTTGGGTTCGAGGCGCAGGGCAATGCCCGGCCCGCTTGAGGCGCGGTTGCGCGCAGCGCTCAGGCAGCCCGCGCGCCCATCAAGCGATTATGATCTTAATACCGGGATCACTCTGCCAGCGGAGCGCGTGCTGCGCCCGGCGGCGGTGCTGGTGGGGGTGCAGGATCACCCAACAGGCGCGCGTGTGGTGCTGACCAAGCGCGCGTCCCATTTGCGCAACCATCCGGGGCAGATCGCGTTTCCGGGGGGGCGGCAGGATGCGGGCGATGTGGACATGGCCGCTACCGCCCTGCGCGAGGCGCAGGAGGAAATCGCGCTGCCTGCGGGGGCTGTGCAGGTCTTGGGCACATTGCCCGCGCATGAAACAGTGACCGGGTTTCAGGTGACGCCGGTTTTGGCGCTGATCGCCCCAGATGTTGAATTTGTGCCAGAAGCTTCTGAAGTGGCCGAGATTTTCACTGTCCCATTATCGCATTTGTGCAACCCCGCCTGCTTCCAGGTCGAGAAACGCCGCTGGCGCGGGGTGTGGCGGTACTACTATGTCGTGCCGTGGGGACCCTATTATATCTGGGGGGCGACCGCGCGCATTCTGCGCGGCTTGGCCGACAGGATAACACCGTGAAGGTGACAGGTGATTGGCTGACCGCAAATCCGACGCAACAGGTGCTAGACCTGCTGACAGGGGCGGGGCATCAGGCGCTTGTTGTGGGCGGATGTGTGCGCAATGCGCTTTTAGGGGTGGCCGTTACGGATGTGGATATCGCCACGTCGGCGCGGCCTGAACAGGTCATCGCCCTAGCCGAAAAAACGGGCCTGCGGGCGGTGCCCACAGGGATCGCGCATGGCACTGTGACGCTGGTCGCGCAGGGCACAGGCTATGAGATCACGACGTTCCGCCGTGATGTCGCAACTGATGGCCGTCACGCCGTCGTCGCGTTCTGCGATGATGTGGCGTTCGATGCCGCGCGGCGCGATTTCACCATGAACGCGCTGTACGCGCAGGCCGATGGACTGGTGCTTGACCCGCTGGGTGGCCTGCCAGACCTGCTCGCGCGGCGCGTCCGGTTTGTAGGCGATGCGGCCCAGCGCATCGCCGAGGACCGGCTGCGCATCCTGCGGTTTTTCCGCTTTCATGCGCAATATGGCGACGCGGGCGCGGGACTGGACCCGGACGCGCTCGCCGCTTGTGCCGGGGCGGCAGACGGGATCGTCCAGCTTTCGGCTGAGCGGATCGGGGCGGAAATGCGCAAATTGCTTGCTGCACCGGACCCTGCCCCGGCTTTGGGCGCGATGGCGGCAAGTGGCGTGCTGGCGCAAGTTCTGCCGGGGGCTGATCCGCGCCATGTGGCGCTGCTGGTGCATCTGGAGGCAGGTCTGCCGCCGCACTTTCTGCGCCGTCTGCTTGTCTTGGGCGGCAACACAGCGCGGCTACGCCTGACGCGGAGCGAGAAGCGGACACTCGCGCAGATGCGCGCGGCTTTGGGCGACATGCTGCCGGATGCAGTGTTGGGATACAAGCTGGGGCGCGACACAGCGACCGATATCACTCTTGCGCGCGCGGCGCTGCTGGAAACCCCATTGCGTGAGGATTGGCAGGCACAGATTGCACGCGGCGCGCAAGCCCGGTTCCCGATCACTGCGCGCGATTTGCCCCATTTGAACGGCCCCGCTCTTGGCGCGCGTCTAAAAGCCCTTGAAGCGCTCTGGATCGCGTCGGATTTCGCCGCCTCCAAGGCGGAATTGCTGGCATCGGGCTGATTACTGGTCATCGCCCGGACCCTGCCTTATATTTTGTTGTGAAAGCAGGTGCCGATGAAACATGACCCCCGCCTGACCCCGGATGCGGCGCAAGGTGCCGCGATAACGCGCAAGCTTGCTGGCCTGATCGACGCCTTCGCGCCAGCGGACCACGCGCCGCCCAGTGATTTGTGGCCGTTCATGCGCTGGTCGGTGCAGGGAGCGTGGCCTGTGCTGATCCTGGCTGCGATCCTGTCGGCGGCTGTGGGCGTGACCGAGGTCATCTCGGCCCTGCTGCTGGGCCAGATCATCGATGCGGTCGTGGGCACCCCGCCCGAGGCATTTCTGGCCACGCATGGCGGCTTGCTGGCTGGGTTCATCTTGTTTTTCGTGGTGCTGCGCCCTGTGGCGTTTGGTCTGTCGGCGGCGTCAAACACGATCGTCGTGCAGCCCAATGTGTTCGTGCTGGTGCAAGCCCGGCTGAACCGCTGGACGCTGGGTCAGCCTGTGACCTATTTCGACAACGACTTCGCAGGCCGGATTGCGCAGAAACAGACACAGACCGCGCGCGCGCTGACGGATGTGGCCAATG
This sequence comes from Roseinatronobacter sp., assembly GCA_046296275.1. Classification (GTDB taxonomy): domain Bacteria; phylum Pseudomonadota; class Alphaproteobacteria; order Rhodobacterales; family Rhodobacteraceae; genus Roseinatronobacter. The sequence continues at coordinate 34,587 of JBKBLP010000011.1, read as the reverse complement.
AAACGATCAACACGCTGGCTTTCGCGCTGGCCTCGATCATCGGCTCGGTCGTGCTGCTGCTGGCGATTGACGGCTGGATTGCGCTGGCGCTCGCGCTCTGGATGGTGGGCTATCTGGCGCTGATCCGGGCGTTTTTGCCACAAGTGCGCAAGGCATCGGGCGCGCGCGCGGGGGCGCGGGCGATGGTCAGCGGACAGGTCGTGGACACGATCACCAATATCAAGACTGTGAAGCTGTTCGCCCATGCCGAATACGAGGACCGCACAGCGCTGAACGCGATGGGCGTTTATCGCAACCGCGCGGTGGAATTCGGCACGATCCAGACGCAATTCCGCTTCTGGCTTATGGGCATTGCAGGGCTTTTGCCTGTGCTGCTGGTGGGAGGGGCTGTGTGGCTTTGGATGCAGGGCAGCGCCACGCCGGGCGATATTGCGGCCTCGGGCGCTGTGGCCATTCGCATCGCACAGATGACAGGCTGGGTCAGTTTCACGCTGATGGGGCTTTATGGCAATCTGGGCGAGATCGAGGACGGGATGAAAACCCTGACGCCGCTCCCCAACCTGACGGACGCGCCCGACGCCGTGATGGTGGACCGCCTGCAGGGGGGAGTGCGCTTTGACAATGTGGGCTTTGCCTATGGGCGGCGCACAGGCGGGATCGAGCGGCTCGATCTGACCATCGCGCCGGGGGAAAAGATCGGGATTGTGGGCGCCTCGGGCGCGGGGAAATCAACACTCGTGTCGCTACTGCTCAGGCTTTACGATGTGGAAACAGGCCGCGTGCTGGTCGATGGGCAGGATGTGCGCGCGCTCACGCAGGAAAGCTTGCGGCGCAACATTGCCATGGTCACGCAGGACACGGCCATGTTCAACCGCTCGGCCTATGACAACATCCTCTATGGCCGCCCGGACGCCACGCGGGCCGAGGTCGAAGCGGCTGCGCGGGCGGCAGAGGCGCATGACTTCATCCTTGGCCTGCGCGACAATGACGGGCGCGCGGGCTATGCGGCGCGGCTGGGCGAACGGGGCGTGCGGCTGTCGGGCGGGCAGCGGCAGCGTATCGCGCTGGCGCGAGCCTTCTTGAAAAACGCGCCGATTCTGGTGCTGGACGAGGCGACATCCGCCCTCGACTCCGAGGTCGAAACGGCTGTGCAAGCGGCCTTGGAACCCCTGATGGAAGGGAAAACAGTGCTGGCCATCGCGCACCGCCTGTCCACCATTGCGCGCCTTGACAGGATCATCGTGCTTGACCATGGCCGCGTGATCGAAGAAGGCAGCCATGACGAATTACTGGCCAAGGGGGGCACCTATGCCCGGTTCTGGGCGCGGCAATCGGGCGGGCTTTTGGGGGTGGATGCCGATGACGGATCAGGGGAATAGTGTCGCTGAGCGCCTGATCACGATTGCCCGGCTGGGCCATCAGGGGGACGGCATTGCGGACGGCCCCGTTTTCGCCCCCCGCACCCTGCCCGGTGAGGTTATCGAAGGGGACATTTCGGGCGACCGGATAGACGCGCCGCGCATCGTCACGCCGTCCCCGGACCGGATCAAGCCGCCCTGCGCGCATTACAAATCCTGCGGGGGCTGCGCGCTGTTGCACGCGCGCGAAGGGTTTGTGAGCGACTGGAAACAGGGGGTGATTGCGCAGGCCCTCGCCGCGCAGGGGCTGGACGCGGCGTTTCTGCCCGCCCATACCTCGGCCCTTGCCGCGCGCAGGCGCGCGACCTTTGCAGGACGGCGGCTGAAAAAAGGCGCGCTGGTGGGGTTTCACGCGCGCGCATCTGACGTGGTTACGGATGTGCCGGGCTGCCTGATCCTGCACCCCGATCTGGTGGGCGCGCTGCCGCTTCTGCGCGAGCTGACCGCCGAATTCGGCTCGCGCAAGGGGGAACTGGCACTGGCTTTAACCCGTTCGGATACGGGGCTCGATCTGCATGTGACAGGCGGCAAGGACGCCGACGGGGTCATGCGCGCGGAACTGGGCGCTTGGGCCGGACGCGCGGGGCTTGCGCGCTTGACATGGGGGGACGAGGTTGTGGCCCTGTCGCGCCCGCCTTTGCACCGATTGGGCCGCGCGCAGGTCTGCCCGCCCCCCGGCGCGTTCCTGCAAGCGACCGAAGCGGCGCAAGGCGCGTTACAAGCGGCAGTTGCGCAGGCTGTGGGCGGGGCTGCACGGGTGGCGGACCTGTTCGCAGGCTGCGGCACGTTTGCGCTGCCTTTGGCCGAGCGCGCGCAGGTCCATGCGGTCGAAGGCTCCGCACCCATGCTGGCCGCACTCGATGCAGGCTGGCGGGGCGCGACAGGCTTGAAGCGCGTCACGACCGAAGCGCGCGATCTGTTCCGTCGCCCGCTTTTGCCCGATGAACTGGCCGCGTTCGACGCCGTGGTGATCGACCCGCCCCGCGCAGGGGCAGAGGCGCAGATGCAGGCCCTTGCCGCGTCCAAGGTCGCGACAGTCGCGGCAGTGTCGTGCAACCCCGTGACCTTCGCGCGGGATGCCCGCATCCTGACACAAGCGGGCTTTCGCCTGAATTGGGTGCAGATGGTGGACCAATTCCGCTTCTCGCCCCATGTGGAGCTTGCAGCCAGCTTCACACGGTAGCATATCCGCGCCACCAACCCTCGGAGGAAGCATCTTGAGCCGCCAGCGCGTCGCCGACTTTCTGGACCTGAAACTTGTGCGCAACGGGATCGTCGGGGTGATCCTGTTCAACGCGGTCTTGCTCGGCATGGAAACATCCGATGCCATCATGGGCGCGGTTGGCCCCCTGATCCTGCTTTTGGACAAGATTTGCCTGTCGATCTTCGTGGCGGAACTGGTGCTGAAATTCTACGCCCACAGGCTCGCCTTCTTCAAATCCGGCTGGAACATTTTCGACTTCCTGATCGTGGGCATCTCGCTCATGCCCGGTGCGCAAACTTTCAGCGTGTTGCGCGCCTTGCGCATCCTGCGCCTGTTGCGGGTCGTATCCGTCACGCCAAGCCTGCGGCGCGTGGTCGAAGGCTTCCTGAAGGCGCTACCCGGTATGGGGTCCGTGTTCCTGCTGATGGGGATGATCTTCTATATCGGCTCGGTCATGGCCACCAAGCTGTTCAAGAACAGCTTTCCCGAATGGTTCGGCGATTTGGGGAATTCGGCCTACACGCTGTTTCAGGTGATGACGCTCGAAAGCTGGTCCATGGGGATCGTGCGCCCTGTGATGGGGCAATATCCCTATGCCTGGGCGTTTTTCGTGCCCTTCATCATGGTCACGACCTTTGCAGTGGTCAACTTGCTGGTCGGTCTGATCGTGAATTCAATGCAAGACGCTCATGCCGAGGAAAGCAACAAGGCAACGGATGATTACCGCAATGAAGTGCTGGCGCGGCTGAGTGCTATTGAAGCGCAACTGCAACAGGAGCGGGCACAAAGCCGCGCCGACTGACAGCTTCGTGAAAGCCCACGGGTTTTACTTGGCAGAATCGCACGATTCTGGCACAGGCAAAAGAAAACATCGAGGCAGTGATGCAGTTTCTTCGCCTTCTTGCCGCAGCCCTTCTGGTGGCGGCGCTTGCGTCGTGTTCCTCCGGCAGCAAGTTTCGCACCTATAACGGCCCAGAGGTGACGCAAATCATCGTCTACAAAGCCGAGCGGCGCATGGAATTGTGGCACCACAACCGGATGCTGCGCAGCTTCCGTGTCGATTTGGGCGGCAATCCTTTCAACCACAAGGAACGGCGCGGCGACAGGCGCACACCCGAAGGCGATTACCTGATCGACCGGCGCAACCCCAACAGCCGCTTCCACCTGTCCATCGGGATCGACTACCCGAACGCCGCCGACCGCACTTTTGCCGCCGAGAATGGCTGGGATCCGGGCGGAGATATCTTCATCCATGGGCGCGGCCCGGAATTTCCCAATGCGCGCGGCGATTGGACAGATGGCTGCATCGCTGTGACCGACCGCGAGATGGAAGACATCTATGCGATGGTCCGCATCGGCACCCCGATCCGCATTCTGGCCTCGCGCGCGGCAGTGCGCCCTGCGCCGCTTGCACCGCCTGACATCATGCCGATGCCGCTGGCAATTGTGCAAGCCCCCGTGCCTCTTGATCCGCTTGCTGTGCCCCCCGTCGTGACCGAAGGGGTTGGCGGCCCGCCGCTGTCTGTGGCGGCCCTCGCACCGGCACTGTCGCCCACGCCGCCAGAGCGGCCCGGAATTCTCTCACGCATGACCGGGGGGTTGTTCGGGCGGTAAGCCTGTCTCAACATGACGTGGAAAACACAAAAGCCCCAGCGGATGCTGGGGCTTTTCTTTTATTACCAGCACGCCCTATTCAGGATCGCGCAAAATAATCTGCCCGTCCTGCCAGTCACCCGACAGCACTTGACCCGAGGCATAGCGCAACACCCCGCGCCCCATGCGTTGCCCGCCAACGAACTCCCCTTCATAGACATCGCCGGTCGTATAGGTCGCAATCCCCTGCCCGGTCATCTGGCCTGCGACCCAGTCGCCTTCATAGCTGAACCCGTCGGCAAGCTCGATCCGGCCCTGTCCATGACGCGCGCCTTCGAGGAAGCCACCGCGATAGACAGACCCATCGGGAAAGGTCAGCACGCCCTGCCCGTGCAACTCACCCCCCAGGAAGCCGCCCTGATAGACGCGCCCATCGGCGAAGGTCAGCGTCCCCTCGCCTTCGGCCAGTCCACGCACAAAGCCGCCCTCATAGACGGCACCATCGGCATGAACAGCGCGCCCCTGACCGTGGAACAACCCCTCCAGCCAATCGCCTTCATAGGTCGAGCCATCCGCATAGGTGATCGTGCCGCGCCCATCGGGCAGACCATTGCGGAACTGGCCCTGATAATCCGACCCATCGGCCTGTTGCAGCCGGCCCGTGCCCTCGATCCGGCCTGCGATCCAGGTGCCCTCATAGATATACCCGCGACCGTCCGAAAGCGTCCCCGGCCCTTCGCGCAGGTCATTGACGAACGCGCCCTCGAAGACAAGCCCATCGGCCTGCACCACCCGCGCAGGCCCCTCGCGCAGACCACCCGCGAAGCTGCCCGTATGCACATCGCCATTGGGCTGGGTCAGCACGCCTTCGCCCGCAAGTTGGCCGTCAACCCACGACCCTTCATAGCGCAGCCCATCGGGCAGGGTCAGCGTGCCTGTCCCATGCCGCAGATCAGCGCGCATCTGGCCTTCATAGACAGCCCCATCGGGATAGGTGATCCGCCCCATCCCCTCGCGCAGACCATTGACCCAATCGCCCTCGTAGCGGTAGCCATCGGGGCGGTTGAGCACACCCACCCCTTGCGGCTGCCCGGCCACAAACGCGCCCTCATAGACCGAATTATTGGCAAAGACCCGCCGCCCCTGGCCCTGAATGGCGCCTTCGACCCACGCGCCTTCATAGGTCGAGCCATCAGCGAAGGTCATCTTGCCTGTCCCATCCGGCCGACCCGCCGCGAACGCCCCTTCATAGACTGCGCCCGACGGGTAGCGCGCCACACCCTGCCCCGCGATTTCCCCTGCGACCCACGCGCCGGTATATTCAAACCCGTTGGGCAGGCGGTAGGTGCCTGTGCCGTGTTGCAGCCCGTCCTTGAACTCGCCCTCGTAAATCCCGCCATCGTCATATTGCCGGGTCAGCACCCCATCGACCTGCGCGAATGCGGGAACCGACAGGGCAAAGACCAGCGCAACACTGGCCAAAAGACGAGGCTTGGCGGACATGGGCACCCTCCCACAGGTGTTTTCGTTGGCCCGAAGCCTAAGCGCGGGGGGCGGGGCTGGCAAGGGGTTTCGGGTTTCCCCTTTCCGCGCGGGGCAGAGATGCTAAGGTTGGGGGCGAGTGCCAGAAAACGCACAAAGCTGTCGCTCCGGCGTTTTCCACTGACATGGGCCCCTCAAGCCGCCGCTTTCCACATCCCCTCGGCCCGCACCTGCGCATAGGTGTCGTCCAGTGTCTTGCGCGCGCGGGTGATCAGCAGGTCGATATCGCCCTCCGAGATCACCAGGGGCGGCGCGATGATCATGCGGTCATAGACATGGCGCATCACCAGATTGTTGCGGAACGCATTCTCGCGGCACATATAGCCCACAGTGCCAGGTTCGGACGCAAAGCGCGCGCGCGCAGCCTTGTCGGGCGTCAGCGCAAGGCTTGCCATCAACCCGCGCGACACAGCCTCGCCCACCAGCGGGTGATCGGCCAAGCTTGCCCAAGCCTGCGCGAGGTAGGGGGCTGTGTGGGTGCGCACGCGCTCGACGATGCCCTCTTCCTGCAAGATGCGCAGGTTTTCCAAGGCGACCGCCGCCGCGACCGGATGGCCGGAATAGGTGTAGCCGTGGTTGAACTCGTCTTGCGCGATGGTGTGGGCGATTTCATCACAGACTATGGAACCGCCAATGGGCTGATAGCCCGACGACAACCCCTTGGCGATGGTCATGATATGCGGCCGGATGCCGTAGCTTTGCGACCCAAACCACGCGCCCAGACGGCCAAAGCCTGTGATCACCTCGTCCGCGATCAGCAGGATGCCGTATTTGTCCACGATGGCTTGGATTTCCGGCCAGTAGCTCTCGGGCGGGATGATCACACCGCCCGCGCCCTGCACGGGTTCGGCGATGAAAGCCGCGACACGGTCCACGCCCAGTTCCAGAATTTTCGCTTCCAGTTGCCGCGCGCGGGCGATGCCGAAATCATGGGGGGACATGTCGCCCCCTTCCAGATACCAATGCGGTTGGTCGATATGGGTGATGTTGGGGATGGGCAGGCCGCCCTGCGCATGGATCCCCGCCATCCCCCCAAGGCTGCCGCCGCCCATCGTGGAGCCATGATAGCCATTGCGCCGCGCGATGATGATGTTCTTCTCGGGTTGCCCCTTCAGCGCCCAGTATTGACGCACCATGCGGATATTGGTGTCATTCGCTTCTGACCCCGATCCGGCAAAGAAAACGTGGTTCAGATCACCAGGTGCCAGTTCCGCCAGTTTCGCGGCCAGGCGCAGCGCAGGCACATGGGTCGTCTGAAAGAACGTGTTGTAATAGGGCAGTTCCTGCATCTGGCGCGCGGCGGCATCGGCCAGCTCCTTGCGCCCATAGCCCACATTCACGCACCACAGGCCCGACATGCCGTCGATCAATTCGTGCCCATCGCTGTCGGTCAGCCGCACGCCGCTTGCCCGCACGATCACGCGCGCGCCCTTTTTGCCCAGCGCCCCGTTTGCCGTGAAGGGGTGCATGTGGTGGGCGGCATCCATGGCCTGAAGTTCGGCAGTGGGCGGGATGTTGGACAGGGTCATGGCGTGCGCTCCGATCAGTATGCAGCGCAAAATACCGGGGCTTTGGGCGACGTCAAGGGAATTTGATCAAATTTTTCCACCCGCGCCGAACAACCCTTGGGCAATGCCTGCGCGGATATTGGCGACACCTTGGGCGATGTCATCACGGATCGCGGCTTCCAGCGCGCCCGCGTCGCGCGCATCGAGGGCCGCAAGCGCGCGCTTGTGGTGGTCGGGTTCGTGCAGCGTCACATCCGTGCCTTCTGGCCCGTGACAGGCCACGCGCAGTGACGGGCCGATGCGCAGCCAAAGAAGCGCAGCCAAGCCTTCGAGCACGTCCGAGCCCGCGCGTGCATAGAGATGGAAGTGAAAATCGTGGTTCAGTCGTAAATATGCAGGAATATCGCCCGCACGGATCGCAGAATCGAGCCGCGCATCGAGATTGTGCAAGTCCGCGATCAGCTCTGCATCCGCGCCCGCAAGCGCGCGAAGCGCCAGCGGAACCTCAACTGCTTCGCGTGCATAGCCCAGATCGGTCAGCGCGGCATCATCCAGATAGGGGACACAGACGCGCCTATTGCCCAGAAGCGTCAGCGCGCGCTCGGCAATCAGCCGCCGGATCGCTTCGCGCACGGGCGTCATGCCAAGCTCAAGGGTCGCAACCAGCCCTTCGATCGTCACAGCAGTACCGGGGGGGAGGTCGCCGAACAGCACCATCTCACGCAGCCGCAGATAGGCAAGCTGATGGGCGGGAAGGCCCGTGGCCTCGTCTGGATGATCGCGCAAGCCCGCCCCCTTTACCTTGCTCCAAATACTCTGCGGCGCGTTCAGAAAAACGCCTGCAAGCCCGTTTGCGCGCGCCCCAAGATCAGCGCGTGCACATCATGCGCGCCTTCATAGGTGTTGACGGTTTCCAGATTGACCATGTGGCGCATGATCTGGAAATCTTCAGAAATGCCATTGCCACCATGCATGTCGCGCGATGCGCGCGCGATATCGAGCGCCTTGCCGCAATTGTTGCGCTTGATGAGGCTGATCATTTCGGGCGCGGCGCAGGCCTGATCCATCAGGCGGCCCACTTGCAGCGCGGCGAACAGGCCCAAGGTGATCTCGGTCTGCATGTCGGCGAGTTTCTTCTGGTAAAGCTGCGTGCCGGCAAGGGGTTTGCCGAATTGCTTGCGATCCAGCCCGTATTGCCGCGCGGCGTGCCAGCAGAATTCGGCCGCGCCCATCACGCCCCAAGCAATGCCATAGCGCGCACGGTTCAGACAGCCGAACGGCCCCTTGAGGCCCTCGACATGCGGCAAAAGCGCGTCCCCGCCTACCTCGACCCCGTCCATGACAATTTCGCCCGTAGTGGAGGCACGCAAGCTGAGTTTGCCACCGATCTTGGGCGCAGACAGGCCTTTCATCCCCTTTTCCAGCACGAAGCCCCGGATCTTGCCGCCATGCGCGTCGGACTTGGCCCAGACCACGAACACATCGGCAAAGGGGCTGTTGGAAATCCACATCTTCGATCCGGTCAGCCGATAGCCATCCGCCGTTTTCTCCGCCCGCGTTTTCATGCCGGCAGGGTCCGAACCTGCATCAGGTTCAGTCAGCCCGAAACAGCCGATCAGCTTGCCCGAACACAGGCCCGGCAAGTATTTCTCACGCTGGGCTTCCGAACCATAGGCATAAATCGGATAGATCACGAGCGAAGATTGCACTGACATCATCGACCGATAGCCGCTATCCACCCGCTCGATTTCCCGCGCGATCAGGCCATAGGTGACATAGTTCGCGCCCAAGCCCCCATAGGCATCGGGCAGGGTCGCGCCCAGAAGTCCAGCCTCGCCCATCAGCGGGAACAGTTCGGGGGCTGCGACCTCGTCGCGGTAGGCAGCAATCACACGCGGTTGCAGCACGTTTTGCGCAAAATCGCGGGCCGCATCGCGCAGCATGCGTTCTTCTTCCGTCAGGCAATTTTCCAGCCGCAGGGGGTCGTCCCATGTGAAACGGCCCAGATCGGGGGTATCCTTGGCTTTCAGGGCAGGCTTGTCGAGGGGCATGGTCTGTCCTTTGTCATCAACTGCAAGTATCTTAGCCTGACAAGTCCCCCGATGCAAAGCCCGGCGGGTTGCTTTAGAATTCGCCGCGGCTTAAGGCTCGGCCATCCCTGCAGGTGCGCCATGACCAAACCAGCCTCTGACCCCAAACGCCGCGTCACCGTTCTGGGCGCATGGATCAATGTGGTCCTGTCACTGGCCAAGATCGGGGCAGGCGTCGTACTGGGCAGTCCGGCCTTGGTGGCAGATGGCGTGCATTCGCTAAGCGATCTGGCGTCGGACATCATGGTGATCTGGGCCTTGCGCCATGCAGCCCGCGGGCCGGATGCGAACCACCCCTATGGGCATGGGCGGTTTGAAACGCTGGCTACCCTTGCACTGGGAGTATTCCTTGCTTTTACGGGCATTATAATTGGCTGGGACGGGGTGCAGCGGCTGTGGTCAGGGGGCACCGAGCCGCCGGGTATTTGGGCCTTTGCGGTTGTGACGGCCTGTATCGGCGCCAAAGAATGGCTGTTTCGCTACACGCTCGCTGTGGGCAAGCGGACAGGCTCGGCACTCCTGATGGCGAATGCTTGGCACCACCGCTCGGACGCGCTGTCTTCCATCGTGGCTTTGGTGGGCATCGGGGCGGCACAGCTTGGTTTCGGCTGGGGCGATCCTTTGGCTGCGCTGATCATTGCGGGCATGTTGGTGCAGATCGCTTGGCGCTTCGGGGCAGAAGCGGCGGTCGAGCTGGTCGATACTCAACCCCCCGACGATCTGCGCGATGCGGTTCTGGCGCGGCTGTCAGAAACACCCGGCGTTGTCGGCCACCGCGACTTGCGGATGCGTCAGCACGGCGCGCGGGTGCTCGCGGATGTGTCGGTCATGGTGGACCCCGCGATCACTGTGACAGAGGCCCACCGCATCGCCGAGGCCGCCCGCGCCCATGCGCTGAGCCAGATCGACGCGCTGGAGGATGTCGTGATCCATATTGAACCGGCCGGGCATTTCGACGGGTTCGGCGCGGAAACAGCCCCTCTGCGCGCGGAAATCGAGGGCATGATCCTGACCTTGACGCTTGCGCACCCGTCAGTTGTGCGGGTCGAGCGGATCGGTCTGGGCTATTTCGACGATGGCCTGACGGTCGAGGCAGTCGTGGCGCTTACCCCCGAAGCAGATGCGGCGCTGACCGAAGCCGATGTAACCCTGACCCTGCGCGCTGCTTTGCAGGAAGTGTCCCAAGTCCGGCTGCACCGCGTTGCAGGTGACTTGCAGCCCTAGCGCGGGGCTGCGATAAGCGGGCCATGGCAAAAGCGCTTCCCTCTTTCACCTGCACGGCTTGCGGCGCGGTCCATCGCAAATGGTCCGGGCGCTGCGACAGTTGCGGCGGCTGGAACACGATCGTCGAGGAAGCGCCGCTTTCAGTCGGCCCCGGCACGCGCGTAACCAAAGGCAAGGTCATCGCCCTGTCGTCCCTTGCCGCAGACGAGGCCCCACCCCCGCGCCGTTCGTCCGGCATGGCCGAATTGGACCGCGTGCTTGGCGGGGGTTTGGTTGCAGCTTCGGCCATTCTGGTGGGGGGCGATCCGGGGATAGGCAAATCCACGCTTCTGTTGCAGGCAGTTGCGTCGTTTGCGGACCAGGGGCTGAAATGCCTCTATATTTCCGGCGAGGAAGCCGCCGCCCAAGTCCGCTTGCGCGCGCTGCGGCTGGGGCTGGCCAATGCGCCTGTCCAGCTTGGCGCGGAAACCAACCTGCGTGACATCCTGTCCACGCTCGACACCGAGCGCCCTGATCTGGTGGTGATCGATTCGATCCAGACGATGTGGCTTGATTCAGTCGAAAGCGCGCCGGGGTCGGTGAGCCAAGTCCGCGCCTCGGCCCATGAACTTGTGACTTTCGCCAAGCGGCGTGGCGTGTCCGTGATCATCGTGGGCCATGTAACGAAGGAAGGCCAGATTGCAGGCCCGCGCGTGGTCGAGCATATGGTGGACACAGTCCTTTACTTCGAGGGCGAGCGCGGCCACCAGTTCCGCATCCTGCGCGCGGTCAAAAACCGCTTCGGCCCGGCGGATGAGATCGGCGTGTTCGAGATGACGGGCGCGGGGCTTGCTGAGGTCGCCAACCCGTCCGCCCTGTTCCTGTCCGAGCGCGGCGCGCCCGCGCCCGGTTCCGTGGTTTTTGCGGGCGTCGAGGGCACGCGGCCCATGCTGACCGAAATTCAGGCGTTGGTCGCTCCCTCCCCCCTTGGCACGCCGCGCAGGACCGTTGTGGGATTGGACAGCGCGCGGCTCTCGACCATTCTGGCCGTGCTGGAAGCGCACTGCGGTATCCCCTTTGCCGGGCTTGATGTGTTTCTGAATGTGGCAGGCGGGATGCGTGTCAGTGAACCGGCGGCCGATCTGGCCGTAGCCTGCGCGCTGCTGTCGGCGCGCGAAGATGTGGCTTTGCCGCCCGAAACTGTGGTTTTCGGGGAAATCAGCCTGTCGGGGGCGTTGCGCCCTGTCAGCCAGACGGAAAACAGGTTGAAAGAAGCGCAAAAACTTGGTTTCTGCGCTGCAATCGCGCCGCATCTGGCCAAGCCTGTCGATGTGGCCGGAATGAAGGTCGATCAAATGCCCGATCTGGCGCAAGTGGTCGGCCAAGTATTTGGTGCAGGGTAACATCGGGCCAGTTTGGGCCAAAGCAGGAGAGCGGCATGGAAGGCTTCACCATCGTTGACGGCGGCGTCGCGGTTATCATCGTCGTTTCGGCGATCCTTGCCTATTCGCGCGGCTTCGTGCGCGAATCGCTTGCGATTGCAGGCTGGGTCGCGGCGGCGTTTCTGGCTTATATCCTCGCCCCTGCGGCACAGCCCCTTGTGCGCGAAATCCCCTATCTGGGGTCATTCCTCGGCGATAGCTGCGAATTGGGTGTGATCGCGTCCTTTGCAGTCGTTTTTGCCATCGCGCTGGTACTCGCGTCGCTGTTCACGCCTCTATTTTCGTCCTTCATCCGCAATTCTGCCATCGGCGGCTTGGACATGGCGCTGGGCTTCCTGTTCGGGGTCGCGCGCGGAGTGATTCTGGTCGCCGTTGCCCTGCTGGTATTTGAACGCGCCGTGCCGCGCGGGTCGGTTGAAGTGGTCGAGAATTCCCGCTCTGCGGCTGTGTTCAGCAATCTGTCGGGCAATCTGAACGACGCAGTCCCCGAAAATGCGCCCAATTGGCTGGTGCAGAAATACGAAGATCTGGTCAGCGTTTGCCGCTGATCGCAGCACGCGCGCACGCAACAGCATTCGTGTTGCTTTCCGCACGTGACAGCGCCATGACGATCCGCTAGAGGGAGCGCAAGTTTCCTGCCAAGGTGAGGCCCCCATGCTCAGCCACCCGTTCGATGACGACAAGCTGCGCGAAGAATGTGGGGTTTTCGGCTGTATCGGCGTGCAGGATGCGGCGAATTTCGTGGCTTTGGGCCTGCACGCGCTGCAACATCGCGGGCAGGAAGCGGGCGGGATCATCACCCATCACCCCGAATCGGGCTTCCATTCCGCCCACCGCTTCGGATTGGTGCGCGACAATTTCACCAAGGCAGGCGTGATCGAATCGCTGCCCGGCTCTATCGGGATCGGACATGTGCGCTATTCGACGGCGGGCTCCAAAGGGGCCACGCAAATCCGCGATGTGCAGCCTTTCTTTGGTGAATTTGCCATGGGCGGCGCGGCGCTGGCCCATAACGGCAACATCACCAATGCCGACAGCATAAGGCGCGAATTGATCGAGCGTGGCTCTATCTTTCAATCCAGCTCGGACAGCGAATGCCTGATCCATCTGATGGCGCGCTCGTTCCAAAAGACAATCCCAGAACGCCTGAAAGACGCCTTGCGCCGGGCGGAAGGGGCGTTTTCGGTCGTGGCGATGACGCGCACCAAACTGATCGGGGTGCGCGACGCGTTGGGTGTGCGCCCGCTGGTGCTGGGGCGGATCGGCGAGGGCTTTGTCTTGGCGTCGGAAACCTGCGCACTCGACATCATCGGCGCCGATTTTGTGCGTGAAATTGAACCGGGCGAAATGGTCGTCATCTCGTCCGATGGCGCGATTGACTCCAGCCGACCGTTTAGCACGCGCAAATCACGGTTCTGCATCTTCGAGCATGTCTATTTCTCGCGCCCCGACAGTTTCTATGGGGGCCGCTCGGTCTATGAAACGCGCCGCCAGATTGGCGTGGAACTGGCCCGCGAAGCCCCCGTGGAGGCCGATCTGGTCGTCCCCGTCCCCGATAGCGGCACGCCTGCCGCGATTGGCTACAGTCAGGAATCGGGCATTCCCTTCGCCATGGGGATCACGCGCAACCAGTATATGGGGCGGACATTCATCGAGCCGAGCCAGCAAATCCGGTCCATGGGCGTGCGGCTGAAGCTGAACGTGAACCGCGCGCTGATCCGGGGCAAGCGGATTGTGCTGGTGGATGATTCGGTCGTGCGCGGCACGACCAGCCAGAAGATCAAGGAAATGATCCTGGAAGCGGGCGCTGCAGAGGTGCATTTCCGCATCGCCTCGCCCCCCACGGCATGGCCGTGCTTCTACGGGGTGGACACGCCCGAGCGCGAAAAACTGCTCGCCGCGACCATGTCGGAAGATGAAATGCGCGACTTTATCGGGGTGGACAGTTTGCGGTTCGTGTCCCTTGACGGGCTTTACCGCGCTGTGGGCGAAGCGGGCGGGCGCGATCCAAACGCGCCGCAATATTGCGATGCCTGCTTCTCGGGCGAATATCCGGTTGCCCCCCAAGACATGATCGCGCGCGGTTTCGTGCCCAAACATGCGGCCGAGTGATTTGGGCGGAATGACGGGTCCGGTCCGCCTGCGCCCGCACCATCTGATGTGCAGTCTGGGCTTTCAGGGCAAGGGCTATTCGGACGATTTCACCGCCAACATGGCCGGGATTGTTGATCGTTTGCGTGGGCCAGAGGGCGATGCGGTCGCGCTTGAAATTACCCCCACAGCCGACGCCATCTGCGCCCCCTGCCCCCACAAGCGCGGCTCGGGCTGCGTCAAGGACGCGCAAATCCGCGCGCTCGACCGCCGCCACGCGCAAGCCTTGGGGCTAGAGGCAGGGGCGCGGCTGACATGGGGGGATGCACAGGCGCGGATTGTGGAACAGGTCGCGCCGGGGGACTTGGGCACGCTTTGCGCGGGCTGTCAGTGGCTGGATTATGGGCTGTGCGAAAGCGCCTTATCCGCCCTGCACCAACAAAAAGGGCAGACCTGACGGCCCGCCCTTTGCATTGAATGTCAATGGCTTAGCTCAGGCGCTTCTTCAGCGCGGCAAAGGCACCGGTCACGATCAGCGCGGCTAGAGCGGCCTTCACGAGCTCACCCACAAGGAAGGGGGCAGCGCCGGCCATGAACGCGCCTTGCAGGTCAAGCGGTGTTGCCGCCGTCAGCCACAGCACGCCCGGCACGAACAGAAGCGCTGTTGCCACGACAGCCGCCACAAACAGGCCAAAGCCCCGCGACAGGCCACGCTCGACCAGCACGGCCATGGCGACGGCCATCAGGATGAAGCCAAACAGAAAGCCCGCCGTTGGTCCCACCAGCGGCGCAATCCCCGCAGCACCACCGGCGAAAACAGGGAAGCCCATCGCGCCTTGACCCAGATATGTGACCATCGTGGCACCGGCCAAGCGCCAGCCATAGGTCAGACCGATCAGCATGATTGCAAAGGTTTGCAGCGTCATCGGCACCGGGAACATCGGCACACTGATTTGCGCGGACATGCCCACAAGGAGCGAACCGAACAGAACCATCGCAACTTTGCGCAGGATTGTGTCATTGCCGCCCAGAGCGGTGACGAGGGGGGTATGTGCCATACGTGTGACCCTTGTGATCAGAATACTCAATCGTCTATCGCCCGCGACTTGGCTCAAGTCAAGCGAAGCTGCGGCCCTGATAGCGCAAGCGCGCGCAAAGCCCTTGCGCGCAGGGGGCAAGCCGACTATAGCCCCCCAATCTTTCCGCGAGCAATGGTGTCGGCGCAGCTCTCGTAGGCGGGGGCGGAAAGATGCCTCGCCTTTTGAAATGCGCCCCAGAGATGATTGGAGATCACATGCCGCTTTACGAGCATGTCATGATCGCGCGTCAGGACCTGTCGAACGCACAGGCCGAAGCGCTGATCGAACATTTTGGCGCTGTCCTTGCCGATAATGGCGGGAAACTCGTTGGCAACGAGTATTGGGGCGTCAAGACGATGGCCTACAAGATCAACAAGAACCGCAAAGGGCATTATGCCTTCCTGCTCTCGGACGCACCTGCGGCCGCCGTGCAGGAGATGGAGCGTCTGATGCGCCTGCATGACGATGTCATGCGCGTGCTGACCGTGAAGGTCGATGCCCATGCCGAACTGCCCTCGGCACAGATGCAAAAGCGCGATGATCGTGGCGAGCGGGGCGACCGTCCCGAGCGCGGGGATCGTGAACCGCGCCGTCGTGTGTCCTGATCCCTGCCAGCGGAGTAATTGATCATGGCTACCAAACCGTTTTTCCGTCGCCGCAAGGTCTGCCCTTTCTCGGGCGAGAATTCCCCGGCAATCGACTATAAAGATGTGCGCCTTCTGCAGCGCTACATTTCCGAGCGCGGAAAGATCGTGCCGTCGCGCATCACCGCTGTCTCGGCCAAGAAGCAACGCGAACTGGCGAAAGCCATCAAGCGCGCGCGCTTCCTCGCCCTGCTGCCCTACGCTGTGAAATAAGGAGCGCTGGACATGCAAGTTATCCTTCTTGAGCGTGTGGCAAAGCTTGGCCAGATGGGCGACGTGGTCAACGTCAAGCCCGGCTTCGCCCGCAACTTCCTGTTGCCGCAAGGCAAGGCCATGCGCGCGTCCGAGGCCAATATCGCTTCGTTCCAAGCCCGCAAGGTCGAACTGGAAACCCAAAACCTCGAGTCGCGCAAGCAAGCCGCTGCTGTGGCAGAGCGTCTGGATGGCACGTCCTACATCGTGATCCGTCAGGCATCCGATGGCGGCGCGCTGTATGGTTCGGTCAGCCCGCGCGATGTCGCGGAACTGCTGGCGGAAGCTGGTGTGAAAGTCGAGCGCCGCATGATCGTGATCGGCACGCCGATCAAGGCTTTGGGGCTGCACACGGCAACCATCTCGCTGCACCCGGAAGTCGAAGCGACGATCAAGTTGAACGTCGCCCGCTCGCCGGAAGAAGCCGAAGTGCAGGCATCGGGCAAGTCGATCCAAGAACTGGCCGCCGAGGCCGAAGCGGCTGCGGAATTCGAAATCGCGGAATTGTTCGACGATATCGGCTCGGCCGGTCAGGACGACGACGATCCCCGCGGCATGGGCCGCAGCACCGATCCGCGCGACGCCTGAAGCTAGATCTCGACACGACTTGAACCCGCCCAAAGCTTGGGCGGGTTCTGTCATTGATGCCCTAGAGCGAACATTTTACGCCAAGTCTTGCGCAAAGTGGTGCCGATTTGCCGATATTTCGGGCAAATCTCTGGCGGTGCCGCGCAAGTAATCTTGTATTTGCGGCGCGCTCCTCTACACATTCAATCACTTGCACTTGATTGACGTCCCCGACCACAAGGCCATCTGGCCGCGCGATATGGTGCTTTATGGAACTCGCCACAGATCACGCCTTCGACACCCAAGAAACGGCACCGTCCTGCACGACCATGCCGCCGGATGAAATGCTGGAACAGGCGCAGGCTGCGGCAAACTTCCTGAAAGCGCTCGCGCATGAAGGGCGCTTGATGATCCTGTGCCATCTGTCACACGGCGAAAAGTCGGTGTCCGAGCTGGAGGATTTGCTGCAATCGCGCCAGGCTGCGGTCAGCCAGCAACTTGCGCGACTGCGGCTTGAAGGGTTGGTGTCGTGCCGCCGCGAGGGGAAGACGATCTATTACTCCATGCAAGACCCCAAAGCCGCGCGCCTGATCGGTGTCGTCTACGACATGTTCTGCGCTCAACCCGCCGCGTAAGTCCCCGCGCTTTTTCCGTGACCCGCTCTGCCCTGTCGCCTATACTGACCTCATAAGGGTGCGGCTCGAAGGGTCAGTGGAGGCGTCACATGCTGGAATGGTCAGCCCCGGTTCTCGCGGGGCTAGCAGGGCTTATCGGGGGCATGGTGCTCGGATTCGCAGCGCGGATGGGCGATTTCTGCTCGCTGGGGGCCATTGAAAGCGCTGTTTATGGTCAAGACCAGCGCCGCGCCCGGCTTTGGGGTGTTGCTTTGGGCGTCGCGGTCATCACGCTGTTTATGGCCGAGGCGCTTGGATACGCGCAAATTACAGCAAGCCCGTATCACACGATTGCCTTCAACCCGGTGGCGGCAATTCTGGGCGGGCTGATCTTTGGCTATGGCATGGCCTTGGCCGGGAATTGCGGCTTTGGCGCATTGGTGCGGCTGGGGGGCGGGGATTTGCGGTCTTTCCTGATCGTGATGATCATGGCCGTCGCGGGCTTCTTCACCTTGGCAGGCCCATTGGCCCCGGTGCGGGTCATGGTCTTCCCGCAGCTGGATGCCGAAACCCCGCAGGGCTTCGCCCATGCGCTATCGACCATGATGAATTTGCCACCTTTGGTTTTCGCGCTCCCCGTGGGGGCAGGATTGCTGTGGCTTGGCCTGTCTCATGCACCGCTGCGCGAAAACCGCCGTCAAGTTTTTTGGGGCGTGCTTGTAGGCTTCGCGCTGGCTTTTGCGTTCATCTCGACCTCGATCCTGCGCGACCTGACCTTTGACGCGATCCCGGTCGAAGGCTTCACCTTCACCTCCACCCTTGGCCGCACGATCCTGTATCTGATGACGGCAAGCGCCGGGGGCCTGAATTTCGCAGTGGGATCGGTCGTCGGGATCGTGACAGGCGCGGGGATGGCAGCCTTCTGGCGCAGGCGCTTTCGCTGGGAAGCCTGCGAGGACCCCCGAGAATTGGGCCGCCAAGTGGCGGGCGCTTGCCTTATGGGCGTGGGCGGGGTGCTGGCAGTGGGGTGCTCGATTGGTCAAGGGGCGAGTGCGATGGCGACCCTGTCCTTTTCTGCACCGCCGGTCTTTGCCAGCATCGTCGCGGGCGCTCTGGTGGGCTTGCGCCAATTGCTGCGCGGCTTTCAGTCTGCCTGAGCCCTGACATTCCCGGCCCAGATTCCCGGCTTGCGCGCAGGCCCCAGACGGGGCATCACTGGGGCGTGACCACAGGAATACCCCCATGCCTCGTATCTGCCAGATTGACATCGACGACACCAACCTGCCCACGCCCACACCAGAGGTGGAGCAAGAGCGCAAAGTCGCGATTTTCGATCTGCTGGAAGATAACAGCTTCACACTGCTCGCGCGCCCCGGTTCGCCTGCGCCCGATGGGCCTTTTGCGCTGAACATGGCAATCCGCGAACGGCGGTTGATTATCGAGGTCAAGGACGAAGCGGGCGCGCTGCTCAATGAATTGCACCTCTCGCTCGGGCCATTCCGCCAAGTGGTGAAGGATTACTACCAAATTTGTGGCAGCTATTTCGAGGCTGTCAAACGCCTGCCCCCCAGCCAGATCGAAGCCATCGACATGGCCCGGCGCGGCATTCACAACGAAGGTGCGCGCATCTTGCAAGAGCGGTTGGAAGGCAAGGCAGAGTTGGACATCGACACAGCGCGGCGCTTGTTCACGCTGGTCAGCGTGCTGCATTTCGGGGGCTGATCTTGCCGGACAAGTTCCCCACTTCGGTTCTGTTCTGCTGCGACAGCAACTCTGTCCGCTCGCCCATGGCGGAAGGGTTCATGAAGAAGCTTTACGGTCAACGTGCCTATGTGCAATCCGCAGGCGTGCGCAATGACCGCGAGATTGACGGGTTTTCCATCGCCGTCAGCGCCGAGGATGGGGTGGAACTGTCGCGCCATCGCTCGCGGTCCTTCGAGGAAATGGCCGAATGGGGCGATGATCTGGGCGGGTTTGACCTGATCGTGGCACTCTCGCCTGCCAGTCAGCGCCAAGCCTTGGAACTAACGCGCTATGCGCATATCGATGTGGAATACTGGCCGGTCATGGACCCGTCGGGCGTGGGCGAAACGCGCGAGGCGAAGCTTTCGGCCTACAGGCAGGCCCGCGACCAGATCAAAGGCCGCCTGCTGGCCCGCTTCGGGCCACCAACCGAGGGGCAAAAATGAGCCAAGCGATCATCCAAAGCTATTTCGATGCGTTCAACGCGGGCGACACAGACGCCATGCTGGCGCTGGTGAGCGACGATGTGGAGCACCATGTCAATCAGGGCGGCATTCGGCGGGGCCGCGCGGCCTTTGCCGAGTTTTGCAGCCATATGGGCGTCAGCTACCGCGAAACCCTGACCGATATCGTCATCCTGCCCAATGACGACGGCACGCGGGTTGCCGCCGAATTCGTCGTCCACGGCACCTATCTGCAAACCGATCCCGGCCTGCCAGAGGCGCGCGGCCAGACATACACGCTACCCGCCGGGTCATTCTTTGCTTTGTGGGACGGCAAGATCACGCGGGTGACGACCTATTACAATCTGGCGGAGT
This sequence comes from Roseinatronobacter sp., assembly GCA_046296275.1. Lineage (GTDB taxonomy): Bacteria > Pseudomonadota > Alphaproteobacteria > Rhodobacterales > Rhodobacteraceae > Roseinatronobacter. The sequence goes on along the minus strand of JBKBLP010000011.1, from coordinate 14,779 downwards.
GGATCCGTCAGGTCCAAGGCGCATGATCCGAGTAGAAGGGTTCGTTGGGGGCGCGATTGCGCCATGGCTTGCCGACTTGGCGGCATTGCGCATCCGCGTGTTCCGCGACTGGCCGTATCTGTATGACGGCGATCTCGACTATGAGCGGCGCTATTTGCAGGTCTATCGCGACACGCCAGGCGCGATTGTGGTCGCGGCCTTCGACGGGGCGCGGATGGTGGGGGCCTCGACTGGCCTGCCGGTCCTGAGCGCGGACCCCGAATTTCCGGCAGCTTTTGCAGGCACAGGTCTGGACCTGTCGCGGCTGTTCTATTGCGCCGAGTCGGTTCTGCTGCCCGAATATCGCGGCCATGGGCTGGGACACCGCTTCTTCGACCTCCGCGAGGGGCAGGCGCGGACCTTGGGCGCGACCCATGTCGCCTTCTGCGCGGTGCAGCGCGCCCCCGACCACCCCGCGCGGCCTGCGGACTACCGCCCGCTCGATGGCTTTTGGCGCAAGCGCGGCTATGCCCCCCTGCCCGGTGTGACGGCCCGCTTCCCGTGGCGCGATCTGGGCGATGACCATGAGACAGACAAGACCCTGCAATTCTGGATGCGCGCCCTATGAAACTTGCCGCTGCTGCCTATCCGCTCGACTTTCTGCCCGATTGGGCGGCCTATGAAGCCAAACTGACGGCCTGGGTCGCAGATGCGGCAGCCCAAGGCGCGGACCTGCTCGTCTTCCCTGAATACGCCACGATGGAACTGGCCAGCCTTGGTGGTGCCGAGGTCGCCGCCGATCTGGAAGCCGCGCTGCATCAGGTCATGGCATGGATGCCGCAGGTCATGGCGCTGCACAGCGCGTTGGCTGCCAAGCATAACGTCCATATCCTTGGCGCAAGCGGCCCGGCCATGGCAGGCGGGCCACGCCCGGTCAATCGCGCGATCCTCTATGGCCCTGATGGCGTAATCGGCCATCAGGACAAGCAGATCATGACGCGGTTCGAGCGCGAAATCTGGGACATCGCGCCCGGTGCGGGCTTGCGCGTTTTCGACACCCCCCTTGCCCCCCTTGGCATCGTCACCTGCTATGACAGCGAATTTCCCCTGCTGGGCCGTGCGCTGGTAGAAGCGGGCGCAGAAATCCTGCTTGCGCCGAGTTGCACCGAAACGCTTGCAGGCTACAGCCGCGTGAAAGTGGGGGCCATGGCGCGGGCGCTTGAAAACCAATGCGTCGTGGTCCATGCCCCCCTGATCGGCCCGGCCGAATGGTGCCCGGCGGTGGACATGAACACAGGCGCCGCCGCGATCTATGGCCCTCCCGACCGGGGCTTTCCCGAAACCGGCATTCTCGCGCAATTGCCGCTCAACTCCCCCGGCTGGGCGGTGGCGGAAGTCAGCCGCGCACAGATTGCAAATGTGCGCGCGGACGGGTCTGTGCTGAACCACCGGCACTGGCATGAGCAGAAAAACCGCCTGTTGACCCCTGTCACACGCGCCTGACCCCGATTCTGCGCTTGAAAAACCCGCCCGATGCGCGCATTTAGCCGCACAGCGCAAAACCTGCGTGAAACCAAGATGGAGTGACCATGGCCAAGGAAGAACTGCTCGAATTCCCCGGCGTCGTGAAGGAACTCCTGCCCAATGCGACATTTCGGGTCGAGCTGGAAAACGGCCATGAGATCAATGCGCATATGGCAGGCAAGATGCGGAAAAATCGCATCCGCGTTCTGGTGGGCGACAAGGTTCAGGTCGAAATGACCCCCTATGACCTGACCAAGGGGCGGATCAATTATCGCTTCAAGTGACAACGTGCGGCTGATCCTTGGCTCAGGCTCGCCGCGCCGGAAAGAGATTCTGGCGCAATTGGGCATCGTGCCGGACGCGATTATGGCCGCCGATATCGACGAAACACCGCTGCCCCGCGAATTGCCGCGCCCCTATTGCGCGCGGGTGACGCGCGCAAAGCTCGATGCCACGCCCGCGGGGCCCGATGACATCGTGCTGTGCGCCGATACGACCGTGGCCTTGGGGCGGCGCATCTTGGGCAAACCTGTGGATCAGGGCGAAGCTGCGCGGTTCCTGTATGCCCTGTCCGGGCGGCGGCACACAGTCATCACCTGCATCGCGGTGCAGCGCGGGCCGCGCGTCTGGACGCGGGTGCAGGAAAGTGCGGTGAAATTCAAGCGCCTGTCGGATACAGAGGTGAACGCCTATCTGGCCTCGGGCGAATGGCAGGGCAAGGCAGGCGGCTACGGCATTCAGGGCCGCGCGGGCGCGTTCATTCCGTGGATGCAAGGGTCGTATTCCGGCATCGTGGGCTTGCCCATGGCGGAAACCGCCGCACTGTTGCAAGCAGCGGGCTATCCTGTGGGGGGCGCATGAAGGGCAGCGTGATCGCACTCGACCAGTTCCGGGGCCGCGAGGCGGCTGTGCTAATGGTGGATGGCCAGATCGAGGATCTGGTGATCGACCCGGCCGACGATGTGCTCGCCCCCGACACGATCCTGCGGGGACGGCTGGGGCGGCCTGTCAAAGGTCTGGGCGGGGCGTTTGTGGACTTGCCCGGTGGCGCGTCGGGCTTCCTGCGCGCCACAGACGGGCTGCGCCCGGGGAGCAATGTGCTCGTGCAAGTCACAGGCCTGCCCGAGGATGGCAAGGCACTGCCCGTTTCCACCCGCCTGTTGTTCAAAAGCCGCTATGTCATCGTGACACCGGGCGCGCCGGGGCTGAACATTTCGCGCAGCATCGAGGATGACGCCCTGCGCGCAGAACTCGACGCACTTGCACGCGCAGGCATGGCCGGGGCGGACGCAGCACTTGGCCTGATCCTGCGCTCGGCCTGCGCGGAGGCGGACGACGACCAGATCACCGACGACATCGCACAAATGCGCGCCTTGGCAGAGCAGGTGCTCGCTGATACCGATGGCCCGCCCGAAGTGCTGCTGGACGCGCCGGGCGCGCATATGGCCGCGTGGCGCGACTGGCCTGCCCCCGATCTGCTCGACGACCAGCCCGGCAGCTTCGCGCGCCACAGCGTGATCGAAGGGATCGAGGGGCTTCTGTCCCCGCGCGTGGGCCTGCCCGGTGGCGGGCACATGCTGATCGAACCCACTGCCGCACTGGTCGCAGTGGATGTGAACACAGGTTCTGACACCAGCCCTGCCGCAGGGTTGAAGGCCAATATCGCCACGATCCGCGACTTGCCGCGCCAATTGCGGCTGCGGGGCTTGGGCGGGCAAGTGGTGATCGACTTCGCCCCCTTCCCCAAGAAAGAGCGCCACATTGTCGAGCAATCCCTGCGCGCCGCGTTCCGCCGTGATGGGCGCGACACAGTGCTCGCGGGCTGGACACCCTTGGGGTGCTTTGAACTAACGCGCAAACGCGACCGCATGACGCTCGCGCAGGTTCTGGGCAAAAGCGCGCCATGAGCTGCCCCATCTGCCGCAAGGCCACGGACGCAACCTACAAACCGTTCTGCTCGCGACGCTGCGCCGATGTGGACCTCGCGCGCTGGCTGCGCGAGGATTACGTGATCCCCACACCCCTTGTGCCCGACCCGGATCGCGGGGACATTGACCCGAAGAATGACGACGCCTGACGATTTTTTCCCCGGCCCTCTGGACAGTGCAAATCCAGTCGCATAAGAAGCCGCTACTCCGCGCGAAACATTGCGCGCTGTTGGAAAACAGACCCGTGCCCGGGTAGCTCAGGGGTAGAGCAGTGGATTGAAAATCCTCGTGTCGGTGGTTCGATTCCGCCCCCGGGCACCATACTTTCAGGAACACGCGGCCACGTCCCGCATTGCGCGCCATGCGGGGTCAATTCACCCTGTTATGTCCGCCCCCTGATCCAGAACAAGGGCGCTGAACGTGCGCGCCACTTGCCATGACGACAAAAACGTAACGCATCGCAGCGCTTGCGGCGCATTTTCCGGCGCAGCGCAACCAAACTGTCGCCAAAGCATCACGTTTCTGTCATGCAGACCCCGTACCGCCCAGGATGTTGATACGCGAGGGTGTCATGCTGGACGTCAAGAACGTATCGCGGATTTTCGGGCAAAAGCGCGCGGTCGATGCACTGTCCTTTCAGATCGAAGGGCCGCAATTCGTGGGGATCATTGGCCGCTCGGGTGCCGGGAAATCGACATTCCTGCGCATGGTCAACCGTCTGACCGACGCCACGGACGGGCAAATCCTGTTTGCTGGACGCGATATTCTGGCGCTGAAGGGTGCCGAGGCCCGCGCTTGGCAAAGCCAATGCGCCATGATCTTCCAGAAATTCAATCTTGTGCCGCGGATGGATGTCGTCTCGAACGTTCTGCATGGCATTCTGAACCGCCGCTCGACATTCCAGACGGTTTTCAACCTCTGGAGCAAGGATGACATTCTAAAGGCTCTCGATATCCTTGACTGTCCGGGCATTGCCGAACACAGGCCCCGAAGCGGGTCGAGGCGCTCTCGGGTGGCCAGCAACAGCGCGTGGCGATTGCGCGCGCGCTGTTGCAAGACCCCAAGATCATTCTGGCTGACGAACCCATCGCCAGCCTTGACCCGATGACTGCGCAAATCGTGATGGACACGCCTAAGCGCATTAATGTCGAGGATGGCCGCATGGTGATCGCCAACTTGCACAAGCTCGACACAGCGCGGCGCTATTGCGACCGGGTGATCGAGATGCGCGATGGGATTAGAGTGTTCGACGGCCCGGCGAGCGACCTGACCACGGATGTCGCGCGCGAGATTTACGGCGCGGATGACAGCTTCAATGAAGCGACCACATCGACCGCGATCCCTGTGGTCGAGCGTGTGCTGGAAGCCGCCCAATAATCCTTTCCCTGCCCCGCAAGGGGCCTTTCATCGCAACGAAATGACCCGATAAAGACGCTTGCTGCGGCACTTGTCCTGACCACGGCCCTGACCGGCATGGCGCAGGCCCAATCCATCATCCAGTTCAATATCGGCCTGCTGGGGGACGAGAATTTTCGGGACCGTCTGGCCTCGAACGAGTGCTTCCGCGCTTATGCCGAAGAAGCCCTCGGCGTGCCGGTACGTCTGTTCACGCCCGCTGACTATAATGGCGTGATCCAGGGCATGCTGGGTGGGACCATTGATCTGGCTTGGCTGGGGGCATCCGCCTATGCAGCAATCGCTATCGCTGACCCGGAAGCGGCCTCGCCCGTGCTGGTGAAAACGAACCGCGATGGCTCGTTCAACTACCATTCCATCGGCTTCGCCCGCGCTGACAGCGGCATCACCTCGCTCGACGACATGAAAGGCAAGTAATCCGCCTGCGCTGACGTCAACGCGACCTCTGGCTATCTGGTGCCGCTGGTGGAACTGCCCCGGCAGGGCTATTCCATGCAGCCCGGCGAATTCTTCGGCGAGATCGTGTTCTCGGGCGGTCACGAGCAATCGATCATTGGTGTGTCGAATGGCGATTTCGACGCGGCCTTGGCTGAGGCTGACGGCATGGGCGACTGGGCGGACGGCTACAATTCGGGCGCGTTCCGCCGTGCGGCGGATCCGGGCATCGTGGATATGAACGACCTCGTGGAAATCCGGCGCTCGACCCCAATCCCGGAAGGCCCGGTCACCATGCGCAACGCGCTGCCCGAGGATGTGACGCCACAATCATCGACCTGATGGCCAACTTGCACGAAAAAGACCCGACTTGCGCTTATGGTGTGGCCGCAGGTGAAACCGCAGGCTTCCAGCCCATCGGCCACGAAGCCTATGAGACGATCATCGCTGTGCGTCGCTCGCAGATGAACTAAACCGAGCTTTGCCCCGTCACCGGATGCCGCCCCTCGCGGCATCCGGTTTTGCATTGAGGAAGGCATCATGGCCACTTTCCTGGCTGCATCTGACCGCATGGTTGAAATCCGCAAAGATTACCTCGCCCTGACCCGCCGCTCGCGGATGTATGGCGGCATCATGCTTTTGGCCTTCGTTGTCACCTTCGTCTCTGGCTTCCAGATTGCCGAAGGGCACAATGTCGGCACGTTTTCCAAAGGCATTTCGCGGATTTTCGACTTTCCGCGCGGCCTGATTTCAGAAGCATGGCGCAACGCGGCCAACATGCCGGGCCATGCTGTCCGCGCGTTTTCAGTGCTGGTGGAAACTGTCAATATCGCGCTCCTCTCGACGCTTCTGGGCTGCATTCTGGGCACAGCGCTCGCGCTTGCGGGCACGGGGGGCTGGCCTATTGGCCACGCTTCATCCCCGTGGCGCGGCGCATTTCAGACGTGTTCCGCGCGGTCCCTGAAATCGTCATCGCGCTGGTGCTGATCTTCATTCTGGGCGGTGGTCCCGTTGCCGCGATGATCGCCATCGCGCTTCATACCGCAGGCGCACAGGGCAAGCTGTTTTCCAAGGTCAACGAAAACGTGGACCTCAAGCCGCTCGACGGATTGGCCTCTGGGGGCGACATGATGGCAGCGCACGTGGTTGGGCGTGGTTTCCCAAGTGCTGCCCAAGTACCTGAGCTAGTCGCTGCTGCGGCTGGAAATCAACATCCGCGCCTCGGCGATTTTGGGCTTTGTGGGCGCAGGTGGTATTGGCGCGGAATTGCGCAATGCCATAACCTTTGGCCAAGGCAAATTTGACGAAGCCGCCGCGATCTTTCTGATGCTGTTTGCCACGATTGTCGTGGTAGACCAGACCTCCAGCTTCCTGCGCAATCGCCTGACCAAAGGGAGGGCCGCGTGATGGCCGCAATCGACGCTTTCGCCAAGACCGACCTGCGCGAGAAAACGCTGCGCAACTTCGCCCGCAAACGGGCCATTGCCTTTGCCATGCCGGCGGTGATCCCTGTCTATTTCGCCTATATCTTCGTGGCTTTCGACATTCCGGGCCTTGCCCAGCGGGCCAAGATGGACAATGCCGTGATCCTGCTGTCGGATGCGATCAGCTACAAAGTCCATGTTACGCAGGACAATCGCCGCAACGATATGACTGTCTCGGTCGAAGGCAGTCGGCGCGCGTCCTTCACCGACGATCAAATCCTCGACTGGATCGCCCGTGACGGCGCGCGGGTGACGATCACGCTCTCCGGGGGGCATGTCGTGACCCGCTCGCGCGTGGATACGTTCCGTTATTTCTATGGCTGGGAATTGTTCTTCTTTGACACCCAAAGCCGCTTCTACGGCCTGACCGGGAGCGAAGTGCTGGGCGCAGCCTTCGGTGGCCCGCAGGTGCATCCCGAGCTGCCCAACTGGCAGGCCGTTGTGCGCGATGTCAAGTATAACTCGATCTGGCGGCACGGCGATGTGGTCTGGGCTATCGGGGAAACTGCGCTCATGGCTTTCCTTGGCACGATTGGCGCCGCAGCGCTCGCGCTGCCCTTGGCGTTCATGACCGCGCAGAACTTCACGCCCGCGCAATCGATCCGCTTCGCAGTCCGGCGCCTGTGCGACTTCGTGCGCAGGGTTGATGCGATGATCTTCACGATCATCCTGAGCCGCGCCTTCGGCCCCGGCCCGGTGACCGGGGCGCGGGCGATCCTTATCAAGGATTCGGGCACGTTCGGCAAGCTGTTCTCGGAAGCGTTGGAGAATACTGACAAAAAGCAAGTGGAGGGGCTGCAATCCACTGGCGCGAATGCCATGCAGCGCTTCCGCTTCGGTGTCATTCCGCAGGTGATGCCAGTGCTGCTCAGTCAGATCCTGTATTTCCGAGAATTCAACACCCGCTCGGCTACGATCATTGGCGCGATCGTGGGCGGGGGGATCGGGTTGATGCTGACCCAAGCCATCCAGACCACGCAGGATTGGGGAAAGGTCACGTATTAAATGATCCTGATCATCCTGCTTGCTATTGCGAGAGACACGCTGTCAGGGTGGCTGCGGCGGAAACTGATCAAGAGCGAATGATTGTGAAACTGCACCCAGATGCTCCCTATCTGCATCCTGACAGCGAGATCGTGAATTCCACCTTTGGGGCCTATTGCGAGGTGGGTCAGGGCGCACGGGTGGTGAATTCGGAATTCCTCGATTACGCCTATTGCGACCGGCTTGCGGATATCGCCAACACCACTGTCGGCAAATTTTCCAACATCGCCGCCATGACCCGGATCGGCCCGACGGATCACCCGTGGACCCATGCCGCGCAGCACCATTTCCTGTATCGCTCCAGTTATTATTGGGAGGATGTACAGGACGACCCGGCCTTCTTCGCCCATCGCGCCTCTCGCCGCACGACATTGGGTGCCGATTGCTGGATCGGGCATGGGGCTATCATCAAGCCAGAGGTGAATGTCGGCATCGGTGCTATTGTGGCCGCCGGAGCCGTTGTGACGAAGGATGTGGCCCCGTTCCTGATCGTCGCAGGCGTGCCTGCCCAGCCCATGCGCGCGCGGTTTTCCGATAACGTGGCCGAGCGGTTGCTCGCGCTTGAATGGTGGGACTGGTCGCACACGGCGTTGCGCACAGCGTTAAACGATTTCCGCAGCCTAAAGGCAGAGGCGTTTCTGGACCTGTATGAGGCGCGCTGACCCCATCACCCCAAAATCCGCCGCGCCACCTCGCCCGAGATATGGGCGGCGCGGCCCGCGCTGATGGTCATCTCGACGCGCCGTGTCGTGGGGTTCATCACCACGATATCGGCGCGCCGACCGGGTTCCAGCTTGCCGCGATCCGTAAGCCCGCCCACTTGTGCGGCATTGGTGGAAATCATCCCCCAAGCGCGCGCGAAATCCAGCAAACCCCGGTCCGTCAGCGCCCAAGCCGCCTGTTTCAGTGCGGGGTAGTAGTAATCGGACACGAGCCCATCGCACAGCCCCGTTTCCACCAGATCGGTCGCGGCGATATTGCCCGACTGGCTGCCACCCCGCACGACGTTCGGCGCGCCCATCAGCACGGGGTCGCCTGCCGCGCGCGCGGCTTCGGCGGCGACGACCGTTGTCGGAAACTCGCAGACCTGCGCGCCAATCCCACGGAAAAACGCCCGCTTCTCAGTTGTGGCATCGTCATGCGATCCCATGCGCACGCCCAGCGCAGCAAAATCGGCTGCAAGCTTGCGCAGGGCGTCGGCGACATCCGGCTCTTGCTCTTGTGCCTTGCGCACGATGGCCAGAAGCGTGGCGGCGTCGCGGCCCTGTTGGGCAGCCCATTGTGCAAAGCGGTCCGGGCGGTGTTCGGCCAGTTCCACGGCCTCGGGCAGGTGGTTGTTGAACACGACATAATCCACCCCGTAAAGCGCAACAGCCGCGCGCACCGCGTCGTGTTCGGGCAGCACATGCGTTTCCAGCCTGATCTGGACCCGCATATCAAGCGCGATTTCTTCGCGCGCAGCGTCCAAAGCCGCGAGCAAGTCCTGCGTTGCCGTGCCCGAGCGAAAGCCGCCCTCCCAGCTCCAACTCTGGGCCAGCCACGCTGTCGTGACCCCGTTGACCGCCAGTTCCGAGGCCGCCGACATCAGTGCCCGGCGCTTGTCGAAAGGCGCGCTGGGGCGGGGGGACAAGTGCCGCTCGAACCCGTCGCCATGCAGGTCGATGATGCCGGGCAGGACCAGATAGCCCGACAAGTCAATCTCGCGCGCGGGGGGCGTGTCGGTGATGGCACCCTCGGCCAGCGACAGGTCCGTATCCACAAGCGCGCCATCACGCAGCACAGAAGCGCCAATCAGGCGCAGAGGGGGCAAAAGGGGCATGGGAAGTCTCCGTTCAGGTCGTCCGGCTACGCGCAGCGCGTGACAATCGTGTGACGATTATTCAGGTTTCACCAGCAGGGAAATACGATTGCCTGCAAAATGCGTGATCGCGTGTTCAATGGGACGCCCCTGTGCATCGCGGCTGAGCGCTTCACTGCGCAAGACCGGATCGCCGGGGGCCAGATGCAAGTGCTGGGCCAGCAAGCGGCTTGCGCGCAAGGCAGTCAGCCGGGTCCAGTCGCGCGCATAATCCTGCACCCCGCAGGCGGCCAAGGCGGCGGTTATGCTGGTATTGGCGCGCAATGCAGCCTCTAGCCCCGGCACGCGGGCTGGTGGAAATGTCGCGCAAAAGTGGCCGATGACAGTGCCTTCGGACAGGCTCAGCCCTTCCAGCCTCAGGATCGGGGCACCCTCGGGCACATCAAGGAGCGCGGCCATCTCGGCATCTGCGGGCAAGGACTGCAAATCCAGCACGCGTCGCCCCGGCATCCGGCCTGTGGCGGACAGCGCCGCATGAAACCGCGGGCGGCGGGTGAGCGGGTAATCGAGCGGCCGAAGAGCAGCAAAGACCCCTGCCCCGCGCCGCGTGTGGACAAGACCTTCCTCGGTCAGTGCGGCCAAGGCGCGGCGGATAGTGTGGCGGTTCACACCAAAGCGTGCGGCCAGTTGCGCTTCGGTGGGAAGCTTGGTGCCGGGGGCGATGGCCGACAGGTCCGCGCGCAGGGCATCCGCGATCTGAGACCAGAGGGGGGCGTCTGTCATGAAACTTTCACTAGCACTTTGCAGCAAGGGGGTATAGAGATATGTCTAGTTGTATAGTAGTATAGACAAATGAACGATATGTCCACCCAGAACCCCCGCGCCGCTGATATGGGCCTTTTGGCCCGAGCGCCGACTGATCTGCTCGCGCAGCTTTTCCCGGACCTGCCTGCCCATACCCTGCTGCGCGGGCCAGAGATTGGCACCGTCATGGTGCGCGGGCGGCAGGGCGGGACCGGCGCACCCTTCAATCTGGGCGAGGTGACAGTCACGCGCTGCTCGCTTAGGCTGGACTGTGGCGCGGTAGGCCATGCCCATGTGCAGGGCCGCGACAAGGGCCACGCGCTGCGCGCGGCAGCCTTGGACGCGCTGTTGCAGACGGGTTCCGCCGAAGGGGTGCGCGCAACTGTGCTGGCCCCCTTGGCCAAAGCGGAAAAGGACGCCCGCGACCTGCGCGCCTGCAAGGCGGCGGCGACGAAAGTCGAGTTTTTCACCATGGTCCGGGGGGACGTGGAATGACCCTGACGCTCGAAGGTGGCTTCACCAATGCCCCCGCCCAATCCGCCCGCGCCTTTCGCGCGCTCCTGACGGCCCTTTCGCAGCCCGGCACCATTGTCACGCTGGGGGGTGCCACCCCGCCCGCGCCGCTGTCGCAGGCTGCTGGCATCGCGGCACTGGTGCTTTTGGACCCCACAACGCCTGTGCATCTGGCAGGGGCGCTCGATTGCGACGCTGTGCGCGGGTGGCTGACCTTTCACACAGGCGCGCGCTTTGTGCGTGCCGAGGACGCTGCCTTCGCCATCGGGACATGGGACGCTTTGCAGCCTGTCAGCCGCTTCGCAATCGGCACATCTGAATACCCCGACCGCGCGGCCACGCTGATCGTCGAGATGCCTGCGCTGACCCCCGCCGGCCCGACCCTGCGCGGCCCCGGCATCCATGGCAAAGCCACGCTGTCCTTGCCGGAAACCGCCGCGTTCAGGGCCAACCGCGCGCGTTTCCCACTGGGATTTGACACCTTCCTGACCTGTGGCGCGCAGATTGCGGGCCTGCCGCGCAGCACGATTGTGGGGGATGCCTGATGTATGTGGCCGTCAAAGGGGGCGAGCGCGCCATCGACAATGCTCACCAATTCCTCGCTGAAGATCGGCGCGGCGACCCCAGCACGCCCGCGCTGACACTGCCCCAAATCCGCGAGCAACTGGCGATTGCGGTCGCGCGCGTGATGGCAGAAGGCTCGCTCTACGACCCGGACCTCGCCGCGCTTGCGCTCAAACAGGCGCGCGGCGATATGATCGAGGCGATCTTCCTGATCCGCGCCTATCGCACCACTTTGCCTCGTTTGGGGGCGTCTAATCCGCTGAACACAAGCGCGATGTCCGCCGTCCGGCGTGTGTCTGCCACGTTCAAAGACGTGCCGGGCGGGCAAGTGCTGGGGCCGACTTTTGACTACACGCACCGCCTGCTCGACTTCGCTCTGGCCGCCGATGGCGTGGCCCCCCAGGCGCCACAGATCGACACTCCGCTTGGCCCCCTCCCCCGCGTGTCCGACTTCTTGGGAGAGGAGGGGTTGCTCGAACCCGAACCCGCAGGCCATGAAACCCCGCCCGACCTGACACGCGAGCCGATGGAACTGCCCGCAAACCGCGCGCTGCGCCTGCAAGCGCTTGCGCGGGGGGACGAGGGGTTCCTTCTGTCGCTCGCCTATTCCAGCCAGCGCGGCTATGGGCGCACGCACCCCTTTGTGGGCGAATTGCGCATTGGCGAAGTGCTGGTGGAACTCGACATTCCCGAACTGGGCTTCCCGGTCGAGATTGCCTGCATCACCGTCACCGAATGCGAAACCGTCAACCAATTCACAGGCACCAAGACGCAGCCCGCGCAATTCACACGTGGCTATGGGCTGGTCTTTGGCCAATCCGAGCGCAAGGCCATTTCCATGTCGCTGGTAGACCGCGCGCTTCGGTGGGAGGAACTGGGCGAAGATAACGTGGGCGCGCCTGTGCAGGACCCCGAATTCGTGCTGATGCATTGTGACAATATTCAAGCCTCGGGGTTTCTGGAGCATATCAAGCTGCCCCATTACGTTGACTTTCAATCAGAACTGGAACTGGTGCGCAAATTGCGCGCAGGGGGGACAGAATGAAGGCTGTGGTTTTCGACATCGGCAAAGTGCTGATCGAGTGGGATGCACGTCGGGCCTTCGCGCCTGATTTGGGGTCGCTAGACGCGGCGGAGGCGTTCATCGCGCGGGTGAATTTCGCGGCGCTCAACTTACGCGCGGATGGGGGCGAGCGCTTCGCAGATCTGGCGCAGGAAATCGCAGACCCTGCGGACCGGGCGGTGTTTGAAACTTATGTTCCGAATTACGCGCTGGCCGTTCCGCACGCCATCGAAGGCACCTGGGACTTGCTGGACGGTCTGCGCGCGCGGGGCTATGCAATCCACGCCATCACCAACTGGTCGGCGGAAACATGGCCCGTGGGCGTGGCCGCCCATCCGCGCCTTGGTACGGCCTTTGGCGTGACGATCGTCTCGGGCCGCGAGCAGTTGCTCAAACCCGATCCGCGCATCTTCGCGCTTTTGTGCGCGCGCGCGGGCCTTGCGCCGCAGGATTGCCTGTTCATCGACGACAGCCCCAAGAATGTCGCAGGGGCGCGAGGCTTTGGGATGGAGGCGGAATTGTTCACCACACCCAACGCGCTGGAAGCGGCGCTGGTGGCAAGGGGGCTGCTGTGAGCGAGTACAACTTCGCCTATCTGGACGAACAGACCAAACGCATGATCCGCCGCGCGATCCTGAAAGGGGTCGCGGTGCCCGGCTATCAGGTGCCGTTTTCCAGCCGCGAAATGCCAATGCCCTATGGCTGGGGGACGGGTGGCGTGCAAGTGACGGCGGCCTGCCTGACGCCAGAGGACACGCTGAAGGTCATCGACCAAGGCGCGGATGATACCACCAACGCAGTCTCCATCCGCAAGTTTTTCGAGAAAACCGCGCAAGTGGCCACGACCACCCACACGGCAGATGCCTCGATCATCCAGACACGCCACCGCATCCCGGAACGCGCGCTGACCGCAGGACAGATCCTAGTCTATCAGGTGCCGATCCCCGAACCGCTTAGGTTCTTGGAGCCGCGCGAGACCGAGACGCGGCGCATGCACGCGCTCGAAGATTACGGGCTGATGCATGTCAAGCTTTACGAGGACATCGCCCGCAATGGCGCGATTGCCACGGCCTATGCCTATCCGGTCAAGGTCGAGGGGCGCTATGTGATGGACCCCTCGCCCATCCCTAAATTCGACAATCCGAAGCTGTCGGGCTCGGCTGCCTTGCAGCTTTTCGGCGCGGGCCGCGAGCAGCGGATTTACGCGCTGCCGCCCTATACGGACGCGGTCAGCCTCGATTTCGATGATTACCCCTTTGACCCCGGCAAAGCGCCCCATGCCTGCGCTTTGTGTGGCGATGAGGGCAGCTATCTGGACGAGGTCATCACCGACGACAAGGGCAGCCGGATGTATGTCTGTTCGGACACGGATCATTGCGCCGAACGGGTGGCGGCGGGTTACAAGGGCGCGCGCGCACCGGAGGAGGCCGCATGACACCGCTTCTGTCTGTGCAAAGGGTCACGAAAACCTATGGCGCGCAGCTTGGGTGTGGGGACGTGTCCTTCGACCTGTGGCCGGGCGAGGTGATGGGGATCGTGGGGGAAAGCGGGTCTGGCAAATCCACGCTGCTAGGCTGTCTGGCGGGGCACATCGCGCCCGATAGCGGGCGCGTGATCTTTGATACCCGTGCCGACGGCCTGCGCGATGTGCTGGCCATGGCGGAACCCCAACGGCGGATGTTGTCACGCACCGATTGGGCCTATGTCCACCAAAATCCCCGCGACGGGCTGCGCATGGGCGTGAGCGCAGGCGGCAATGTGGGCGAGCGGCTGATGGCTGTGGGCGCGCGGCATTATGGGGATATCCGCGCGCGCGCGGTGGATTGGCTGGAGCGGGTCGAGATCAGCGCCGACCGCATCGACGACCGCCCGCGCGCGTTTTCCGGGGGCATGCAGCAACGCCTGCAAATCGCGCGCAATCTGGTGACAGGGCCGCGGCTGGTGTTCATGGATGAACCGACCGGGGGCTTGGATGTCAGCGTGCAGGCGCGGCTTCTGGACCTGCTGCGGGGGCTGGTGCGCGAGATGGGGCTGTCGGCGGTGATCGTGACGCATGATCTGGCGGTGGTGCGGCTGCTGGCCGACAGGCTGATGGTGATGAAGGGCGGGCATGTGGTGGAAGCGGGGCTGACCGACCAGGTGCTGGATGATCCTGCGCATGCCTATACGCAATTGCTGGTCAGTTCGGTGCTGCAAGTGTGAAAGGGGCGGGGGGGCTTGCCGCCCC